>NZ_AWSA01000028.1 GCF_000576595.1 Intrasporangium oryzae NRRL B-24470 | reverse complement strand
CCGGACGACACCTGCCGGACGCCGCCGGGAACCGGCGACAGGGCCAGGCCCCATGCCGCCGCGACCGAGGCGCCCGCGGCGATCGAGGCGACGACCGCGGCACGCATCGGCGAGCGGTGGAGCGCCGGGGCGGAGGGGGCCACGGTCGGGACGGGCGCGTAGGAGGGGGTGGACGGCATACGGAACCCGCGTGGCGGGAGCGGGATGCGCGGTCCGGAGCGGGACGGCTCGGCCGGGGCGGCGGCGGGCTCGGCGACGAGGCTCATGAGGGCCGATCGCAGGCCCTGCGGCACGCCGCCGGTGTCGGCGCGCAGCGACGCGACGATGCGGCGCTCTTGGTCCGCGGCGGCGCGGCAGAGGGCGCAGCACACGAGGTGACGGTCGTAGACGTGCAGGATCGCCGGCGGGAGGGCCCGGTCGACGTACGCGCGCACGTGATGGCGCAGGTGGGGCGTCACGACGGCATCACCGGTCCGGTCATCGCGTCCCTGCCGCGACCCGACGTCCGGGAAGGCGCAGGCCGGCGCGAGCGGTCCGCGACTCGGGCCTGGACACGACCTCGGGGGCGCGATGCGCGAGCGCCTCGCGCAGCTGCGCACGGCCCCGGTGGATGCGGGAGCGCACGGTGCCCAGCTTGACGCCGAGCGTCGCGCTGATCTCCTCGTAGGACAGGCCCTCGATGTCGCAGAGGACGACCGCTGCGCGGAACTCCGGCGCGAGGGCGTCGAGCGCGCGCTGGACGTCGTCGTCGAAACGGGCGTCGTGGTAGGTCTGCTCGGGACCCTTCTCGTAGCTCGGCAGCCGGCCCGCCGCGTCCTCCGGCAGGGCGTCGAAGCGGATCCGCTGCTTGCGGCGCATCTTGTCGAGGAAGACGTTGGTCGTGATGCGGTGCAGCCAGCCCTCGAAGGTTCCGGGCTGGTAGGAGCTGAGCGAGCGGAAGACGCGCAGGAAGACGTCGTGCGTCAGGTCCTCGGCGTCGTGGGGGTTGCCCGTGAGGCGGTAGGCGAGCCGGTAGACGCGGGCGGAGTGCTGCTCGACGATCTCCTCCCACGTGGGAGGGGTCCACGTCGAGTCGGTCTCGCTCGTCACTGGGGTGGTCAAGATGAACTCGGCCTTTCACGGGAACTGTTGACCGGGTCAACGCCCGGGCACGGTCATTCGTTCCCCACCATGGTCGCGAACCGCCGTTGGGCCCACCCTTGGATAGCCTGTGGATCCGCTGTGGATCGCCGCGGACGGGCGGGACCTCGCGGTCAGGCCTGGTCGGACCCGTCGTGGGGCGTCGCCTCGTGGTGCCGCCTCCCGTGCGTGCGCAGCCGCTCCTTCATCTCGGCCTCGTAGAGGTGCCGACGGCCCCCGACGAGCTCCTCGCGGGCGGCGGCCTCGAGCCGCTTGAAGGTGGCGTAGTAGCCGTCGTCGTACTCCTCGACGAGCTGGAAGGTCCAGCGACCCTCGATGACGTTGCGCCCAACGAGCTCCTCGGCGATCCGGTCGGCGAGCGCGCCGTGGCCCGCCTCGCGGAGCAGGTCGACGGCCTCGCCGAGCGTGAGGTCGCCCATACCGGTGAGGCGGTGGAAGCCGTAGAGGTGTCCGCGGGCGTCCTCGACGACCTCGAGCGCCTCGCTCAGCTTGCCGAGCGCCTCGACGGTCGCGTCGGTTGTTCCGGCGGGTCTGCGGTGCGCGGGAATCGGCTCGTCCATGAGGGCACCCTAGGCGCCCGGACGGCCCGGTGGTTCGCAGTAGGGTGACGGACATGAGCACCCAGAAGGTCGCCGCCTGGTCGCACGCCGAGGGGTTCGTCGCCCCGACCGCGGAGATCGAGCAGGCCCGGAGCCGTGGCGAGGCGCTCGGCGCGATGCCTGTCGGCGCCGGTGTGGGGGCTCTCCTGCAGGTGCTCGCCGCGGCGATCGGCGCCAAGGCAGTGATGGAGATCGGCACCGGGGCCGGCGTCTCGGGGCTCTGGTTGCTCGGCGGGATGCCCGTCGACGGGGTCCTCACGACGATCGATCTCGAGGCCGAGCACCAGTACGCCGCCCGCGACGCCTTCGCGGCGGCCGGCATCGCCCACCAGCGCACCCGGGTCATCACCGGCCGCGCGCTCGACGTCCTCCCTCGGATGACCGACGGTGCCTACGACCTCGTCGTCGTCGACGCCGACAAGCAGGAGTACCCCTCCTACGTCGAGCAGGCCGCGCGCCTGCTCCGTCATGGCGGCACGCTCGTGCTCACCTGGAGCGACGCCGAGTCCGACCCGGCCAACCGCGACCCCCAGACGCGGACGCTGCGCGAGGTCGGCCGGACCCTGCGCGAGCGTGACGACTTCGTCGTCGCCCTCCTCCCGGCCGGCGACGGGGTCCTCGTCGCCGTCAAGCGCTGAGCGGCCCGGTCGAGCCGCCTGACATCCACCCCACCCCGCGGGTATGCCGCTGAGCCGGCCCGCGCGAGCCGGCTCAGCGGCATACGTGCCTCTTTGTCGGGCGTTATCGCGCCGCTTCGGACTGCCTGATAACGCCCGTGTCACGTTGACATCACGGACGGGTCACGGCGCGCTCGCTCTAATGGTCGGCACAGGGGAAGGGAGGTGAAACACATGACCCCAATCACCATGACCGAGCTCGAGTCCGAGAGCATCGAGCTGCTCCCGGAGAAGGAGACGCTCTGGTTCAACACGAAGTGGGCCGGCATCACGGCAACGAACTCGTCGCTCGCACTCAACGCGGCAACGTTCTTCTCGAACGCGACGGCGACGTCGCAGCAGATGATTTCCGTCAACCAGTGAGCTTGCACCGTCCGGTGTCGCGACGCGCGCGAGGGGCGCGAGCCGCGACGCCGGGCGCCGACGGAAGAAGGTTGTCATGCTGACACCGACCGTCGTCACACACGACGACATCGACACGCAGCTGGTGGAGTGCCTGCCAGAACGGGAGACGCTGTTCCTCGACATCACCATCGCCCCGGTCATCGGGGTGAACCTGGCGGTGGCGGTCAACGCGGCCACGATCAACGGCACCGCAACGGCGTTCGCGACCCAGCAGCTGACCAGCTTCATCCACTAGGACGAGGCGAAGTGCTGGTGCGCGGCCCCCAACCGCCGCGCACCAGCACTTCTTCGTGAGCGACCACCGAACGGGGGGACGCCGTGGGGGAACCGGCGCAGGTGCAGGGGGTCGAGGCGGCAGGGTCTGCCGACGCGACCGAGGACGTCCGCTGGGCGCGCACCGAGGGTGTGTCCCTGCTCGGGGCGGTCCGCGACTCGGGGCTGCAGTCGACTCCCCACCTCGTCCGTCGGGCGGACGGGCAGGTCATCCAGGTCTCCCAGCTGCTCGGGCTCGTCCTCGCCCGGATCGACCCCCGGCGCCCCGTCGAGGACATCGCGCGGGCCGTCAGCGTGGCCTACGGGCGCACCCTGCCCCCGGACGGCCTCGACTACCTGCTCCGGACCAAGCTGCAGCCGCTCGGCGTCGTCGCGCCGCTCGGCCCGCACCCCGCACCGGCCGTGACGGCCGCGCCCCGGGCAACCCCGGTCCTCAGCCTCGGCCTGAGGGGAACACTCATCCCGCAGTCCGTGGTGCGCCCCCTCGCCCGGGCCCTCTCACCCCTGTTCCACCCCGTCGTCGTCGTCGCAGCGCTCGTCGCCCTCGTCGTCATGGACGTCCGGCTGCTCCTCAGCGGGGACGTCATGAGCGCCCTGACGGACGTGCTCGCCACCCCGACCCTCCTGCTCGTCCTCTTCGCGCTGTCGACGCTCGGCGCCATCGCCCACGAGCTCGGGCACGCGACCGCCTGCTCGTACTCCGGCGCCGACCCCGGCCGCATCGGCTTCGGCGTCTACCTGCTCTTCCCGGCCTTCTTCACCAACGTCACCGACTCGTATCGGCTCGGTCGCGCCGGACGCCTCCGCACCGACCTCGGCGGCCTCTACTTCAACGTCCTGTGCCTGCTGGCGTTCGGCGCGGTCCACGCGGCCACCGGCAGCGGCCTGCTCCTGCTCCTCATCGTCCTCACCCACGTGGAGATGGTCGAACAGCTCCTGCCGACCGTCCGGTTCGACGGGTACTTCGTCCTCACCGACCTCACCGGCATCCCGGACCTGTTCTCCCGGATCCGGCCCGTGCTGCGCACCCTCGTTCCCGACGGGCGGCCGCCGGACCCCCGCGTGGCCGAGATGTCGGCCACGGCGCGCCGGGTGGTCGTCGCCTGGGTGCTCGTCGTCGTCCCCCTCATCGCCGTGGGAACGGTCTGGACCCTCGTCCACCTGCCGGAGATCGTCCGGACGACGCTCGAGTCGATGGTGACCCAGGTGGAGCTGTGGCGCACCGCCTGGGCGCAGGGCGACTACGCCGCGGTCGCCCTGACGTCCATATCGGCATTTCTGCTTCTCATCCCCCTTGCAGGTCTAGCGTTGTTTTTGTACCGGATCGTTCTGTTGGTGGCCAGGGCCGCGCGTCGGCGGCTAGGCCTCGTCTCCAGGCAGGGGCTCATGAGCACGACCGACCCAGCACCGACGTCCACTCCCGTGATGCCCGTCAACGGCCAGGCACCACCCGCACCGGGGCCGGTCGCCGCACCGCCGCCACCGGCAGCCGCGCCCGGATCGGGTGCCACGGCGGAGCGGGTGCCCCCCGGAGCGTCCGTCGGGGCCACCGACTCCGGGCGCGCGAGCCAGCTGCCCGTGGACGGGGGCAAGGCGGACCAAGCGGATCGGTCGGGACCGCCCGACGGCGCCCCGGAGGCGACCCCCGAGGGCGCGAGCAGGCGTGCCGACTGGTCCACCTGGTTCAGCGCCGACGAGCTGACGGACGACACGTTCTTCGGACCGGAGCGGCCCGTCGCCCGGTCGGGGTGGCGACGTGCGGTCGGCGCCGCCACCGGCGGGAAGATCGCCCTCGGCCCCGGCGCTGCCGAGCAGCGACGCGACGCGATTGCCGCGCGGGTCAGAGCCCCCATCGACGGGAGCCGGCGGATCGTCGTCATGAGCCGCAAGGGCGGCGTCGGCAAGACGACCGTGACCGTGGCGTTGGGCGCCACCTTCGCGATGCGGCGCGGTGACCGTGTCGTCGCCGTCGACGCGAACCCCGATGCGGGCAACCTCGCGCGGCGCATCGCCGGCGACTGCCCACGCACCATCACCGACCTGCTCGCAGACGTGGAGGCGGTCGACACGTTCTCCGCGATGCGGCGCTACACGTCACAGTGCGACGAGTCCCGGCTCGAGGTCCTCGCCTCCGATGACGACGCCCGGATCAGCCAGGGCCTCGACAGGCCGGGCTACCGCCGGGTCGTGTCCCTTCTCGACCACTACTACAACCTCATCCTCCTCGACACGGGGACCGGGATCCTCGACAGCGCCAACCAGGGGCTCATCGCCGAGGCCGACCAGCTCGTCCTCGTCCTGCGCCCTGCCCTGGACGGGGCCAGGGCAGGTGCGCAGACCCTCGACTGGCTCGACCAGCACGGCTACGCCGACCTCGTCTCGTCCGCGGTCGTCGTCATCAACGCCGTCACCCGCCCCGAGGACCACACGGTTCGCATCGTCACCGACCACTTCGCCCAGCGCTGCGCTCACGTGGCGCAGGTCCCGTGGGACCCCGCACTCGAGACGGGCGGACGCACGACGCTGTCCCGGATGGCGCCGCGGACGCAGGAGGCGTTCGTCGACGTGGCGGCTGCGGTGGCGGACCGGTTCTCCACGATGGGCGGTCGCTGACATGGCCGGCAGATGGGCCCGCGGGGCCATCGCGGCCCTGGCCGTCATGGGGGCGGCCCTCGTGCTGCCCTCAGGCGACGCCGCAGCCGAGCACTCACGGGCCATGGTCGTGGCCGCGGCGCACGCCGGGCCGGGAACTCCCGACGACTCCGACACCCAGACGCTGTGGTCCCAGGTCGGGCGCGGGGGGCGCGCCACCGCAACCGCCACCGCCTCGTCGACCTGTGACGGGTGCTCCGGCCGAGCCGACGCCGTCGAGGTGGTCCGGGCCCACGGGGGCGTGACCGCCGAGAACGTCGCGGCCGCGTGGTCCACCTGTGTCGACTGCTCCGCGCGGGCCGTCTCCGTCCAGGTCGTGCTCGTCGCCCAGGATGGCCCGGTCACCGCGACCAACCGCGCGCTCGCCGTCAACGCCGCGTGCACTCGCTGCTCGACCGAGGCCGTCGCGGTCCAGCTCGTCCTCGTGGGGGCTCGACCCGAGGGGCTCCCTGCTTCGGCCCGCAAGCTGCTCGACGACCTCGTCGCGACGCTCGGCGCCGACCCGGCACCCTCGAGCAGCGCCCGCAGCGCCCGCCCGGGCGGGACGAACGAACCTGCCGTCGCCGCCACCGCCCGAGAGCTGCAGAACGCTGCCGGTGCGGCCTCTGTCACGATCCACGTCGATCGGAAGACCGGATCGACCTGATCCATCCGAAAGGGTGTGTTCGGCCTCGGGGGAGGGGGCGTCCGCACCATGACCGAGGGGGATGTCATGGCACGTCCGACCAGGCTGCGCGCAGCGCGGCCCGTCAGGGAGCCCCGGTGGAAGCTCGGCCTCCTCGGCGACTGGCGCCTGCAGGACGGCGAGGGGAGGGTGGCCCTGCTCCACCGCGAGCGCCTCCTCGTCGCCTTCCTCGCCCTGCACGGGTCCCGGCCCCGCGGCTACGTCGCGGGCATCCTCTGGCCCGACGCCAGCGATGCGCACGCCCGCGCCAGTCTCCGGCAGGCGCTCCATGCGGTCCGGGCCCAGGCTCCGGGGCTCGTCGAGGCCGGCGCGGACTCCCTGTCCCTCGCGTCCGGGGTGTGCAGTGACGTCGACGTCCTCCGGGAGTGGTGCGACCGGGTCGAGCGCGGCGCCGAGCACCTCTCGCCACAAGCGGCCGTCGAGGCCCTGCGGATCCTGCCCGGACCCGAGCTGCTCCTCGGCGAGTTCGAGGAGTGGGTCCTGACGGAACGGGGCCGCATCCAGCGCGCGCGCCTGCGGGCCCTCGAGGCGCTCGCCGTCCGCCTCGCGTCGTACGAGCTCCACCAGCACGCCATCGCCGCCTGTGAGCGTGCTGCCGAGATCGAACCGCTCCAGGAGGGCCCGGCCCACACCCTCGTCTCGATCTACGTCGCCCTCGGCAACCGGGTCGACGCCATGCGCGCCTACCACGCGTTCCGAAGGCGCCTCTGGGACGAGCTGCAGGCCGAGCCGTCGCCGAAGATGACGGCACTGCTCGCGTGCGGGCACCCAGCGGCATACGACGTGCTGGCCGAGCTGCGCGAGGCGGGAGACGCAGAACGGCTCCCGACCGTGGGGTCGGGAGCCGTTCTGGAGAGAAGGGGAGGCTTCAGCTGACGCCGTCGCACCCCTGGATCGCGTCGCGGAGCGCCGCGGCCTCGTCAGGGGTCATCTCGACGACGAGCCGTCCGCCGCCCTCCAGGGGCATGCGAAGCACGATGCCGCGACCCTCCTTGACGACCTCGAGCGGTCCGTCTCCGGTCCTCGGCTTCATTGCTGCCATGGTTCCCCTTCCATAGGAATCCGCGTCTTTGACCCCCATTATTCCGTGTCGCAGGGACGAGACCTAATCGGGATGTGACAGAGGGCACGCCCATGGCCGTCCGCTTCCGTCGGGGCGACGAATGGGACAGAGTGACCACCATGACGCAGCCGCCCACTGGACCTGACGACGTGACCAGCCCGCAGCCTCCGGACGACCGACCGGTCGTCGTCGAGACCTCGGACGGGGTCGCCTGGGTGCGGCTCAACCGGCCCGAGGCGATGAACAGCCTCAACCTCGCCATGAAGGAAGCCCTCCTCGCCGCCCTGCGCGAGGCGGCAGACGACCCGGCCGTGCGGTGCGTCGTGCTGACGGGCACCGGTCGGGCGTTCTGCGTCGGGCAGGACCTCAAGGAGCACGTCCAGAGCCTGGCGAGCGCCGACTCGACGCTGGCCACGACGGTCACCGACCACTACAACCCGATCGTCACGCTGCTCGCCACGATGAACAAGCCCGTCGTCGCCGCGCTCGGGGGGGTCGCGGCCGGGGCGGGGCTCAGCTTCGCGCTCGCGTGCGACGTCCGCATCGCCGCCGAGGGGGCCGGCCTCAACACCTCGTTCGCGGGCATCGCGCTCTCGTGCGACTCGGGCGCCTCGTGGACGCTCCCCCGGCTCGTCGGACCGGCCCGGGCCAAGGAGCTGCTCATGTTCCCCCGCACGGTCCCGGCCGAGGAGGCCCTGTCGCTCGGGCTCGTGACGCGCGTCGTCCCGGCGGCCGACTTCGAGGACGCGGTGCGCGAGCTGGCGACGACGCTGGCGCAGGGCCCGACGCTCGCCTACGGGTCGATCCGCAGGGCGGTCGCGGTGAGCTCGGGTGCCGATCTCGCCACCTCGCTCGCGCATGAGGCGCAGCTGATGGAGCTGACCGGCCGCAGCGCCGACCACCGGGCCGCCGTGGACGCGTTCCTCGCCAAGGAGAAGCCGGCCTACACCGGCACCTGAACCTCGGTCCCGCCTGGCGGCCGGCCGTATGCCGCATCGTCTGCACGACACGGGGGTGAGCACCCCCGACTACGTCAGATGAGGCAGCAGGGCAGCTTCGAGCAGGAGGCGTGCGGGCAGCGCACGGGGCTCGTGTCGCCGCACTGACCCGCTCGGGCCGCCGGTCCGCATCAGCACCCCGCCCCGGGAATCCCGGGTAGGGCGGGGCGCCGTAGGGCCGTGACCGCCGGTCGCCGATCGTCTCGGGCCGCCTCGCGGTGGGCCCGCTCGATGCGGACCAGCTGGCGTCGGGGGTCGGCCGCCCGCGCGGCCCGGGTGACTCCGATGACCGTGATCCCCGCCAGCGCGAGATCGCTGCCGCTCTGCTCGAGGTCGTCGAGCCGGACGAGCCGTCGCTGGACCGCCTCGATGAGGATGGCCCTCGCCTGCCGTCCCCCGGCGACGGCCGCGGCATCGACCACGGCCCTTGCCGCCGAGCAGGAGGGCGGCGACGAGGCGCTGCCGCTCGGTGGGCAGGCCGGTGTCGAGCATGAGAACGCCGGGCAGGAGCAGGCGCCAGTCCCGTCCGAGGCGCCATCGGAGGAGCGCGAGGGGTACGCCTCGGACGCGGGGTCGTCTGCCCGGAACGGGGGTCCGAACCCCCGCGACGGGCAGACGACGACGCAGCGCACTCCGGTGCGGGAGGGGGTGCGCAGTCGCCGGATCAGACCTCGCGAACCATCACGGCGGGTAGTCGCTCGGGGGGACGAACCGCCACAGCTCGTCGGTCCACCAGTACTGGCAGACGACGAAGACGACGAGCAGCGGCACCGCCCGCACGAGCAGGCGCGGCCACGTGTTGCCGCGGCGGTCGGACCACCCCGCCCCGAGCACGACGACGAGCAGGGGGAAGAGCGGCACGAGGTAGCGGAAGATGCTCGTGAACGGGTCGAGAACCACCCCGAGGTAGGCCGGGTAGGCGAGCGACCACGTGCGCAGGTCGGCACCGAGCGCCCTGGCCCACGGCCCCGCGACCATGGCGACGATGACGATCGGGGTGACGATCAGCCAGAACGGACCCCACGTGTCACCGAGGAAGTAGCGCGCCTTGTCGAGCCACGGCACGAACGGCTCGACGGTGGCATACCCGCGCCAGGCCGCCATCGTGTCGGTGTAGGCGCTCGAGACCCCCGTCCGCCACCAGGCGATCGCCGGCCAGAGCAGCCCCGCGACACCACAGCCGACGAGCGCAGCGAGCATGGCGGCATACGTCCTCGGGGCGATGGGCCGCTCGGCCCGCTCCCGCCAGCGCAGCACCACGACGACGAGGGTGACGATCCCGAGGGGCACGCCGATGGGGCGCGAGAGCCCGACGAGCACGGCGACCACGGTCGCCACGAGCCACCGCTCGCGCGAGAGCGCGTAGAGGTAGCCGACGAGGAGGAGCATCGCGAGCGACTCCGTGTAGGCGAGCTGGAGCGTCACGGAGGCGGGAAAGCTGGCCCAGAGGACCACGACGAGGTATGCCGCAGGGTCGCCGATGCGGTCGCGGAGCAGCAGTCCGATGAGCACGGCTGCCCCGAACCCGCAGAGAAGCGCCACCGTCGATCCGACGACCGGGAAGTCGAGGCCGGTGACCGCCATGCCCGCGCGGGCGAGGAAGGGGAAGAGCGGGTAGAAGGCCCAGGGGTTCTGCTGGACCTTTCCGGTGCCGTCGGTCGGGAGGGTGTCGGGGTAGCCGTGCTGGGCGATCCACTGGTACCACTGGCCGTCCCAGAGGGCCGTGAACGGGAAGTAGGTGACGGGCACGTCGTCGCCGCCGGTCATCCCGCTCGGCACCTGGTGGGGCATGACGAGCAGCAGGATCGTCGTCGTCACGACCCGGCACAGGGCGTAGGCGACGAGCACCCACGCCACGAAGGTACGCGTCGGGACCGCGGTGACCGGGCGCCTCGTGGCGAGGTCCGGAAGGGTCGTCATGCAGGCTCCGCGGGCTCCGTCGGCTCCGAGGTGCGCTGTAGCTCCGGCTCCGGCTCCGGCCCCGGGTCCGGCTCCGGCTCCGGCTCCGGCTGCGCAGGTGCGACCTGCTCCCCCGGCTCGACCCGTTCGACCGGCCGCGCGACCCCGGCCTCGCCCCGGAGCACGGCGATCTCCTCGTCCTTCTCGCGCAGGGCTCGCCGGAGCCGGTCGACGACCCCGTCGACCTGGCTCATGCGGTAGCCGCGGGCTGTGACGTCGAAGACGAGCTCGTCGAAGTCGGCGTCGTCGATCTCGCCCTCGGGCAGCGGCTCGTGGCTGAGCGACGAAGTCGGACGGCCCATACCCCCGCCGACGAGCCCGAGCAGGAGCGCGACGACGAAGCAGATGACGACGATCCCGACGAAGAGGATGAACCAGTTCACGACGACGGCCCCTCGTGCTCGATGATGGTCCGGACGGCGACGTGCGGGTCGTCGGTCAGCGTGAGGCGCTCGATGTCGCCGGGGCTGATCATGCCGTCGGCCAGGACCCGCTCGCGGAGCCAGTCGACCAGCCCCTGCCAGTACGCGGTGCCCATGAGCACGACCGGGAACTGCGTCACCTTCTGCGTCTGGGCGAGCGTGACAGCCTCGAAGAGCTCGTCGAGGGTGCCGAAACCGCCAGGCAGGACGATGAACCCCTGGGAGTACTTGAGGAACATCGTCTTGCGCGCGAAGAAGTAGCGGAAGTTGATGGCGAGGTCGACGTAGTCGTTGATCCCCGTCTCGAACGGCAGCTCGATCCCGAGACCGACGGAGGTCCCCTTGGCCTCGTAGGCGCCCTTGTTGGCGGCCTCCATCGCGCCGGGACCGCCGCCGGTGATGACGGCGTACCCCGCCTCGGCGAGCAGCCTGCCGATCTCGATCCCCAGGGCGTATGCCGGGTCGTCGGGTCGCGTGCGCGCCGACCCGAAGACCGCCACCGCCGGGCCGAGCTCGGCGAGTGCGCCGAAACCCTCGATGAACTCCGACTGGATGCGCATGACGCGCCACGGGTCGGTGTGGAGCCAGTCGCTCGGCTGGCGCTTGTCGAGCAGGCGCTGGTCGGTCGTCGTCGACGGGACGCGGCCGCGACGGAGGGTGACAGGACCGGTCTGGCGCCGGTCGAGGCGCGGTGGCACCTCGGGTGCGATGTCTTCGCTCACAGGCACACCTTAGGCGGCGCCGGCCGAGGTCAGGCGAGCCACCGCAGGAGCGCGCGCTCCGCGGAGACGTACTGCTCGACGGGGCACCGCTCGTCGTCCATGTGCGCGAGGTTGGGGTCGCCGGGGCCGTAGTTGACGGCCGGGATGCCGAGGGCCGAGAACCGCGCCACGTCGGTCCAGCCCTCCTTGGGGTTGACGCCGCGCCCGAGGGCCTCGACGAACTCCTTCGCCGCCGGCAGGTGCAGCCCGGGCCGGGCCCCGGCCGCGGCATCCGTGAGGACGACGTCGAAGCCCTCGAAGACGTGCTGCACGTGGGCGAACGCCGCCTCGACGTCCTTGTCGGGCGCGAACCGGTAGTTGACCGTCACCGTGCACCGGTCGGGGATGACGTTGCCGGCGATCCCGCCGCGGATGCCGACCGCCTGCAGGGCCTCGCTGTAGTCGAGGCCGTCGACGTGGACGACCGCCGGCTCGTAGGCGGCGAGGCGGGCGAGGACGACCGCTGCGTCGTGGATGGCGTTGTGGCCCTTCCAGGGGCGGGCCGAGTGCGCCGCGATGCCCTTCGTCGTCACCTCGGCCCGGAGCGTGCCCTTGCACCCGCCCTCGATGGAGTCACCGGTCGGTTCGAGCAGGACCGCGAAGTCGCCGGCGAGCAGGTCCGGGCGGGTGTCGCCGACCCGCGCGAGGCCGTTGAACCGCCCGTCGATCTCCTCGCACTCGTAGAAGAGGAACGTGAGGTCGCGCGACGGCTCGGTCAGCTGGGCGGCGAGGCGGAGCATGACCGCGACGCCCCCCTTCATGTCGACCGTGCCGCGGCCCCAGAGCTCGCCTCCGACGCGCCGGGTCGGCAGGTTGGGCGGGGTCGTGAGCGGCACCGTGTCGATGTGCCCGGCGAGGATGACGCGCTCGGGCCTACCGAGCGTCGTCCGGGCGATGATCGTGTCACCGTCGCGGACCACCTCGAGGTGGCCGAGCGGCCGCAGCACCGCCTCGATCGCATCGGCGAGAGCGGCCTCGTCCTGGCTGACCGACTCGATGTCGCAGACGGCGGCGGTGAGCGTCGTGACGTCGCTGCTCAGGTCGAGGACGGCGGGGGCGGGCGAGAGGTCGGTGGGCGGCATACGGCGAAGGCTAGCCGTTTCGACCGACCGTTCCGCGGTCCGGCCGCGGTTCGCCGCCGGACGGGCTGCCGCATACCCTTGGGGCCATGTCGGAGCAGCGCAGCGCATGGGGACACGGACTCGTCACGAGCACGGACGGCGGACAGGTGCTCGACACCTGGTACCCCTCCCCCGCGCTCGGCGAGCCGACGGCCGAGGCAGAGGCTCCCGAGGGACTCGACGGGCTGGCCGCCACCGACGCGCTGAGAAGGGTGCGCACGGAGGTCCGTCGCGTCGTGATCGACCTCGACGCCGCCCCGGCCGACGTGCCGGACGCCTACCTGCGCCTCCACCTGCTCTCCCACTGCCTCGTGGCCCCCAACACGATCAACCTCGATGCCATCTTCGGGATCCTGCCCAACGTCGTGTGGACCAACCACGGCCCGTGCGCCGCCGACGGCTTCGAGCAGACCCGGCTGCGCCTGCGCGCCCGCGGGCCGGTCCAGGTCTTCGGCGTCGACAAGTTCCCCCGGATGACCGACTACGTCGTCCCGCCGGGGGTGCGCATCGCCGACGCCGACCGGGTCCGCCTCGGCGCGCACCTCTCCCCCGGCACGACGGTCATGCACGAGGGCTTCTGCAACTTCAACGCCGGAACGCTCGGCACCTCGATGGTCGAGGGACGCATCGTCCAGGGTGTCGTCGTCGGCAACGGTTCCGACATCGGCGCCGGAGCGTCGATCATGGGCACGCTCTCCGGCGGCGGCACGGAACGCGTGAGCATCGGTGAGCGTTGTCTCGTCGGTGCCAACGGTGGCATCGGGATCGCGCTCGGCGACGACTGCGTCGTCGAGGCGGGCCTCTACGTGACGGCCGGGACAAAGGTGACGATGCCCGACGGCGCCGTCGTCAAGGCCCGCGAGCTGTCGGGTGCGAGCAACATCCTCTTCATCCGCAACAGCGAGTCCGGCGCGGTCGAGGCCCGAGCCCGGAAGGGGACCGGGATCACGCTCAACGCCGCGCTCCACGCCAACGACTGACCGCACGACGACCGCCACGACGACGACCTAGGGACACCATGCTGCTCGACCGACAGGAACCGGCTGTGGCCGATTCCCACCGGCCGCACCGGACCGAGCGCCAGAAGCGCCGCGGGCGGATCGCGCTGCTCGTCATCGTCCTCATCGTGGCGTCGGCGGGCTTCCTCGGCACGCGGTTCCTGTGGAAGAGCGTCCAGACGCCCGAGTGCACGATCACGGCCGGGGGCATGACCGAGACCTTCGACCCCGAGCAGACCGGAAACGCGGCCCTCATCTCGGCGCTGTCGATGAAGCGCGACATGCCGCCCCGGGCGGCGACGATCGCCCTGACGACCGCTTTCCAGGAGTCGAAGATCCGCAACATCCGCTTCGGCGACCGCGACTCGGTCGGGCTCTTCCAGCAGCGGCCGAGCCAGGGCTGGGGCACGACCGAGCAGATCCTCGACCCCGTCTACGCGACGAACAAGTTCTACGACGCGCTCGTGAAGTACAAGGGCTACGAGACCGCCGACATCACGAAGATCGCCCAGCGGGTCCAGCGGAGCGGCTTCCCTGAGGCCTACCGCGACCATGAGAGCCAGGGCCGGGTCCTCGCCTCGACGCTGACCGGGCACTCCCCCGCCGGCCTGACGTGCCGCCTCGACGAGGCCACCGCACACGCCGCGCCCCGGGCTGTCGCCGCGGACCTCGCCCGCCAGATGGGCATCACGACGGCGACCGCCGGGGACGGCGTGCTCACCGTGACGGCACCCGACGTGCGTCGTGCCTGGGCCGTCGCGCACTGGGCGGTCGCGCGCGCGGCGCAGTACGGCGCGACCGCCGTCTCCGTCGGGGACCGGACGTGGGAGCGCTCGGGGGGCGACGCGGGCTGGTCCGGCGGCACCGACTCGACGACGGTCACGATCAAGCTGGCCTGAGCCCGGCGGCATACGCCCGGTCCCTCGGAAGCCCGAGGACCCGGCGCCCTTCACGTATGCCGCTGGGCCCGGGACGCCCGAAGGCCCGCCCCTGCTGGGGCGGGCCTTCGGGCGCTCGCTCGGGGACTGGCTCGGTCTCGCGCGGCGGGACCGCCCGTTGATCAGGAGGCGGGGTAGTCGCGCTCGGGCTCGCCGATGTAGATCTGGCGAGGGCGGCCGATCTTCGTCTCGGGGTCGTTCATCATCTCGCGCCACTGGGCGATCCAGCCGGGCAGGCGGCCGAGGGCGAAGAGGACCGTGAACATCCGCTCGGGGAAGCCCATCGCCTTGTAGATGAGGCCCGTGTAGAAGTCGACGTTGGGGTAGAGGCGACGCTCGACGAAGTAGTCGTCGGCGAGGGCGACCTCTTCGAGCTGCTTGGCGATGTCGAGCAGCGGGTCGTTCTTGCCGAGCTTGCCGAGGATCTCGTCGGCGGCCTTCTTGATGATGGCGGCGCGGGGGTCGTAGTTCTTGTAGACCCGGTGGCCGAAGCCCATGAGGCGGACGCCGTCCTCCTTGTTCTTGACCCGGTCCATGAAGGCCTTGGGGTCCTCGCCGCTCTCGTGGAGCTGGCCGAGCATCGACAGGACGGCCTGGTTGGCGCCGCCGTGGAGCGGGCCGGAGAGGGCGTGGATGCCCGCGGAGACCGAGTTGAAGAGGTTGGCGTGCGCCGAGCCGACGAGGCGGACCGTCGAGGTCGAGCAGTTCTGCTCGTGGTCTGCGTGGAGGATGAAGAGCAGGTCGAGCGCCTTGACGACCGTCTCGTCGAACTCGTACGGCTCGGCCGGGAACCCGAAGGTCATCCGGAGGAAGTTCTCGGTCAGGCTGAGCGAGTTGTCCGGGTAGAGGAACGGCTGGCCGACGCTCTTCTTGTAGGCGTAGGCGGCGATCGTCGGGAGCTTGGCGAGGAGGCGGATCGTCGAGATCTCCACCTGCTCCGCGTCGAAGGGGTCGAGGCTGTCCTGGTAGAACGTGCCGAGCGCCGAGACGGCCGAGCTGAGGACCGGCATCGGGTGGGCGTCGCGCGGGAATCCGTTGAAGAACGCGCGGAGGTCCTCGTGCAGCATCGTGTGCCGGCGGATGAGGTCCTCGAAGTTGCCGAGCTCGTCGGAGGTCGGGAGCGTGCCGTAGATGAGCAGGTAGGCGACCTCGACGAACGTCGAGCCCGCGGCGAGCTGCTCGATCGGGTACCCGCGGTAGCGCAGGATGCCCTCGTCGCCGTCGATGTAGGTGATCGCGCTCTTGCACGAGGCGGTGTTGACGAAGCCCACGTCGTACGTCACGAGCCCGGTCTCCTTGAGCAGGGCGCCGACGCCGAGCCCGTTGTTGCCGTCGACGGCCTCCACACCCGGGAACGTGAGTTCCTTGTCTGCGACCGAGAGAGTCGCGTCCACTGCCTTCGTCACTGTCTGTTCGCCTCCTGTCGGTCCGGCACCAGGACGCCGGACGTGTCCGCACGCGACGTTACCCCAGCGGGGTCCCGCAAGAGAAAACCGCCTCGGACGCCGGGCAGCCCTCCCACCGCCGGGCTGACCGGGTGGTCAGAGCCGGGCGCAGGCCGCGGCGACCCGCTCGTCGGTGGCGGTGAGGGCGATCCGCACGTGCTGACGTCCGGCCTCGCCGTAGAAGGCGCCGGGCGCGACAAGGATCCCCCTGTCTGCAAGATCGGAAACCGTTGTCCAGCAGTCCTCTTCGCGCGTCGCCCAGAGATAGAGGCCCGCCTCGGAATGGTCGACGCGCAGCCCGGCGCGGGCCACGGCGTCGAGCAGGAGGGCCCGCCTCCGGGCGTATGCCGTCCGCTGCGTCTCGACATGCGTGTCGTCGCCCAGTGCGACCGTCATGGCGTGCTGGACGGGCGCGGGGACGATCATGCCGGCATGCTTGCGGACCTCGAGGATGCGTCCGATGAGCTCGGGATCGCCTGCGACGAACGCGGATCGGTATCCAGCGAGGTTGGACTGCTTGGAGAGCGAGTAGACGGCGAGGAGCCCGTCGTGACTTCCTTCACACACGTCGGGGTGCAGGATGCTCGGCGTCGTCCCGACGGTGCCGTCGCGCCAGTCGAGCTCGGCATAGCACTCGTCGCTCGCGACGATGACCCCGTGCTGGCGCGCCCACCGCACCACCTTGCGCAGGTGCTCGACACCGAGGACCTGGCCGTGGGGGTTGCCGGGGCTGTTGAGCCACACCAGCTTCGGGGTGGTCGAGGGGGTGAGCGGACCGAGGCTCGTCAGCGACTGCGCCACGACGGCCGTCGCGCCGGCGAGGCGCGCCCCCACGTCGTAGGTCGGGTAGGCGATGGCCGGGATCCCGACGAGGTCGCCGGCGCCGATCCCGAGCAGGGTCGGCAGCCAGGCGACGAGCTCCTTCGAGCCGATCGTCGGCAGGACCGCCCCCGGCTGGAGGCCCGTGACCCCGCGGCGCCGCTCGAACCAGGCGCAGATGGCCTCACGGAGCTCGTCGGTGCCGGCCGTCGTGGGGTAGCCAGGGGCGTCCGCGGCCGCTGCGAGCGCCCGCTGCACAACCTCCGGGGTCGGGTCGACGGGGGTGCCGACGGACAGGTCGACGATGCCGTCCGGATGCGCGACCGCTCGCGCCTTGTAGGGCGCGAGCGAGTCCCAGGGGAAGTCGGGCAGGCCGAGCGGCGTCAGCGCGACACTCACTCGTCGTGTTCCTGCGGCGGGAGGGCCGCGATGATCGGGTGGTCCTTGTCGATCATGCCGAGCTTGGCAGCGCCGCCGGGGCTGCCAAGGTCGGTGAAGAACTCGACGTTGGCGGTGTAGTAGTCGGCCCACTGCTCGGGGACGTCGTCCTCGTAGTAGATGGCCTCGACCGGGCACACCGGCTCACAGGCGCCGCAGTCCACGCACTCGTCGGGGTGGATGTAGAGCGACCGCTTGCCCTCGTAGATGCAGTCGACCGGACACTCCTCGATGCACGCCTTGTCCTTCAGGTCGACGCAAGGCTGGGCGATGACGTAGGTCATGGGAGAGCGGACCTCCTGCTTGGAGAGCGGTGCGAGAGCGGATGCTGCACGGCCTAGTATGCCGGACATGAATGGCGACACGGCGAGTGACCCCAACCCTGAGACGGCAGGACACCGGCTGTCCGCGGGCCTGACGATCGGGGGCCGTGTCGTCGTGCGCTACCGCCTCGAAGAGGGGTCCGATGCGAGCGCGACGGACTTCGTGGGCGAGCTCATCGCCCGCAACGACGACTTCCTCATCGTCGACACCCGCACCGAGCGCGTCAAGCTCATCCGGGCCGACGTGATCGCGGCCAAGGACGTGCCGCCGCCCGCCAGTCGCGCGGGCCGCCCGCACGAGCGTGTGTCGGCTGACGACCTCGAGAAGCTCATGGCCAAGGGCTGGGAGCCGGTCGAGCGCGGGGGGCTCGGGGACTGGATCCTTCGGGCTGCGGCCGGCTTCACGGGGCGGGCCAACTCCGTGCTTCCCGTCGGCGACGCGAGCCTGCCCCTCGACAAGGCCATCGACTTCTGCGAGCGGTGGTACGCCGAGCGCGACCTGCCGACGATCTTCCAGGTGCACGGCGAGCCGGGCTTCGACGTGACCTCGGTGCCGGTCGGCGACGCGCTCCTCGAGCGCGGCTACCTCGCCGGTGGCGGACGCGACGACTGGGACCGGGTCCTCGTCATGACCGGGGCGTCCGCGGCCGTCCCGCCGCTCACGATCGAGTCGGCGCCGGTCGTCGCCGACGCGGCGCTCAGCCCCGAGTGGCTCCTCGCCTTCGGCGAGCAGCGCCCCATCGTTCCGGGGGCCACCGAGGCGGTCCTCACGGGCAGCGACGGGCAGCTCTTCCTGTCGATCCGTGACGAGGAGAGCGGCCGCATCGTCGCGCTCGCGCGGATGGCGATCCATGTGGGCTGGGCGGGCATCTTCGGGGTGTGGGTGCACCCCGAGCACCGGCGCCGCGGCCTCGCGACGACGCTCGTCTCGGCCATCGCCATGGTCGCGCGCGAGAACGCCATGCCGGCCATCTACCTGCAGGTGTCGGCCGACAACGCCCCGGGGGTCGACTTCTGGCGTTCGCTCGGCTTCGACGTCCACCACGAGTACACCTACCTCGTCCAGCCGTCCGCCTGACGGTCGCCGGGCCCCCTCCCCCGCGCCGGGTCGGGGGCTCAGCCGGCGAGGTCGGTGCCGCTCGCGCCGGGCACGCGGGCCCACGTGCGTGGGTCGACCCGCGCGAAACCCTCCCGAGCGGTCGTGCGGACCGCGATGAGGTTGGACAGGGCGTGGACGTCCTCCGAGGCGACGATGACCTGCGTCGCGTGCGCCCGGAGCGCGTCGTTCTTGACCGTGCGTGCCCGATCGTCGACGACGTGGTGGCTCACGAGCCCGTCGTCGACGACCGACGGAGGGAAGGGGTCTCCCTCGGCAGGGAGGACGAGCGAGGGCGCCGGCGCCGGCCGGTCGTATGCCGCCGGGTCCTGGTCGTGCAGCCACGCGCGGTCCTCGCGAGCCCAGGACGTGGGGGTGACGATCTCGAACGCGGCGGCGGGCAGCTCTGCGGCGCCGAGCATGGCCAGCGCGGCGCGGGTCACCCGGTGGGTCTGGATGTGGTCGGGGTGGCCGTATCCGCCCTGCGGGTCGTAGGTGACGACGACGTCGGGACGCACGTCGCGGATGACGGCGACGACGAGACCGGCCGCCTCGTCGAGATCGGCGTTGACGAAGGCCTCCGGTCGCGCCGCGGCGGGTGACCCGGCCATCCCGGAGTCGCGGAACCGGGAGAGGCGCCCCTCCGCCGCGCCGAGGACGCGCAGGTGGGCGCCGATGCGGCGCAGGGCCTCGGTCAGCTCGGCATGCCGGTGCGGACCGAGGAGGTCGTCCTCGTGGCCCTCGAGCTCGGCCAGGTCCGGAGGGATGACCTCACCCTCCTCGCCGAGGGTGCACGTGAGCACGTGGACCTCGTCGCCGAGAGCGACGTGGTGCGCCATGGCGATCCCGCACGTCAGCGTCTCGTCGTCGGGGTGGGCGTGGACGAAGAGGAGTCGGCGTGGCAACGGGGCCTCCGGTCAGCGGACGGAAACGGTGGCGAGGTCCACGATCCCACCGACGGCATGCTCCTCGTAGTGCCGGACGCTGCCGCCGTGGACGTGGAGGGCCTTCGTCGCGCAGAGGGCGACATAGCCTCCGCGCTCGCGGATGAGCGCGTCGGCCTGCTCCCAGATCCGGCCGCGGGCGGCCTCGTCGGCGGTCGCGTCGGCCTGGTCGATGAGCCTCTCGACCGCCGCGTCGCCGAAGTAGCCCGCGTCCTGCCCCGGGCCGCTCGAGTCGACGTTGATCCTCGCGTCGAAGAGGGCCGGGATGACGGCGCCCGCCGAGGGGTAGTCAGGGGTCCACACGCCGCGGAAGACGTCGTAGGCGTTGACCGACGTCGCCTTCTCGATCGTCTTGTAGTACTCCTCGGGCTGAACCGGGACCAGCTCGATGTCGAAGCCGGCGCGTTCCCACCCGGCGGCGAGGGCGGCATACGCCTTGTCGGCGAGGACGGACTGCGCGTGGACGACGCGCACCTTGACCGGGAGCCTGAGACCCGAGCTCTGGAGGAGCGCCCGGGCCGCCTGGGGGTCGCCGGCGACCTTGCCCGCCTTGCCGGGATCGGTGCCGACCGAGGAGATCGCCGGGCCGAGGATCGACCAGCTCGGCGAGCCGGCACCCTCGCCGCCGTTGGCGGCGACGTAGGTCGCGCGGTTGGTCGCCAGGGCGAACGCCTCGCGGACCTTCGGGTTGGACATCACCTTGCTGCGCATGTTGAGCGCGAGGTAGTCGACGTTGCCGGTGTACGGGAAGGTGAGCCGCGCCTGGAGCATCGAGCCGGCCTGGTTGCGCAGCGTCGGCGACGCCTGGACCCACGACACGGCGTAGGCGTCCTGGTCCTTGTCGTTGAGCAGCCGCTGGATGATGGTCGGCTCGTCGAGGCCGGACGTCACGGTGATCGTGTCGGGGTAGGCCTTGCGGATCGGGTCGCTCGCCGGGTCCCACGCGCCGTTGCGGACGAACGTGCCGCCCTTGCCGACGACCCAGGGCTTGGCCAGCTTGTACGGGCCGGTCGACATGACCGAGAACGTCGCCTTGGCGTCCTTGGTGTCGGCCGAGGCCTTGCGGGGGGCGAACTCGGGCAGCGCGACGATGTGGGCGAAGTCCGGCTCGGGCTCGCGCAGGTGGAAGACGATCGTCCGGCCCTTGCACACGAGGGCCTTGTCGAAGGCGGCCTGGTCGGCCTTGTCACCCGGCCCGCTGTAGACGGGCTTCTCGAGCCCCTCCGCGGTGACGGCCGTCGGCACGTCGAGCAGGAAGCTCGCGTAGTTGGTGCCGGCGATGTGGGTCGTGCGGTCGAACGTGCGGGCCACGCCGTGGCGGATGTCCGCGCACGTCACGGGTGAGCCGTCCTCCCACGTGATCCCGTCACGGAGGGTGAAGGTCCACGTCCGGCCGCCGTCGCTCGGGGTCCCGGCCGACGTCGCGAGGTCGCCGACGAGCGTGCGCTGGTCGGCGCCCGTGCCGTAGGCCGTCAGGGTCCGCACGAAGGTCCGCTCGGCGAAGAACGCCTCCGGCCCGACGTACATCAGCTGGGGGTCCCAGGTCGCCACCTCGCCCGCCACGAGGACGCTCAGGTCGCCGCCGGGCTGCGGCGCGCCCTCGGGCGCGGCGGCGAGGCGGTCCGCCGCCCCTCCGCCGACGAGGTCGGTCGAGCAGGCGGCGACCCCACCGACGATGGTGAGCACCACGACGACCGCCGCCACGAAGGCGGCCCGGACCTGACGCGTCACCCCGTCTCGCACCGGCGCCTCAGCCCTCCGAGCGCGCAGCGGCCCGAGCCCGCGCTGCCGTGCGGGAACGCTCGTTGGCGTCGAGCACGACCTTGCGGATCCGGACCGCGTCGGGGGTCACCTCGACGCACTCGTCCTCGCGGCAGAACTCGAGCGACTGCTCGAGGCTGAGCGCGCGGGGCGGCACGATCTTCTCGAAGTTGTCGGAGGAGGAGGCGCGCACGTTGGTCAGCTTCTTCTCCTTCGTGATGTTGACGTCCATGTCGTCGGCGCGGGAGTTCTCGCCGACGATCATGCCTTCGTACACCTCGGTGGTGGGCTCGGTGAACAGCGTGCCACGCTCCTGCAGGTTGACCATGGCGTAGGCCGTGACGACTCCGGCGCGGTCGGAGACGAGCGAGCCGCTCGTGCGCGTCGTGATGGTGCCGAACCACGGCTCGTAGTCCTCGAAGACGTGGTGGGCGATGCCGGTGCCGCGCGTCTCGGTGAGGAACTCGGTCCGGAAGCCGATGAGCCCACGCGACGGCACGAGGAACTCCATCCGGATCCAGCCGGTGCCGTGGTTGGTCATCTGCTCCATCCGGCCCTTGCGGGCCGCCATGATCTGGGTGATCGGGCCGAGGAACTCCTCGGGCGTGTCGACCGTCAGGCGCTCGACCGGCTCGTACGTCTTGCCGTCGACCTCGCGCGTCACGACCTGCGGCTTGCCGACGGTCAGCTCGTAGCCCTCGCGCCGCATCTGCTCGACGAGGATGGCCAGGGCGAGCTCGCCGCGACCCTGGACCTCCCAGGCGTCGGGCCGCTCCGTGGGCAGGATGCGGAGCGAGACGTTGCCGATGAGCTCCTTGTCGAGGCGGTCCTTGACCATGCGGGCCGTGACCTTCGTGCCCTTCGTCGGGCCGCGGCCCACGAGGGGCGAGGTGTTGGTGCCGATCGTCATGGAGATCGCCGGCTCGTCGACCGTGATGAGCGGGAGCGGGACGGGGTTCTCGGCGTCGGCGAGCGTCTCACCGATCGTGATCTCGGGGATGCCCGCCACGGCGATGATGTCGCCGGGGCCGGCGCTCTCGGCGGGCTTGCGCTCGAGGGCCTCGGTCATGAGCAGCTCGGTGATCTTGACCCGCTGCTGGGTGCCGTCGGCACGGCACCACGTGACCTGCTGGCCCTTCTTGATCGTGCCGTTGTGGACCCGCAGGAGCGCCAGGCGACCGAGGAAGTTGGAGGCGTCGAGGTTGGTGACGTGGGCCTGCAGCGGCGCCTCGTCGTCGTAGGTCGGCGCCGGGATGGTGTCGAGGATCGTGCTGAAGAGCGCCTCGAGGTCGTCGCCCTCAGGCAGGCCTCCGTCGGCGGGTCGGTCGAGGGAGGCGCGGCCGGCCTTGGCCGAGGCGTAGACGATCGGGAAGTCGATCTGGTCCTCGCTCGCGTCGAGGTCGAGGAAGAGCTCGTAGGTCTCGTCGACGACCTCGGCGATCCGCGAGTCGGGACGGTCGACCTTGTTGATGCAGAGGATGACCGGCATCTTGGCGGCGAGCGCCTTGCGCAGGACGAAGCGGGTCTGGGGCAGCGGGCCCTCGGAGGCGTCGACGAGCAGGACGACCCCGTCGACCATCGAGAGGCCGCGCTCGACCTCGCCGCCGAAGTCGGCGTGGCCCGGGGTGTCGATGATGTTGATCGTGACGCCGTCGGTGAGACCCGCGTCCTGCGCCGCCTTGCCCGTGTAGTGCACCGCCGTGTTCTTGGCGAGGATCGTGATGCCCTTCTCGCGCTCCAGGTCGCCGGAGTCCATGGCACGCTCGTCGACGTGCTGGTGCTCGCCGAACGCGCCGGACTGCCAGAGCATCTTGTCGACGAGGGTGGTCTTGCCGTGGTCGACGTGAGCGACGATGGCGACGTTGCGGATGTCCGCGCGGGTCTTCATGGGCATGAGGGACAGTCTCTCAGGAATTCGGGGATGCTCCGAACCGGGCCTCGAGCCGCTCGACGATCGGCAGGTCGGCCGGGAGCCAGGCGACGTCGAACAGGTGCCCTGCACCGAGCCAGCGCACCTCGTCGTGGTCCTCGATCGCGGCAGGCTCACCCTCGACGACGACCGCCAGCCAGACGAGCATCTCGTAGCGCTCCCCCAGCAGCCAGGATCGACCGGGCAGCGGGCCGTCCACCGGCGGCCCGACCTCCACGACGACCCCGAGCTCCTCCCTGAGCTCGCGGTGCAGCGCTTCGAGCGGTGTTTCGTCGAGCTCGACCTTGCCGCCGGGGAGCTCCCACCCACCGGCAAGCACCGAGGGACCTGTGCGGCGGGCGGCGAGCAGCCGGGTCGGCGTCCGCAGGTCGTCGACGACGGCCGCAGCCACGACGAGGGCGCGACCCGAGGACGGAAGGTGGGGTGACAGGTCCATGGCGCCCACGATGGTGTCACATGCACTCCGCCCGTCGGCGGCCTGGTCCTGCCTGCTCGTGATCGGGCTACCCGGGCGACATCCCCTGCACAGGGGTTTACTGGGGACATGGCACGACGACTCGACGGCGAGGAGATCGCGCGGCAGCTGCGGGACCTGCCCGGCTGGACGCGCGAGGGCGACACGATCTGGGCCGTCTATGTAGCCCCCGACTTCCTTACCGGAATCCGGCTCGTCGAGGAGGTGGCAACCGACGCCGAGGCGATGAACCACCATCCTGACATCGACATCCGCTGGACCAGCGTCCGCTTCTCACTCTCGACCCATTCCGAGGGCGGCCTGACCCAGCTCGACGTCGAGCTGGCGCACCAGATCGCGCAGGCGGCCTCGCACCGAGGTGCGCGGCCGCCTGCGGCTGATCAGGAGTAGCGGGCGGTCAGAAGACCTCCACCTTCGGCGGGCCGGCGAAGTGGCACGCAACCTGGTGGCCGTTCTCGACCTGGATGACCGGGGCCTCGGTTGTGCAGCGCGTGCGCTCCGACTCGCTGAGCTCCTCGCGGAACCGAGGGCACCGCGTGTGGAAGACGCATCCGCTGGGGGGGTTGATCGGGGAGGGCAGGTCACCCGTGAGCAGGATGCGTTCCCGCTTGTTCTCCCGACGGGGGTCAGGGATCGGCACCGCCGACAGGAGCGCCTGCGTGTACGGGTGCAGGGGGTTCTCGTAGAGGTCCTGGCGCGAGCCCATCTCCATGATCTTGCCGAGGTACATCACTGCGACGCGGTCGCTGATGTGGCGCACCACGGCGAGGTCGTGGGCGACGAAGACGTAGGTGAGCTCGAACTCGTCCTGCAGGTCCTCGAGGAGGTTGACCACCTGAGCCTGGATCGACACGTCGAGTGCGGACACAGGCTCGTCGCAGACGATGAGCTTGGGCCGCAGGGCCACCGCTCGCGCGATGCCGATGCGCTGTCGCTGGCCGCCTGAGAACTCGTGCGGGAACCGGTTGTAGTGCTCGGGGTTGAGCCCCACCCGCTTCATGAGGCTCTGCACCTCGGCCTTGATGCCCCCCTCGGGGGTGATTCCCTGGATTCGGAACGGCGCCGCGATGATCGTCCCGACGGTCTGACGCGGGTTGAGCGAGCCGTAGGGGTCCTGGAAGACCATCTGCATCTCGGTGCGGAGCCGACGCAGCTCCTTGCCCTGGACGTTGGTGATGTCCTTGCCCTGGTAGCGGATGGTGCCACCCGTGGGCGGCAGCAGCTGCAACATCGTGCGTCCGGCGGTCGACTTGCCGCATCCCGACTCGCCGACCAGACCCAGGGTCTCCCCCTTGCGCACCGAGAAGGAGATGCCGTCGACGGCCCTCACCGGGTCGGCCGCACGGTGGACGAGGCCGGAGGTGTGCATCGGGAAGTACTTCTTGAGGTCGGTGACCTCGAGGATCACCTCGCCCAGCGCCACGCCCTCATCCGTGGCCTTGCGGCGTTGACGCATGAACCGCTTGCCGCCCGCGGCGCCGGTCTTGTCGTGAGAGGCACTCGGCGTCGTGACAGAGGCACTCGGCGTCGCGACGGGAGTGGCCGCCGGCTCGTCGTCCGGCACCTGGGTCGACGGGGAAAGGTCGGTCATCATGCCGTCCTGGTCTTGGTCTTGGCTTGGGAGATCGCGCGACGCTCACCCTCGGGAATGAGGCATCGTGCCGGGTGCTCTGTGGAGATGTCGAACTCAGGGATCACGCTCGAGCAGCCCAGGCGCGCGTCGTCCCGGAAGGCGCACCGCGGGTGGAATGCACAGCCGGGGGGCGGGTTGATGAGCGACGGAGGGTTGCCGGCGATCGGCACCAGTCGCTCCTTCTTCTCGGAGTCGATGCGCGGCATCGACTGGAGCAGTCCCCACGTGTAGGGATGCATGGCCTCGTAGAAGATCTCCTCGGCCTCCCCGCCCTCGACCGCCTTGCCGGCGAACATCACCATGATGGAGTCCGCGAGCTCCGCGACGACGCCGAGGTCGTGGGTGATGATGATGATCGCCGAGCCGAACTCCTTCTGGAGGTCGACGAGCAGGTTGAGGATCTGCGCCTGCACGGTGACATCGAGAGCGGTGGTCGGCTCGTCCGCGATGATCAACCGGGGGCTGTTGACCAGCGCCATCGCGATCATCGCGCGCTGTCGCATGCCGCCGGAGAACTCGTGTGGGTACTGGTCCACGCGCTTCTGCGGGTTGGGGATACCGACGCGGTCGAGCATCTCGATGACGTGGGTCCGGGCCGCCGCCTTCGTCACGTCGTTGTGGACGCGGTACGCCTCGACGATCTGGTTCCCGACCGTGTAGTACGGGTGCAGGGCGGACAGGGGGTCCTGGAAGATCATGGCGATGTCACGGCCGCGCATGCGGCGCAGGTCCTCGTCGACGATCTTGATCAGATCGCGCCCGTCGAAGACGATCTGCCCCTCCACCATGGCCCGAGTGCCGCGGTGCAGACCCATGATGGCCTGACTGGTGACCGATTTGCCCGATCCGGACTCACCCACGATCCCGATGGTCTCACCGGCGCGAAGGTCGAAGGTCAGGCCGTCGACCGCCTTGACCAAGCCGTCCTCGGTGGGAAACGTGACCTTGAGGTCGCGCACCGACAGAAGCGCGCCGGAACTTGCGGGGTCCGCGGAGGCCCACCTGCTCATAGGGTGTCCAATCTGTTGAGCTCGTCGATCAGGAGTACTTGACCCGCGGGTCGATCACGGCGTATAGCACGTCGACGATGATGTTCGCGGTGATGATGAAGGCCGCTGCGACGAGGACGATGCCCACCGTGGTCGGCAGGTCGTACGTCGTCGCCGCCTGGACCGCCAGCTTGCCCAGACCGTTGTAGTTGAACACAGTCTCGGTGATGATCGCACCCGCGAGGAGCGCGCCGAGGTCCAGACCCGCAACGGTGGCGATCGGTGTGAGGGCCGCGCGCATGGTGTGCTTGCCCATGATCTGTCGCTGCGGCAGACCCTTGGCTCGAGCCGTCCGGATGTAGTCCTCGCCCATGGACTCGAGCACGAACGCCCGCGTGAGACGGATGTAGCCGGCGATGTAGATCAGCGCCAACGTCAGCGACGGCAGGAAGAGGCCGGACAACCACGCGCCGACCCCGCCCTCACTGATCGGCGTGTAGACCGGGATCGGTGTCAGCTGCCACTTGATGGCCACGAAGATATACAGGGACAGGCCGATGAAGAAGGTGGGGAAGGAGTAGACGACGAGGGCACTCCCGACCAGCGCCCGATCGGCGAACCGCCCCTTGTACAGCGCGGCTATGATGCCGCCGGATATGCCGAACACCATCCACATGAGGAACGCCATGAACGCCAACGAGATGGAGATCGGTGCCGCCTCGGCGATGAGTGAGGTCACCGTCGCACTCTGCAGCGGCGAGTAGCCGAGACAGGGGGCCGGGCAGCTGGCGATGGTCTCGGGAGCGGACTTCTTGAGCTCGGGGTCGTCGGGGAACTCGCGCCCGACGAAGACGCCCTTGACGAACTCGCCGTACTGCACCAGCACCGGCTTGTCATACCCGAGCGCCTTGCGGTTCTGCTCGATGAGCTCGGGCGAGCAGTTCTTGCCACAGGTGTACCGGGCGGGATCGGAGGGAGCCGCGAAGAAGAGCAGGTACGTCACCAGGCTCATCACGAAGAGCATGATGACGCCGACGAAGATGCGGCGAACGACGTAAGCAAACATGGTTGTTCCACCCTAACGGGCTCGAGGGTGCGGGGGCACTGACCTCACAGATGGTGGGAGCCCGGAAGGGGCTCCCACCACCTGGTTACGGCTGGTTACCGCAGGATGAGGGTCACTTCTTCACGCCGATCGAACCGAGGTCCGGGTAGCCGCTCGTCGCGGCGCTCTGCGCATAACCCGTGATCCCGGAACCGTGCAGGAAGTAGAACTTCTCCACGGTCAGCGGGATGTACGCGACGTCCTTGCCGAGCTGGTCGTCGGCCTGGGCGTAGACCGTCGCGGCAGACTGGACGTCCGCGGCCTTCGCGGCCTGGTCGAACAGGGAGTTGACCGCGTCGCTCTTGTAGTTGCCGTAGTCCTGACCGTTGGACTTCGGGTTGGTGCCGACACCGTTGACGCGCGAGTCGAACAGCGGAGCCGTGACGGTCGCAGCGGAGGGCCAGTCAGCGCCCCAGCCACCCCAGTACACGTCAGACTTCGTGTTCGGGTTCTGGATCACGTCGTAGTACGTGTCCGTCAGCGGGTCGAGGGTCGTGGAGAAGCCCGCCTTGTCCCAGCCCTGCTTGAGGGCCGCGGCCGCGTTGTCGGACTCCGGCGTGCCACCGCTGTAGGTGTACTTGATCTTGACCGGAAGCGTGACACCCGCCGACTGGAGCATCGCCTTGGCCGCCGCAGTGTCACCCGCGTCGGGCCCGGTGAAGGCAGCGTTGTCCTTGTAGCCGACGATGTCCGGGTTGACGATCGACTTCGCCGGGACGCCGTACTTGTCGCCACCGGACGCGGTGATGTAGGCCGTCTTGTCCGTCGCGAGCTTGAGCGCATCACGGACCTTCGGGTTCTTCATCACGTCGGAGTTGAAGTTCGGCAGGAGGTAGTCGACGAACGGCGCGTTGACGAGCGTCGAGCGCGACTTGACCGTCGGGTTGCTGTCGATCTGGGAGTACATCGAACCCGGGATCTTGCGGTCGGTCACCGCGTACTTGTCGTCGCCACTGTCGGCGATGAGTCGCTGGTTGATGATCTCGTTGGTCAGACCCTCGGTGATGACGATCTTGTCCGGCAGCGCCATGCGGCCGGTCTGGTCCGTCTTCGGGTCGTAGTTGGGGTTGCGGACGAACGTGCCGCCCTTGCCCTTCTGCCACGTGCCCTGCAGCTGGTAGGGACCGCTGCTGAAGATGGCGTAGTTGGACTGGTCGCCCTTGTCCTGGTCAGCCCGGTAGGGCGCGAACGACCGCAGCGAGGCGATCGCGAGCGGGAAGTCGGCCCACGGCTTGTTGAAGTGGTACGTGATCGTCTTGCCCTCGCACGCCACAGCCTTGTCGAAGTCGGCCTGCCCGGTCTTCTTGTACGGGCCGTTGTAGACGGGCAGGCCGTCCTTCTGCGGGACGTCAAGGTAGCCGAGCTGGTAGTTCGGGCCACCGGTGATCACGTCGGTCGCGAAGCCACGCGACAGACCGTACTTGAGGTCCTCACACGTGATGTCCTTGCCGTCCTGCCACTTCACGCCGTCCTTCAGCGTGAACTTCCAGACCTTGCCGCCCTCGCTCGACGTGCCCGTGTCGGTGGCGAGGTCCGCCACCGGCTTGGTGGCCTCCTCGCCCGTCTTGCCGACTGGGAAGGACACGAGGTCGCGGTAGAACAGGCGGTTCTCGTTCGCGAGGTCGCGACCGATGTAGGTGCGCTGCGGGTCGAGGTGCTCGGCGGGCCGCTTGGTGAGCCAGTAGACGGTGCCCCCCTTCTGCCCAGCGGCGGCCGAGCCGGTGGCGGACCCGTTGCCCGACCCGGTCGTCGTGCCTCCCCCACCGCACGCGGCAACGCTGAGGACCGAAGTCACAGCGAGGACCGCGAGGGCCGTCGTCCTTCTGCTGATGGTCATTCCCTCTCCTTCGTTGAACGCACCGTGTTCACGGCGCTTTGCCCCTCAGTCGATCGCCGAGGGAATTCTCATCGCCCCATGCCTGCGGGCGAATGCGTGGTTGGTCAGCGGTCCGCCTTCGGGTCGAGCGCGTCCCGCAGCCCGTCGCCCATGAGGTTGAAACAGAGCACGAGGGTCGCGATCGTGATGGCGGGGAACAGGAAGAACGTGACGTCGGAAGCCGCATAGTTGACCGAGTACGTCAGCAGGTTGCCGAGCGTCGGGGTGGGCGGCTTGATGCCGACACCGAGGTAGCTCAGCGCTGCCTCGGCCGAGATGTAGGCGGGCATGAGCAGCGTCCCGTAGACGAGCAGCGGTGCCCACAGGTTGGGCAGGAGCTCTTTGAAGAAGATCCGCCCGTTCGACGCACCCAGGCTCTTGGCCGCCTCGACGAACTCACGCTCGCGCAGCGAGAGGACCTGACCACGGATGATGCGGGCGATCGT
The DNA here is from genome assembly GCF_000576595.1 of Intrasporangium oryzae NRRL B-24470. Classification (GTDB taxonomy): domain Bacteria; phylum Actinomycetota; class Actinomycetes; order Actinomycetales; family Dermatophilaceae; genus Intrasporangium_C; species Intrasporangium_C oryzae. The sequence continues at coordinate 27,504 of NZ_AWSA01000028.1, read as the reverse complement.
GGGCCAGCCGAAGAGGCCGAGCACCAGCACGATGTACACGCCGTTGCTGGGGTTGCCGGCCGGGACGCCGGCGTTGGTGATGATGTCGATGAACATCCCGGAGAGCGCCAGGAGCATCAGGGTCTGCGGGAACGACAGGACCATGTCGATGACCCGGCTGATGGCGAAGTCGGTCCTGCCGCCGAGGAAGCCGGCCACGAGACCGGCGACGGTCCCCAGCACCACCGTGATGATCGTGGCGCTCAGCGCGACGGTCATCGAGAACGTGACGCCGAGCACGATCCTCGACAGGACGTCTCGGCCGGTGCCGGGCTCGACGCCCAGAGGGTGCTGCCACGAGATCCCGCCGCCCCCGTCGATGGGGAGTCCGCCCGTGTTGGGGTCGATGAGCTCGGGGTGGAACGTCTCGGGGTCGAGCACGCCGAGGGCGGTGAGGACGGGGGCAAGGATGGCGATAACGATCGATGCGATCACGATGCCGGTGACCACCATGGTGATCTTGTCGCGACGCAGCCGCGCACGCGCGAGCTGCCACGGGGTGCGGCCCGCGATCGCCTTCTCATCGGTCGACCCCAGCGTCTCCACAGCAACGCCGGAACCGAACTCCATGTCCCGCTGGGTCTCGGACATGAGGTGGTTCCTCCTCTGATCTCGTCCGCGCCGAAGGTGCACGGCCGGACGTTCTACGACAACGGTCCCGATGTACGGAAGAAGTTCCGTAACTCGATGCGTCTCGGGGACGCTAACGCACACTGGTGCAGGTTTGAAGGGGCAACCGGCGGCTTCCGTCAAATGACGGCCGTGCAGATACCGAACCGTTACCCCTCTGCGACCTGCGCCCCCGCAGCCTAGCCTTCGGTGCTGGAGATTGCCGACTACCGGACCAATCGAGACCCCGGTACCTCGTGGCCTCCGCCGAGCCTGGGGAAGGGCGGGAAGGGGCCGGCGAAGGGGCCGGGAAGGTTTGTCCCGCTCGGCAGGTTGAGCGGGACATGGAGATCGACATCTGGTCCGACATTGCCTGCCCGTGGTGCTTCATCGGCAAGCGCCGGTTCGAGGCTGCCCTCGCGGACTTCCCGCACCGGGACGCCGTCACGGTGACGTGGCACAGCTTCCAGCTCGACCCCACGCTGCCCGAGCACTATGACGGTACCGAGCTCGACTACCTCGCGACCCGCAAGGGCCTCGCCCCGGAGCAGGTGCGTCAGATGTTCGACCACGTGCGTGAGGTCGCCGCGCCCGAGGGGCTGGACTACGACTTCGACACGCTCGTCGTCGCCAACAGCTTCGCCGGCCACGAGCTGCTGCACCTGGCCACTGCGAACGGGGTCGGGGCAATCGTCAAGGAGGCTCTGCTCTCGGCACACTTCGAGCACGGCGAGGACATCGGTGCCCGCGAGGTCCTCCTCCGGATCGGCACCGAGGCGGGACTCGACGCCGACACGATCAGCACGGCCCTCGACGAGGGCACCTACCGGGACGCCGTCCGCGCCGACATCGACGAGGCACACCGGCTCGGCATCCGGGGCGTGCCGTTCTTCGTCATCGACCGGAAGTACGGCATCTCCGGCGCGCAGCCGACCGAGCTGTTCGGTGAGGCACTCGACCAGGCCTGGCGGGAGTCGCACCCGCTCGTCATGCTCCAGCCGACGCCGGGCACCGCGCCCGCGGAGGCAGACCTCGCCTGCGGACCCGACGGCTGCGCCATCTGACTCAGCCCGCGGAGTGGGCCTCCGGCCGCCCGGCACCTGCCGTGGCGGGGTCGCCCATCGCGCCACGAGCCTCCTGGGCAGCGGTGACGAACGACGAGACCGGGCTCAGCCGCAGCATCTCGGAGATCCGCCCGGTGACGGCCCGAGGCCCGTCCAGCAGGACCCTGCCGCTCCGCAGCGCGGTGGACAGGGGGAGGTGGCCGAGCCAGACGGCATACAGCGACGCCACGTCGGAGCGGATCGTCAGGTCGACGGGGAAGCCGGGGTCGGCCATGCAGACCGACGGGACGCCGTGGTCGACGAGGATCCAGAAGCGGCGGGGGTCGTCCGCGAAGCGCAGATGGAGGACGTGCCGCTCGCCGACGAGCCCCGAGGTGTCCACGCGGGTGTGCATCCACCACACGAGCAGCTGCGCGTCGAGCTCCTCCGGCTGCGGCTCGCCGAAGACCCACTCCGCGCCCCACTGGGCCATCCCGAAGACGATCGGCTCGAGGGCGCGCCCGGCCGGGGTGAGCACGTAGTGTGAGCCCGCCCGCTCGACGACGCCGCAGCGCTCGAGGTGGCGAAGCCGTTTCGTCAGCAGGCTCCGCGACAGGCCGGGCAGGCCACGGGCAAGGTCGTTGAAGCGCGTCGTGCCGACCAGGAGGTCGCGCACGATGAGCAAGGTCCAGCGCTCCCCCACCACGTCGAGAGTGCGGGAGACGGGGCAGTACTGCCCGGCCCCCGGGTCGTGTCGTCCCATGCGGCCCTCCTGACCTGCTGGCGGCGCCCAGCCCCACCAGTATCGGTCTCGAACCTGGACCGCGTCAGTCCACGTCGTGGACTGGGTGCCCCGAAGGCCCCTCGTCGGTGGGGTGCCGGCGCCGGCACGTCGGCCCGGCGGCATACCCCGTGGTCGTCGTCCGGCTAGAGACGGCTCTCGGTCGCGTCCGTGCCGCCGAGCCGCTGGGCGAGCCAGACCGGGAAGATCGACAGGACGACGAGGACCACCGCGACGACGTTGACGACCGGTGCCTGGTTGGGCCGGAAGAGGTTGTTGAAGATCCAGATGGGCAGCGTCTGGCTGTCGGGACCCGCGGTGAAGGTCGTCACGACGATCTCGTCGAAGCTGAGGCCGAACGCGAGGAGCGCGCCGGCGATGAGGCTCGAGCGCAACAGCGGGAAGGTGACCCGCCGGAAGGTCGTCCACGGTCGCGCACCGAGGTCGGCCGACGCCTGCTCGAGCGACCCCCCGAGGCGGCGCAGTCGGGCGGTCACGTTGTTGAAGACGATGACGATGCAGAAGGTCGCGTGGCCGACGATGATCGTGAAGAGTCCCGCGCTGATGCCGAAGACGGGGCTGAGGATGTTCTGGATCACCGACTGGAGCGCGATACCGGTGACGATGCCGGGCAGGGCGATCGGCAGCACGACGAGGATCGAGATCGAGTGCTTTCCGAAGAAGTCGTAGCGGCTCAGCGCGAGCGCGAGGAGGGTTCCGAGGACGAGCGCGATGGCCGTCGCGCCCAGGCCCGCCTTGATCGAGACGAGCAGCGCGTCGCGGGGTCCCTGCGCCTCGAAGGCGGCCTGCCACCACTGGGTCGTGAAGCCCGGTGGCGGCCAGCCGAAGGTCTTGTCGCTGTTGAACGAGTTGATCGCGACGACGCCGAGCGGGACGTAGACGAAGGCGAGCACGAGCACGCCGAAGGCCGAGAGCGCGATCCGGGCGCCGCGTCCGAGTTTCATGTGCGAACCCCTCAGAGGTTCTCGAGGGCGCCGGCCCGGCGCACCGCGAGGAGGTAGAGGACCATGACGACGACCGACGAGGTGCCGAGCGCCGCGGCGAAGGGCAGGTCGAGCGTGATGTTCTGCAGGACGGCGGTGCCGAGGACCTGGAGCTTGCCGCCGACGATCGAGACGGCGATGTAGTCGCCGAGGCTGAGCGAGAAGGTGAAGACCGAGCCCGCCGCGATCGCCGGCCAGAGGGCGGGGACGACGACCCGTCGGAAGGTCGTCCACGGCCGCCCGCCGAGGTCGGCCGACGCCTCGAGGTGGCTCTCGGGGAGCCGCTCGAAGGCCGCGTAGACCGGCAGGATCATGTACGGCAGCCAGAGGTAGCTGAGGGTGATCACGACCGCGGCGAACCCGTAGCCGGGGGTCGTGCCGAACACGCTCTCGAGCACCCCGCTCGGCTGGAGCATCGCCCGCCACGCGTAGGCCTTGACGAGGTAGGAGGCCCAGAGCGGGACGAGCACGAGCGCGAGCAGGAGGCTGCGCGACCGCGCCGGGGCGACCCGGGCCATGAAGAAGGCGAACGGCACGGCGACGACGACGCAGAGCACGGTCACGAGGGCGGCGATGAGGATCGTGCGGCCGATGATCCCAAGGTAGGTCGGGGTCCGCAGCTCGCGGAAGTTGTCGAGCGTGAAGGTCCGCACGACGAGGTTGGTGAACGGGTCGGTCGTCCAGAATGCCGTGGCGAAGATGGCGACGAGCGCGCCGAGGTAGGCGACGACGAGCCAGAGCATCGGCGGGGTGAGCAGGGCGGCGAGACCCAGGCGTCTCCGCATCGTGGCCTTCCTCGGGTGGGATCGGGGATCCGGTCAGGGATCAGGTGTGCAGGTGGGCAGCCGGCTCACGGTGGGCAGCTGGTTCACGCGGTCACGCCCGGTCGGGCGTGAGGGTGCGGCGGCCGTCCGTCAGGGGTCCGGGCGGCCGCCGCGCTCAGGGGAGATCAGCTGTTGCGGATCTCGGTCCAGGCCTTGGTCCATGCCGCGTAGTCGGTGCACTTGACGTTGGTCCGGCCGTCGAGGCACGCGCTGATCGGCGTGTTCCAGTAGTGGACTTTGGCGAAGTACGCCTCGTCCTCGGCGTGGTAGGTCTTGCAGTGGTTCGGGTCGGCCGTCTCGGCGCACGCCTTCCGGTTGGCCGGGGCTTCACCGAAGTACTCGGCGATCTGGGCGTTGACCTTCGGCGAGACGATGTGGTCGATGAACTTGTAGGCGCAGGTCTTGTGCTTCGACTTGGCCGAGACCATCCACGTGTCCGACCATCCGGTCGCGCCCTCCTTGGGCAGGATCGCCTCGACGGGCGCCTTCTCCGCCTGGGCGACGTTGGCGATGACCTGCCACGTCGTCCCGACGGTCGAGGTGCCGTTCTTGAAGGCCTGGACCTCCTTGAGGTAGTCGCTCCAGTACTCCGAGACGTTGGCCTTCTGCGCCTTGAGGAGGTCGACGGCCGCGGCGAGCTGCTTGTCGTCGAGGGCGTAGGGGTCCTTGATCCCCAGCTCGGGCTTGGTCGACATGAGGTAGAGCGCGGCGTCGGCGATGTAGATCGGCGAGTCGTATGCCGTCACCTTGCCGGCCTGGGCGCCCGCCTTGTCGAAGACGGCACCCCACGAGTCGGGGGCCGGCTTGACGAGGTCGGTGCGGTACATGAGCAGGTTGGCGCCGCGCCCGTGCGGGATGCCGTAGGAGACGCCGTTGACGGAGTTCCACGGCTGGTTCTTGAGGGAGTCGAAGATGTCCGGGTAGTTGGTGATGAGCGAGGTGTTGACCGGCTCGACGTCACCGGCGGCGATGAGGCGCAGCGTGGCGTCACCCGAGGCGGACACGGTGTCGTACTCGCCGGTGCGCATGAGCTGGACGGCCTCGTCCGAGGTGCCGAACGTCTTGACGGTGACGTTGCAGCCGGTGGACTTCTCGAAGTCGCTGACCCAGTCGACCTTGGGGTCGTTGCTGCCATCCTCGACGTAGCCGGGCCACGCGAGGACCTTGACCTCGCCCTCGGGGGTGCCGAGCTTGTCGAGCGGCTTGAGGTCGGGGACCTTGAAGCCGCCGGCACCGGCGGTGGAGCCGCCGCCTGCCGGCGTGCTGCTGCCACAGCCGGCCAGGGCGAGCACGGCCACGGCAGCGAGCGCCCCGAGGCCCTTCTTCTTTGACGTTCGCACGCCGTTCTCCTTCACTTGCTTGTTGTTTCGGGCACGTCGATGACGTGCTCGGGGTCCCAGTCGAGCCGGACCCGGTCGCCGCGGCGCAGGGCTGCGCCGGCCGAGCCGGACCCGGAGTTCTGCTCGAGCGCGGTGAGGCGGGCCCCCGCGTCGAGCTGGACGACGAAGCGTGTCGTCGGCCCGCCGTAGACGACCTCCTCGAGCACACCGGTGGCCGTCGGGCGCCCCGGGGCCGCCGCACCCGCCGTCCCGTCCACCGGGGTGACGACGAGCTTCTCGGGGCGGATCGCGAAGGAGCCGTCGCGGCGCACGACGGTGCGGGCCGCCTCGCCGGTCAGGAGGTTGGAGGTGCCGACGAAGCCCGCCACGAACGCGGTCCTCGGGCTCTCGTAGACCTCGCGCGCCGTGCCGACCTGCTCGATCCGTCCCGCGTTGAACACGGCGATCCGGTCGGAGAGGGTGAGGGCCTCCTCCTGGTCGTGGGTGACGAAGAGGAAGGTGATGCCGACGTCCCGCTGGATCGCCTTGAGCTCGACCTGCATCTGCTCACGCAGCTTGAGGTCGAGGGCACCGAGGGGCTCGTCGAGGAGGAGCACCCGGGGGCGGTTGACGAGGGCGCGGGCGAGGGCGACGCGCTGGCGCTGGCCGCCCGAGAGCTGGGACGGACGGCGCGCTCCGTGGTCGCCGAGGCGGACCTGCTCGAGGGCCTCGGCGACGCGGGTGCGGCGCTCGGCGCGGCTGACCTTCTTGACGAGCAGGCCGTACTCGACGTTGTCGGCGACCGTCATGTGGGGGAAGAGGGCGTAGTCCTGGAAGACCGTGTTGACATCGCGGTCGTAGGGCTGGCGGCGCGTCACGTCCTCGCCGTCGAGCTCGATGCGCCCGGCGGTCGGCTCCTCGAACCCGGCGATCATCCGCAGGACCGTCGTCTTGCCCGAGCCCGAGGGCCCGAGCATCGAGAAGAACTCGCCCTGGCCCACGTCGAGGTCGACGTCGTCGACCGCGACGACGGGCGGGGTACCGGTGAACTCCTTGCGGAGTCGGTCGAGCCGGATCGCCGGCGGGGGTGTCGCCGTCATGTGTGGCTCCTCGAATCGATGGCCTGAGGTTCTGGACGCAAAAGGTATGGGTCCATATGTTTACGCGCAAGGGATTCGGGAAATTGATTCGGAGGTGTGATGGTCGACCGCTCGCTGCCGCTCGGTCCGTATGCCGCGGTCTTCGCGCCGCTGCCCGCCGAGGGCCGCGCCGAGGCCGTCACCCGCAGGCTCGGCGAGGCCATCGCCCTCGGCCTGCTCCCCGACGGGTGCATGCTCCCCCACGAGGGGGACCTCGCCGACCGGTTCGGCGTCGCCACTGTCACCGTCCGAGAGGCGCTCGGCGCGCTCCGCGAGGCGGACCTCATCGTGACGAGGCGCGGCCGCGGCGGCGGGTCCTTCGTCCGCTCCCCCGCCGACGGAGGCCGGGCGGCCATGCTCGCCCGTCTCGCGCACCTCGGGCTCGGCGACCTGCGCGACCTTGCCGACCACTACACGGCGATCAGCGGCCGGTGCGCCTACCTCGCGGCCGAGCGAGCCGACGAGGACGACCTGACGCGGCTGCACCGGCTCGCAGCCCAGCGGGCGGCACCCGACGAGCCCGGCGGCATACCCCGGCTGGAGGGCAACTTCCATCTCGAGCTCGCCGCGGTCGCCCAGTCGGCGCGCCTGACGCGCGAGGAGATGGCGCTCCAGCGCCAGGCCGGGCCGCTGCTCTGGCTCGCCCACGCCGAGGCCGGCGGGGCCGCGGCAACCACGGCAGCCCACGAGCGCATCGCCTCGGCCGTCGCCGGTGGCGATCCCGGGACGGCACGGGCCCGCGCGGAGGACCATGTGAGCGAGCTGTTCGACTCGGTGCGGACACTGCACCGGCACGCCCGCGGCAGCCGGACGAGGAGGACCCCATGACCGTCGTGACGAGGCAGGAGGACGTCGCCCGGTGGGTGGCGGACTTCGCGCACGACCTCTTCGAGCGCCTCGACGTGCTCGCGGCACGGCTCGCGGACGACGTGTCGCGGGATGCGCCACGACGGGCCGACCTCCGCCTCGAGCAGCTCTGCCGGTCGATGCTGACCGACCCGACCGTGCCGGTCGCGGGCGCCGGGGCCGTCATGGCACCCGGGGTACTCGCCGACGCCCCCTACTGGCTGGAGTGGTGGGTCGTCGACGGCGCGTCCAGGCCGACCGTGTCCAAGCTCGCGGCCGAGACCGACACGCGGGCGATCGGATTCCGCGACTACACCGAGCTGCCTTGGTACTCAAGACCCTTCGAGTCGGGCGAACGTCACATCACCGGCCCCTACGTCGACTACGTGTGCACCGACCAGTACACCCTGACCTTCACGCAGCCCGTGCACGTCGCCGGCGAGTTCGTCGGGATCGTCGGAGCCGACGTCCTCGTCGCGTGGTTCGAGGAGCACCTCCTCGAGGTCCTCGACGGGATCGAGCCGCCCTGCCTCGTCGTCAACGCGTCGGGCCGCATCGTCACGTCGTCGGACCCCGCCTGGGTGACCGGCGACCTCGTGCGCGGGCTCCCGCTCGCCCGGTGGCTCGCCGGTGACGACGCGCCAGACGCGCCGTGGCGGGCGACCCGGTGCGACGACCTTCCCTTCTTCGCGATCAGCCGGCGCTGACCGCGCGGGACTGCCACTCGGCGCGCAGGATCGCGTAGAGCCAGCCGTCGTGGTACGTGCCATCACGCCACTGGGCTCCCCGGGTGATGCCCTCGGCGCGCATGCCGATCTTCTCGAGCGCGCGGCGCTCACCGAGGTTGTCGACGTCGGTGTGGGCCTCGACCCGGTTGGCGGCGGTGTGCCGGAAGAGGAGGTCGACGACGAGGCGCTGGGCCTCGGTCCCGACGCCGTAGCCGCGCGCGCTCGGCCGGAGGTAGATGCCGATCATCGGGCAGCGTGACGCGGCGTTGGGACCCCACTGGTTCCACCGCCAGCCGACACCACCGACGACCTGGCCCTCGGCGACGACCGCGAGGGAGCCGTTGTCGTCGACGCGGCACGACGGCGGCTGGCTGTAGCCCGGCCGGGGCCCGAAGTCGTCGAAGTCGGACTCGCCCATCCGGGCCTCGGCGAGCTCGCCCGGACGGAGGGGACGGAGGATCACGTCAACCATGCCGACACCCTAGGCCGGATCGGGACGCCCGACGTCGCGAGCGCCCACTTCCGTCACGCGGTATGCCGCCCGGCCCGGCCACGCTGTCACGCGGGCGCCCGTGGGAGCCGGCTCGACGGCATACGGCCGGGATGGGTTCGGGCAGTCCGAGGTTCAGCCGCGGACGTCGCGGCGCCGGAAGCCCCACACCGCGACAGCGAGCAGGACGACGACCGTCGCGACCGCGACGAGGACGGACGGCCACGACACCCCGTGACGGAGCGGGTCGTGGGCGACGTACTGGTAGAAGGGCGAGTAGCGCTGGAGCGGCTCGAGCCAGGAGACCATCGGGCCGAGTCCGTTGACGAGGTAGGCGACGACGGCGACGAACGCGGGGATGCCGCGCGCCAGCGCCGGGCGTCCGGTCACGGCCCCGATGGCGAGCGCCATCGAGCCGAAGACGAGACCGAGGAGCGCGAGGTGGAGCATCGCCGCGGCCACCATCCCCGGCGGCAGGCTCATGTCGAAGAGCCTGCCGAAGAAGAGGAGTGAGACGCCCGTGACGGCCGCGATGAGGACGGTCCCCACCACGAGGGCGGCGGCCTTCTCGAGGACGACCTGCGTCCGGCTGACCGGGTTGGTCAGGAGCAGGTCGAGCGTGTGACGGTCCTCCTCGCCCGCAACGGCGCCGGTCCCCTGGGTCACCGTGTAGAGCAGGACGAGGATCGGGCCCATGAACGACATGAGCTCGATCTGGAGGTAGCCGGCGGGGGTGGACATGTCCGCACCGGAGGTCGCGAAGAGGGAGCGGAACGCCTCGGGCATCTGGTCGAGGAAGTCGTTGAGCGAGGGCTGGTCTCGGATGCTCGGCCAGATCGCGGCATACATGAGCACGACGAGGACGATCGCGACCACCCAGCCGAGCAGGCTGCGCTTCTGGTCGCGCAGCGTCTTGACGAGCACGTCACCGAACACCGGGAGCCTCCTGACCGTAGTACGCGAGGAACGTCTCCTCGAGGTCCGCCTCCGCGCACTCGAAGTCGACGACCGTGTGTCGCGCCGCCGCCTTGACGATCGCGTCGATGGCCACCTCGGGGGCGCTGCAGGCGACCGTGTGGTCGCTCACGACGAGGTCCCGCACCCCGGTGATGCCGAGGAACTCCCGTGCGTCCACGGAGTCCGAGAAGGCCACCCGGACGTGGTGGAGCGAGCGCCCGCGGAGGGTGTCCAGCCGCTCCACGGCGACGAGCGCGCCCTCACGCAGCACCCCGACCCGGTCCGCGACCCGCTGGACCTCGCTGAGGACGTGCGAGCTGAGCAGGACCGTCCCGCCCGTCGTCGTGTGCTCCCGGACGATGTCGTAGAACGCCTGCTGCGCGAGCGGGTCGAGCCCGCCGGTCGGTTCGTCCAGGACGAGCAGCTCCGGTCGGGACATGAGCGCGAGAACGAGCGCGAGCTTCTGCCGGTTGCCCTTCGACAGGTCCTGGGCCGGCCGGCCCAGGTCGAGGTCGAAGCGCCTTGCCAGCGCCTGCGCGGGGGCTGTGTCGCGCGTCCCGCGCAGGCGGGCCAGGTAGGAGGCGTGCTGGAGCCCGGTGAGCCGTGGGTAGAGACCCGGCTCGCCGGAGAGGTACCCGACCCGGCGGTGCACCTCCACCGACTGGCTCCACGCATCGAGGCCCAGGACCTGGGCAGTGCCGCTCGTCGGGCGGAGCAGACCGACGAGCAGCCGGAGGGTCGTCGTCTTGCCTGCGCCGTTGGGACCGAGGTAACCGAAGACCTCCCCGCGATCGACCTGCAGGTCGAGCGACTGCAGCGCGAGGGTCGGGCCGTACGACTTCGTCAGGCCTCGCGTGCTGATGACCGGTGCGTCCACCATGACTTCAGGCTCGCCGGTGGTGGTGACCCTGGACAGGGCCTTTGGACCTGTTCCGTCGTCCGGGCCGCGATCCCCAGCCGGGCGGCTCGATGTGGTTCGCTGTCACGATGACCTCGCCCCGACGCCCACGTGCAGGACGCCAGCGATGAGCCGACGCGACGACGTCGTCGACGGGCGCTACCGGCTGCTGGAGCGGATCGGCACCGGAGGCATGGGGTTCGTCTGGCGGGCCACGGACGAGCGGCTCGGAAGGGACGTGGCCGTCAAGCAGCTGCACCTGGCGCCCGGGTACGACGAGGCGGAGTCCGAGGTCTGGCGCCAGCGGGCCATGCGGGAGGCACGGATCACGGCGCGTCTGCACCACCCGAACGCCGTGGCGGTCTTCGACGTCGTCGCCAACCACGGCGAACCGTGTCTCGTCATGGAGTACGTGCCCTCGCGCAGCCTGCACGAGATCCTCCGCGAGCGCCGGACGCTGCCACCCGTGACCGTGGCGCGCATCGGCAGCGAGGTGGCGTCGGCGCTCGCGGCCGCGCACGACGTCGGCATCGTGCACCGTGACGTCAAGCCGGGCAACGTCCTCATCGCGGCCGACGGCACAGCGAAGATCAGCGACTTCGGCATCGCCCACGCACTCGGCGACGTGTCGTTGACCTCGACCGGCATGGTCACCGGCACGCCCGCGTACCTCGCGCCGGAGGTCGCACGCGGTGGCGACTCGACCCCCGCGTCGGACGTCTTCTCGCTCGGGGCCACCCTCTATGCCGCCCTCGAGGGGGCACCGCCGTTCGGCACCCACGAGAACCCGATGGCCCTGCTCCACCGTGTCGCCTCGGGCACGATCATGCCTCCCGCCGAGGGAGGACCGCTCACTCCTCTCCTGCTGCACATGCTCGCCCCCGAACCGGGCGACCGGCCGTCGATGGACGAGGTGGCCCGGCTGCTCCGGGGCGCGCCCGCGGGGTCCGCCGAGGAGCTCGGCACCACGCTGGTCCTGCCCGAGGCACCCGTGCCCGGCACCGAGCCGTCGGCGGGCCGCGCGGCCCCCACGGCGACGGTGCCCGTCGGGGCGACAGGGGCGGCCGAGGAAGGCGCTCGAGGGGCGACCCACCCGCCTCACGAGGCCCTCGCCGCCGCTCTCCTCGAGCCCGCGGGACCACGGCGGGGGGAGGCAGGCACGGAGCCGCCCGACCGCCACCGGCGACGAGACGCACTCGTCGGGCTCGCCCTGCTCGTCGCCCTCGCAGTCCTCGTCCTCGCCGTGCGCTCGCTCCAGGTCGATGCGCCCACCCCCGCGCGCGCCGCGGGGAGCTCCTCCGCGGGCACGAGCACGTCGCCCTCCCCGAGGCCGAGCTCGAGCGCCCCGACGGCGCGCCCCTCCACCTCGACTCCCCCGCGATCGTCCCCGTCCACGTCGGCCCCCGCCTCCGGGGCCGGCGCCCCCACGGCTGCCCAGCTGGCGCGAGCGGTCGAGGACTACTACGCCGTGCTCCCAGACAACCTCGACGCCGGGTGGGCGCGCCTCACGGAGCGCTACCAGCGCACCACGTCGAAGAACCGCGAGACGTATGCCGCCTTCTGGGGCTCGATCGACCGTGTCGGGGTGTCCGACGCTGCAGGGTCCCCGCCCGGCTCGGCGACGGCGACCGTCACATACCACTTCTCAGACGGCCGCATCTTCGTGGAGCGGACCTCCTTCGGCATGGTCGAGCAGGACGGGGTCCTCAAGATCGACCGGTCGAAGGTCCTCAGCAGCACGCAGAGGTAGGGCTCGGTTCGCCTACCACGGCACGTGCGCGACGTACCCCCTCAGCCGGGCGTGGATCACGACGGGCTGGCCTCCCTGGGTCTGGTCGCCGACCCGATGTCGATCCCCGCCTTCTCGGCGTCGCTGAAGTCCGTGGACGGGTAGCCGGCGACTGGGCCCCATGGCGAAGGAGTGACGCGACGGCTTACCCCGAGGCCGCAACGGCCTTCCTGACCGCACTGAGGTCGTCCGCCTGGAACCCGACGGGACGCATCACGGCGTACCAGGCATCGACGTACTCCGTCGTGTACTTGTGCCCATGGCCGGGCGGGACCCCGGTCGAGAACGGGAGATCGGCCGTGACCTGCCAGAAGGTCACGAGGGGCATCCACACCATGCTCTCGAGCACGTCGCTGCCCGGGGCCTCATGGATCCAGTCCGGCTCGGTGAAGAGCAGGTTCGGAGACCACCAGACGATCGGGTCGGACGGGTGCATCAGGTAGAGGACCCGCGTGCCGTCCCAGGGCTGGCCCGGAGGCGGTATGGCGGTGCTGGCGTCCGAGGCGAACCGCACCGTCCGGCCGTTCCGGTACACCGGCTGGGTCTCTGGACTGCCCGCGTCCCGGTGGTCGCTGAACTCGCGGAAGAGGGTGTTGAAGTTCGGTGGCCCCGCGAACACCGTGCCTGCGGTGCGGTTGCGCAGGTCGTACTCGCCGCTGAAGGCCGTCTCGCCGCCGAAGCTTCCGAGGCTCTCGCCGGCGACATACAGCTTGGGCCGCTGGTCCTGTGGCAGGTGTGACCAGCGGTCGTAGACCGCGTCGAAGAGCTCACGCCCCGCCTCCCGAGCCTTCGTCTGGTCCACGAGGAAGGAGAGCCACGACGGCAGGTAGGAGTACTGGATCGCCACGGTGGCCGCGTCGCCGCCGCTCAGGTACTCGAAGGGGGCGACCAGCGCGGGGTCGACCCAGCCGCTGCCCGTCGTCGTCACCACGAGCAGGTTGGCGCGCTGGAAGCCGCCGGCTCGCTCGAGATCGTCGACAGCCAGGGCCGCTCGGCGTTCGGCGTCGTCGGCCGACTCAAGACCCGCATACGTGCGGATCGGTTCCTTCGCCGGATGGTGCACGATCGTCTCGATGTCCTGGGCCGTGGGGCCAGAGCCGACGAACGTGCGGCCCTCCCGGCCGAGCGTCTCCCAGGCGACGAGCGATCCCGGGCCGCCGGAACGGAGTCCGGTCGTGGGTCGCACCACACCCTCCTCGGTGATGGTGTTGCGCACCGAGAATGCCTCGTCCATCGCGCTCACCAGGCCGTCGAGGAGGATGCCGCTGACGACGAGGTAGACGGTGACCGCCACGAGGATCCAGCCGGTCGCGGCGGCCGCGCGCCGCCCGAACCGGCGACTGAGCAGCTCCGCGACCCATCTGTAGACGCGACGAATGCCCCGCCCCATGAGCAGGAACAGCCCGAAGAAGAACGCGGCGACGAAGGGCGACGCGATGACCAGCGCGAGGTTGTACTCGGTGACGCCCATCAGCGACCGGATCTCGTGCTGCCAGTACTGGCCCAGGCCGAAGGCGACGATCAGGAGCACGCTGGCGCCGATGAGGAAGACACGCCAGGACGAGGGTCGCGGCACACGCGCCTCGCGATCGGCGAAGGCGCGCCAGATCCAGGCGACGAACACTCCGAGCCCGTATCCGATGGCCGCGGTGATGCCGCACACGATCCCTTGGAGGACGCCTCCGCGCGGAAGCAGCGACGGCGTGAACGACAAGGCTGCGAACACGACGGCCCCCCAGCACCCGGGGAGGGTGGCATGGAGAAGCCCGCGAAATCGCCGTGAGTGTGACGCTTGCACGGGAGGCGTCGTCGCCTCCCCGGGCGGCGCGCCGGAGACGTCGGGAAGCGGTTGACCGGCTGCCACCTGACCCGTCATGACGTCCTCGATCCGATCCAGGTCATGAAACCTCTCGGGCACACGCTGCCACAGCCGGTGGCCGAAAGTGGGTGAATGCGGGCAACGGCGAGATCCTCTCGGGCACCCGCTGGCCGGTTCGGCCCCGGCTGCGCCGCTGGCTCATCCACCCGGGATGACGCAGCCGCTTCACGCCGTGCCTAGGTTCGAGGCTGTCGGGCGGTCTCTGGTCAGCGTCACCGGCGACCTGGCCGGAGACGGCCTGACGTCCCGTCATCTCACCCACCACCGAGGGAGTCCATGTGTCCACCCAGGATGAAACCCCAGTCCTCGACGTCATCGGCGCCATGACCGCCGCCTCCCTGGAGCGGTCCACCCTGCCGCCGGACAGCCTGCTCATGGTGCGCATCGCCGCCCTGGCCGCCGTCGACGCCCGTCCCGTCTCCTACCTGGCCCACGTCGGTCCCGCCGTCGAGTCGGGCGTGACCATCGACACCGTCCAGGGCATCCTCGTCGCGATCGCGCCGATCATCGGCACCGCGAGGACGATGAAGGCAGCGGCCAACATCTCGGACGCCCTGGGCTACGCCATCGCGATCCTCGCCGCCGAGGAGGAGTAGCGAGCCGGGGCCGCGAGAGAGCGACCAGGGGCTCAGACCTCGGTGGGCAGGCCACCGGCGCCGCCCGCGGACGCCGCGAGTTCTGCCTCCACGGCTCGGTAGACGTTGCCGTGGACCCGGTCCAGGCCGATCCGCTCGATGACACCGTCCCTGTCCAGGGTCGCTCGGACGTCCGGCTTCAGCCGGGCCAGTCGCAGGCGGACGGCGGACTCGTCGGCGAGGGTCGCGAGCTCCGCCATCTTCGCGACACCCTGCGAGTCGACGAAGTTGATCCCCTCGCAGTCGAGCACGATCCCCGTGAGGTCAGGCGTCGAGTGGATGAGTTCGCGCAGGCGGTCATCGAGCGCATCCGCGGTCGCGAAGAAGAGGCCGCCATCGAGCCGGATCACGGCCACCCCGGACACCACCTCGTCACCGGGGTGCTCGTCGACCTCGCGGAAGACCTGAGTTCCGGACTGGCGCCCGAGGGTGGGCATGGCCGGGTGGGTGACGACCCAGACGAGCCAGACGAGCGACAGGCAGATCCCGATGATCACGCCTGCGAGCACCCCGAAGACGAGCGTGCCGAGGATCGCCGCGACCGCGATCCAGAAGTCGAACCTCTGCACGCGGGCGAGCCGTCGCATCTCGGGGAGGTTCATCATGCCCATGACGACGGCCTCGATGATGAGCGCGGCGAGCACCGGAGTCGGCAGGCTGGAGAAGACCGGCGCGAGGAACAGCAGCGTGAGCAGGACCGTCACGCCGGAGGTGATCGAGGCCAGACCGGTCTTCGCCCCCGAGTGGTCGTTGAGCGAGCTCGCCGACAGGCTCGTGGAGACGGGCATGCCCTGGAACAGCCCGGAAGCCGTGTTGGCGAGCGCCTGCGCCGTCGACTCCTGGTTGATGTCGACCTGGTAGCGATGCTTGGCCGCGAAGGACCGTGCGTCCCCCGCGGTCTGGGAGAAGCCGATGAGCAGCAACGCCACCGCCGCCACCGCCGTCGTGCCGATGTTGTCCCGCAGGAGCTGGCCGTCAGGAACCTGGAGCGAAGGCAACCCCCTGGGCACCTCCCCCACGACGGCGACTCCCTTGGCTCCGAGGTCGAGCAACCAGTCCGCCAACAGGCCGCCGACGACGAGGACGAGCGCCCCGGGGACCGCGGGCGCCACGACCCTCAGGCCGAAGACCACGGCCAGGGAGACGGCGGCCACCACCACGGTCGCGCCGTGCGCCTGGCCCAGGGTGCCGAGCCACGACCACAGCTCCTGGATCGGGTTGGAGCCGGAGACGTCGGTCCCCGTCAGCTTGGGGAGCTCTCCGATGACCACGTCGACGGCCGCACCGAAGAGGAAGCCGGTGACCACGGCCCGCGAGAGGAACTGGGCGATCCAGCCCATCCTGAGCAGTGCCAGGAGCAGGAAGAGCAGGCCCGAGGCCAGCGTGATCCCCGCGACGAACGAGGCGACCTGCTGCTCGTCGGTGATGCCTGCCGTGAGCACCGCGCTCGCCGCGACAGCCGCGAGGCCCGAGCTCGGCCCCATCGAGATCTGCCGGCACGTACCGAAGACGGCATAGAGGATCGCGCCGGCCGCCGCGGCATAAAGGCCGTTCTGCAGGGGGATCCCGGCGATTCCGGCATACCCGAGGTTCTTGGGGACGATGAGCGCGGCGACGGTGACCCCGGCGACGAGGTCGCCCCTGAGCCACGACCGGTCGTAGGAGCGGAGCTGGCCGACAAGGGGGACCAGAGCCAGGCTCGCCCGGTGCGACTTCTTCATGGCGCATCCATCTCGAGGTGTAGGCCGCGCCCCGGTTCGCTGGGGCGGGGCCCCGGTGGGCACGGTGTCCGAGTAGGTTGTGACGCTAGTGGATCCGGCCTGACCACAACGAAGAATGCCTCAGGCCGGTGTCGGCCGCCCCTCGTGAGCGGGGTTCAGTCAGGGTCCGCGCGCAGGTAGGCCAGGACCGCCGCGACCCGACGGCTCACGCCCTGCTCGGCGCCGAGCCCGAGCTTGGTGAAGATCGCGTTGACGTTCTTCTCGATCGCCGACTCCGACAGGTGCAGGCGCGCCCCGATGGCCGCGTTGGTCCGCCCCTCGGCCATCTCGCGGAGCACCTCCCGCTCGCGAGGCGCGAGGGTCTGGAGCGGCGAGGCGCCCTGACGCACCCGCTGGTCGACGAGCCGCTGGACGACGACCGGGTCGACGACCGAGCGTCCGGCGACGACCGAGCGGATGGCCGCGAGCAGCTCGTCGAGGT
The DNA here is from genome assembly GCF_000576595.1 of Intrasporangium oryzae NRRL B-24470. Classification (GTDB taxonomy): domain Bacteria; phylum Actinomycetota; class Actinomycetes; order Actinomycetales; family Dermatophilaceae; genus Intrasporangium_C; species Intrasporangium_C oryzae. Next base: position 10,322 of record NZ_AWSA01000028.1, on the reverse strand, counting down.
CGGCGATGCTCATCTTGAGCAGGTAGCCGAGCCCCTCGGTCCCGTCCCTGAAGAGCTCCGTGGCGTATGCCGCATCGGAGTGCTGGGACAGGACGATGACACCGATGCCCGGGTGATCCCGGCGGATCGTTCGAGCGGCATCGATGCCCTCGGTCCCGTGGCCCGGAGGCATGCGGATGTCGGTGATGACCGCATCGGGCTGGAGGGCAGCGACGGCAGCGAGCAGGTCGGTCGCGTCGTCGACAGCGGCCACCACATCGACCTCACCGGAGTCCTCGAGAAGCCGGCGAGTGCCCTCGCGGACAAGGTAGTTGTCCTCGGCAATGACGACCCGAAGGGGCTCTCGGCGCGGCTCGCCCTTCAGCGGTCCCGTCGAGGACCGTTGAGAGGCAGACGGAGCGGTCACGACGGCGTCCCTTCCGGGATGGTGAAGGACAGGGAGGCACCGGAACCCGGCGCGCTGGTCACAGTGAGTCGTCCACCGAGGGCCTCGATGCGGTCGGTCAGGCCCAGCAGTCCCCTCAGACCGACCCGCTCCGTGTCGAACCCGTGGCCGTCGTCTGTGATGTCGATGCGGAGGGCTGCATCGCTTCGCTCGATGTTGACCACAGCGCTCGAGGCACCGGAGTGCTTGACCACGTTGGTCATGGCCTCGGCGATGGCGAAGTATGCTGCGTGCTCGACGTCGCGCTGAAGACGCCCACTCCCGTTGAGCCCGCTTCGCACGTCGACCGGGATCGGCATCCGGGAGGCGCGCTCGCGGACCGCCTCGACCAGGCCTCGATCGCTGAGGAGCGGGGGATGGAGGCCGCGGGACACCTCCTGGACCGCGAGGAGGGCTCTCTGACCGTCTCGTGCCACCTCGAGGAGGCTTGCCTCCGCCAGAGCGCTGTCCCGACGGATCTGGTTGCGCACCAGACCGACCCGGGCGAGCAGGGCGACGAGATCCTGCTGCACGCCGTCGTGGAGATCACGCTCGAGCCGGCGCCGCCCCGCCTCCTCGGCCGCGACGAGCCGGGCCCGCGAGGCTGCGAGCTCGTCGACACGGGCCTGGAGCTGGCCGGCCAGCCACCCGTTGTGGATCGCGAGCGCGGCCTGCTGGCCCAGCGAGGTGAGCAGCTGGACGTCGCTCGTCGAGTAGCGCCCCTCGATCTTCGGCCCGCACTCGATGGCCCCGATCGTGGCTCCGCCACGGACCAGCGGGACCCGCAGGGCGGGCGCCGCCGCCTCCGGTACTGGGCCTGCCGCCCCGACCACCTGGCCGCCCAGGTGCGATCCGGCATCGGGATCGACATCCCGGTCGGCATCCGGGTCGACGACGACGCGCACCCACGAGGCCTCGATGCCCACGCGGACGTCGCCCGCGACCTCGGGCGCAACCTGGTCAGGGGTCGGAGCCGCCTCGAGACGGTCGCCGAGCCGCGTGATGAGCTCGTAGCCCGAGAGCCGCCGGCCGTGCACGACCCGATCCGCCAGGCGCTCGAGGCGACCGCGCAAGGGGGCGAGCAGGAGACTCGCCGCCACGGTCAGCCCGATCGCGGCAGGCAGCGGCAACGTGGTGCCCGCGAGCACCCCGAGTCCCAGCGCCGCGCCGACGCAGAGGGCGCCGACGAGAACCCACAGGACGGCATACGCCATCGACCGTCGGATGGCGGCATCGATGTCGAGGACGTTGTCGCGCACCATGCCGAGGCCAAGGCACATGGGCAGCGCGAGGGCGGCTGGGGCATAGAGGACGTAGACGAGCCACGTCGGCAGCGTCTGGACCCAGGGGCCGAGCGCGCCGAGGGTCACGCCCGTCACGACAGTCACGAGGGCACCGAACGCGAGCCAGCGGATCTGGCGTCGCTGCGCCGGCTCGGACCCTCGAAAGCGCAGGACAAGCAGCAGGAGACCCGCGAGAAGGCACACGGGGAAGCTGGCCTGGTAGGCGATCTCGGCGACCGGACCGAGCCAGGCGAGACCGGGTTGGACAGTCGGGTTGACGGCGCTGACACGGTCGCCCCAGATGAAGGAGCCGGGATAGGTCGGGCGCGTCGCGCCGAAGCGCGCGGCCAGGACGACGGCGGCCGCCACGGCCGCGAGAGCCCGGACGGCCGTCCGGTCGGCATCCGAGCGGTAGTGCCCGTCGGGGAACACGGCCAGCAGGCCGAGGAGGGTGAGCGCCTGGCCGATCTCGAGGGCCTGGAGCACGATGACCGGCTGCCAGGCGGGGGCGCCGCCGTCGAGGCGGTGGGCGGAATAGGCGGAGCCCACCACGTATCCGACCGCCATGACGACGCCGGTCCCGAAGAGGCGGCGAGCACCGCGGTGTCGCGGCTGCGACAGCAGTGCGAGGGCGCCTGCGGCGAGGAATGCCGCGGTCTGCGGTAGGCCGCGGGCGCCTTCGGCGAGATGGCCCGCACGTGCTCCGACAACGGGTGGGATCGCGAGCAGTGCGACGCACGTGAGAGTCATCGCGATGCTGCGCCCGCGGATCGTCATCTCGCCAGTGTCGCGTCCGGATGCCCGTTCTGTCCCGCAGGTCGACCACACCGGGTGGTGCGGTTTTCCGCACCGGGTCATCCGGTCACGAGTGCGGCACGCACTCTCACGCGGCTGGGTGCGATCAGCCGACTCTGTGACGACAGCCGGCCGATGGGAGCCGGCCAGACGAAGGGACCACCATGTCTCACTCGACCACCGACGCCACGACCGCATCCACCGCGACCGCACCGAGCCCCACCGATGTTGCGAGAGCGGACTCCTTCCGACGCCGCGTTGCCGGCTGCTGCCTGGTCCTCGCCCCCGTCGCCTTCAGCGCCGCTGAGCTGCTCGCGCCCGAGGCGGGCAACGACGCGGCATCGGTCTATGCCGGCTGGGCCGGGCACCGCGCACCCGGGCTGGTTGCCGCGTTCGTCGGACTGGCGGCCACCATCCTCTTCCTGCCCGGCTTCTTCGGCCTCCTGGGGCCGGTCGTGGGGCGGGGGCGCCGAGTCGGCCACATCGCGATGGGGACCCTCCTCTACGGCCTCGTCATGGCGCACGCCGCTCTGACCGGGGTCAATCTCGTGTTCTATGCCGCGACGTCGCCGAGCGTCGACCGCGCGTCGGCTCTTCGCGTCATGGACTCGCTGATGACGGATGCGGGTGCCGCTGCTCCGCTCCTGCTCGGGCACTACGTCTTCACGCTCGGCGTGCTGCTGGTCGGCGTCGCGGTGGTGCGCTCCGGGCAGTTCTCCCGGTGGGCCGGGTGGACGGTCGTCGCCGCCGTCGTCTCCGACGTGGTCGTCGGCTTCCTGCCGGTCGACGGTGTCGTCGGGGACCTCGTCAGCGGCGCACTGCTCGTCGCGGGATTCGCCACCCTGGGGGTGCAGCTCATGGGCCGCCGGCCGGCAGTCGGGGACCGTCTGGCCCAGTGAGGCTTGCCGCAGGGCGTCGGCGCCCGGGGCGGTGACGTCACCGCGCCGGCCAGCTGGCGGCCATCGGTGCAGGACGGGACCTCCTCCGGTCGGGAGCCGACCAGTCTGGTCAGGGATTGTCAGCGGGCTCCGCGGGCTCCTTGGGCTCCTTAGGCTTCTTGGGGTCCGGCTTCGCCTCTGGTTGCTGCGGGCCCACCCCACCGGGCTTCTCGTCGCCCTTGCCGTCTTGGGGCTTGCCGTCGCCGGGCTTGCCGTCGCTGGGCTTGCCGTCGCCGGGCTTGTCCTCGCCGGGCTTGTCCTGGCCTTTGAGGAGGTCGGCCAGCTTCTCGGGGGTCAAGCCGGCCTGGAACAACGCCGACTGCTGGAGCAGGGTCAGCGCGTTGGCCATCGCCACCGGGTCCGGTGCGGCGGGCGGTTGGACGATCGCGAGGCCGGGACCGAGCGCCGTCGCGCCGAGGTCAACCGCCTGACTCCGGGTCGCGAGGCTGAGACCGGTCAGTGGGTCGGCCGTGTCTGGGATCGGGGACGTCTGCCAGTCCCAGAACCGCGTGCCATCGATGACTTCGGAAGCGTTGGACTGGCCCAGCTTGGCCTCTGCGAACACGCCGCGCGTGGGGAGGCTGATCAGCGTCTCGTCCGAGGTCTCCTCGCCTCGGTAGTCGATCTCGTCGAGCAGGTCCCCCGAAAGAGGCATCACGACCTCGTCCCCGACCACGTCGACGATGACGTTGTCGACCGCTTCGAAGAAGTCGTGCTTGACCCCCGCGATCTCCAGCTGCAGACCGCCGTTCGCGACGAGTCGGGCCCCGGGCTCCTCGCGCATCCAGATCTGCCGCCAGTAGTACTGACGGTTCGAGTTGAGGTGGGCCAGCAGTCGCAGGAAGAGGGTCCGGTCCTCGATGGTGAGGTGGTCCATCGCGCTCTGCCTCCCTGGCGGGTCGGGTGCGCTGATGACGCGGTGGAAGAACTCCTTCGGCGCCACCCCGATCACGGTAGGGGGCCGGTGGTCGTCGACGATGATGATGTCGCTGCCCTTGACCGTGCGGACGTCGACGCGGAAGAACTCGTACTCGCAGTGGGTGTCTTTACGCGCCGCGAGGGTGATCTCGAACTTCAGCGAGAGGAGGTCTCGCTGGCAGAGCCGTGGCGGCAGGTTGCTGCCGTCCACTGCCGTGTCGGGAAGCACGGCGAGCACCATCTCGTCGTTGTGCGGAAGCTGCATCATGGGCGGGTCGGAGAGGTCGTCCAGCGCGTGCTCGTCGGGCATGAGTCGTTGCAGGTAGGCCTCGTGGGATATCCCCGCCTCGTCCCGGTAGGTGATCGAGCATCGGTACCGGCCGCCGACGTCGGGGTTGTGGAGCGTTCCGGTGCGCAGGTAGATCGTGAACAGCGTGATGGGCTCGCCTCCGGGGTCCGGCGGCGGCGCGGCCTTGAGGAGGGCGGCCGACACCAGGGTCTCGGCGATGGCCAGTCCTCCCACCATCGAGCCGTCCAAGAGGCACCGCTCCAGCACAGCCCGGTGAGCGAAGATCGTCGCGTGCGTGAACGCCCTGAGCTCGCGCTTGAGGAGGATGGCGGGTCTCCCGGCATCGGCGCGGACCGTCACCCGGAAGTGCCGAAGGACCTCGTAGTAAAGGACCGTCATCGCGTGCGAGTGGTTGTAGTTGCGCACCACGCGGGACCTGCCCTGGGTGATCTCCTGCTGCGACGAGGTCACCACGACAGAGGAGGTGAGTTGCCGCTGGGCGGTCGAGTGCTGGCGGAACTGGTCGAGCAGCTTGTTGGTCGTGTTGGCAGTGGTCTCCCGAGTGCCCGCGCTCAGTGAGGAGGAAGCGCTCATCCCCAGGGTCTGGACGGCCTTGCTCGCCACGCCGGCCGTGACACCGTCCGCGATCGACCCGAGCAGCCCGGTCGTACCGGAGACCTCGCGCGCCGATGCCATGACGACTTCGCTGACGGCTCGATCGCGTGTCTGCTCGTGGTCCAGGACCTCCCCGCTGACCACCTGCTGCACCTTGCTGTCGGTGGACCGGCGGGCCCAGTCGATCACGGCGACCCGGACCATCTCGGCCGGCGCGAGTGGCAGGCTGTAGACGACTTCGCCGAGGCCGTGCCCGACCGGCACCCACGTGACGTCGTAGGTGACGATGGCTGCGAAGCGGATGTGGCTGTTGTCCTCAACCTTGAACTTCGTGAACTCCTCCGATCCGAGATCCAGATTGCTGACCTGGATACTGGGGTCTTGGGTGGCGAGGTCCATCGCCGTCACCGCGGTGGTGGGGAAGAAGTGCACGCCCAGCTCGGAGGGGCTCTTCCAGTCGGGGTCCGACGCCAACGTGGCCTGATACCGCTTGGCCAAGGGAACGGTCTGGACGAACTGGAAGTGGCTGTGCGCCGCCGTGCTCGGCAGAAGGGTCTCGGTTCCAGCCTCCCCCACGACCTCCGCGGGGAGGTATGAGAAGGACGCCGGGGAGAGATGCCAATCGGTCAACGACCCGTCCTGAAGCGCAGGCAACGAGCCACGCGGGGAGACCACCACGGCGGCCCGCTCGACGGCGGCCGTGACGGCGAAGGCCGCGCCCTGCGCCTGGTCCACCCGCAGCAGGTCGATGGGTGCCAGGCCCGTCGATGCCACGTCAGCGACTATCGCGTCGACGTAGCACGGGACGGCCTGTCCGGCCGGTTGGGTCAGCATGTCCGACAGCCGCCGGCGCACCGGCGAGAGGTCCCACGAGGCGAAGCCCACGTGGTCGGTCCCGAGCAGCCCGAGCGGCACGTCCATCGGTGACGAGCCCTCGATGCGAAGGGTGGCGTGGGCGTACACCGGGGCGCACTCGATCGGGGCGCCGGTGCTGTGGTCGCGCAGGAAGAGGGCGGCTCTGCGAGGCAGGTCCGAGGAACGCTCGATACGCAGGGACATGGCTGCCGCTTCCTCACGTCAAGGCGGTTGTCTCCATGACGGTAGGGACGATCGAGCGGCCGGGCAATAGCGGGGGACGTGGGGCGCACGAGGGCCAGCCCTCAACGGATCAGGTACCGCCAGCCAAGACCGGATACAACGCTGACCGGACGCTGACGTGCGCGCTGAGACTGGAGCCCTTTATGGCGGGCGGCCGCTGCCCGGTTCGAGAGGCCGGGTAGCAGCGTACCGATCTGGATCCTCGCCTCAGGCGTCGCCCCGACTAAGGTCGGCCCATGCCGAGTTCCCTTGTCGAGGTTCGTCGTTCGTACACCGTGGCCGAGGAGATCGCCCTCATCGATGCCGTTCACGACTCCCTGGTGGCCGCCTTCAAGATCCCGCCGGAGGACAAGCACGTCCGGCTCGTCAGCTACGAGCCGCACCGGTTCACGCACTCACCAGGACGATCCCAGCCGGATCGCGTCACCCGTGTCACGGTCGACTGCTTCCGTGGACGGTCGGTCGAGGCGAAGCGCAACCTCTACCGCGAGATCGTCGAGCGGCTCGAAGGCTTGGGCATCCCGCGCGACCACGTCTCGATCCTCCTGCGCGAGAGCGACACCGAGAACTGGGGGATCTCCGGAGGCCAGGCGGCCTGCGACATCGACCTCGGCTTCGACGTCAACGTGTAGGCACGGCAGTTCGAGGCTGCCGTAACGAATGGGCTGCCGGCGTCGTTTCACATCCGAGAGGCGCCCACCCCGCACCCCCCCTCCGCCCGGTGGGCGCCTCCCCTTTCCCACCCCCGGCCTTAGGCCTGTTACGAAAGTGGCGGATGTGGCGTCGGCGTGTCATCGGGCATGAGGTGAGGCCTCCGGAGTAACGCAGTTGGTGTCGAATCACCCACGCCGCTGCGGGAGGCCTCGTGTCCACGATATCCGCCGCGTCCCGCCATGACCTGAGCGACGCCCAGTGGGCGCTGTTGGAGCCGCTGCTGCCGACCGCTTCGACCCGGGGACGGCCGCGCCGATACCCGCTGCGAGCCCTGGTGGACGGTGTCCGGCACCGCACCCGGGTGGGCTGCCCGTGGCGGGACGTGCCCGAGCGGTACGGGCCGTGGTGGCGGGTGTACGCGCTGTTCGCCTGCTGGCAGCTGCTCGGGGTTTGGGAACGGATCGAGGCCGCGTTGATCGCGGCTGCGGACGCGGCCGGCAAGCTCTCCTGGCAGGTGTCGGTCGACTCGACCACCTCCCGCGCCCACGTCCACGCCGCCGGCGCGAGGCGCGACAGCGTGGATCTCGTTGCCGGAGAGCCGGATCACCACGCACTGGGCCGCTCCCGCGGCGGCCGGTCGACCAAGACCCACCTGGCCTGCGACCAGCACCGCGGGGTCCTCTCCTTCCTCCTGACACCCGGCCAGGCACCCAGTGCCATGCGGACCAGCGCGCGAAGGCTGATCCGGATCCATCCGCCCAGGCTCCGAGTTGCCATGGCGGGGTCGAGCCGCTCGATGACGGCGCCGGCGCCGCCCGCGGGCGGGCGTGGCCGAGAAGGATGTGGAGATCGCCATCAAGGCGGTGCGGGCGCGGCACTGTTTCGCGTGGCCGCCTACAACCTTGCCGGCGCCGCCGGCAGCTGCCGCGGTGCGGGCTACCCGGCGGCGGGCAACACGGCTGTGTAGATGTCCAACTGGTGCAGCGCCCCGTCCGGGTTGTTGCCCGTGCTGTTGGAGTTGTCCGACCAGACGGGGTGGGCGAGCCCGTGGTCGAAGGCGAGCCCGGAGTAGTCGCCGTAGTCGATTCCGTTGCCGGAGTCGCGCGAGTTCGATGTGCCGGCGCTGATCTGACGGTTGGGCCCGAAGGTGTTGCCGCCGTCTGTGCTGAATGCTCCCCAGAACTGCGCGTCGTCGTTGTTCAGTCCGTCGGTATCGCCGGGGGCGCCGCTTCCCTGGTCGTTGCGGGCGTCGTACCAGACCACGGCGAGGTCTCCGGTCGACTGATCAAGCGCGATCTTGGGGAGGAACTGGCTGTTCTGGGTGGCGTCGTCGTTGACTCGCGTCTGGGCACTCCAGGTGGCTCCGCCGTCATCTGAGTGCCGGACGTAGACGTCGGTGTCGTCGCTTTCGTTCTTGGTCTCTCGGGTGTACACCATCGATACGCGGCCGTGGTGCGGGCCGCCCGTCCGGTCCCACGCCAGACCGACCTCGGCGTCGACGGAGCGGTCCGGCTGTGCCGGGAGGAAGTCGTAGCCGCCGACGTGGGTCTCGGTGACGAAGATCCGGTCGCCGAATCCGGCAGGCCCGACCCCGTCCGGATCGACGTTCACGAAGATCTTCCCGCCGCCTTGTCCGCTCTCGGTCAGGTTGCACGCCTGCATCACCTGTCCGTTGGGGCCGATCGCGACGTCGCCGTAGGTGCAGTTGTTGGTCCCCGGTACGACCTCGACCGGAACGAACGTCCCTACCCGCCCGAGGCCGCTGACCGGGGCACCGGTGGCGACGATCGGCCCTCCGGCGTTGAACACCACCCACACCTGGCCCGCGCCCGACGTGATCGTGGGCTGGTCGACGAACCGGAACAGTCCGCGGCTGTCACCGGCGCCCTTCTTGGGCGGCAGGTCCGACTTGGAGATGTTCGCCATCACGCTGAACGACAAGCCGCCGTCCGTGCTCAGGGCGATCGGGACTGTGTCCTCCACTTGGTAGAGGTAGGTCATGAACAGGTTGCCGTACTGGTCGAAGGACAGGCTCGGGTCACAGCAGCTGTCGCCCAGCGGATCGCCGGCGCCGAGCCCGATCAGCTTCGTGGTCCACGTCTGCCCGCCGTCGAAGCTCGCCGCTTCGAACATTCCAGCGGTCAGCCCAGCCTCGCGATGACCGACATTGGTGACAATGACGATGTTGTCGGGGTTGGTCGGGTTGACCGCGACGGCTTCCTCCGACTCGTTGAGATGGCGCTGGCTGACGTCGACGTTGGCGGGGGTGGCTGCCGCATTCGCTGCGGCGGGCGGCACCAGCGCCGCCAAGGTCATTGCTGCGGCCAAAGCCGTGATCAGGGACGGTAACCGGCGCATGACAACTCCCAGTCCGTTGGAATCACGAAGAACGCCACGGCCGACCGTCCGCGGCACGAAGTCCTCCTCGGTGAATCGTACCGAGAGGCCGTGGCCGGCGGCCACGTTCGCCGAGATCCCGGGCACCTGCGCGACTCGGCTTGCCGGTCTTGATCACCGGCTGCATCACGCCCTCTTTTGAAGTGCGCGTCGAACGTCGGAGCCGCTGCGGCTCGCGCGACGAAACCCGGACCCAGCCGGGTCAGGGCGCCCCGGACGTGCTTGGGTAGCTCGGGCAGTTCGAGGGTGCCTGGGGTCAGCCAGCCGCTGATCCCGTCCCGCAGGGCGACGTCCCGCAGGGTCCGGGCGGCCCAGGCCGCGTCCTGGACGGTGATGTCCGCCGGGTCTGGGCCGTGGTCTTGGTGCACGTCGAGGATCCTGGCCCAGAGGCCGCCGATGACCCGCGGCTGGGGGACTCGGCGGGGCCGGCTCAGCAGCTGGCGGACGAGGCGGGCCTGGTCGGTGGGTTCGAGCAGCGCGGCGAGCGCGGCCGGGTCCGGCAGGGGCGCGATGCCCTGCCCGACGAACTCCGAGGCGACGGCCAGGCCGGCGCGGCTGCGCCCGATGGGGGTGCCCTCGGGTGGGCAGCAGCCCGGGTCGGTGCAGTCCAGGGAGCGCCACCGCCCGCCGGTGACCAGGAGCCGGTCCCGCAGGCCGATCCCGGCCCCCTGCAGGGCGGCGCCGAAGGCCTCGAGGACGGCGGCCGCGTGGCCGGGGGTGTCCTCGTAGCCGATCAGGATGACCTGGTCCGGGCCCTCGCGGCGCAGCGCCGGCATGAGCACCCGTGCGGCCCGTCCGGGCTCGCCCGGGTCGGGCAGGTCGATCCGGGAGGTGAGCCCGAGCCGGCCGTTCTTGAGGGCGACCGCGACCAGGGACCGGGCTGGTTCGAAGCCGAGGAGGTAGGGGATGGC
>NZ_AWSA01000027.1 GCF_000576595.1 Intrasporangium oryzae NRRL B-24470 | reverse complement strand
CCGATCCCGGAGATCGCCCGCCTCGGCCGGACCCTGGCGCAGTGGCGCGAGGCGTTCCTCGCGTACTTCACCACCGGCGGCGCGAACAACGGCGGCACCGAAGCCATCAACGGCCTCATCGAGCTCCACCGACGCGTCGCCCGCGGCTTCCGCAACCGCGAGAACTACCGGCTGCGGATGCTCCTCATCGGAGGAGGCCTCAGCCTGTGACCCACCTCAGGTATGAAGAGCCACTTCGTGGGGTTGCTCGAGCTGACGACTGCGGCGTCATAGGGGTCGGTCTTGGCCGGCAGGTAGGCGACCCCACCGGACACCGTCCGACCGCCGTTCGAGGACGTGAAGGACGTGCGAGCCGGGACACCGCCGTAGGTGAGCACGAGCCCCGCCGTCGCGCTCGCCGCGGAGGTCGTCCGGCTGTCCGTCCAGGTCCGGGTCAGGCTGCCACCCGAGGTGTAGTCGGCCAGGCCTCGGTACACCTGACACGCGGTCGTGTCGCAGGTGTCGGCGATCGTGGCGCTGTTGGCCCGGCGACTGACGGTGGCGAGGCCGCGCGCGGCCACCGTCTGCGCCTGCAGCGACGCCGCAGGCCAGGAGGCCGGGCCCTCGAGCGGAACGACCCCACGGACGTAGTCCTCGGTCGTCGTCACGTTGACCGTCACGGTGCGGGTGCCCGACAGGACGGTGCGGATGGAGCCGGCGTAGGCGCGCTGCGTGCCATCGGGCATGACGACCCGGACGGACCCGGCGGAAGGTCGGGAGAGGGTGAGCGGCGTCGTCTTCGCGGTCCAGGCCCTGCTCGAGACCCAGCCCGTGCTGGTGCGGAACTGCAGCGTGAGGCCGGCGCCTCCCGGCACGATGCGCCAGGGGTAGGTCGTCGTGAGGTAGGCGCTCGTCGTTCCGTCCGACACGTACATCCCCGTCTGCGAGGGCACGCTGGTCCCCGCCGTCCCGACGTAGTCGAGCCGCACGCGGAGCGCCGGGTTGCCCTGCGAGCTCACCGTGGTGCCCGGGTAGTAGAAGGAGGCGATCTGGCGCCAGGTCAGACCCTTGTTGGCGGCGCCGTACGCGCCCCACTGCGACAGGCCCACACCGGGCCCCCAGCCGTGTCCGGCGAAGGAGATGCTCGTCCCGGCCGGGCGAGCGAAGGTCTCCTCGACCTTCTGGGGCTGCATCGCCGACCACGAGGCGTGCGCGGCCGCGTACTCGTCGGAGGCGCGCGTGCGGATGGCCGGCACCTCGGCATACATGAGGTCGCCGGGGCACTCGGTGTCGTTGAAGTCGCGGTGACCGACCGTGCGCGGGACCGTGATGACCGTGCCCGCGGCATACTTCGAGTTGCCCACCGACGTCAGGGTCACCATCCCACCGGGGTCGAACCCGTTCTGGTCAGCCTTCCAGGCCACGACCGAGGTGACAGCGGACACCGCCTCGGGGCTCGGAGCCGTCGTCTGGAAGTCGCCGAGCGTCGAGACGCCGAAGGACTGGGAGTTGAACCCCACGGCCTGCGCGCCCTGGGTGTTGCCGCTGAGGTTGCCGGTGCGGCCCTCGTAGACGCGGCCGAACCGGTCCACGAGGAACTGGTAGCCGATGTCGCACCAGCCGAGGCCGGTCGTGTGGTACGCGTAGATCCCGCGAACGAGGCCGGCCGCCTCGTCCTGGGTGTAGGTGTTCGAGTTGACCGTGTGGTGCACGACGGCCGCGTCGAAGCGGTCGACGATCGGCGGGTCGCACGTGCGCAGGGACTCGTCGGCGCCCCACTCGCTCCGGGTGATGATGGTGGGGCTCGTGACTGCCGCCATGGCAGATCCCGAGGGACCGGCGCCGAGCGCGCGGTCGGCCGGTGCGCGGCCGGCGTCGACGAGGTTGGCCGTCAGGCCGCTCGGGAGTCGCCCACCCCGTGCCGAGACACGGATGTCGATGCCGTCCGAGCCCGTGGCCGTGATCGCCTCCGTCCCCCGCCTGGCGTGGGCTGCCTCGGCCGACGCCGGGTCGGGGCCGGCGTCCATGACACTCACCCTCTGCCAGCTACCCCACCACCCGTGGGAATGGGTACGGACCTCGACGACGAGGCCGTCAGGAGCCGCACCGGTGAAGGTGACACCCGCGACGTCGAACGGCGTGTCGACCCGGTGCAGCGCGGCCGCGGCTCCTCCGGCCGATGGCGCCGGCACGGCCGGGATCGCGACACGCGTCACCTTCGGGGCCACGGGCGACGACACCGGTGTCATGTCGAGGGTGGGAGATACGAGCAGGGCCGCGGCGAGGCCGGTCGTGGCAAGGGAAGCAGGCAGCAGTCGCACGACGCTCCAGGGGTAGGGCCCGGGCGAAACCGGGCAGGATCCTCGTCAGGCCTTGGGCCATGGAGAAGGGGGCGCGCGGCAGGCTATCTCCCCTGGTGTCCTGTGGAGGGGTCCAATGCGGGCCTTTTCTGGTTATTTGCCCCACTTTGTTGTGGAAGCGTAGGTGCCGGCCGAGATCGGCGAGCCGACAGCGACCGATCCGGTCACCGGGTAGACGCGCAGCCCGCCGTCGCTGGAGCGCCGCACGAGCAGGTCGTGACGACCATCCCCCGTGAGGTCCCCGATCCCGGCAACCTCGGCGAACCGCCAGTCCCGCGTGTCGGCGTACACCCCCGAGCGGAAGGACCCGGTGCCGGTGCCGGAGTAGAAGGAGAGGTAGCCGTTGGAACTTCTCACGCCGAGCAGGTCGGTCGTGCCGTTGCCGTCGAAGTCGCCGGCGGCGAGGTGGGAGAACATGCTCCAGCCGGTGGTGAGCCGCGTGTAGGACGCGATCCCACCGGTCCCGTTACCGCGGTAGAGCACCATCGTCCCGTCGGTCCACCGGCCGAGGAAGTCGGTGTAGCCGTCACCGGTGAGATCCCCGGTCGGGATGATGAGGTCGACCACCCCCCACCCGGTGCCGATGCGTGTCCTGCCCCGGTCGAGAGTCCCCGACGCGTTGCCCGGGTAGAGCCAGAGGCTGCCGTCGCTCGAGGCGGCCACGACATCGGCGAGGTTGTCCCGGTCGAACGGGCCGATCCCCGCGACGAGCCGCATCCCAGCCCACCCGGACGGGGCCATGGTCCGGCTGGTGAAGGTCATGGTGCCGTTGTACGCGAGTGCCGTGAGTGCACCGCCCGACGGGACGATCGCATCGGGCAGCCGGTCGGCGGTGAGATCCCGGGGGAACGTCGCGCTCGACCGTGGCGGTGCTGAGACCACGGTCCACCACGTGCTCCTGAGACCTAGCGCGACCCGGAACGCGTCGGCGCTGACGGAGGTCGTCCCGCTCGAGCCGACGACTCGGACGCCCGTCGTGCGGCCGCTCCAGTCGCCACCGCCGGACCGCCCGGTCACGACGATGGAGCGCAGGGAGCCGACCGCAGGGTAGGCGGACTCCACCTTCGAGATCGCGACGGACGTCGTCCACGACGTGGGGTTGGCCGAGCTCGCGACCGCACTGTCGTACGGGTCGACCTTGGCCTGGAGGTAGGGCTGCGACCCGCGCACGGTGCGACCGCCGTTGGAGGACGAGAACTGGGTGAGCGCCGGGGCGCCGCCGTAGCTGAGGACGGCGCCCGCCGTCGCGGCGGTCGCCGCCGTCGAGCGGGCGTCCTCCCACGACCTGGTCAGGGTGCCCGTCGACGAGTAGTCGGCGACCCCGTGGTAGCCCTGACAGCTCGTCGTGTCGCAGGTGTCGAAGGCCGCCGAGGTGCTCGCCCGTTTGCCGTATGCCGCGAAGGTGCGGGCCGCGACGGCCTGCGCCTCGAGGGCTGCGGCCGGCCATGACGGCGGCATCTCGATCGGCACGACGCCGCGGACGTAGGCCTCGAACGTCGTCACGTTGACCGACACGGCGGCCCCGCCCGACGCGACCGTGGCCACCGAACCGCGGTACTCCCGCTGGGTGCCCGCCGGCAGCATCACCCGGAGACGCCCCGTCGACGGTCTGGAGAAGGTGAGCGGGGAGCGGGTCCAGGCCTTCCAGTACTGGCTCGACACCCAGCCGCTGCTCGTGCGCCACTGCAACGTCAGCCCGCCCCCGTCCGGGACGATGCGCCACTGGGTCGGGGTCGACGAGAGCGTCGTCGTCGACGAACCGTCGGAGAGGGCGAGGCCCGTCTGCGCCGGAACCGTCGTCCCTCCGGAGCCCAGCGCGAAGAGCCGCACGCGGACCGTCGGGTCACCCTGCGCCGTCACGGTCGTGCCGGGGTAGTAGAAGGCGGTGATCTGCGACCAGGTCAGGGCCTTGGTGGCCGCGCCGTAGGCTCCCCACTGCGACATGCCGATTCCGTGGCCGTATCCATGGCCCGCGACAGCGACCGTCGTGCCTGTCGGCCGGACGAACGTCTCCTCCACCCTGGCCGGCGCCATCTGCGACCACTGGCCGGTGCCGTACGTCGCCTGCGCCGACTCGCGGATGGCGGCGATGCTCGCGTAGAGGGCGTCGCCGGGACACTCGGTCAGGTTGACGTCCCGGTGTCCCATGGTCCGGGGCAGCGTCACGACCGTGCCGGCCGGGTACCTGCTCCCCCCTGCGGAGGTCAGCTGGGCCGTTCCGCCCGGGTCGAACCCGTTCTGGCCGGCCTTCCACGCGACGACCCTCGCGATCGCGTCCTTGGCTGCTGAGGTCGCGTCCGCGGTCTGGTGGTCACCGATCGACGCGACACCGAAGGTCTCGGCATTGAAGCCGGACGCCTGGGCCCCCTGCGTGTTTCCGGTGAGGTTTCCGGTCCGGCCCTCGTAGATCCGGCCGAAGCGGTCCACCAGGAACTGGTAGCCGATGTCGCACCAGCCGAGGCCGCTCGTGTGGTACGCGTAGATGCCCCGGACGATGCCCGCGGCCTGGGTCTCCGTGTAGGAGTTGCTGCTGACCGTGTGGTGCACGACGGCCGCCTTGAACCTGGCCACCGGCGTCGGGTCGCACGAGCGCAGGCTCTCGTCCGCGCCCCACTGCGACCGGGTGATGATCGTTGGCCTCGGCACGGCGGCGACGGCTGAACCGGGCACCGCCCCTAGCCTCGAGTCGCTCGGCGAGGCGCCCGAGTCGATGAGGTCCGCCCTCAGCTGGGCCGGGGCCACGCCGGTGGTGGATGCGACCCGGATGTCGATGCCGTCGGCCTCCGGGGCGATGACCGGCTCGGTGCCGACGCGCGCCCGCCGCGCCTCCTGCGTGCCCGGATCCGGCCCGGAGTCGCTCAACCCGAGGGTCTGCCACGCGCCCCAGGTGGCCGCCACCCGGACGCGAGCCTCGATCGTCAGGCCGGAAGGCGCCTCACCGGCGAAGGTGACACCTGCGACGTCGAACGGCGCACCGGTCCTGGTCAGCGACGCGACGACTCGGCGTCCCTGCGACGGCGACCCAGCCGGCCCCGCCGTCTGGGACGCCGTCGGGGACGCTGCCGGGATGCTGATCCGCGTGATCTTCGGGGGCACCGGCAGGGGCGCCGCATCCACCCGGATCACGGGCGCGACGAGCATCGCAGAGGTCATCGCCGTGATCGCCAGTGCGCTCGACAGTGGTCGCATGGACTCGTCACCTCCGTGATCACCGGGTCTCAACTGTCCCACCAGCATCATGGCGGGACATCACGGACAGTGCGGCATTATCAGAAATTTGGGATGACGTCCATTACTGGCTCCCCGCGCGTCGCGCAGCTCGTGCTTGACCGGGGGCCGGAGCGAGCAGCGTGCCGCCATCGCGGCACGGCCTCCCCTCACCGCCGTCTCGTCCGGCCGTGGACGGGCCTCGGATGGGGCGTGACCGGGCTCGGGTTGGGCGGTTGGGCGGTTGCGCGGGCCTGGGGCGCAACTGGCGAGGACCGGCGCTATGCGGGGTCCGCGGGGCGCGGCCGGGGGTGGCCGCGGTCGAGGGCTGCACGCAGCCCCGCCACGGGCACGGACGCGGGAAGGAAGGCGTCGAGCAGGGTGCTCTGGCGCTCGCTGAGCTCTGCCTCGAGCGGCTCGAGCTCGGGCGCTGTGACCCGGACGGCGCGGGCACCGTGGACGGCCGCCAGGTTGAGCAGAGCAGTGCTGTTCGAGCCGATCACGACCGGCGCCTCGGCCACCTCGCGCGCGAGCTCGGCGGGAACGGTCCCCTCGGAGAGCGCGAACCCGGCATACCGTGACCGGTCCTCGCTCGGGTGCGGGCGAAGGAGCAGGCCCACGCCGTGGGCCGCGCAGGCGTCCCGGACGGCTGCGAGGTGCGCGAGGTAGGCCGGCTCAGACATGACGCCGATGTCGGGCCACGGCTGGGTGAGGTAGACGGCCGAGCCGGGGTCGGCCGCGACGCCGGACAGACGCCGCCGGAACTCCGCAGCGACGTCGGCCACCACCTCCCACCGGCCGTCGACGCGCTCGTACAGGGACCAGTGGACGTCGGTGAGGAGCCGGTGCGCCGCAGTGACGACCCCGGCGCGCACGGCGGGCCACGGACCGCGTCCGCCCTGGCGACGGTAGGCGTCGCGGCGGGTCCGCCGGTCGCCGAAGGACCCGATGCCCTCGTCGACCACGACGACCCGGGGCCGTCGTCCGCGCCCGGTGACGACCAGCCGCCCCCAGGCCCGGGTGCCGGGCGCGCCGATCGACAAGAGCACCCGCGCGACACCCGGTGTCGCCTCCCAGTGCTCCCGCCTGACCTCGGTCGTGACGGTCAGCCTCGGGTCCTCCGGCAGGTAGTCGCGCACTTGGCGCTCATCGACGCGCGCCCGTCCGAAGCCGGCCCCGACGTCGAGGACCACGACCTCGACGGGCACGGTGGTCTCGGCGAGGAGATGACGCAGCCACGACGCGGCATACACGAGGTGCGTGACGCTGCGCACGCCGGACAGGATGACGCGGACCCGGGTCGGCGACACGGCCATCGGGGACTCAGACGATCGGGGGCCGGCCGGCGCGGGACAGGCGCGCGACGGTGGACCAGGACATGGGTCGACGCGGACCGGCATCCTCGCGGACGCCCTCGCGTAGGCCCCGGAACCACGTGCCCAGCTTCTCGCGGTCGCGGATGCGGGCGACGGAGATGAGCGACCAGGTGGCCACGTAGAGCTCCGCGACCGGATGGGGCAGGTTGCGCTTGGCCACCCACACCCGGTTCCTCGCGTTCATGCGGTAGTAGACGGCGTGCCGGGACGGCTGGGTCGCCGGATGGTTGACGACGACGTCCGGGCGGTACCGCAGGCGCCATCCGGCGTCGAGCAGCCGGTAGGCGATGTCGATGCCCTCGTGGCCGTACCAGAAGTGGCCGGGCCAGCCGCCGACCTCCTCGAAGGCGCTGCGACGCATCGTGCAGACGCCCTCCCAGAAGACGACGACATCGCCTGCCGCGCCACCGTCGCCCGTCGTGAGGCGGGGGATCCATCGCCGGGGCGTCGGCCGGCCCTCCGGGTCGGCCCCACGCGGCTGGACGACCGCGATCCGTTCGTCGAGGTCGTACTCGGCGGCCAACCGGGCGAGCACGTCGGTGGTCGGCAAGAACGCGTCGTCGTCGTAGAAGAAGAGGATGTCGCCGCGGGCCTCGCGCGCGCCGATGTTGCGCCCCTCCGGGATGCCGACGTTCTCCTCGACGTAGACCGTGCGCACCTCGGCAGGCACGCCCTCGGGGCGCCATCCGTTGCCGACGAGGACGACATCGAGGTCGACCCCCTCCTGGCCCAGCAAGGTCTCGAGAGCCTTCTCGAGCTCGCCTGGACGGTTGCCCATGGACAGGACCACCGCCGAAATGCTCGGCCGCGTCATCGCGTCTCCTCGAATTCTGTTCGTCCGCTTCCCGTGGGACGGCAGACGGTGCACGGCGTCCCCGTGGTTCGCCGCTACTGTAGATGACGCTCGGGCCCGTCCCGAGCACACGCGGCGGTGGTCGACGCCGTCGACGAGCAGCGCCGCAAGGTCCACTGGCTCGAGGGGACGCTCCGCGCCCGCGAGCGGCAGGTCCGGCTGCTCGAACGGTCGATCGCCGTGGAGTCGTCAGCGGCATACCGTCCGCTCAGGCAGCTGGACCGTCCGGTCCCCGCGCTTCGTCGGGCCGCCCCGCCCGTCGTCAATCGGTTGGGCCGCCCCCGCTCGTGAGCTCTGCGACCGCGTAGCTGACCACGAGGTCACCGGCCTCGACGGTGAAGACCTCGACCCGCGGACCGTCCGGGAGATCGGCGTCGGCCGTCCACGCGACGGTGTCGATCCAGACGATGATCGGGACGTCGCGGACCTTGGCGCGAGCCTCGGCCCGCGTCCACAGCCGCCAGAACTCACGCCCGAGCAGTCCGCTCCGGCGCCCGAGCGCTCGAGGGACCGGCTGCTCGGCGATCTCCGCGTCGACGGCATACACGCAGCCCCCGAGCAGCGGGCCGGGCGCCCAGCAGAGCAGCCGTCCGTCGGCGAGTCTCGTGTGCGTGCCGTCCCGGCATGCATGGAGCCCGCCCGCGACCGAGGTCACGTGCGGGCTCCCTTCGATCGCGTGACGAAGGCGCCGCGCGAGAGCGTCCATCAGATGCTGTTGCCGCCGTCGACGGTGATGACCTGACCGTTGATGTTCGTGTCGTCGAAGAGCAGGGTGCGCACGACCGGAACGATGTTCTCCGGCTCGACGAGGCGCCCGGACGGCGTGCGCCGGGTGATCGTGTCGAGCTGGGTCTGGCCGAGGACCGAGCTCATCTCGGAGGCGAAGAACCCCGGCGCGACGCTGTTGACCAGGGCCCGCCCGTGCATCTCCCGAGCAAGCGTGCGCATCGCGCTGTCGAGACCGCCCTTGGTGGCGGAGTAGGCGACGAGACCCGAGTAGCCGCGCTGCGCACACACGGAGGTGACCATGACGATGCGCCCTCGGTTCCCCTTGGCCATGATCCGCCGCAGGACCGCCCGAGCGAGCAGCAGCGGCGCGGTGAGGTTCGTCTCGATGATCTTGGCGATCTGCTCGGGCGAGGTGTGGACGTGAAGGCTGTCCTGACCCATCGCCGCGTTGTTGACGAGCGCGTCGATCGGACCGAGACGCGCCTCGGTCTCCTTGAGGAAGGAGTTGATCGCCTTGACGTCGGTGACGTCCACCGACGCCGCCAGCACTCGGTCGGGGTGGGCGGCCGCGAGTGCCTCGAGCTCGGGAGTCACGGTCCGTGCGAACGCGGCGACCTTGGCGCCCTTCGCGAGGATGTCCTCGACGATCGCGAGGCCGAGGCCACGCGAGCCTCCGGAGACGACCACGACCGTGGCCGGGCCGATGGGTTCGGTCTTGTCAGACATCGCTCTTCAGGGTCTCCTTGATCGGGATCTGGTCCAGGAACCGCACCCGTCGGGGCACGGCGTAGTCGGGGAGGCGCGCCGAGCACCACTCGGTCAGGTCGGCCACGGTGGCTTCGCCCGAGAGCACGACATCGGCCGTCACGATGCTGCCGACGATCGGGGCCTTCCGACCGCGCACGGCAGCCCACGCGACCGCAGGATGGGCCTGGAGCACATCACGGACGTTGGACGCGGACGCCTTGGCCCCTCCGACGTTGATCTCGTCCGAGGCGATCCGCCCGGTGATGAGGACTCGGCCGTCGACGACCTCGACACGGTCACCCGTGCGCAGGACGGTGTCGATCCCCTCTCCGCGCTTGGGAGAGGCGATGAGCAGCTCACCGTCGTCGACGGTCAGCGTCGCCCTCCCCGCGGACTCCTGGCCGAGCCACGACTCGGGGAACCCGGCCAGTCCGTCATGGACGGCGATCGACGCGCCGGCCTCGCTGGAGGCGTAGATCCACGAGACCCGGGCCGCGGGGAACATCTCGGTCAGGCGGGTGAGGATGGCCTGGTCGACCGGTTCCCCTCCGAGCGTGACCTGCTCGAGAGGGAGGGCCGCGACGCTGTCGGGGTCGCGATAGAGGGCCTGCCGCCAGAACGTCGGCGTGCCGGAGGCGGCCGTGACACCCACCTGCAGCGCGCGGGCCGGCCAGGTCTCGAGCTCGTCGGGCTCGATGAAGAGGATGTCCTGCCCCGGGTGCGCAATGCCCAGGGTCACGACCTGCCACCACGCGTACGCGCCGTGCGCGTAGGGGCACAACCAGGTCCGTCGCGGCTGGTCTCCGGCCACGGTCGTCAGCGACCCGAGGGTGTGCGCGACCTGCTTGGGGCGACCGGTGCTCCCGCTGGTCAGCAGCCAGATCCGGCCCGGAACCGCGGCGCGCTCCGAGGTCGGCGCCGCCACGCTGTCACCGTCGACGACTGCCAGACCGGAGTCCCGAAGGCTCTGGGCCAGGTCGTCCGTCACCCTCGTCCGCGAGGCGACGAGCAGCTCGAGCCCGTCCGTCGCTGCGGTCCACACCGCGCGCGCGGCGTCGTGGTTGTCGCGCACGAGGACAGCCGAGGCCGCCGGGAGGTCGAGGCGACCGAGATCCGCCCATGACCCGTCGAAGGAACGGGTGATGATGCGGTTGCCGGCGCCGGGGAACGAGGCGGGCGCTCCGCTCACGCCGCTTGCAGCTGCTCGAGGAAGTCGAGCACGTCCGAGATGGTCGCGATCTGGCGAAGCTCGGGGGCGTCGAAGTTGAGCTCCTCGCCGATCTCGTCCTCGACGCGGAGCGCGAGCTCGGAGAAGTCCAGCGAGCGGAACCCGATCTGCTCGAGGTTCGCACCATCGTCGACCGGCATCGCCTTGCCCTGGGCCTGAAGGACCTCGGCCATCATCGTCCGGATCGCGTCACGGCTCAGTGCAGTCATGGTTCCGCCTTGGGATGGGGGGGTTGGGGGCGTCGGGTAGTGTAACAACGAAACCCCCAACGACAGCCGCGTTCCGCCCGGAGCCCGCGGCGGCCTCATGAGGAGGGCCCGATGCTCCGCCCCGCGACCGATGACGACTGCGCCGACGTCCTGCGTTGGCGCAATCACCCGGAGGTCCGGGCGGTCTCGTTGACACAGCACGAGATCACCGAAGAGGAGCACGCGGCATACTGGGCGGCCACCAAGGCGACGGACGCGCGCGAGATCTACATGTACGTGCGCCACGGCGTCCCTTCGGGTGTCGTCACGTACTTCGACATCGATCGCGACGGCGCGAGCGCCTGGTGGGGGTACTACCTCGACAACGACGGACTCACGGAGCGAGGTGAGCTCCTGCCGGCCTGGATCGAGATCCAGCGCCAGGCGAAGCGCCTCGCCTTCGACGAGCTCGGCCTGGAGGTGCTCGAGGGCGAGGTCCTCGAGGCCAACGAGGCCGTCCGGCGGTTCAACCGTCGCAACGGCTTCGAGGAGGTCGAGCGTTACATCCGAGACATCGACGGCGTCGAGACCCCGGTCCTGCGGGTCCGCGCCACAAAGGACAGGTGAATGACCAACATGGGTGCCAGCACGGTTCAGGGGGCACAGGGCGGCCCTGACGCGACGATCATGATCGGCGGCGTCCCGGTGGGACGCAGCGCCGAGCCCTTCATCATCGCGGAGATGTCCGGCAACCACGACGGCTCGCTCGACAAGGCGCTCGAGATCGTCCGCGCCGCAGCCGCGGCCGGGGCGCACGCCATCAAGCTCCAGACCTACACGGCCGACACCATCACCATCGACGTCGACACCCCCGAGTTCCGGCTCTCCGAGGACCACCCCCTGTGGGGCGGTCGCCGGCTCTACGACCTCTACGAGGAGGCGCACACTCCGTGGGAGTGGCACCAGCCGATCTTCGACCTGGCCAAGGAGCTCGGCCTGCTCGCGTTCTCGAGCCCGTTCGACCCCAGCGCCGTCGCCTTCCTCGAGTCCCTCGACGTTCCGGCCTACAAGATCGCGTCGTCCGAGATCGTCGACCTCCCGCTCGTGCGCTGCGCGGCTGCGACGGGCAAGCCCATCATCATCTCCACCGGGATGGCCTCGGTCGGTGAGATCCACGCTGCCGTCGAGGCGGCCCGGTCCACCGGCAACGACCAGGTCATCGTCCTGTCCTGCACGGCGTCCTACCCCGCCGACCCCGCCTCGTCGAACCTGCGCGGCATCCCCGTCATGGCTGACGCCTTCGGCGTCCCCGTGGGCCTCTCGGACCACACGATGGGCATCGGGGCCGCCGTCGCCTCCATCGCCTTCGGCGCGGTTCTCGTCGAGAAGCACGTGACGATGTCCCGGGCCGAGGGGGGCGTCGACTCCGACTTCTCGCTCGAGCCGGCCGAGCTCGCCGCCCTCGTGGCCGAGACGCGGACGGCGTGGCAGGCGCTCGGCCAGCCGCGCATCGGCGCCCGTGAGTCCGAGCGCGAGGGCCTGCGCTTCCGGCGGTCGCTCTACGTCGTCGAGGACGTCAAGGCCGGCGACCCGGTCACCGCCGACAACGTCCGGTCGATCCGCCCCGCCAACGGGCTCGCCCCCGACACCTTCTCGGTGCTCGAAGGCAAGCGCTTCACCCAGGACGTGGCTCGAGGAACGGCGATGAGCTGGGAGCTGGTCTGAGCCACGCCCCGGGCCAGCCCGGACGCCGACATGGGCGTCCGGGCAGACTCCGGAGTGGGCGCCGACCCCTCAGCCCTGGCGTTTGGCGACCGTCGAGCGGACCCGCTTCGCAGCGTCCTTCGGCATCGACCGGCCGTGCTTGCGCGCGTAGCGCACCGCCCGCTTGCCGAGGTTGACGGCCTTCCACGCGGCGTACTGCTTCTCGTCCCACCGGAAGCGCGACCACGTCGAGCGCAGCTCCTCCTGCTGGCGTCGCACCACGGCGAGCAGCTCATCGCGCGTCTGCCCGGCGTCGCGCACCTGGGGGGTGTAGGGGCCGAGGTCGTCCGGGGCGGCCAGACCGGCCATCGCCCCGAGGGCAGCCAGACGCGTCTCGCGGTGCATCGCCGTCGGCCACGGGTGCCGCAGGCCCTGGTTGGTGATGATGTCCAGGGCGCTACCGAGTGCACCCCAGGCGACCGACTCGAACGACGCGTCGGCCGAGCCGGCGACGAGCGGGAGGAAGCCGTCGCCGTCGGGGACGAGGTTCGTCAGCCGGGCGTCGGCGTAGGCGGCCGGGACCATACCGTCCACGGTGACCGACCGCAGCCAGGCCGCCCACCGTCGGAGCAGTGAGCGCAGGGCGGGGGTGTCGGTGTCAGCGGCCGCCTCGACGAGGACGACGAACGGCGAGAGCCCGTGCGGGGGGATGGTGAAGCGCCGGCCGTCCTCGGCCTCGGCCACGCCCGCATCGACCACCCAGCGGGCGTCGGGCGTCAGGAACCAGTCACCCGACTGGGTTGCGCCGCCCACGCTGACGAGCCAACCGGCGAAGTGCTCGGAGGCGCATCCGGCCAGGGCCGCAGAGCGCAGACCGAGCACGGGCGTGACCGGTGAGCGCCCGGTCCAGAGGGTGGCGAGGCCAGACGTGCAGGGACCGTGTGCGAGCGCCGTGGGCGCCGACCAGGTGCCGACGACGTCGTGGACCGCGCTCGCGCGACCGAGCGGCAGCCAGGCCTCGAGCTGGGCGCGCGACCGGGGGCGGGTCGCGTCCCACGTCGCGAACGGCGTCCAGTCGGCGTCGGCGTTGCGGACGTACGGGTCGTCGGCGCCGGACGGGCGGTGAAGGCCACGCTCGTTCTCGACGCCGAGGAGCGCCTGGCCTTCGGGGGCCAGCCGGGACAGCACGAGGGCGGCCAGCTCGGACCAGGGAGCGGTGGGTCGTTCGAGTGACTGGACCGTCGACAGGTCGTCGATGGCGAGCACGACGTCGAACTCGCCGTCGAGCTCGTCCAAGCTCCCGCACAGGACCTGCGCGGTGGGGACGGCGGTGCCGATCTCGGCCGCGTCCGGGATGGCCCGCGCGAGGACCGTGACGTGCCCGGAACGCTCGGCGACCTCGCGCACGAGGCTCACCGACATCGGGCCGACGACGAGGACGCGCGCCGGCGCCTCCGGCAGCTGCTCGAGGACAAAGCGACGGACCACGTCCGAGCCCGACGGGCGGGCGAGGTCGAAGTCGCGCCAGTTCTGCATGGCGCCCCGCACGAGCGTGACGTTGCCGGGGTAGGTCAGTTCGACGATGCGAGCCAAGGTTCGTCCCATCCAAGCAGGTAGCGGAGTTCGTCGGGTTCGGCCAGGAAGTCTGCGCCGAGCTCGGCCAGCGCGATCGCCGAGGTGGCTCCGATGTCGGTCTGGGCTCCGAAGAACTCGGGGTAGAGCGCCTCGAGCAGGCCGGCACCGTTGAAGCCGGCCTTGACCCCGACGAACTCCATCGGGTCGCCGTACACAGCCGCCTCGCAGCCCGCGGCCGCACCGTAGACGACGGCGGTGGAGAGCCGGTTCGAGGCCACCCGCCGGTGTCTGCGGAGCTCGTCGAGCTGCCGGAAGAGGAAGAACCGGTCGGTCCCGACCCACTGCTGGCCACGGCGTCCATGGCAGATGACGCGGAAGCCGGCGTCCTCGTAGCGCCCGCGGACAGCGGGGTCGTCGTACTCGACGTAGTAGAGGCAGACGGTGACCGGGCCGTCCTCGGTGTCGCGGATCTGGGCGATGAGGTTGTTGTGGTCGCCGTCGAGAGTCTCGTACTCGAGGGTCCCGTGGAACGGGTACCAGATGGTGCCCTCGCGCTCGGCCGGCGCCTCGGGCCGTAGCCGCATGAGGTAGAGCAGCGGCGCGCCGATGACAGCGAAGTTGCGCCAGCCGATGACCTGGCCCCGGCGCCGGCACAGGTCGGACCACACGAGCTTGGTGAAGCTCCAGTCGTTGTAGTGGCCGTAGCCGAGACCGTGCACGAAGGTCCAGCCGTGCTGAATGACGCCTCGTACGGGCGGCGGCGCGGCGGGGTCGAGGCCACAGTACTCGGCGAGGATGTGCGCATGCCCGTACCAGTGGTTGGTGTGGTCCACGCGTGCCTCTCGTCTGATGCCGTCCAGTTGGTCGCGGGTTAGGCTAGCACCCGCTGCGGGGGGCCAGAGACCTGACGCCAGCGCCTCGGGACCCCCCGACCGGCCTCCACGGGCCGAGTGGCGGGCCGAGCGCCAGCTGCCCTTAGGATCGTTCGTGTCCCCGCCGTCGGTCAGCTCGAGGAGGCTGAATGTCGTCCCCGCGCGTCAGTGCGATCGTGCCGTACTACGGCGTCGAGAAGTACCTGGAGCCGTTCCTGCGTACCCTGACCCGGCAGACCTTCGGCGACTTCGAGTGCATCCTCGTCGACGACGGGTCGACGGACGGTTCCGCGCAGATCGCCCGTCGTTTCGCCGACGCCGATCCCCGTTTCGTGGTCGTCACCCAGCAGAACCGTGGCCTGGCCGCAGCCCGCAACACCGGGACGGCGCACGCCAGGGGCGAGTACCTGACGTTCCTCGACAGCGACGACCTCGTGGCGCCCCGGGCGTTCGAGCAGTTCGTGACGAGCCTCGACGAGTCCGGGTCCGACTTCGCGGCCTCGCACGTGTGGCGGCTCCCCCTGACCCGGCCGGTCGAGACCTCCTGGGCCCACCGCGAGCCGTTCTCGGCGCGCCTGCAGCGCACGAGCATCCGCGAGATCCCCCTCCTCATGCGCGACCGGATGGCCTGGAACAAGATGTGGCGCCGGTCCTTCTGGGACGAGCACGGCTACGCGTGGCCGGAGATGCACTTCGAGGACTTCCCGGTGACCTTGCGGGCCCATCTCGAGGCAGCCGCCGTCGACACGCTGGCCGAGCCGACCTACGTGTGGCGCGAACGGGCGAGCTCGATCTCGGGACTCAGCGCCTCACTGCCGAGCGTCACCGACCGCGTCGCCGCCGCCCTCATGGTCCTCGACACCGTCGACCGGCTCGGCACCCGTGAGGTCGCAGAGCTCGTCCACTCCCACCTGGTCGACGTCGACCTGCGCGAGGTGCTCGGCGCCATCGGGCGTGCGGCCGATCACGAGCGCGAGCCGTTCCTCGCGCAGGCCCGCATCCTGTGCGATCGCGTCGACGCCGCCCTCGTCGGGCTCGCCCGACCGCAGTACCAGGAGGCATTCCGCGCCTGCCGCGACGACCGCACCGAACGGTTCCTCGCCCTCGCCGGCGCCGAGGTCGGGTCGGCACCGGAGGTCGCGCAGCCCGTCGAGGCGGCCCGTCGCGCGGTCCGTCGGGCGGCCGCCGGCGCGGCGCGGGTGCGGGCCCTGACGCACGCACGTCGGCGCGCGGGGACCCTGGAGGACTTCCGGGCCGGCGAGACCCAGCTGGTGTACCGGGTGCGGATCCCGCTCGACCACCGCGTCGCCGGGCGCGTCCACGTCGAGGCGCGCGTCGGCGCCGTACCGGCCACGTGCATCGAGACGGACCACCTCGCCGACGCGCTGCTCGTCCAGCTCGAGCTGGACCCCCTGCGCCTCGCGGCCCAGCCGGGCCACCACGACCTCGGCCTCTCCCTGTCCCTGGGCCCCCTGACGTGGGAGGTCACCGTCCTCGCGACGAACGAGCAGCAGCACGGGGTCGACCGCGCCGGCTACCGCGTCCAGGCCGTGACGCGCGGCGGGCGACTGGGCATCGAACGGCAGGCGCACCACCCGCTCGTCGAGGCGGCTGAGGTCCGCGATGCCGAGCTCGTCCTGCAGGTGTCCGTCGCGTCCGGGACCCTGGGCATCGAGCGGCCGTGGCCCCAGACCCCGGTGACCGCTGAGGTCCTCGAGCACGAGGCGAGCTTCCCGCTCGAGGCGCTCGTGGCGAACGACCCGGCGGACAACCCCGTCACCGACGTCGCCTCCCGGCGGGTGCTACTGCTCACGACCACCGGCCCGAAGGCCACGCGGTTCGGCGGACGCGTCGTGCGGACCTACGCCGGCGGGCGCGAGATCGACGTGCGCCCGGGCGAGGACGGCACCACCTACCTCGTGCACCGCCCGATCCCGAGCCGACAGAGCTGACCACAGCCGCACGCCGACGAGGAAACCATGACGTTGCCGATGAACCAGACCAGCCCGCCCGAGGAGCACCTGGTGGTCGACAGACCCCGTGAGGACTCCCGGGACGAACCCCCCCTGCTGTCGGTCGTCGTGCCCTTCTACAACGTCGAGGCCTATATCGGTGACTGCCTCGACTCGCTGCAGCGCCAGCTGCTCGAGGACATCGAGGTCATCCTCGTCGACGACGGCTCGCGCGACGGGTCGCTCGCCGTCGCCGAACGGTTCGTGGCGGCAGACCCCCGCTTCCGCCTCGTCCGCCAGGAGAACCAGGGCCTCGGGCCGGCGCGCAACACCGGGGCCGCGGTCGCCCGCGGGCGATACATCACCTTCGTCGACAGCGACGACCTCGTCGCCCCCCGCGCCTACACGGCGATGGTCGGCTCGCTGGAGGAGACCGGCTCCTCGATCGCCGCCGGCAACGCCTACCGGTTCAGCGCCCACAAGGGCGTGTACCAATCGTGGACGCACCGCGAGCCCTTCCGGACGACCAAGCTGCGCACCTCCCTCGACCGGTTCACCCCGCTCGTCAAGGATCGGATGATCTGGAACAAGGTCTACCGTCGCAGCTTCTGGGACGCGGGCGGCTACGAGTTCCCGCCGATCCGCTACGAGGACTACCCGGTCACGCTCCGTGCCTACCTCGAGGCCGAGAGCGTCGACATCCTGTCCTCGCACGTCTACCTCTGGCGCGACCGCGAGTCCGGCGACTCCATCACCCAGCAGAGCGCCAACGCCGACAACGCGCGCGAGCGGTTCGAGTCCGCGCGGATGGTCCTGGAGACCCTCGCCCACCACGAGGCCAACGACGACGTCCGCCACGCCGTCGAGGCCTACTTCATCCACATCGACCTCGTCTCCCTCGCCCAGTCGATGGTGACCGTCCCCGAGGCTGACCGGCCCGATCTCGAGCGGATGGCGCTGGAGCTCGCCCAGCTGACAGACCCGCGCGCCGACGACGGCGTCACCCGGCTCGCCCGGCTCATCCACCGCCGCCTGCGGGCGGGTGACCTCGCGATGGTCGGCGAGCTCGCGCGCTGGCGCCTCGACGGTGACACCGCGGCCCTCGCCCGGGCCCTCGCCTCCCAGAAACGCCCGTTCGGCGTCTCGCTGGCCCTCGGCGCCGTGGTCCGTCGCAACCGGGTGCAGAACCCGCTGCGACCCCGCCGGCTGCGCTCGGCCCTGCGCGAGGCGGTGTGGGACGGCCACGTCCTGCGACTCGACGTCGAGGCGAAGCTGCGCGGCGACCTCGGCCGCCGTGTCGCGCCGTCGGCGGCTTTCCACTTCGCCGACGGCACCCTGCCCGTGCGCGTCGTGTCGTGCCGCCCCTCTGGCGACTCGCTGGCCCTCGAGCTCGAGGTGGACAGCCGTGACGTCGCCGCCGTGTCCGACCCACCCGACCGCAGTCCGCTCGAGCTCGTGCTGAGGCTCGGCCCGCTGACGTGGAAGGGGGAGGTCCGGTTCACCCCTGAGCTGCTCCCCGGCGTGCTCCAGCTGTCCGACGGCTCGTGGCTCCAGCTCGGCGGCGTCGGCCTCAACCTCGGCCTGATACGCGTCGGCAACCCGCTCGTCGTCACCGAGGTGGAGGCCGTCGACGATGCCTTCCTCGTGCACCCCTACCGCAGCGCCATCGGCGCCACCCTGGTCGTCGACCGCGGGGCACCGGCGCCCGACATCATGATCAGCTTCGGAGAGGGGCCAGCCCGACTCGAGGCGACCGCCCTCATCGACGGCGACCCGCCGGACAACCCGATGACCGGGGTCGCGGAACGGCCCGTCTGCATGCGGACCGACGCTCCCCTGCCGGTGATGCCGGTCCCGAAGGACGCGCACCCGGACGACTTCGTGCCCGACTTCGGCTGCGAGGACGTCTACCTCATGGGCGACGGGGCGACGATCCGCGCCGGTGAGGTGCTCGTATCCCTGGCACGGGGGTGGCACGGCAATCTCGTCGTGCGCCAGCAGCCGGTCGAGCCAGTGGAGTCCTCCGACATTGTCGACGCCATGCCCGACGTCGCGGTCAAGGGAGCCCCGGAGGAGCTGGTCGCCTCGGCGGCGTCGAGGACCGACGAGCTGGCCGAGGCCGACCTCGAGGCGTGACCCGACGCCGGGCACCGGACGTCGGTGGCCGGACGGCCTCGACGCGTCGGTCGCCGGGTCAGGCGCCGACCGCTCTCCTGACCGCGTCGATGACCTGGTCGACCTGGCTGTCGGTGAGCTCGGCGTGCATCGGCAACGAGATCTCCTCGCTGTAGAACCGCTCGGCGTTCGGGCACATGCCCCGCCGGTAGCCGAGGTCCTCGAAGAGCGGGTGCCAGTAGACGGGGATGTAGTTGACCTGGACCCCGACTCCGTCGGCCCGCAGCGCATCGAAGACCTCACGGCGTCGACCGTCGAGGACACGCATCGGGTAGAGGTGCCAGATCGGGTCGACGTGCTCGCGTCGGGTCGGGAGTCGCACGCCCTCGACGCCGGCCAGACCCTCCTGGTAGCGAGCGAAGACCTCGGCCCGACGGGCCTTGAACTCCCCGAGCCGGCGCAGCTGGCTGAGGCCGAGGGCTGCGAGGACGTCGGGCAGCCGGTAGTTGAGCCCCCACTCGTGCACCTCCTGGTGCCAAGGCCCTTCGTCGGGGTAGCGCATCCGGTCGCGGTCTCTCACGAGGCCGATGAAGTGGAACTCGTGAGCCCGCTGGCCGAGCGCCGGATCGAGGGTCGCGACGGCGCCGCCCTCGGCCGTCGTCATGTTCTTCGTGGGGAAGAAGGAGAACGTCGTGAGGTCAGCGAGCGAGCCGACCGGCCGGCCGCGGTACGTCGAGCCGATGGAGTGCGCCGCGTCCTCGAGCAGCAGGGCGCCGATGCGGCGCGAGACCTCGAGCAGCGAGTCGACCTCGATGGGATGTCCGGCGTAGTCGACCCCCGCGATGACCTTGGTGTCCTCGGTGGCGACCGCCGCGACGGCGGCCGGGTCGATGTTGGCGGTGTCCTCCTCCACGTCGACGAACGTGATGCGAGCGCCCAGGGCAAGAGCGCAGGAGGCCGTGGCGACGAACGTCATGGGCGTCGTGACGACCTCGTCGCCGGCCGAGACCCCCGCCGCGGCGTAGGCGATGTGCAGGGCTGCCGTCCCTGAGGTCGCAGACACGCACCGTGTTGCGCCGGAGAGCTCCTGCAGGGCCTCCTCGAACGCGGTGACCGTGGGCCCGGTGGTGAGCCAGTCGCCGCGAAGCACCTTCGTGACGGCGTCGATGTCGTCCTGGTCAATCGACTGTCGCCCGTAGGGGATCACGTCAGACCCCGGACTCGAGCATCTCACGGATCTCGTCGGCACCGATCCAGAGGTCGTTCTTGTCCGAGGCGCAGTGGAACCCGGGCGGGACCGGCGTCCCGTCGGTGCGCGGCTGGTAACCCCAGGTGGCGAGCTCGGGCTCGAGGACGTAGTACTTGCCGTCCATGATCATGACTGCCCGGCGGCCCTCTTCCGGGCTGATCATCTCCTCGTGCAGCTTCTCCCCCGGCCGGAGGCCGATGTCGTGCATGGCTGCCCCGGGTGCGATCGCCTGGGCGAGGTCGGTGACGAGGTGGGAGGGGATGTGTGGGACGACGAGCTCGCCGCCCTGCATGAGGTCGAACGTGTCGAGGACCATCTGGACGGCCTGGGGCAGCGTGATGAGGAAGCGGGTGCACCGCAGATCGGTGATGGGAAGCGACTCGCCTGCGGCGTGGAGCGCGCGGAACTTCGGCAGGATGGAACCGCGCGAGCCGGTCACGTTTCCGTAGCGGACCACGGCGAAACGCGTCGGGTACTGGGCCGCGTAGTGGTTGCCCAGGATGAACAGCTTGTCGGCGGTCAGCTTGGTTGCGCCGTACAGGTTGATCGGCGACGAGGCCTTGTCGGTCGAGAGGGCGACGACCTTCTTGACGCCGGCGTCGATGGAGGCCTCGATGACGTTCTGGCTGCCCAGGACGTTGGTCTTGACGAACTCGTGAGGGTTGTACTCGCCGGTGTCGACCTGCTTGAGCGCCGCGGCATGCACGACGTAGTCGGTGCCGTGCATCGCCCTGCGGAGCCGGTCGAGATCGCGGACGTCACCGATGAACCAGCGCAGCCGGGGGTCATCGTTGAACAGCTGCCGGGCCTCCCACTGCTTCAGCTCGTCTCGGCTGAAGATGATGACCCGCTTGGGGTTGTGGTTGTCGAGGACCTCACGGATGAACGCCTTTCCGAATGACCCCGTGCCACCCGTGACGAGGACGGACGATCCATCGAGAAAACTCACCTGCAAACCTCCTGGCCCACGTGACAAAGGGCAGACAACCGGGTCACCACAGTTTCGGGTACCGGGGACGCCGCGAGTCGGCGTCGCGGCATCGCACATCGTCCAATGCCAACGGGAGGCTAACAGGTCGGACGTGACGACCGTGAATGTGCGGCGTCCCTGGACGGGCTTCGCGGGCCGGGTACGTCGCGACGTGGCCACTCCGGCAGGATGAGCACATGCCCAGAACCGTAGCCCTGCGCTGTGACGGCGGCCCGGACGTGGGCGTCGGACACGTGGTCCGCTGCCTCGCCATCGCCGAGGAGCTCGTCGGGCGCGGCGCCCACGCCGTTCTCCTGGGCTCCCTGGACGGTGTGGACTGGGTTCGTCGCGCGTTCGACGAGCTGGGTGTCCCCGTGCGGCCGGCGGCGCCCGACCCTCACGGTCTCCTGAGGCAGGTACGGGAAGCCGGGGCGACTGGTGTCGTGCTCGACGGCTACGGCCTCTCTCCGCAGATCGGGTCGACGTTGATGGGGGCGGGACTCGGTGTTCTCGCGATCGTGGACGGTCCCTGGGGAGCCGACCAGGTGGCAGACGTCTACGTCGACCAGAACCTGGGCGCCGCCCCCCTTCCGGAACACCCCGGAGCGCGGCAGCTGCTGGGACTGGAGCACGCCCTCCTGCGCAATGCCGTGCTGCACCATCGTCGCAACCCCCAGACGGTCGCCGACACGGGCGACGCCGATGGCCGAGCGCGGCCGGTCCGCGTCCTCACGGTCTTCGGAGGCACCGACGCCATGGGGGCCTCCCCGCTGCTGACGCCGCTCGTCCTCGCCACCGGCCGGCCCGTCCAGGTCGTCGCGATCGCGGCGCGAGCCGACGTCCGCCAGGTGCTCGAAGGACTCAGGCCAGCACCTGGGCAGCAGATGGAGGTGCGCACCCCGGATGCGAACCTCCCCGCACTCGCGGCGACGTGTGACCTCGCCGTGACAGCCGCCGGCACCTCGGTGTGGGAGTTCCTGTGCCAGGGCTTGCCGTGCGCCGTCGTGCAAGTCGTCGACAACCAGGCCGTGGGCTACGAGCGCGTCATCGGCGAAGGTCTCGCCGTGGGCCTCGGTCGTCTGGCTGACATCGCCGACGACGAGGAGGCGAGGACCCGAGCCCTCGGGCGTCTCGACGGCATTCTCGGTGACGCGGCGCGTCGAGAGTCGCTCACCCGAAGGGGCATGAGGCTCGTGGACGGTCTCGGGCGCGCGCGGGTCGTGGATGCACTGATGCAGCACATGCAGTGACAGACATGGAAGCTGATGCCCGGCCGGCCGACGCTGGATGACTGACTCCAAGGGTCAGTGGTCGTAGGTGGTGAGGGAGCGCAACACCGGTTGGCTGGTGTGGTCGTTGTGACGGATGGCGGCGGTCATGGCCAGGAGTCGTTGCAGGACCCGGACGATGACACCGCGGGGTGCGGCCGTCGTGTCGTTCGAGGCTGAGCTGGCCAGGTCCGAGCGTTTGACGGTCTCGCGGGACCGGGCGCCACGGGACCAGCTCCGGGCGAGCGTTCAACAGATCGTCGGTGCTGACGTAGATTGCGGTGGCGAGGGTGTCCAGATCGGTGTCCACGAGGGCCTCCAGGGCTCGAGTTGGTTCGCCACATCGAGTCTGGGCACCCTCGCCCTCAAGGCACACGCGCCACACCAGTCACCTTGGATTCAATCGTCTAGCCTCGGACACCCCGGAACGGAGATCCTGTGCCCGCCATCCGCGTCGTCATCCAGTCGCGCCTCAACTCGTCCCGTCTGCCTGGGAAGGCGATGCTGACGATCGGCGGCATGCCTCTCATCGAGCTCGTCGCGCGACGGGCGAGCCGGGGGACCCACCAGGTCGTGGTGGCCACCAGCGAGGAGCAGTACGACGAGCGGATCGCCGCCCACCTGTCCTCGGTCGGGATTCCCGTCGTGCGGGGGTCGCTCGACGACGTTCTCGGCCGCTTCGTGAAAGCCACCGCGGACCTCATGCCGGACGACCTCGTGGTGCGTCTCACCGGGGACAACCCGGTCGCGGATGCCGACCTCGTCGACGAGCTCGTGGAGGCTACCCGCGCGTCCGGGCACGCCTACGGCCGCGTCGACATCGAGCAGGTCCCCGAGGGCATCGGCGCGGAGGTGTTCACGGTCGCCGACCTGCGTCGGGCCGCCCGCACCACCACCGACCCGTACGACCGGGAGCACGTGACCCCGTGGTTGCGGCGGACGCTGGGCGAGCTGCTCTTCGTACCGAAGGGAACACCGGGTGACGTCCACGCATACCGGGCCACCGTGGACACCCTCGGTGACTACGTGCGGGTTGCCGACCTCTTCACCGACGTGGAAGATCCCGTCGCGGTGACATGGGTGGACCTGATGCACCGGCTGGCTGGGTGGGTTGACGCCATGGGCCCGCGAACCGCCAGCACGACGACACGTCTCGGCCGCCTCTCACGCGTCGTGCTGTCCGCTCGTGAGTTCGATGACGGCGGCCGAAGTGAGCCTGCGGCGCATGCAGAGTCCCTCCGGGCGCTCATCGCATCGGCGATCGACCGCGGAGTGACCCACATCGACGTCGGCCGCGCGGACAACCGCGCCGAGGACCTCCTGCGTGCGACCGCAGAGCCGGCCCTCGTGAAGCGCTTCTCCGTCATCTCACGTACGGGCCCGCTCCCGGAGGTTCCGCAGGGCGCCGACGCAGTCGCCGTCGAGGCCGCGGTGGAGCGGACCTTCGCGGCCCTCGGACGCCGCTCGGTCGACGTCCTCGTGTTCGAGGGGGCCGCGGACGCGGTACGGGGCTGGGAGCGCGCGACGGCATACCGCGAGGCGGGACTCATTCGATCCCTGGGGCTTGTCGCCCACACCCTCGACGACCTCCGCTGGGCGCTCGCTGCCGAGGGTGTCGACTACGTCGAGGTGGCAGCAGAAGCAGCCGAGGACACGGAGGTCCTCCCACAGCTGGCTGCGCAGGGCATCACGCTGGTCACGCCCTTCGCAGAGGGTCGCGCACGAGCGGAGTGGTCGACGGCGGTCCTCGTCACCTCGACCGACCCGGATCGCCTCGACGAGGCGATCAGAGCGGCGCAGTGAGTCCCGACCGGACACTCACGTCGCGGGCGCGTCGTTGTAGGCCTCGATGATGTCCTCGATGGGGCCGTCACCGACGAGGCGACCGGACTTGAGGTAGAGCCCCCGCGTGCAGAACCGGCGGAGGTCGGCTTCGGAGTGGGATACGAGAAACAGCGTCCGACCGCTCTCGAGCAGCTTCTCCATCCGCAGGTAGCACTTCTCCCTGAAGTCCTTGTCACCGACGGCGAGAACCTCGTCGACCAGAATGATCGGCTCGTCGAGCGTCGTGATCACCGCGAAGCCCAGGCGCACCTGCATCCCCGAGGAGAAGTGTCGGAAGGGCATGTCGATGCCTTGGCGCACCTGGGGCCCGGCGAAGTCCACGATCTCCTCGAACCGTTCGTCGACCTGCTCCTTGCTGAGGCCGTGCAACCCGGCGGTGAGGTAGACGTTCTCACGAGCCGTGAGCTCGCCGAGGAAGCCGCCTGTGAGCTCGATGAGGGGTGCGACACCTTGACGGACATCGACCGTTCCCGTGTCGGGGATGAGGACACCGGCGACGGTCCTGAGCAAGGTGCTCTTGCCTCCGCCGTTGGACCCGACGAGACCGACAGCATCACCGCGGGTCACCGTGAAGCTCACGTCATCGAGTGCCCAGAAGGTCTCCGTGGGAGCCGTGCTCTCGCGGCGCAGCACCATCTCGCGCAGCGACAGCTTGCGGCGGCGGGAGCGGTAGAACTCGATGCCGACGCCGTTGACCTCGATGACGGTGTCAGCGCCGGTCAGGGGTTGTGCCGCCACTCAGATCTCCTTCAGCACGGCGCGCTCGAGGCGCGCGAACGTGTAGGCACCCCAGATGAAGAAACCTACCGAGATGATGATGCTCGTGACGATCGGTCCGCGGGCCACCGACTCCGGGAAGAAGCCGGCGCGATACATCTCCATGATTCCCGACAACGGGTTGAGCCAGAACAGGTGCGCCGCCCAGCCGTTGACCAAGTTGAGGGCATAGATGATCGGGGTCGCATAGAAGAGCATGCGGAGGAAGATACGAACGACCCGAATGGTGTCATCGGCAAGGACGGTCGTCGGGGCGAGAAGCATGCCGATACCCAGTTGCAGGAAGGCCTGCAGCACGATCGCGAAGGGAAACATGATCAGCCTCCAGTTGAGGTGCGTGGTGCCCGTGATCATGTAGATGAGAGCGATGACGACGAGCACCGGCAGCGACAGGAGGAACTCGAGCCCCTTGGCCAGCACGACCCGGATCACCCACAGCTCTCGGGGCAGGTTCGTCGATCGGACGAGCTTGGCCTCGGCGAGCAGCGCTCGGGAGGTCTCGTTGATCGAGGCGTTGAACCACTGCCACACGAGCAGCCCGATGACGAGGAAGAGGAAGTAAGGATGGTAGCCGGCGTCGGGCCGCTTGAAGATGAGGGCGAAGACGACGAAGTAGATGAGTGCCATCGAGAGCGGGTCGATGATGGTCCAGAGGTATCCGAGCCAGCTTCGGGCGTACCGGACGCGCAGGTCGCGGCGCACGAGCGTGTCAAGGATCGCCCGCCGCTCCCAGATGAGGCGGTAGCGCTTGAGCATCAGTCCTCCTCCGGCACGAGCCGGTTCGGTTGGCTGGTCAGGAAGCCCCAACCCCAGCTGCAGTGCATGGTGGCGAGGACTCCCGGGACGCGGATCGCGACCCGCCAAGGCTGTCCACGGGCGATGACCACACCTCCGGCCCCGATGGCGGTGGCGTATGCCGCCGGGATCGCCCAAAGGGGACGCCAGAAGAAGCCGCCCACGAGGCCGCCGGCGATGGCCAGCACTGCGGTGGGCGGCGCGAGGTAACGCGCATTGATGGAGCCGGGATGGCGCTTGGCGACGACGCGCCGCCACCGGCCGTAGTCGCGATACTGCTTGGCCAGTGCCCGGAAGGACCCCCGCGGTCGATACTGAACCGTCAGCTCCGGGTCGAACCAGACGAGACCGCCGTCGCGGCGGATGCGGTAGTTCAGCTCCCAGTCCTGCGCACGCGTGAACCGTGGGTCGTAGCCGCCGGCCTTGCGGAGCCACTCGCTGCGGAACACCCCCAGATAGACGGTGTCGGCGGGCCCTGCCTCGCCCCCGGTGTGGAACCGGGCTCCACCGACACCGAGCGGCGACGTCATGGCGACGGCGACGGCCTTCTCGAAGTCGGTGACACCTTCGGCCTGCATGATCCCGCCGACGTTGGCGGCGTCGTGCTCCTCCAGGGCGCGCACCGCGCGGGCGATGTAGCCCCGGCTGAGGAAGCCGTGCCCGTCCACGCGGACGATGATGTCGTGCCGGGCAGCGGCTGTAGCGAGGTTGAGGGCGTCGGGGGTGCGCCCGGAGGGGTTCTCCACGACGACGATCCGGTCGTCCTTCTCGGCCAGCCGGCGCGCGACGCCGAGGGTGTCGTCGTGGCCCGGGCCGACGGCAAGGACGATCTCGAGGTCTCCCGGATAGTTCTGGCCCACGATGGCGTCGACGGCTCTCTCGAGGTGCAGGGCCTCGTTGAGCAACGGCATGACGACGCTGACCGGAGGTGTCACATCCACTCAGGTTCCTTCGGTTGGGAGTTGGGAGGGCATAGCGTGCGAGCCACGTCAGCGTACTGCCACCACCGGGCAACCTCGTCCACGACCCTGCCGGACGGGACGGCCAGCATCGTGTGGCAGCATCATCGCGTCCAGCACCCAGGGACGGGACGACATCGATGATGACACCTGCCCGCCACCTCTCGGAGACGCCCCCGTATGCCGGCCCTGAAGCGGGTGCGCCACGGGCAGCTGACCCGGGGCCGCGACTCCGCACCGGTGAGCGAGGTCGTCGTCGAGCGTGACGTCCGCGGGCCCAGGTCGGAGGGCACGCTGCTGCTCACCGACCGCCGACCCTGCCGCCAGCATGATCGCGATCCCATCCGGGCGCCGGAGGCCCCTCTCAGGCGAGGAGCTGGCGGGCCATGACGATGCGCTGGACCTGGTTGGTGCCCTCGTAGATCTGCGTGATCTTCGCGTCGCGCATCATCCGCTCGAGCGGGAAGTCGCGGGTGTAGCCGGCGCCGCCGAGCAGCTGGACGGCGTCGGTCGTCACCTTCATGGCGACGTCGGAGGCGTAGCACTTGGCCGCCGCGCCGAAGAAGGTGAGGTCGGCGTCGCCCCGCTCGGACTTGGCCGCAGCGACATAGACCATCTGGCGGGCTGCCTCGAGCTCCATCGCCATGTCGGCGAGCATGAACTGCACACCCTGGAAGTCCGCGACGGCCCTGCCGAACTGGCGCCGCTCCTTGACGTAGGCGACGGCGTGGTCGAGGGCGCCCTGGGCGATGCCGACGGCCTGCGCGCCGATCGTGACGCGGGTGTGGTCAAGGGTCTTGAGGGCGAGCTTGAGCCCCTCGCCGACCTCGCCGACGACGCGGTCGCCGGGGATGCGGACGTGGTCGAAGTGCAGCTCGCGCGTCGGGCTGCCCTTGATGCCGAGCTTGCGCTCCTTCTCGCCGAAGGTGAAGCCCGCGTCGGACTTCTCGACGACGAAGGCCGTCACGTTGCTGCCGCGCTTGCCCTCGGGGTCGGTGACGGCGAGGACCGTGTAGTACTCGGACACGCCGGCGTTGGTGATCCAGGACTTCTGCCCGTTGAGGACCCAGTCGTCGCCGTCCCGCGTGGCCCGGCACCTCATCGAGGCAGTGTCGGAGCCGGCCTCACGCTCGGAGAGCCCGTAGGAGAACGTCGTCTCGCCGTGGGCCAGCGGCGGGAGGTACTTCGCCTTGAGCTCGTCGCTGCCTGCGAGCACGACCGGCAGGGAGCCGAGCTTGTTGACGGCCGGGATGAGCGACGACGACGCACAGACCCGGGCGACCTCCTCGATGACGATGCACGTCGCGAGCGCGTCGGCCCCGACGCCGTCGTACTCCTCGGGCACGTGCGGTGCGAAGAAATCGGAGGCGACGAGGGCGTCGTGGGCCTCCTGGGGGTAGCGCGCCTCCTCGTCGACGGCAGCGGCATACGGGGCGATCTTGTCCTCGGCGACGGCACGGACCGCCTCACGGAGGACCTCGTGGTCCTCGTTGATCCGGAACAGGTCGAAGTCGGCGTTCGCACTCACGAGCGGAATCCTACTCGCCGGTTCGACTTCGTAGGACGTCCTCGTGATCCAGGCCACGCTTTCCTGTTCTGTCCACGATGAGGACACCGGGTCCCATCCCTTGGGCATCGGGCGCTATCGTGGCGACAGGTCATGAGTGCCAGCGACAAGCCCCGGCTCGCTGGCCGGCAACCCTCCTACCGCGGTGGGGTGCCCCGGGTGAGGACCTGGCCCACGGACTCCCGTCCGCGGGCAAGCGCGGAGGATCCCCTCCCGCACCGACCCGTCGGTGCGCCGGGCAGTGCCGTGGCCCCGAGCCGGCCACGCGTCCCGGTCATCGACACGGCATGAGAGAGACCGAACCGATGAGCGAGACCCCCAACTGGTCGTTCGAGACGAAGCAGATCCACGCCGGACAGAGCGCCGACAGCGCGACCGGCTCACGGGCGCTGCCGATCTACCAGACCACGAGCTATGTCTTCAACGACACCGACCACGCCGCGAACCTCTTTGGCCTCAAGGAGTTCGGCAACATCTACACGCGCCTCATGAACCCGACCACCGACGTCGTCGAGCAGCGGATCGCCGCGCTCGAAGGTGGCGTGGGCGCGCTCCTCGTCGCATCCGGCCAGGCTGCCGAGACCCTCGCGGTCCTCAACATCGCCGAGGCCGGTGACCACGTCGTCGTGTCCCCGTCGCTCTACGGCGGCACGTTCAACCTCTTCAAGCACACGCTGCCGAAGTTCGGCATCGAGGTGGGCTTCGTCGAGGACCCGACGTCGATCGACTCGTGGCGCGCGGCCATCCGGCCCAACACCAAGCTCCTCTTCGGCGAGACGATCGCCAACCCGAAGCAGGAGATCCTCGACATCGAGGCCGTCGCGGCCCTCGCGCACGAGCACGGCGTGCCGCTCGTCGTGGACAACACCGTCGCGACGCCGTACCTCATCCGGCCGATCGAGTGGGGCGCCGACATCGTGGTGCACTCGGCGACGAAGTACCTCGGGGGTCACGGCACGTCGATCGCCGGCGCCATCGTCGACTCGGGCAACTTCGACTTCGGGGCCGACCCGGAGAAGTTCCCCAACTACAACACCCCGGAGGAGAGCTACCACGGGCTCGTCTTCGCCCGTGACCTCGGCGTCGGCGGCGCCCTGGGCGCCAACCTCGCCTTCATCCTCAAGGCCCGCGTCCAGCTCCTGCGCGACCTCGGGCCGGCCGTGTCCCCCTTCAACGCGTTCCTCATCGCGCAAGGCCTCGAGACGCTGTCGCTCCGGATCGAGCGTCACCTCGAGAACGCGCACCGGGTCGCGTCGTTCCTCCAGGGCCACGGGCAGGTCGAGCGGGTCGTCTGGGCGTCCCTGCCGGACAGCCCGTTCCACGCCCTCGCGGAGAAGTACACGCCGCGAGGCTCCGGCGCCGTGCTCTCCTTCGAGATCGCGGGCGGGCTCGAGGCGGGCAAGAAGTTCGTCGAGGCGCTGACGCTGCACAGCCACGTGGCCAACATCGGCGACGTCCGCTCGCTCGTCATCCACCCCGCGTCGACGACGCACTCGCAGGGGCCCGACGCGGACCGACTCGCAGCCGGGGTCACCCCTGGTCTCGTCCGCCTCTCCGTCGGGATCGAGCACATCGACGACATCCTCGCCGACCTCGAGCAGGGGTTCACGGCGGCCAAGATCTGAGTCTCACGACCAGGGCAGTGACGGGCCCCGCACGACCGGGGGGCGTGCGGGG
The DNA here is from genome assembly GCF_000576595.1 of Intrasporangium oryzae NRRL B-24470. Lineage (GTDB taxonomy): Bacteria > Actinomycetota > Actinomycetes > Actinomycetales > Dermatophilaceae > Intrasporangium_C > Intrasporangium_C oryzae. The sequence continues at coordinate 32,472 of NZ_AWSA01000027.1, read as the reverse complement.
CCTGTCGCTGTCACCATCCGGACAAACCGGTATGCCGCTCCCCTCCTGCTGCTGACAGGATGCGGCCCATGGCCTCGTCGATCCGCTACCCCGAGCCCCTCCGTCCCGGTGACCGCATCGGCGTCACCGCCCCGAGCGCGGGGGTCTCCGAGACGCTGTTCCCCCGGCTCCGCCACGCCGTCGCGGTCCTCGAGGGCCGGGGCTTCGAGGTAGAGGTCGGCGAGTGCATCGGCACGCCCACGCACGTCAGCGCGCCGAAGGAGCAGCGGGCCGCAGAGCTGACGCGGATGCTGACCGATCCCGCGGTCCGGGCCGTCGTCCCGCCGTGGGGAGGCGAGACCGGCATCGACCTGCTCGACCTGCTCGACCTCGAGGCGATCGCCGCGGCCGAGCCACGCTGGGTCGTCGGCTTCTCCGACACGTCGACGTGGCTGACGCCGCTCACCCTCCTGACGGGGCTGGCGACGATCCACGGGCAGAACCTCATGGACACCCCGTACACCCCGCCCAGCGGCATACTCCACTGGCTCGACGTCGCCACCGCACCGAGCGGGACCTCCCTCGCCCAGCACTCACCCGGCAGGCACCGGACCGGCGGCTTCGACGACTTCGCCGCACACCCGACCGTGTCCGAGTTCACCCTCGACGGCACGGGCACGTGGACCCGGATCGATCCCGGCCACGAGGGCGAGGCGGCCACGGTGTCCGGACGCCTCATCGGTGGGTGCGTCGAGACCATCGGCTTCACGGCGGGGACCCGCTTCGGAGACGTCGGGGCGTTTGCCCGTGACTACGCGCCCGAGGGGTTGCTCCACTACCTCGACATCTGCGAGTGGAGCTCGTTCGACATCTGCCGCGCCCTGCACGGGATGCGCCTCGCCGGCTGGTTCGACCAGGCCACGGGGATCCTCGTCAGCCGGACCCGTGCTCCCGACACGGCGGGCTTCACGCAGCACGACGCCGTGCGCGACGCCTTGGGCATGCTCGGGGTGCCGATCATCGCCGACGTCGAGTGCGGACACGTCCCCCCACACCTCCCGTTGGTCAACGGCGCGCTGACCACCGTCGTGCACGCACGGGACGAGCACTCGGTGACACAGACGCTCAGCTGACCTGAGCGCGTCGCCCCTTCTTTCTCCGCCTGGGCGGGGTTGTTCGGGCGTCCGGGGCGATTCAGCCGCGGCTCCTTCGCCCGGGCGGAGTTGTTGGAGCGTCCCGGGGCGGTTCCGCCGCGGCTCCTTCGCCCCGGCGGAGTTGTTGTGGCGGGGGCTTCCGCCGTATGCCGCCGAGCTCAGCCGAGCAACTCGTCGACGTAGCACCAGCGCCAGGACTCGCCCGGCTCGATGGAGCGCATGACGGGGTGCCCGGTCTCGTCGTAGTGCCGGTCCGCGTGCTTGCCCACCGAGGAGTCGCAGCAGCCGACGTGACCACAGGTGAGGCAGAGCCGCAGGTGGACCCAGGTGGTCCCGTCCCGCAGGCACTCCTCGCACCCCTCGGGCGTCCGGGGCACCAGGCAGCTGCCCGCGTCGGCCAGGTGCACGCAGCCCGACTCGGACACCTGGGGTGGCAGCCGGACCTCCTCGTCGAGGCGCGCCGACTGGTTGTCGATGCGGTCGAGGATCGTCTCCTCCAGGTCGAGCGCTGAGAGCACCGTGCGCAGGACCTCGTGGTCGGCCTGCCCCTCGTCGCGCATCCGCAGCACCTCGGCGCGCTCGGCATCGATCATCCTCATCCGGACCCGGCGGTACTGCTCGCTCGGGGTCTCGGCGGTGTCGGCGTCGCGGCGGCCGAGCTGCTCCCACATCTGGTTGACCCGGTCGTGGGACCGGGTCTCGAGGAGCTCGCGGGTCGGCTCGCCGACATCGGGCTCCTCGGCGAGCACCTCGAGACCGGCCTTGGAGGCGGCCTGCAGCACCGTCGCCGCTTGGAGGACGTCCTCGCGCGGGTCGGGCCCCCGGACGCCGAGGCGCCGGGCCAGGGCTGGCAGGGTCGTCCCCTGCAGGAGCAGCGTCCCGACCGTCACGACGACGGCGATGAGCACGAGGACGTCGCGCTCGGGCGTCGCGAGCGGGAGCAGCAGGGCTCCGGCCAGCGTCACGACCCCACGCATGCCGGCCCACGAGATGACCGCGGGGTACGACCACCGGATCGTCTCCTCCGGATGCCGCAGGCGAGTCGTGATGTAGCGGTACGGGAAGACCCAGAGCGGCCGCAGGACGAGGACGACACCGAGGGTCCCGAGCGCCGCCGCGACGATCTGCGCCGTCGTCAGGTCCGAGCCCCGCGCACGGTCGACGACGTAGAAGACCTGGAGGCCGATGAGCAGGAAGACCGAGTTCTCGAGGAGGAACTGGATCGAGCTCCAGTTGATCTTCTCGCTGATTCGCGAGGCGCCGGGCTGCGTCCGCGGCGACCGATGCCCGAGGGTGAGGCCCGCTGCCACGACGGCGATGACCCCGGACGCGTGCAGCAGCTCGGCCGGGACGTAGGCGAGGAACGGCGCCATGAACGACAGCACGGTGTCGAAGGTCGCATCGCGGCTGATCCTCCGCCGGACGATCTCGATGAGAGCTGCCACCGCCAGGCCGATGGCGACGCCGCCGAGGGATGCCCAGACGAAGTCGAGGACGACCCCGCCGGCAGTGACCTCGCCGGAGGCGCTGGCGGCGAGACCGGCCGCGGCCAGGGCCGTGCGGAGCGCCACGAGGGCGGTCGCGTCGTTGACGAGCGACTCCCCCTCGAGGATCGAGACGAGGCTGCGCGGCAGCCCGATCTGCCGCCCGACGGCCGTCGCGGCGACGGCGTCAGGTGGCGCGACGACGGCTCCGAGGGCGAAGGCGACCGCGAACGGGATGCCGAGGAGCCAGTGGAGGAAGGCGCCGACGCCGACCGCGGTGAAGAGGACGAGGCCGACCGAGAGCCCGAGGATCGCACCGCGGTTGGCGCGGAAGTCGACGAGCGAGGTCTGGATGGCTGCGGCATACAGCAGCGGCGGCAGGACGCCGAGGAGGACCACCTCGGGGCTGAGGGCCACCTCGGGCACGAACGGCAGGTACGAGCCGAGGATCCCGACGAGGATGAGCACGAGCGGCGCCGGCACCCCGATGCGGTCGGCGAGCCAGGCTCCGGCGAGGACGGTCGCCGCGATGGCGAGCAGGCCGATGGCGATCTCCACGGAGCCATCCTGCCGCACACCCGTCGTCGGGCGCGTGGGCGCCGGCCGTCACGCGTCGGCACGGTGCCGCCAGGCGTCCGCGAGGGGCGTCAGGCGAAGAAGGAGCGGACCGCCTCGATGACCCGCGTCTGGTCGTCATCGGTGAGCTCGGTCGCGCAGGGCAGGGACAAGCCCCGCTCGAAGAGGTCGTCGCCGACCTTTCCCCCGACGACCTGCGCCGCCGAGAAGGGCGGCTGCGCGTGGAGCGGACGCCAGAGCGCGCGAGCCCCGATGCCGAGCCCGTTGAGGTGCGCGAGGAACTCGTCGCGGCCCCGGCCGTCGGTCTCGGGGACCATGACCGAGTAGAGCCAGTACGTCGCGTCGAGGCCGTCGACCCGCGGCGGGAGGATGAGCGGAAGGTCGGCGAAGGCCTCGTCGTAGCGTGCGGCGATCCGATGCTTCGCCCCGACGAACTCGTCGAGACGGGCGAGCTGGGCGAGCCCGAGTCCGGCCGCGAGGTTGGTGAGGCGGTAGTTGTAGCCGACCTCGTCGTGGAGGTAGCCGACGTCGGGCACCTTCGCCTGCGTCGTCAGGTGGCGGGCCCGGCTCGCGAGCGCGTCGTCGTCGGTGACGATCATGCCTCCGCCCCCGGTCGTCGCGATCTTGTTGCCGTTGAAGGAGAAGCACCCGACGGCACCGACCGTGCCCGTGTGCCGCCCGGCATACGGGCCCGCCGACCACGTCGCCCCGAGCGACTCCGCGGCGTCCTCGAGCATGGGTATGCCGTGCCGTTCGCAGGCGGCCATGAGCGGTTCCATGTCGGCGGGCTGCCCGAGGACGTGGACGATCTCGACGACCTTCGGCAGGGACTCCCCCGCGGCCGCGCGGCGGTCGAGCTCTCCGGCGAGCAGCTGCGGGTCGATGTTCCAGGTGCGCGTCTCGGAGTCGATGAAGACGGGCCGGGCACCGAGGTAGGCGATCGGGTTGACCGAGCCGACGAAGGTGAAGTCGGAGCAGAAGACCTCGTCGCCGCGCCCGACACCGAGCAGGAGCAGGCCGATGTGGATCGCTGCGGTGCCGGTCGAGCACGCGATGGCGTGCCGGGCGCCGACCTTCTCCGCGAAGCGCTGCTCGAATTCCGAGACGAACGGTCCGACCGACGAGACGAACCCGGACTCGACCGCCTCGAGGACGTACGCCCGCTCGAGCTCGCCGATGTTGGGCACGGCCAGCGGCACGGTCCCCTCCGGCCCGCGTGCACCCGGCGCGTGTGCCTCGCTCACCGGTGGTACCGCCCTGCCGTCTCGGGGTCGACCCGAGGACGGAGCCACTCGGCGGTCCGGGCGAGGCCCTCCTCGAGGGACACGGTCGGCGCCCAGCCGAGGACGCGGTTGGCGAGGCTCGGGTCGGAGAGCAGGATCTGGACCTCGGAGCCCTCGGGGCGGATCCGCGCCTCGTCGGTGACGATCGCGGCGTCGCTCGCCGTGACCTTCTTGCAGAGGTCGACGACCTCCCCCACGGAGACCGTGCGGCCGGTGCCGAGCTGGATCGTCGTGCCCGGGGCGACATCGGACAGGGCCGCCCGGACGAAGCCGTCGGCCGTGTCGGTGACGAAGGTGAAGTCGCGCTTCGGCGTCACGTCACCGAGCCGGATCTCGGGCGCGCCCGCGAGCATCTGGGACAGGACCGTCGGGATGACGGCGCGGGTCGACTGGCGAGGCCCGAAGGTGTTGAAGGGCCGGAGCGTCATGACGGGCGTCTCGAACGAGAGCGCGTAGGACTCGCACATCTTGTCGGCCGAGATCTTCGTCGCGGAGTAGGGCGACTGGCCGCGGAGCGGGTGGCTCTCGGTGATCGGCACCTCCTCGGGCGTGCCGTAGACCTCCGAGGTCGACGTGTTGACCATGCGTGGGGTGCCGTGGCGCCGGACGGCCTCGAGGACGTTGAGCGTGCCGATGACGTTGGTCTCGACATAGGACCGGGGGGCGACGTAGGAGAACGGGATCGCGATGAGCGCCGCGAGGTGGAGCACGACGTCGACGCCGTCCGCCGACGCCGCGACGTGCTCGGGATCGCGGATGTCGCCGAGGACGACCTCGGCCTGGCCGTCGCGGACGGCGGCCCGGAAGGTCTCGGACTCGTCGAGCCAGCCGGTCGACCCGTTGGAGTTGTAGAGGCAGAACGCCCGGACCCGCGCGCCGTCGGCGAGGAGCCGCTCGACGACGTGGCTGCCGATGAAGCCGTCGGATCCGGTCACGAGGACCGTCTTGCCGGCGACGGAGCCGGTCATCGGCTGGGCGGTGAGTTCGGTGGTCACGGTGTCCTTCTCGTCGTGCACGGTCGTGATGGTCGGCGTGGGCGCGGCGTCGTGGTGCCGCTGGGTCGTGGTCGTCGTCGGTCGTATGCCGCCGGGCCGGGGGCGTTCAGCCCTGTCCCTTGGCGCGCGCGAGGTCGGTCGGGGTGCCGACGTCGATCCAGTCGGAGGCGATGGGCCAGGCCGTGACGACCTCGCCCCGTCCGAGGCAGGTCTCCACGAGGCCCGGCATGGTGCTCGCCCGGCCGACAGGGAGCCACTCGAGCGCTCGCGGCTCGACGGCATACACGGCGGCGTTGATGTCGAAGGTGAGGGTCGGCTTCTCGGCCATCCCGGTGACGCGGCCACGCTCGGTCTCGACGACGCCGAAGGGCACCTCGTGCTGGTAGGTCCGGGTCCCGACGGTGACGGTCGCACCCGACCGGCGGTGGGTCTCGAGCAGCGAGCCGGCGTCGAACTCGACCATGAGGTCGCCGTTCATGACGACGACCGGATCGGTGAGCTCGGGACGCGCCTCGCGCAGGAGCGTCAGCGACCCGGCGGTGCCGAGCGGCCGGTCCGGGTCCTCGCGGAGGTAGCGCACGGAGCACCCGAGACGTGAGCCGTCGCCGAGATGCTCCTCGATCTGGTCGGCGAGGTAGTTGACGCTCACGTAGACGTCGCGGATGCCGTCGCCGACGAGACCGAGGACGATCCACTCGATGATCGAGCGGCCGGCGACCGTCATGAGCGGCTTCGGCGTGTCCCTGGTCAGCTCGCCGAGCCGGGTGCCGCGGCCCCCGGCCATGATGACGGCGACGTTGGGCAACGGGGTGGCGCCCACGATGTCGGAGAGGGTGTGGAGGCCGACGAGCCTGCCGTCGGTGGCGAGTTCGGGCACGACGGAGATGCGCAACGCCTGCATGAGGTCGAGGACGTGGGCGCGGGGCGAGCCCGCCTCGACGACGTGGGGCGTCGTCGTCGCATGGTCGAGGGCGGGGTCGTCGAGCGAGGTCCCCTTGAGGAACGCCCGCCTGAGGTCCCCGTCGGTGAGCAGCCCCCTGAGGCGTCCGTCGTCGTCGACGAGGAGGCACACGAGGGTGGCGCTGCGGTCGATGACCTCGATCGCGTCGCGGATCGTCGCCGTGACGGGGGCGCAGGCCGCCTGGAGGTCACGCGCGGTCATCGCTCCTCCTCGTCTCGGTCTCTCGTGTCGGTGTCTCGGGCCGGTGGCTCGTGTCTGGGTCCCGGGCCGGGGTCTCGGGCGGCGCGCCGCGGCCCGACCCGGGGTCCAGGTCGACGAAGGGCTTGACCCTCGACGCGGTTGCCGCTCCCCGAACGATATCGAGGATCCGCGCACTCGCCCGACCCATGCCGTAGGGGTTGACGACCGTCGCGGCGAGCTCCCGTCCTCGTGGCGACAGCGCGAGCGCGATGGCGGCCTCGACGGCCTCGCGTCCCTCGTCGGCATGGACGACGTTGGACCCGCGCAGGCGACCGCGCTGGCGCTCGCCCACGTCGACGGCCGCGACATGGGCCGTGGCCGCCTCGATGATGCCGGAGCTCGAGTTGCCGACGACGACGTCGACGGCGGCGAGGACGCGCGGGTAGTGGTGCCCGAGGGCCTCGACGAGGCGCAGGCGCGGCTCGTCACGGGAGAGGTCGGTCAGGGCGAGCAGGATCGCGTCGCGTCCCTCGTCCATCCCCGGGTGGGTGGCGATGACGGTGCCGCACGTGGCGAGGGCTGCCTGCGCCGCCTCACGCGCCCACCGGGCGACGGGGACGTCCTCCTCGGCGGTCGGCGGGTGGTAGGTGAAGAGGGCGAGCGGGCGTCGGACCGTGTCGATGCCGAGGAGCTCGGCCAGGTCGGCATCGGGCAGTGCCGGGGTGCCCGCGAGCCGGTCGAGCCCCGGCGCGCCGGTGACATGGATGCGCTCGGGCGGCTCGCCGAGCTGGGCGAGCCGGCGGGCCGCATCGTCGGAGGCGACGCAGTGCTCGTCGGCGAGCTTGGTCACGGCATGCCGGACCCGCTCGTCGAGGGCCCCCTCGGTGACCTCGCCGCCGTGGAGGTGGACGACGGGCACGCCCAGGAGCACGGCCGGTGGCACGACGTAGAGCAGCTCCCAACGGTCACCCAGGACGACGAGGACGTCGGCCCCGAGCCTCGGCAGGGTCGTGCCGACCGCCGCCGCGAGGCGGGCGCCCTGCTCGAGCTGGCGCTCGACGGACACGTGGTCCATCGGGGTCGCGAGCTCGACGATGCGCGAGCGCCACGTGTCGTGCGGGAACGAGGACGGCAGGGCCGTGGCGAGGTCGTCGGCGGCATACATGACACCCGTGAGGATCCGGAGGTCGATGTCGGATGCGGCCTGGAGCGCATCGAGGACGGGCGAGAGCGGGCCGAGGTCGGCCCGCGTGCCCACGAAGACGGCGACCGTCGTCACCGGGGCCGAGCCTGCGGCCGGACGCGGACCCGAGGCAGAATCGTCGGGCTCGTCTGGTGGGACGCTCATCTCACCTCTCGAGATCCTCGTCGAGGAGCGGGGCTCCCGCCGCGACGCCGCGCCGCAGGACCCGGCCGACCACGTCGACCGCCGGGCTGATCCCGCCCTCCGGCCGGAGCAGCGACAGGTCGGCCTCGGACAGGACGTGGCCCGCGGCGAGGTTGGCCGTGGCGTGCCAGGAGCGCCTTACGAGCGTGGCGTTCTCCTCCTCCGACGGCATCCGGCGCTTGAGGCCGTCGCCGAGGGCCCGGGCGAGCTGCTTCGTCTGGGTGACGTAGTCGGCCAGCTCGTCCGGCTCGAGGCTGGCGAGGTGGTCGGGACCGGGCAGGGTCCGGTCGGTCGTGAAATGCTTCTCGAGGATCGGCGCCCCGAGCGCCACCGCCCCGAGCGCCGTCGTCAGGCCCGGCGTGTGGTCCGACCAGCCGACCGGGACGCCGTGGAGCTCGGCCAGGCGCGGGATGACCCGCAGGTTGCACTCGTCGAGGGGGGCCGGGTAGGCCGACACGCAGTGGAAGAGGATGAGCCCCGGCGCCTCCGCGCAGGCGTCGACGGCCGCCGCCACCTCGGCCTCGGTCCCCATGCCCGTCGAGACGAGGAGCGTGACGCCGAGTGCCGCCAGCCGCCTCAGGTAGGGCAGGTTGGTCAGCTCGCCCGAGCTGACCTTGAGCGCCGGAAGCCCGAGGCCGACGAGCATCTCCGCGCTGTCGATGTCGAACGGGGTCGAGAGGAACGCGGTGCCCGCCTCGGTGGCATGGTCGCGCAGCTCCGCCCAGGCGCTCGCGGGCAGGGTGAGCGCCTCGAGGAGGCTGCGCTGGTCGGCGTTCCCGCCCCGCTCGCGCTGGTAGGGCGTCGTCGCGGCCGCCGACGACACGAGCTTGTCGGGCGAGAAGGTCTGGAACTTGACGGAGTCGGCACCGGCTGCGGCCGCGACGTCGATGAGGCGGTGGGCGAGGTCGACGTCACCGTTGTGGTTGACCCCCGCCTCGGCGATGACGTGGACGTCGGTGCCGTCGGGGACGGTCGTGTCGCCGATGCGGACGGGCTTCATCGGGTGCTCCCTCGGTCAGGGTGGAGGTCTCTGGCGGGCGAGCCGACGACTGTCGCGTCGTCGGGGACGTTTCGCGTCACGACGGCGCCCGCCGCGATCGTCACTCCGGCGCCGACGGTGATCCCGGGCAGGACCCGGGCGCCGCTGCCGACGAGCGTGCGCTCGCCGACGGTGACGCCGCCGAGGAGGCAGGCCCCGGGTGCCACATGGACGCCGTCGCCGACGACGCAGTCGTGCTCGACGATCGCGGCCGTGTTGACGATGACGCCCGCGCCGAGCCTGGAGGCCGGGCCGACGTGGGCGTGCTCGAGGACGACCGTCCCGTGGCCGACGGCACTGCACCCCCCGACGGTCGCCGTGCCGGCGACGAGGGCCGGGACCGTCCCACCCAGGGCGAGGATGGCTCGCACCACGGCGAGGCGGGGCTCGACCGCCCCGATCGCGACGGCGGCGCGCAGGCCCTCGGCCACGATCCGCTCGAAGGCCGCCACGTCGTCGTCGAGCCGCTCGATGCCCCAGGGCTCCCAGTCGCCCCCCTCGGCAGCGCCGACGACGGCGACGACGCGGTCACCTCGGCGCCCGATGACGTCGACGACCGAACGCGCGTGGCCGCCTGCGCCCAGGACGAGCCAGCCGGCGTCGGCGGGGTCAGGCACGGCCGGCCACCTCGGTGGGGGCGGTAGGCGAGCTCGGCAGCCCGGCGGCGCGGAGCGAGGCCGCCGCCTCGCCGAGCGCGGCGCCGACCTTGCGGATGTTGTCGGGCTCGAGGACGGCCGGGACGCGTGGCGGGTCGAGCACGAGCCCCTCCCACGAGTTGCGGACGTAGTCGTGGACGAACCACTCGTCGATGCGGGCCTGGTCCTCGCGGAGCGACTCCCACCCGCGGCGCGCCACGAAGTCGGTGAGGTCGTCGGGGGTCGCGAGGTGCTCGACGTTGCCGAGGCCGCTCCACGGCATCCGGGCGCCTGTCACGACGGGCAGCCCGAGCAGCCCCGCCTCGAGCCCGACGGTCCCGGTCGCGGTCACGGTGAAGACGGCCTGCTTCATCAGCTCGCGCGAGTCGGCGAAGGGGTCCACCGTCGCGATCCCCGGGTGCACGTCGAACTGCGGCCAGTAGTCGGGGTCGCGACGCCACATGAAGTGCGCGTGCTCCTTGACCGCGACCCCGATCCCGAGCGGCGCGAGGGCGTCGGCCAGGACACGCGCGGTGTAGGCCTGGTCGCGCCAGTCCTGACCCATGACGTCGGCGCTCGACTCCGGCTGCACCTGGAGCGGGAGGAAGACGAACTTCTCGGGCAGCGGGTCCCAGCGACGCGACTGGTACTCGCGGAGGTTGAGCCGTGCCTTGACCGGGTTGAGCCACGGGAGCCTGGCGTAGTCGCTCGGACGGGGCAGCTGGAGGTTGCCGCCACGGTCGACGGCGAACTCCTTGATCCGGTCGCTCGCGAGGCGCCAGATCTCCTGGCCGCTCTCGACCTTGAGGTTGCGCGCGAAGCCCATCGGCCGCCCGTGCTCGGCGCGCCAGCTCGTGATGAACGCCTCCCCGGCCGCGACGGCCGAGGGGTCCTCGACCTGCCGCTCCCACAGGGTGATCCCCTTCGGCGCCCCGATGAGCCCGAAGCGGTCGGAGGGGAGGCGTATGCCGCGGGGCCACGTCGCGAGGCCCCCGTGGTGCGTCACGAGCCCGGCCGTGAGCAGCTCGGAGGTCACGGTGAACTCGACGAGGGCGAGCACGGGGCCGCGCCCGGCGACCGCCGCCTCGAGCTCCTCGGCGGCGAGGTTGAGGAAGTTCATCGCCGTGTCGACGCGGTTGCGCCGCAGGGCACGCTCGGAGACGAGCAGGTCGAGGACGTCGAGACCGACTCCGGCGCACGCCCGCTTGAGCGCGGCGTGGGGCGCGAGGCCGCTGACGACGTTGGCCTTGCGGGCAGCGGCATACGGCAGCCGGACGATCGTGGCGAGCGGCGCGTGCCGGCGCACCCACGCGAGGTTGGCGTCGGTCCGGACGACGAGAACGAGGTCCTTCGTCTCGAACCCGGCGTGCACGAGGGCGGGGACGAGGAGGTCGTCGTAGCCCAATCCCATGTGGACGAGCGGTGTCACCACGACGTGTCTCTCCTGCTGGTGTCGTTGGGTCGGTCGGGGAACACGACATCCTATCCGCGCAGCGTCCGCAGGACGCGCGGCGCGAGCGCGAGGGCCCCCGCCCCGACGATCGCCGTCAGGGCGAGGCGCACCCACACCCCCGGGCCGTCGGCGGGCAGCAGCCCGGCGAGGACGGCGAGGACGATGGCGCACGACCAGACGACGGGCACGGCGACGGGCCACCGGAGCGGCGAGTGGCGCCGCGCGAAGAGGGCCGTGAGGAGGGCGAGGACGAGGTAGCCGACGCCCTTGGCCGCGGCGATCCCGACGATGCCGGCGACCGGCGCGAGGACCACGGCGACGACGACGAGGACCCCGAGCGCGGCGAGCGCCGCCCACGCGAGGCGCCCGGTCCGCTCGACGTCGAGGACCGCGAGCGAGGCGCCCTGGTAGACCATGTACGAGACGGCGGCGGTGACGACGAGGGCGAGCGCGTCGACCATGGCCGCACGGTCGAACGACGGGTCGGCCATGAGGGCGACGAGCCACGGCCCGAGGAGCGCCACGCCGACGGCTCCGAAGGCGACCACGGTCGTCAGCGCGGCGCCGGTGCGCCCGGTCCACGCCCAGCGCGTCCCGACGGGGTGCGACAGGACGAGGGGACCCCACGCGTTGAAGAGGGCCACGGCGAGGACGAACGGCATGTTGCCGAGCTGGAGGGCCACCTGGTAGCTGCCCGCAGCGGCCTCGCCCAGGAGGAGGCGGGTCAGCAGCACGTCGCCCATGAGCAGGCCGAGCATCGCGACGGCCTGCGGGAGCAGGGGCGCGGCGAGTCGCACGCCTTCGCGCACGCGCGCTCGCGCCGCCGTGGGCGGCAGCGGCCGTCCGACGGCGACGGCAGCCACGGCGACGAGGACGAGGACCGCGGCGTATGCCGTGAGGTACGTCCCAGCCGTCGGGTCCCCTCGCGCCGCGAGCAGTCCCGCGCCCTGCGCGAGAACGGTCGATCCGACGGCGAGCAGGAGGAAGCCCCAGGGCCTCATGCGGGCCCGCATGAGCGTCTGACCGGAGACGACGGTCGTCAGGGCCACGGCGGCGACGAGGAGGGGCAGCCACTCGGACAGCTCGGCCCGCCCCGCGGCAGCGAGCGACAGGGCGATGACGAGACCGACGGCGCCGACCCCGGCGGCCAGGAGGATCATCGCGCCGGCGAGAGCGCGAGCGGCGCGCGGGCCGTCGGCGCCGCGATGGTGCTCGCGGAGGATGACCTGCGGCAGGCCCGCCGCAGCGAGCGTGCCGACCATCTGGACGGCGACGACCCCCGTGGAGACCCGGCCGAACTCCCCCGGTCCGAGCAGGCGGGTCGCGAAGGGGAGGATGAGCAGGACCCCGAGCCCCTGCAGGGCCGTCCCGACCAGGTAGACCAGCGAGTGCGCCCCCAGCGAGTGCGACGGCCCTGTCCGGGCGGCCGCTGGAGCAGCGTCCGTCGCGTCCGTCGCGTCCGCTGCGTCCGCTGCGTCCGCTGCGTCCGCCGCGGGAGAATCGGGGGTGTCTGCCACGATGTGAACCTACTAGCACCTCCCGGAGGGACCCCAAAGAGGACCTTCGGACCCTCGACCGGCCATGACGACTACGAAGGAGCCCGCGTGACTGCGACCGTCGTCGTGCGCGGCTCCGGCTCGATCGGCCGGCGCCACGCGCGTGTGCTCCGCTCGCTCGGTGCCGAGACCCACCTGTGGCCGGTCCGTCCCCGGGGGGTGTCCGGCTCCGACCCGGCCACCGGCGCCACGCTGCTCGACGAGGCGTCCGGCCCGGCTGTCGTGGCCCGTGCCGACCTCGTCGTCGTCGCCACGGACACGGGCCGGCACGTCGCCGACACGGTGGACGCGCTCGACCTCGGCGCGGCGCGGGTCCTGCTCGAGAAGCCGGTCGCGCCGTCGCTGCCCGACGCGGAGCCCTTGGCCACGCACCCACGCAGCGGGGACGTCTGGGTCGCGGCGCCGCTGCGGGCCCACGCCGCCTTCCGTCACCTCCTCGCGCTCCTGCCGTCCATCGGCCGCCCGGTCTCGGCGCACGTGTGGTGCCAGTCGTGGCTGCCGGACTGGCGGCCCGACCGTGACTACCGCGACTCGTACTCGGCCCGTGCCGGCGAGGGTGGTGTCCTGCGCGACCTCGTCCACGAGCTCGACTACGCCTCGGTCCTGCTCGGCGAGCCTGCCCTCGTCGGGGCCCGGCTCGACCACGACGGTCCGCTCGAGATGGCGGCGGAGCAGTCGGCGACCCTCCTCTGGACGACGCCGGTGGCCTCGGGCGTGACCGTCCGGCTCGACTACGTCACCCGCCCGGCCACTCGCGGGATTGTCCTGCGCGGCCCCGACGGCAGCCTGGAGTGGACCGTCGCGAGCGCAACCGTCCGGCATACCGACCCGTCGGGGAGCGTCGTCGAGGCGACCTTCGCGGAGGACCTCGACCGCGACACCGTCATGGCCACCCAGGCCCGGGCGGCCCTCGGGATGCACCCCGCCGCGGACCCGGCGAGCCGGCACGCGGCGGGCGCCCCCGCAACCCTGCCCGAGGGCCTGTCCACGCTCGCGCTGTGCGATGCTGCGCGTGCGCTGAGTGCCGGCGCCTCACCCCCGATCCCCCCGGCACCCGTCGAACCCCGAGACCACGAAGCCCGCCACGATCCCCACGACCCCGGCGCCCCCGAGGAGACCCGATGACCGAGCAGCGGATCCTGGGCGTCATCCCGGCCCGGGGCGGCTCGAAGGGACTGCCCGGCAAGAACCTCCGCGAGCTCTTCGGGCTGCCGCTCATCGCGCACAGCATCAGGGCCGCCGCGATGACCCCTGTCGTCACCCGCTGCATCGTGTCGACCGACTCCGAGCAGATCGCGGAGGTCGCGCGGCGGTTCGGCGGCGACGTCCCGTTCCTCCGGCCGGCCGAGCTGGCCGGCGACGACGCGCCGATGGCGCCCGTCGTGCGGCACGCGCTCGAGCACGTCGAGCGGGAGGAGGGTCGCGCCTATGACGCCGTCCTGCTGCTCGACCCGACGAGCCCGGCCCGCGTGCCGGACCAGCTGACGGCAGCCGCGCGGCGCCTCGCCGAGCATCCCGGGCTCGACGGCGTCATCAGCGTCTCCGAGCCGACCTTCAACCCGGTCTGGGTCGGGGTGAAGCCCGACGGGAGCCCTTCCGGGGCCCTGACCCGCTTCTTCGAGTCGGGGGCCGGCGTCACCCGTCGCCAGGACGCCGGGCGCTTCCTTCGGATCAACGGCAACTTCTACCTGTGGCGCGCCGACTTCGTCCGGCGCCTCGAAGCCTCGTGGTTCGACGAGGGCCGGCATGCCGGGGCCGAGATCCCCGAGTCGCAGGCCTTCTCGATCGACGACGAGTACGAGTTCCGCCTCATCGAGGCGCTTATCGTCGCGGGGATCATCACGCTGCCCTGGATCGACCGTGGCTGAACCGGAGGGCCCGATGACCGTCCCGACCACCGACCTCACCGGACGCACCGCCGTCGTCACGGGAGGCGCCGGACCGCTCGGCGCGGTCCTCGCCGACGCGCTCGCCTCCGTCGGGGCGCGGGTCGTCGTCGTCGACCGCGACGCCGACGCCTGCGCGGCGACGGCGGAGCGCCTTCCCGGCGACGGCCACGTCCCGTGCGGGGCCGACCTGCTCACGCCCGAGGGGCTGTCGGCCGTCGTCTCGTGCGCTCACGATCTCGGCGCGTGCGACGTCCTCGTCAACAACGCGGCCTTCACCGGCACGTCCGGCGTCCCCGGGTATGCCGTCCCGTTCGAGGAGCAGACCGACGAGGCCTTCGCGACGGCCCTCCAGCTCAACCTCACGGCGCCGTTCTCGCTGACGCGCCGGCTCGCACCGCTCCTGCGCTCGGGTGGGCACGGCAGCGTCGTCAACGTGTCGAGCATCTACGGTCTCGTCGGACCCAACATGGGCCTCTACGCAGGGACGCGGATGGGCAACCCGGCGGCATACGCCGCCTCGAAGGGTGGGATCGCCCAGCTGACGCGCTACCTCTCGACGGTGCTCGCGCCCGACGTGCGCGTCAACGCCTTCGCGCCCGGCGGGATCGCCCGTGGGCAGGACGAGGCGTTCGTCGAGCGCTACGAGCGGCTCACGCCGCTGGGCCGGATGGGCACCGAGGACGACTTCCGTGGTGTCGTGACATGGCTCGCCTCGGACGCCTCGGCCTACGTCACCGGCCAGGTCGTCGCCGTCGACGGCGGCTGGACCGCCTGGTAGCCCTCGGTCGCACGCGTCCTGAGGGGGCCGACCCGGCATCGAGCCGGGCGGGACCCCTCAGGACGATGGTCAGCCCTTGAGCGCGGGCGCGACCGTCTGCTCGAAGAGCTCGATGCCGGAGCGGTCGTAGGCGGCCTCGGCGAAGTACGTGATCGCGTAGGTCATCCCGCGAGCCTGCATGCCGGTGAACATCTCGACGATCTGCTCGGGCGTGCCCACGGCCGGCTGCTTGCGCAGGTCCTCGACGGCTGCGGCCGCCCTCTCCGGGGCGACGCCGCCCTTGCGGAGCAGCTCACCGTAGAACTGGAGGCGGTCCTCGACGTCGGCGTCCGTCTCACCGATGACGACGTTGTAGTTGGCCGACCGGACGATCGAGTCGAAGTCGCGGCCGACCGTCTCGCAGTGGCCGCGGAGCAGCGCGCTCTTGGCCTCGAAGCCCGCCGGGCTGCCGTCGAAGTTGGTGTAGTCGGCGTACTGGGCGGCGATCTTGAGGGTGACCTTCTCGCCGCCGCCGGCGATCCACATCGGTATGCCGTTGAGCTCGCTCCCCGGGGCGGACGTGCCCTGGAGGGGGCGCGGAGCACAGAGCGCCCCGTCCACCTGGTAGTACTTCCCGTCGAGGGTGGCCGACCCCGTCGTCCACATGTCGCGGAAGATCTGGACGCCCTCGCGGAGTGCACCCAGGCGGTCACCGGCCTGCGGGAAGCCGTAGCCGTAGGCGCGCCACTCGTGCTCGTACCAACCGGCGCCGATGCCCATCTCGACACGACCGCCCGAGATGACGTCGACGGTCGCGGCGACCTTCGCGAGATAGGCGGGGTTGCGGTATGACATGCACGTGCACATCTGCCCGAGCCGGACCCGCCGGGTCGTGGCGCCGAAGGCGGACATCAAGGTCCACGCCTCGTGGGTCGCCTCGCCGGAAGGCTGCGGGACGGTGTGGAAGTGGTCGTAGACCCAGATCGACTCGAACACGTCGCCCTCGTCGATGTGGCGGGCCAGGCCGGCCATGACGTCCCACTGACGATCGGGCTCGATGCCGACGAGGTCCATGCGCCAGCCCTGCGGGATGAAGACTCCAAATCTCATCCCGCCATCCTGACACGCCACCCGGGCACCGGCACCTGCAGTCCCGTACGCCACGGCGCCATGTGACGATGGGCGCATGAGCCCGCACCGCAATGACCCGAGCGTCATCCGCGACCTGCTACAGACCCCGGCCACGTGGGCCGTCGTCGGCCTCGGCGACAACCCCGGGCGCACGGCATACCCTGTCTCCCGCTGGCTCCAGCGCGAGCTCGGCATGCGGCTCGTCCCGATCCATCCGAGCGCCGCTCGGGTCCACGGAGCCCAGGGCTACTCCTCGCTGTCCGAGGTGCCCGACGGGACGACGGTCTCGGTCGTCGACTGCTTCGTCAACAGCGCCCACGTCGGCGCGGTCGTCGACGAGGCGATCGCCGAGCGTGAGCGCCTGGGGATCGAGGCGGTCTGGCTGCAGCTCGGCGTCGTCGACGAGGACGCCGCGGCGCGCGCCGAGGCGGCCGGGCTCGCCGTCGTCATGGACACGTGCCCCAAGATCGAGTTCCCTCGCCTCGTCCCTGGGGACGGGACCGCGGCGATCCGCGACTGACGCGGCCACGCGGCCACGCGGCGCGTCCTCTGCCGGCGTTCGTTCGGACGGAGGTCGCGGTCGGCCACCGCACCGGGCTGTCAGGCTGGGTGCATGATCCTCCCGAGCGTCCGCGACCCCCGCATGGTCACGATCCGCCGTGGCGGGCTGCTCAGCGACGCGGACCACCGGCTCCTGGCGCTGTGGGCCGCCGAGTGTGCCGCCCATGTTCTCCATCTGTTCGAGGCGGAGCAGCCGTTGGATGCCCGTCCTCGGGACGCGATCTATGCGGCCCGCGCGTGGGCGCGGGGCGAGATGACGATGATGAAGGCCCGAGCCCGCGGCGGACACGCGATGGGTGCCGCACGGCCGCTGCGGGGAGCGGCCCGGTTCGCGGCGTACGCCGCCGGGCAGGCAGCGTGCGTGGGCCACGTGGCCGAGCATGACCTCGGCGCTGCGGCATACGCGATCAGGGCCGTCCGGGCCGCGAGTCCGAGCGACGTCGAGGCCGGTCGGCTCGAGCGTGACTGGCAGCGCGACCAGCTCCACGGGCGGATCAGGACGCTCGTCCTCGAGGACCAGGCTCGGAGAGACTCCATCTGCTGGTCCGTCTTCGGGGACTGACCCATCGCGGGCGGCCGGTTCTTCGGGCCGTGCAGCCCTCCTGGCCCTCAGCGCCGGCCGGGGGGTCGCGCGGGTCGGCCAAAGCGCGCACAGCCTCGGACGGACGGAGGACACTGGAACCCGACGATGCGGTGGCATCGTGGTCGAGCGCCGAGCGGCCCCAGGTTGAAGCGGCGTCGACTGGAGGGAACATGACGCGAACCCGTGCATTGGTGTCGGCCCTGGTCGTGGTTGCGGCGGCTCTCGTCGCCGGGCCGCAGGCGTCGTCAGGCAGTCCGGTCGGGTCGCTCGATCCGCTGTGCGAGCGGCACCCGACGTCCTGTCCCGATCCGAGCTCTCGACAGGACTACGAAGGCGGTTACGTCGGCCATGACGAGCCGGCCCTGCTGTTCTACTCGGACCGGTCCGGGTCCGGGAACTCGAACACGTGGCAGCTGCGGCTTCCGCGGGAGGCGCCGACCCTGCCGAGGCAGGACGGCACCGGCGGGACGTGGAACTTCCAGCGCAGCGTGGCGTTCTGGTTCGGCATGGATCTGTGCGAGACGCAGAGCTACCCCAACCCGGGCGTTCCGTGCACCCCGGACTCGGACACCAACATCAAGGACAGCAGCGACCACACTGCACCGGACTGGATGGGCAACCACGTGGGGACCGGCTTCCTCGAGCTGCAGTTCTACCCGCCTGGCTGGGTGCCGGAGCCGAACGTGTCCTGCGACCCGACCAGGTGGTGCGCCGCCATGGTGGTGTTCGGCCTGTCCGCGACCCGCACCCAGGTCAACAACGCCGACTGCCTGAACCGTGCCGGTGAGGAGTGGGCGGACTTCGCGTTCATCACCCGGAGCGGTCGCCCACAGGCGCCGCCGGACCCGCTTGGCGCCACCGCGGCGACCTTCACCCCCGATCCCGCCCAGGTGCTGTACATGGACGCCGGGGACACCCTGCAGATCTCGGTCCACGACTCGGCGGCCGGTCTGGTGAACTCGATCAGCGACCTGACCAGCGGCCAGAGCGGTTCGATGACCGCCAGCGTCGCCAACGGCTTCGCCCACCCGCTGTTCCAGCCGTCGGCGGCAACCTGCACGCAGGAGCCGTACGCATTCCACCCGATGTACGCCACCTCCAGCGAGCACACGATCGTGCCGTGGACCGCGCACACGTACAACGTGTCGTTCTCCGACGAGATCGGCCACTTCGAGTACTGCGATCGTGCCAACGTTCAGGGCAGCTGCGTCAACCCCGGCGTCGGGGAGACGAAGAAGGACGCCGACGACACGGCCTGCTTCAACGCCGGCGACTCCCTCCTGGCGCCCGTCGGTGGCTGCATCGCCACCGACCGTGACTTCGATGGGACGTCGTACCAGCCCGACTGGTCCGGCACGCTGGCCGACCCCGCGCAGGACCGGCTGGTGCACTCGGCCTCCTTCCAGTTCACCAGCCCGCGAACCAACGGGCGCAACTACAGCCGGATGGCGTTCGAGGTGGACATGCCGGCCATCGAGCCGCTGTCCGTGTGCGCCCTGGACGGGACCGGGTGTGTCAACCCGCCACCGGGCGCCCAGTTCTACCCGATCTACTCGACGCGGTCAGGGCCGAGCGGCGGGTGCGCCTGGCAGGAGGGGGGCACCTTCATCCCCGGGACGACGAACACGTTCGGCGGGACCTCGGCCGCCGAGTACGGCCCGACGCTGGCGACGTACTACCCGGGCGATCCGGGGTTCCCCGAGGGCACCTTCGTGGACAACTTCCGCAACGTGCTCGCCGGCAACCCGTGCCCGAGCAACGGCCGGCTTCCGTAGGCCGCCGACCTTCCGAAGGCGCGCGTGCGGTCCCGCCGACCCGGCACGCAGGTGGGAGAGTGTGCTGATGGAGATCCAGCTCAGCATGCTGATCCTCGAGGTCCGCGACCTGGCGGCCTCGATCGCGTTCTATCGCGACCTCGGTCTCGACGTCCCGGATCCGGTGCCCGGTCGACCCGTTGTCATCCATCGAATGGGCAGCGGCGTGAGTCTCCTCCTCACGACGTCGTTCGCGGCCACCTACGACCCGGCGTGGACCCGCCCGGCGGCGGGCTACCAGCAGCTCCTCGAGTTCTATGTGGGCGAGAACGCCGTCGTCGACGAGCGCTGGGCCGACCTCGTCGCCGCCGGCCATCCGAGCCGGATGCCACCCACGCAGACGGCAGGCCCGTACGCTGCCATGGTCGACGACCCCGATGGCAACGTCGTGCTCCTCACGTCCGACGAGGCGGCCCGCGTCGACCAGGCCTTGACCGCTCCGGACTCCTGAACGCCCCTGACGCCCGCGCACAACCCCGCGCGAGCGAGAAGGCGGAGTGCCAGGACCGGCTCACGTGCCCTTGGGTGGGAGCGAGCGCGCATGGGCAACGCCCCGCGAGACCCACTCGTCGAGCCCGGGCCCGTCGAGATCGGCGACGACCCGCAGCCAGCCACGCATCTCCCGCCCCCGCATCACCATCGGGGTGACTCGCTCGCCATCGATCCACGAGTCAGCCTCAGCGGGGTCGACGCGCACCAGGAGACCTCCCCCGCCGCTCGCGGCCACGGCCATGTTGCCGTTGACGAGGAACGCCAGCCCGCCGAACATCTGCCGCTCGACGAG
Organism: Intrasporangium oryzae NRRL B-24470; assembly: GCF_000576595.1. GTDB lineage: Bacteria > Actinomycetota > Actinomycetes > Actinomycetales > Dermatophilaceae > Intrasporangium_C > Intrasporangium_C oryzae. Next base: position 12,271 of record NZ_AWSA01000027.1, on the reverse strand, counting down.
GTCGTCCTCGCCGCTCAGGCGCGCGCGGATGCGGCTGGCAAGGTCGGCGTCGTAGGCCATGCCTCGAATTATGTCCGGGCGCACCGACAACGGGCCGGAAGCCCACGGACCCGCCGGAGCAGGCTGGGGCCCCCTCCTCACCGCCTGCCCCTGCCGACGGGAGACTGGGCGGGCCGCGCCGCCGCCAGGGCTGCAGCGACCAGCCCGAGGGCGAGCGCCCCGACGAGGGCGAGCAGGCGAGGCGACGAGGGAAGCCCGCCGAGGCCCACGGCATACGCGGCGCCGACGGCGAGGAAGACCCCGGCACCCTCCAGCAGCGACCGAGTCGCAGCCCGAGCGTCACGTCGGGCACCGCGCAGGAGCAGCATCGCCACTCCGACGCACAGCATCGCCACGGCAGGCGCCACGTCGACACCACCGAGGACGCGGTAGACCGTGAAGGGGTTGCCGGCATCCGTGCCCGCCACGCCGAGCAGCCCGAGCTCCGCCAGCACGACCGCCGTGACGGCGGCGATCGACGCCGCACGCGTGCGTGGTGCCGGGGCCGGGGGTGTCCCGCGCTCGAACCTCCCGACCAGCAGGACGACGACGGCGAGCAGCAGCCCCGCGGCGGCGAACCACACCAGCCGGACCGCCCACCAGGAGAGCCCGGGCGGGTCCGGGTGAGGCAGGCCGGAAGGCGCCAGGACGCGCGCGACCACGGCCATGACCGGCTGGTGCCACAGGTACACCGACATGATCGACAGGCTGACCGTGACCACAGCCGTCCACACCCTGGGCCGTCGCAGCCATCGGTTCAGCGGGCCGCGGGCCAGGACGGCCACCGCGACCTGGGCGACCGCGAGCGCCGTCAGGGCGGCGGTCGGTGGGTTCATGTTGACGAGCTCGTCACCGGGGACGCCCACCATGCGCGCCGGGTACGGCCCCGCCGTGAGCAGCACGAGCGCCCCGACGCCGAGGCAGGCGAGCAGCACCGCACGTCTTCGTCCGAAGGCGCCGTCGGCGTACAGGTAGCCGAGCTGGTGGACCAGCCCCCAGACGACGAGCACGTTGACGTATGCCGCCCACCCCAGGCCGCCTGCCAGGCGGAGGACGTCGACCGCCCCGACGACGGCCAGTCCCGCGACGACGACGCGCCACCCCCACCGCTCGTGCCAGCGCAGCGTCACCGGTGTCAGCGCCACGACCATCACGTAGATGCCGAGGAACCACACCGGCTGCAGGAGGATCGCCCCACCCGCACCCAGGCCGGGCGCCCCGGCGAGCGCCTGGACGACGTTGCCGACGACGACGGCGAGGAGCAGGACCGCGGTCGGCGCGAGCAGCCGGTGCATCCGGCGGTCGACGAAGGCGGCGTAGCCCTCGCCGCGCTCCTTCGCGCCACGCCAGCTCCGGCTGTTCGCGAAGCCTCCGACGAAGAAGAAGAGGGGGATGACCTGGAACACCCACGTCAGCGGCCACAGCTCCGGGGCCGCACCCAGCGCGCTGCGGTGCTGGATGCCGCCGCCGCTCCAGAACAGGTCATCGACGAGCCAGTGGCCGACGACGACCACGACGATGCTGCCCGCGCGCAGCAGGTCCAGGAACCGGTCGCGGACACGCTCGCCGGACGTGGACCCGCCGGACGTGGACGCGCCCGTCGTGGAGGCGCCGGTCGTGGAGGCGCCGGAGGACGCGACATCGGTCCCGTCGGCCGCTGCGTCACTGGGACCGAAGGCCCTTCCGGCGATGGGAGGCTCGGCGCCGCTGACCTTGTCATCGTCGCCGGCCGGGCGGGCTGGCGTGGTGGTCACGGGGTCCTCCTTGTGGCACCTCCACCGGATGTCTCCTCGCCGCGAGCGTACGGCGAGGCGCCCCGGGCACCCAGAGGATTTGGTCCCACTCCGCAGAGGCTGCGCGACGGGCTCCGATCAGGCGCCCCCAGGCAGCCCGAGGGCCATCAGGTCCGGGACCACCCGCGCGGCGTGCTCAGGACGTGAGGCCGCGGGCGACCTGCTCGCGCAGGGCCGCGCCCTTGGCGTGGGCCTGGTCGCGGAGGTCCGCCTGGAAGGCGACCATCCGCTCGCGGACGGCCAGGGCGAGCGCGTCGCCGCCGGTGCCGACGATCCGTGCGGCGAGCAGCCCGGCGTTTCGGGCACCGCCGATCGAGACGGTGGCGACGGGGACGCCCGCCGGCATCTGGACGATCGAGAGCAGGGAGTCCATCCCGTCGAGGTACCTGAGCGGGACGGGGACGCCGACGACAGGCAGGGGCGTCACCGAGGCGAGCATCCCCGGCAGGTGGGCTGCTCCCCCGGCGCCGGCGATGACGACGCGCAGGCCGCGGCCGCCCGCGGACTGGCCGTAGGCGATCATCTCGTCGGGCATCCGGTGCGCTGAGACGACGTCCGCCTCGTAGGGGATCCCGAACTCCTCGAGGGCCCGCGCCGCCTCCTGCATGACGGGCCAGTCGCTGTCGCTGCCCATGACGATGCCGACGACCGGTGCTCCGGCGGGTGCGGCGAGGGAGGTGGCATCCGCAGCGCGCGAGGCCTCGGTCATTCGGTGATCACTCCTCTGAGGTAGTCCGCCGCGTGGCGTGCGCGCTCGCGCGCGTCCACGAGGTCGGTCGAGCTGACGTTGACATGCCCGATCTTGCGCCCCGGGCGGACGCCCTTGCCGTAGACGTGGACCTTGGCGCCGGGGTCGCGAGCCATGATGTGGCGGTAGGCCGGGTAGAGCTCCTCGTAGTCGCCGCCGAGCACGTTGGCCATGACCGTCCAGGGGGAGCGCGGGCGCGGGTCGCCGAGGGGAAGGTCGAGCACCGCGCGCAGGTGCTGCTCGAACTGCCCGGTCACGGCGCCGTCGATACTCCAGTGGCCGCTGTTGTGGGGGCGCATCGCGAGCTCGTTGACGACGTAGGCCGGGCTCCCGTCCTCGGCGCGGACCTCGAACATCTCGACCGCGAGGACCCCCGTCACGTCGAGCTCGCCCGCGATGCGAAGCGCCGCCGCGGTCGCGACCGAGGCGAGAGTCGGGTCGAGGTGGGGGGCCGGTGCGAGGACCTCGGTGCAGATTCCGTCGGTCTGGACGGTCTCGACGACCGGCCACGCGGCCGCCTGCCCCGAGGGGCTGCGCGCGATGAGGACGGCGAGCTCTCGCGTGAACGCGACCTTCTCCTCGAGGAGGAGACCGTCCTCGAGCGCACCCGGCTGCCCGACGAGGGCGAGCCACTCGGCGAGGTCGTCAGCGGAGCGGGCGACGGTCACACCCTTGCCGTCGTAGCCTCCCCGGGGTGTCTTGGCGATGATCGGCCACCCGACCTCGTCGCCGAAGGCCGTCACCTCGGCCGCGGTCCGGGCCCGCTGCCAGCGGGGGCAGGCGATGTCGAGGCCGCTCAGGCGCTCACGCATGGCGAGCTTGTCCTGGGCGAAACGCAGGGCCGACCGGGTGGGGTGGATCGCCACGCCGTTCGCCTCCAGGGCCTCGAGGACCTCCTGCGGGACGTGCTCGTGGTCGAAGGTGACGACGTCGCACTGCCGGGCGAAGGCGAGGACGGTGTCGAGGTCAGTGTGCTCGCCGACGGGCGAGCTCGGCACGACGAGCGCCGCCGCGGCCAGCTCGCTCTCGGCGAGGACCGACAGCTGGATGCCGAGGCCGACTGCTGGGGACTGCATCATCCGGGCGAGCTGTCCGCCGCCGACGACACCGACGACGGGGAACCCTCCGGGGGCGCGCTTGGGCTGGCTCACGTGGCCCAAGCGTAGTCGGCGCCGGGCGTTCTCCTCCTACCGGTCTGAGCCTCGGTCGCCGCCCGGCTCGACTCCCCCGATGGGGAGGGCATCGGACGAGGAACCGACCGTGGCGCCCGGCACCGGTTCGTCGTCCACCTCGGCGAGCATCTCGTCGGCGTGGACCGGGTCGGCGAGGTCGGGGTGGTGCGTGCGCACGGCGGCGAAGGTCCACAGCTTGTTGAGCACGAACGACAGCGGCGTGACGACGGCGATGACGATGAGCTGGGCCCAGTAGAGCCGGGTCCGCAGGCCGGTCGAGTCGTCCAGCAGCGAGGTCGGCAGGGCGAGTGCGGAGTCGGGGTGCATGAGGAGGGTCAGCAGGCCCAGGCCGACGACCTGGCCGAGCAGCCCGACGGTGAGGAAGGGCCAGTACTCCCGCCACCACGGGGCGTGGTGGTCGCTGCGGAAGGTCCACGACCGGTTGAGCTGGAAGTTCCAGAGGTTGGCGACAAGAAAGGCGATGGTCGAGTAGACGTGGTACCACCGGACGTTGAACTCGGTGCCGGGCACGCCGACGATCGCCTGGTCGAAGGGCGGCCCGAGCCTCTTGACGACGATGAGCGTCAGCATGTTGACGAACACGCCGGAGACGCCCACCAGCCCGAAACGCAGGAGCAGCACCCAGTTGTGGCGGTGGCGCACGAACAGGTACTCACGCAGGCGCCTCACAGTGGGGACCCTACCCCGCGAGTCTGGGGAGACCCGGTGCGTCACACGGACTCGGCCTCGGACAGGAAGAGCGCGAAGCGGGCGGGCTGCGCCTGGACGAGGTCGAGACGTCCGCCGTTGGCCTCGGCGAGGTCGCGCGCGAGGGCGAGGCCCAGCCCGGTGCTCCCCCCTGCGCCGCTGCTCACGGACCGCTCGAAGATGTGCGGCGCCATCGAGGCGGGCACACCCTCGCCCTGGTCGCTCACCTCGACGATGACCGACGGGCCCGACCTGCGGGCGTGGACGTCGACGGTGCCGCGGCCGTGGACGAGGGAGTTCTCGAGGAGGGTCGAGAGCACCTGCGAAAGGGCGACGGGCGTGGACCGGACGAACAGGCCCCGCTCGCCCCGGACCCGGACCGAGCGGCGCGCCTGCTCGAACGCCGGCTGCCACTCGCGCTGGAGGGCCGCGATGACCGAGTCGAGCGAGACGACAGGCGGTGGACCGGCCGTGCTCCGGGTGCGCCCGAGGAGGTCGTCGACGACGCGGGTGAGCCGTTCGACCTGGGCGATCGCGATCGTCGCCTCCTCCTTGACGACCTCGGCGTCGTCGGTGTCGGAGATCTCCTCGAGTCGCATGAGGAGCGCGGTGAGCGGTGTGCGCAGCTGGTGCGACGCATCGGCGGCGAAGTCCCGCTCGGCCGCGAGGGAGCGCGTCATGTCGTGCGCACGCCGGGTCATGACGTCGGAGACGGTGTCGAGCTCGGCGATGCCGGACCGCACCGGGGCGAGGCGGGCCTGCCCAGCGGCGAACCGGGTGGCGAGGTTGACGAGCTCGGCGGAGGAGCGCTCGACCCGCCGGCGGAGGCGCACGGTGGCGAGCGTGCCCGCCACGGCGCAGATCGCCCCCGCGGCGAGCAGGACGACGCCGAAGCGGGCCACGCCGACAAGGGGGTCGTTCTCGATCCAGTCGCGCAGGACCGCGGGGCGCTCGGTGACGAACCACCACACCACCCCCGTCGTGACGAGCACGAGGAGGCTGGCCGTCACGGCGGCGCCGATGACGGCCAAGCGGTCGAGCAGCGCCCGCACGGTCACTCGGCCTGGGGTCGCTCGAACCGGAAGCCGAGCCCGCGGACGGTCGCGATGTACTGCGGGGAGGTGGCGTCGTCGCCGAGCTTTCGGCGCAGCACCGAGATGTGCATGTCGAGGGTCTTCGTCGAGCCGAACCACGCCGTGTCCCAGACCTCGCGCATGAGCTGTTCGCGGGTCACGACCTTGCCCTGCTCGCGCACGAGGACGCGGAGCACGTCGAACTCCTTGGCCGTCAGCTGGAGCGGGATCCCCTTGAACCACGCGCGGCGGCCGTCGGAGTCGATCCGGACGAGCTCTCCCGTGACGACCACCTCGTTCGGGGTGCGCCGCAGCAGGGCCCGGACGCGGGCGAGGAGCTCGGCGAGACGGAAGGGCTTGGTGACATAGTCGTCGGCGCCCGCGTCCAGCCCGACGACCGTGTCGACCTCGTCGGCCCGCGCGGTGAGGATGAGGACGGGGATCGTGCGGCCCTCGGCACGGATGCGGCGGCAGACCTCGAGCCCATCGATCCGGGGCAGGCCGAGGTCGAGCAGGACGAGGTCGGGGTTCTCCTTGGCGCCCTCAAGGGCGGCGGCGCCGTCCTCGCGCACGTCGACCTCGTAGCCCTCACGACGGAGGGCACGGGCCAGGGGCTCCGAGATGGCGGGGTCGTCCTCGGCCAGGAGCACTCGGGTCATGTCACCGTCCTTCGCATCGTCGTCACGCTCTGATGTCGCGCTCTGCTCGGGTCCCGCTCGAGTCCTGCTGGTGTCCTGCTCGTGCCCGGATCGGGCACTGGGTTGTCGGGCCCCGGCGGTCCGCAGCCTACCGACATCCTGCAGGCGCGCACCTCGACCGCCAGGGCGAGCCGCCTCAGCGGCCCGGCCAGACCGGGGTGCGCTTCTCGGCGAAGGCCGCGACCCCCTCCCGGCGGTCGCCCGAGAACGCCGTGGCCCGCCAGCACGCGTCCTCGATCTCGAGACCGGCGGCGAGGTCGACGTCGGCGCCGAGGCGCATGGCGCGCTTGGCGCTGCGCAGCCCGACGGGTGAGTTGGCCGCGATGGTCCGCGCGAGCGCGAGCGCCCGGTCGCGGGCGGTCCCGGCCGGGACGACCTCGTCGACGGCACCGAGCTCGTGGGCCTCACGGGCGGGCATCCTGGCCGCGGTGAAGATGGCGCGTGCGGCCCGCGACCAGCCGACCCGCCGGACGAGCAGCTGGGTGCCGCCGCCGCCCGGGATGACCCCGACCCCGACCTCGGGGAGCCCGACGAGGGCCTCCTCACCGGCGACGATGACGTCGCACGAGAGGGCGAGCTCGAAGCCGCCCCCGAGGGCGAACCCGTCGACGGCCGCGATCGCCGGCATCGGGAGCGCGAGGACGCCGCCATATGCCGCTCGCGCGACCGGGCGCTGCTCCATCAGGTCGGCGTCGGTGAAGGCGTTGCGCTCCTTGAGGTCGGCACCCACGCAGAAGGCCTTCGGGTGGCTCGACGTCAGCACGACGCACCGCACCGAGTCGTCGGCGGCAACCTGCGCGGTCGCAGCGGCGATCGCCCTGGCCATGTCGGTGGAGACGGCGTTGAGCGCCTCCGGACGGTCGAGGACGAGCTCGGCGACGTGCTCGAGACCCGGGTCGGTGAGTCGCTCGACGCGGACGAGGGACGGGCTGGACGGCATACGGGCTCTCCTGGTTGCGGGGTCAGGTCGCGCGGCGGCCGGTGGCCGGGGCGCGGCGGAGCAGGGACGGCGAGACCGGGCCGACGCCGCGCAGGATGCGGCGGCGCTGGCCGGTGAGGACGAAGCCGGAGAGCGTGGCGAGCTCGCGGGCGAGCGTCGCGTCGACGAGGACCGAGCCGGCCTGGGCGACGGCGGTGAGCCGCGACGCGCGGTTGACCGTCGTCCCGAAGACGTCGCCGAGGCGGGAGATGATCGGCCCCCGGGCCATCCCGACGCGGACGTCGGGCAGCAGGTCGTCGTCGCTCATGGTCTCGACGAGGTCGAGGGCGATCGCGGCCGCTGGCGCCGCCCCGACGGTGGTGAAGAGGACCTCGTCGCCGACGGTCTTGATGAGTCGCCCGCCATGGGCGGTGATGACGTCGGCCGACAGGGCCTCGAACCGGGAGACGAGCCGCGCGAGGTCGCGCTCGGACATCTTGCGGACGAGCGAGGTGAAGCTGACGAGGTCGGCGAAGCCGACCGAGCGCATCTTCGTCAGGCCGTACGACTCTGGGTCGGCGTCGGCCATCATCCGCGAGACGGTCGCCGACAGGTGGCGCCGCCACGCGTAGACGAGGAGGGGCTCGAGCCGGTCGGCGAGGAGGGTGAGGCGCCGCGCGGTCTCCGTCGCGGTCTCGAGGGTGGGCACCGAGCGCGTCTCGGCCTCGTCGCCCTCGCCCGGCTGCTCCCCACCGGCTGCGAGCGCCGCGGACATCTCCGACTCGACGGCCTCGGCGATGAGCTGGGACTGCCATCCGGCGAGGCGGTCGGCCGACCGCGCGAAGGCCCGGGTGAGCGACAGGGCCGTCGTCTCGTCGAGCAGGCCCTCGCGCACGAGCTCGGCGACCGACTGCAGGGCCCGCTGGTCCGCCTCGGTGAACAGCTCGTCGTCGGTGTTGACGACGGGGAAGCCGAGGGCGTGCCAGAACTTGCGGGCCGAGAGGAGCGAGACCTCCGCGCCGCGGCTGACGTCGCGGCGCCGCAGGGCGAGGGGCCGGCCGAGGAGCTGCTCGGTGAAGTCGTGTCCCCCGCCCACGCCGATCGACGGCGCCCCAGGCGCCCCAGGTGCACCAGGTGCATCGGACACACCGGCGGCCGGCGCGGCGGCCGCGTCGGCCGGCGCCCCGGTACCCGCCGCCACGTTGCCGTCCTCGGTCATGCTCCGATCATTCCACCCGCGACCGGCGGCGCCGCACGTGGACGACGTCTCCCGCGGCGAACGCTCGCACCCCCGTCGGGGTCTCCACGAGGAGGGCGCCGGCGTCGTCGACGCCGGTCGCCACCCCCTCCACGTCCTCCGAAGGGAGGTGGACCCGAACGTCGGCACCGATCGTCGAGCAGGCCAGGCGGTATGCCGCCCTCCCGTCCTCCGCGCCCGCCGGGCCGCCCGTCTCGCCGGCCTCGGCGAGCGCCAGGACGAGCGGTTCGAGCTCGCGCAGGTAGGCGACGACGAGGTCCTCGCGGCGGACCGAGGCGCCCGCGAGGGCGAGCGAGGTCGCCGTGTCGACGGGCAGCTCCTCCCGGGTCTGGTCGATGTTGACGCCGGTGCCGACGATGACCGCGTGGCCACCCGGAGCCCCGGGCACGGTCACGAGCTCACAGAGGATGCCGCTCACCTTGCGGTCGGCGTCGTCGGCGAGGAGGACGTCGTTGGGCCACTTGAGGTGCGGCTCGACGGGGTGCCCCGCCCCGGCGGTGACCGTCCGGATCGCCCGCGAGAGGGCCAGCCCCGCGAGGAGCGGCAGCCACCCGGCGTCCTCGAGCCGCGCGACGGGCACGACGGCCGAGACGGCGACGGACGCGCGGTCGGGCACGGACCAGACGCGACCGAGCCGCCCCCGCCCGCCGGTCTGGTGGTCGGTGAGGACGACCCGCCAGAGGGGGCCTACGACGGGGCCGGGCCCGGCGGCATACGTCCCGCGCGGGAACGTCGTGACGATCTCCCGGGCGCGGTCGTTGGTAGAGCCGAGAACGGCATGGAACTCCACGTCGCGCCAGGGCCGGCCGGGAGTGACCAACCCCTCACGGACGGTCTTCACGTCGAGGGGGATACGCACGCGGACAAGGCTAGAGTGCGGCGCATGGCATCCGATCAGGCACTCGAGCAGACCACTGCGCCGACCGCGGAGGCGGCGGGCGGCGCCCCCGAGCTGAGCACGACCGCGGGCAAGCTCGCCGACCTGAAGCGGCGTGTCGCCGAGGTCGCCAACGCCGGCTCGGACCGGGCCGTCGAGAAGCAGCACGCACGCGGCAAGAAGACGGCCCGCGAGCGGATCGAGATGCTCCTCGACGAGGGCAGCTTCATCGAGATGGACAAGTACGCCCGCCACCGGAGCACCCAGTTCGGCCAGGAGAAGAACCGTCCCTACGGCGACGGCGTCGTCACCGGCTACGGCACGATCGACGGCCGCCAGGTCGCCGTCTTCGCCCAGGACTTCACGGTCTTCGGCGGGTCGCTCGGCGAGGTCTTCGGCGAGAAGATCGTCAAGGTCATGGACTTCGCCATGAAGATCGGCTGCCCCGTCATCGGCCTCAACGACTCCGGCGGCGCCCGCATCCAGGAGGGCGTCGTCTCCCTCGGCCTCTACGGCGAGATCTTCTACCGCAACGTGCGCGCGTCGGGCGTCATCCCCCAGATCTCGCTCATCATGGGCCCCTGCGCCGGGGGTGCGGTCTACTCCCCCGCCATCACCGACTTCACCGTCATGGTCGACCAGACCTCGCACATGTTCATCACCGGCCCCGACGTCATCAAGACGGTCACCGGCGAGGACGTCGGGTTCGAGGAGCTCGGCGGCGCCCAGACCCACAACACGAAGTCCGGCGTCGCGCACTACATGGGCAGCGACGAGCAGGACGCCATCGACTACGTCAAGGCCCTGCTCTCCTACCTGCCGAGCAACAACATGGAGACCCCGCCCGCCTACGACGAGGGCTCGGCCGATCTCACGGTGAGCGACGACGACCTGTGGCTCGACACGTGCATCCCCGACTCCCCCAACGTCCCGTACGACATGCACCAGATCGTCGAGCACGTCGTCGACGACGGGGAGTTCCTCGAGGTCCAGCCGCTCTTCGCTCCCAACATCATCACCGGCTTCGCCCGCATCGACGGCATGTCCGTGGGTGTGGTCGCCAACCAGCCGATGCAGTTCGCCGGCTGCCTCGACATCGACGCCTCGGAGAAGGCCGCCCGCTTCGTGCGCACGTGCGACTGCTTCAACGTGCCGGTCCTCACCTTCGTCGACGTGCCCGGCTTCCTCCCCGGCACGTCGCAGGAGTGGGACGGCATCATCCGCCGCGGCGCCAAGCTCATCTACGCCTACGCCGAGGCGACGGTCCCCAAGATCACCGTCATCACCCGCAAGGCCTACGGCGGCGCCTACGACGTCATGGGCTCCAAGCACCTCGGGGCCGACATCAACCTGTCCTGGCCGACCGGGCAGATCGCGGTGATGGGGGCGCAGGGCGCGGTCAACATCCTCTACCGCAAGGAGCTCAAGCAGACCGCCGAGTCGGGCGGCGACGTGGAAGCGCAGCGCAGGGAGCTCATCGCGCACTACGAGGAGACCCTCGCCAACCCCTACATCGCGGCCGAGCGCGGCTACATCGACACGGTGATCAGCCCGTCCAACACCCGGATGAACGTGACGCGGGCCCTGCGCGCGCTGAAGAACAAGCGCGAGACCCTCCCGCCCAAGAAGCACGGGAACATCCCGCTGTGAGCGCCGACCAGTCCACGGCGGCCGACCCCGCGCCGCCCGCGATCCGGGTCGTCACGGGGTCGCCGACCGCAGAGGAGGTCGCGGCGCTCGTCGCCGTCCTCTCGGCTGTCGGCGGCGCGCCGGAGGAGCACGACACGCACCCGTCGGCGTGGTCCGACCCCTCGTGGCGCCTCCTCGGTCCCTCGCGCACGACCGGCGGCTGGCGCGCCAGCGGCCTGCCCCGCTGAGCCGCGCCCTTCCTCCCGAACGGGCGGGCACTGACGGCCCCGTCGTGTGGCCCACGCCCAGTCGCCTCCCTTAGGCTCTTGCACCATGCCCGTCGACTCGTCCCCCGCAGCCCGCCTCGCCCAGCGCTACACGCTGCAGCAGCGTCTCGCCGTCGGCGGCATGGGCGAGGTCCACCTCGCCCTCGACGAGCGCCTCGGCCGGCAGGTGGCGGTGAAGGTTCTCGCACCCGGTTTCGCCGGCTCGCCCGACTTCGTCGAGCGCTTCCGCCGCGAGGCCCTCACGGCCGCCGGGCTGTCCCACCCCAACATCGCCCAGGTCTACGACTACGGCGTCGACGGCTCCACCCACTTCATCGTCATGGAGTACGTCACCGGCTCCGACCTCGCGCGGCTCATCCGGGCACGCGGCCGGCTCAGCCCCGCCGAGGCCGCGCACGTCGCCGGGCAGGTCTGCGACGCGCTCGCCGTGGCCCACCGGGCCGGCGTCGTCCACCGCGACATCAAGCCCGGCAACGTCATCGTCCGGCCCGACGGCACCGTGAAGGTCACCGACTTCGGCATCGCCCAGGCGCTCGGCCAGGCCTCCCTGACCGACACCGGCACGGTCATGGGCACGGCGGCGTACGTCGCGCCCGAGCAGGCGCGCGGTCAGGCGGCGAGCCCGGCATCCGACCTCTACTCGCTCGGCATCCTCCTCTTCCAGATGCTCACGGGCTCCGTGCCCTTCGAGGGTGACGCCCCGGTCGCGATCGCGATGCGCCACCTCACCGAGCCCGTCCCGGCCCCCGGCTCCCGGGTCGCAGGCGTGCCCCCGAGCCTCGACGAGGTCGTCATCCGCGCCACGGCCAAGGCGGTCGGCGACCGCTACCCCGACGCGGATGCGATGGGGGCGGCGCTGCGGCGTTCCGATCCGGCGCCCGCCCCTGCCACCCAGGCACTTCCCGTGGCCGACCCGACCTCCGTCCTTCGCGCCGGCGCCGGCACCGCGATGATGCCCGGGCCCGGAGCGGCCACCGCCTTCGGCGCGGCGGGCGCCAACGGAGGCCAGACCGCCGACCCCAGGACGGCCTTCGTGCCAGCGCCCCGGGACGCCGGCCCCGCCCCCTACC
>NZ_AWSA01000026.1 GCF_000576595.1 Intrasporangium oryzae NRRL B-24470 | reverse complement strand
AGTGGCGTCCGCATCCCAGCCGGGCTGACACAGAGAACAGTAGCCCTCATCGGACCGCAACGCCAAATCCGGTGCCCTACGGACACGCATAAGGGGCGGATCCCGCTGTCTCGCAACAGGATCCGCCCCTTCACCCGACCCGTCAGGCCCGACGCGCCGCAGCGAGGCTCTTGCGGCCCCGCTTGAGGATGGCGACCTTGCCGTGGAGGAAGTCCTCCTCCCCGAGGACGCGCTCGGGGTCGGTCACCTTGACGTTGTTGACCGACGCTCCGCCATCGCCGATCGCGCGACGCGCGTTGTTGCGCGAGTCGACGAGGCCGACCGCGACAAGCGCATCGACGATCGAGGTGCCCACGGCCACGGCGGCACCAGGCAGCTCGGCCGTCGCGTCGTCGAGCGTCCGGTCGTCGAGGCCGGCGAGGCCGGCGAGCTCGCCTCGGCCGAAGAGGGCCTCCGACGCCGCCTGGACCGACGCCGTCGCCGGAGCCCCGTGGACGAGGGTCGTGATGTCGGCGGCCAGCGTCTTCTGGGCGGTGCGCCGGAACGGCTCCTCCGCCACCTGCTTCTCGAGCTCGGTGATCTCCTCCCGGGTCCGGTCGGTGAAGACCTTGAGCAGCTTGATCACCGAGGCGTCCTCGACGTTGAGGAAGTACTGGTAGAACGCGTACGGGCTGAACATGTCGGCGGACAGCCAGACGGCGTTACCCTCCGACTTGCCGAACTTGTTGCCGGAGGCGTCGGTCAGCAGCGGCGTCGTCAGCAGGTGCACGGCCGCACCCTCGGTCTTGTGGATGAGGTCGACGCCGGCGGTCAGGTTGCCCCACTGGTCGCTGCCGCCGGTCTGCAGCGTGCAGCCGAACTCCCGGAAGAGGTGGAGGTAGTCGTAGCCCTGGAGCAGCTGGTAGCTGAACTCGGTGTACGAGATCCCCTCCTGGCTCTCGAGCCGGGTCGCGATGGCGTCCTTCCGGATCATCTGGTTGACGCGGAAGTGCTTGCCCACCTCGCGCAGGAAGTCGAGCGCCGACAGCTGGGCCGTCCAGTCGAGATTGTCGACGAGCAGCGCCGCGTTGTCGCCCTCGAAGTCGAGGAAGGGCCGGACCAGCGCCTTGATCCGCGCCACGTTGTCGGCAGTCTGCTCCTTCGTCTTGAGGACCCGCTCGGACGTCGGTCTGGGGTCTCCGATGAGTCCCGTCGAGCCGCCGACCAGGCAGATGACCCGGTGGCCGGCACGCTGGAAGTGCCGGAGGACGACGAGCTGGACGAGATTGCCGAAGTGGAGCGAGGGCGCCGTCGGGTCGAAGCCGCAATACAACGTGATGGGCCCCTCCGCGAGTGCTTCGCGCAGCGCCGCCTCGTCGGTGGTCTGTGCCACCAGGCCGCGCCACTGCAGCTCGTCGAAGATGTCCGTCACGGGTATCGGTGTCCTCTCGTTCCCGGGGGCTCACTGCCCACCGCGACACAGACTGCCCTACGCGAGCCCGTGCGGGCCAATGCAATGGGCGCGGTCCCGCATGCCGGTCCCCCGCCGCTCACGCCGGCGGAGACGGTCGCGTATGCCGTCAGGCCGGGTGCCTAGGTCACCTCGGCCCGCGGGCGGTGCGCCGTCTCCGGACGACGCCGGGACGATACGTGGAGACGTGCGGGTCGCCGTCGACGAAGAACCGCCACGGGTACGCCTCACCGTCTCCACCCGGCCCGCTGACCCCGACGCGGGGACCGGTCCGGATCGCGTCCTCCGGCACCCGCTCCAGCGGCGCGGCCACGACGAGGTCGATCGGCTCGCCGATCGAGGGACGGCAGAAGTCTCGGCCCGTGTGCTCGCCGTTCATGCCGAGGGCCTGCGCGAGCCGGCCCGGCCCGCGCGCCCAGTCGCGCTGACGGACTCCTGCGCGGCGCACCGCTACGACATCATGGCCTGCGACCACCTCGGCCCCCCGCACGAGGACCGCCTCGGCGGTCCCCTCCTGCCCGGCGACGAGGTTGAGGCACCAGTGGTGTCCGTACGTGAAGTAGACGTACGTGAAACCGGCCGGCCCGAACATCGGGCGGGTCCGCGGGGTCTCGCCGCGGAAGGCGTGCGACCCCGGATCGAGGTGCCCGGCATACGCCTCGAGCTCTGTCAGGCGCAGGGTGACCTCCCCGAACGTCAGCAGGCACCCGAGGAGGTCGGGCGCGACGTCGAGGCTGCTGCGCGCGAAGAACGCGCGGGGCAGCCGCTCGCCGGAGCGCACCGGGTGGCTCACTGGCCGGTGCGACCGTCGATGCACTCGCGGAGGAGGTCGGCGTGGCCGACGTGGCGGGCGTACTCCTCGACCATGTGGACGAGGACGTCCCGCAGGACGTACGTCTCCCCGGCATGCACGGCCGTGGCGTCGAGGGACGGGGCCGCCTCCACGTAGGTCTCGGCGTGGGCGACCTCGCGCCGCCACGTCGCCCACGCGTCGGCGACGACCACGGGATCGGCGACGGCGCCGTTGAAGTCGAGGTCGCGGTCGTCCTCGCTCCAGTAGAGCCGGGGGATGTTCTCCTCGCCCATGACCCGGCGGAACCACGTGTGTTCGACCTTGGCGAGGTGCCGCACGAGCCCCAGGAGGGACATCGTCGACGGGGGGACCGAGCGCCGGGCGAGCTGCTCCGCGTCGAGCCCCTCACACTTCATCTCGAGCGTCAGGCGGTAGCGGCGGAGGTAGTCGACGAGCGTCGCCTTCTCCCCCACCGTCTCGATCCCGGTCTCGCGGGGGTCGTCTTCTGGGTCGACCCACATGTCAGGCAGGCGGCGCTCCGTCATGGCACCAACCTCGCGGCACACTCGAGTTCGCGCAACCCGGTTTCAGTCGCTGCGGCCGGTCCAGGCTCGAGCGGCCGCCAGCCGGGCACGGGCCGCGGCCAGCTGCTCCGTGACGCGGGCCGGGGCGGTCCCGCCGACCGCGTCGCGGGAGGCGAGTGAGCCCTGCACGGACAGCACCGAGCGAACCTCCGGCGTGAGGTGCTCGCTGATCCGGGCGAAGTCCTCGTCCGAGAGGTCCCACAGCTCGATGCCCCGGGTCTCGCACTCACGGACGCAGGCGCCCGCGACCTCATGGGCGACCCGGAACGGCACGCCCTGGCGGACGAGCCACTCGGCGATGTCGGTGGCCAGGGCGAAACCCTGGGGCGCGAGCGACTCGAGCCGCTCGGTGTTGAAGGTGAGCGTGTCGACCATGCCGGAGAACGCGGGCAGGAGCACCTCGAGCGTGTCGACGGCGTCGAAGACCGGCTCCTTGTCCTCCTGCAGGTCGCGGTTGTAGGCGAGCGGCAGGGCCTTGAGGGTCGTGAGGAGGCCCGCGAGGTCACCGACGAGGCGACCGGCCTTGCCGCGGGCGAGCTCGGCGACGTCGGGGTTCTTCTTCTGGGGCATGATGCTCGACCCCGTCGAGTAGGAGTCGTGGAGCGTGACGAAGGAGAACTCCTTCGTCGCCCAGAGGATGACCTCCTCGGCGATCCGCGAGATGTCGACGGCGGTCATCGCCGAGACGAAGGAGAACTCGGCGACGAAGTCGCGCGATGCGGTGCCGTCGATCGAGTTCTCGACGGCCCGCGCGAACCCGAGGTCGTGGGCGACCGCCTCCGGGTCGAGGCCGAGCGAGGAGCCGGCGAGGGCCCCGGAGCCGTAGGGCGAGGCGTCGGCGCGGGCGTCCCAGTCCCGCAGCCGGTCGACGTCGCGCAGCAGCGCCCAGGCGTGGGCGAGCAGGTGGTGGGAGAGCAGCACCGGCTGGGCGTGCTGGAGGTGGGTGCGGCCGGGCATCGCGACGCCGAGGTGGCGGTCGGCCTGAGCGACGAGCGCGTCGACGACGTCGAGGACCAGGCCGCCGACGGTGCGCGCGTGCTCGCGCAGGTACATCCGGAAGAGCGTGGCGACCTGGTCGTTGCGGGACCGGCCGGCGCGCAGGCGCCCCCCGAGGTCAGCGCCGACCCGCTCGATGAGCCCGCGCTCGAGGGCCGTGTGCACGTCCTCGTCGTCCTCGGCGGGCCCGAAGGCCCCGGAGAGGACGTCCGCCTCGAGGCGGTCGAGGCCCGCCAGCATCCCGGCGAGGTGCTCGTCGGAGAGCAGCCCGGCGGCATACAGCACTCGTGCGTGCGCGCGCGATCCGGCGATGTCCTGCGGCGCGAGGCGCCAGTCGAAGTGGGTGCTCTTCGACAGCGCGGCGAGGGCCTGGTCGGGGCCTCCGGCGAAACGCCCGCCCCAGAGGCTGACCCGCTCGGCGGGCGCCTGGGGCTCTTCGGTGCTCATCGGTCTGGTCTCCTTGGGACGGCGTGCGGTCAGTCTCGGGAACCCGAGAGGGAGGTGAGGTGGTCGGCCACCGCAGCGGCCTGCTCGGGGCTCGGGGTGACGATCATGATCGTGTCGTCGCCCGCGATCGTGCCCACGATCTCGGGATCCCGCGTCTGGTCGATCGCCGACGCGAGGTAGTTCGCGGCGCCCGGTGGCGTGCGCAGGACGACGAGGTTCTGGGCGGCCGTGGCCGAGACGAGCAGCTCCTCGCACGTGCGACGCAGTCGCGCCGTCGCGCCCTCGCCGACGGTCCCGACCGTCGCGAGCTCGCCGGACTCCCCCGGCACCGCGTAGACGAGCGACCGCCCGCGCCGGACCTTGACCGCGCCGACCTCGACGAGGTCACGGGAGAGGGTCGCCTGCGTCACCTCGGTGCCCTCGGCGCCGAGGAGGTCGGACAGCTCCCCCTGGCTGCGGACCTCGTGCTGCTCGAGCAGCTCGACGATGCGCCGCTGGCGCTGCGCCCGGCTCATGCCGTGGCCTCCCGGACGGTGTCGATGATCGTGGGCAGGGCGCTGAGGAAGCCCTGGAGCTCGGCCTCGGAGAGGATGAGCGGCGGGGCGAGCCGGAGCGCGGTCGGCGTGACGGCGTTGACGATGAAGCCCGCGTCGCGGGCCGCGACCATGACCGCCGGCGCGGGTATGCCGCTCAGCTCGATGGCGCGGAGGAGGCCCCGTCCGCGCGTGGCGGAGACGCCCTCGACCTCGACGTCGTCGAGGAGGGCGCCGACGCGCGAGACGTGCTCGAGGAGGCCGTCACGCTCGATCGTGTCGAGGACCGCGAGGCCGGCAGCGCAGGCGAGCGGGTTGCCGCCGAAGGTCGTCCCGTGCTGGCCGGCCGTGAGCAGCCCCGTGACCTCCGGGCCGAAGGTCACGAGCGCACCGATCGGCACGCCGCCGCCGAGGCCCTTCGCGAGCGTCATCGCGTCGGGCACGACACCAGAGGGCTGATGGGCGAACCACGAGCCCGTCCGTCCGACGCCGGTCTGGATCTCGTCGAGGACGAGAAGGGCCCCGTGCCGGCTCGTCAGCTCGCGGGCCAGGCGGAGGTAGTCGGCGGACACCTCGCGCACCCCGGCCTCGCCCTGGATCGGCTCGATGAAGACCGCCGCGGTCGTGTCGTCGACGGCGGCCCGGAGCGCGTCTGCGTCGTCGGGGGCGACGAAGACGACCTCGGGGATGAGCGGCTCGAAGGGCTCGCGGTAGGCCGCCTTGTGCGTGAGCGCGAGCGCCCCGGTCGAGCGACCGTGGAAGGAGCCCTCGAGGGCGATCATCGTCGTCCGCCCGGTGCGGCGGGAGAGCTTGATGGCCGCCTCGGTCGCCTCGGTCCCCGAGTTGGCGAAGAACACGCCCGAGCCCTCGGGCGCCGCAGCCAGGGTGAGGAGGCGCTCGGCGAGCAGGACGGCCGGCTCGGACGTGAAGAAGTTCGAGACGTGGATCGCGGCCTCGGCCTGCTTGGCGACGGCCTGGACGAGCGCCGGGTGGCCGTGGCCGAGGGCGTTGACGGCGATGCCCGAGAGGAGGTCGAGGTAGCGCTTGCCGTCGACGTCGGTGACCCAGCAGCCGTGGCCGGAGGCGAGCACGAGCTGCGGGGTCCCGAAGACCTGGACCATCGAGTGGGCGTAACGGCCCAGCAGGTCGGATCCGGTCGTCATGCCGGGCTCCCTTCGTCGCTGCCCGGGCCGGAACCGGGGTCGGGGAGGACCATCGTGCCGATGCCCTCGTCGGTGAAGATCTCGAGCAGGATCGAGTGCGGGGTGCGGCCGTCGACGACGTGGGTCCGCGACACCCCGCCCTCGACCGCGCGGATGCATGCCTCGAGCTTGGGAACCATCCCCTCGTCGACCCGGGCGAGGAGCGCCTTGGCCGCCGTGACGTCGATGCTCGACAGGAGCGAGCCGCGGTCGGGCCAGTCGGCGTAGATGCCCTCGACGTCGGTGAGCACGACGAGCTTCTCGGCCCCGAGGGCCACGGCGAGCGCGGCGGCAGCGGTGTCGGCGTTGACGTTGAGCACCTGGCCCTCGACGTCGAGGTCGGGAGCGACCGTCGACACGACCGGGACGCGCCCGGCGTCGAGGATGTCGAGGACCGCCGACGGGTTGACGCTCTCGACATCGCCGACGAGACCGAGGTCGACGAGCTCGCCGTCGACGACCGTGCCCCGGCGGCGCGCCCCGAGCAGTCCGGCGTCCTCGCCGGAGAGTCCGACCGCGATCGGGCCGTGCTGGTTGAGCAGGCCGACGAGCTCGCGGCCGACCTGACCGGTGAGGACCATGCGGACGACGTCCATGACCTCGGGGGTCGTGACGCGCAGGCCTCCCCTGAACTCGCTCTCGAGACCGAGGCGACCGAGCATGGACTTGATCTGGGGGCCGCCGCCGTGGACGACAACCGGTCGCAGCCCGGCATACCGGAGGAACGCGATGTCCTCGGCGAAGGCCTTCTTGAGACTCTCGTCGACCATCGCGTTGCCGCCGTACTTGACGACGACGAGCGCGCCGCGGAAGCGCTCGAGCCAGGGCAACGCCTCGACGAGGGTCGCGGCCTTGCCCGCCGCGACCCGGATCGCGGCCGCGTCGATGAGGCCACGCAGGCTCTGGTGAGCGCCGGAACCGTGCTGGCTGCTCATGAGCTGTAGGCCGAGTTCTCGTGGACGTAGTCGTGGGTCAGGTCGTTGGTCCACACGGTCGCGGTCTCGTCCCCGGCGTGCAGGTCGACGAGCAGGTGCACCTCGCGGGCGCTGAGGTCGACGAGGGAGCGGTCCTGCCCCACTCCCCCCGCCCGGCAGACCTGCACGCCGTTCATGGAGACGTCGAGGGCCGCCGGTTCGAAGGCGGCACGCGTGGTGCCGACGGCTGCGAGCACGCGGCCCCAGTTGGGGTCGTTGCCGAAGATCGCGCACTTGAAGAGGTTGTTGCGGGCGATCGCCCGGGCGACCTCGAGGGCGTCGTCGACCGACGCCGCCGAGCGCACCTCGATGGCGATGTCGTGGGCGGCGCCCTCGGCGTCGGCGATGAGCTGCCGAGCGAGGTCGGCGCACACCTCGGTGAGCGCGGCCGTGAGCTCGTCGCGGCCGACCTCGACCTCCGAGGCCCCCGAGGCGAGGGCGACGACGGTGTCGTTGGTCGACATGCAGGCGTCGGAGTCGATGCGGTCGAACGACATCGCGGTGGCGGCTCGGAGCGCCGCGTCGAGGTCTTCCGCGGTGACGACCGCGTCGGTCGTCAGGACGACGAGCATCGTCGCGAGGGCCGGGGCGAGCATGCCGGCGCCCTTGGCCATGCCGGACACGGACCACCCCTCACCGTGGTGCACGGCGACCTTGTGGACCGTGTCGGTCGTCATGATCGCGACCGCGGCCGACTCGTGGCCGTCGGGCGTGAGGGCGGCTGCGGCGGACGTCACGCCGGCGAGGACGATGTCCATGGGCAGCAGCTCACCGATCAGCCCCGTCGAGCAGACGATGACGTCGCCGGCGGAGATGCCGAGCGACTCCGCGACGTGCTCCGCGGTCCGATGTGCGTCGAGAAAGCCCTGGGGACCCGTGCACGCGTTGGCCCCGCCCGAGTTGAGCACGACCGCGTCGACCCGACGGTCGGCGACGACCTGCCGGGACCAGGTGACGGGCGCCGCCTCGACCCGGTTCGTGGTGAAGACGGCCGCACCGTGGTGGTCGGGGCCGTCGTTGACCACGAGGGCGAGGTCGGGCCGGCCGCTCGCCTTGAGCCCGGCGGTGACTCCCGCCGCGCGAAAGCCGCGCGGCAGCCGGACGGTGGAGGGTGAACCGGTCACGGTGCGACTCCTGTCAGGGGCAGGCCCAGGGCCTCGTCGAGCCCGAGGGCGAGGTTGGCGCACTGGATGGCGGCGCCGCCCGTGCCCTTGGTGAGGTTGTCGATGGCCGAGACGACGACGACGCGGCCGGCGTGCGCGTCGACGGCGACCTGCAGGTGGACGTTGTTGCTGCCGATGACGTCTGCCGTCCGCGGCCACACCCCCTCCGGCAGGAGGTGGACGAAGGGCTCGGCGGCATACGCCTGCTCCCAGACGTTCCGCACGGAGGCCGGGTCGGCACCCTCGGTGAGCCTGGCCGTGCACGTGGCGAGGATCCCCCGCGGCATCGGGGCGAGCGTCGGGGTGAAGGAGACGGTGACGGGCAGGCCGGCGGCGCGGCCGAGGTTCTGCTCGATCTCGGGGGTGTGCCGGTGGCCGCCGCCCACGCCGTAGGGCGACATCGAGCCCATGACCTCGCTCCCGAGCAGGTGCGGCTTGAGGGCCTTGCCGGCGCCAGAGGTGCCCGACGCCGCCACGACGACGACGTCGGAGGGCTCGATGGTGCCGGCCGCGAGGCCGGGAGCGAGGGCGAGCGAGATGCCCGTCGGGTAGCACCCGGGCACGGCGATGCGGCGCGCCCCGGCCAGCCGCTCGCGCTGCCTGGCCCCACCCGCGAGCGGGAGCTCGGGCAGCCCGTATGGCCAAGCGCCGGCATGCGGCGTGTCGTAGAAGGTGGTCCACGCCTGCGCCGACTCGAGCCGGAAGTCGGCCCCGCAGTCGATGACGACGACCTCCTCCGGCAGCTGGGCGGCGAGCGCCGCCGAGTGCCCGTGCGGCAGCGCGAGGAAGACGACCTCGTGCCCGGCGAGGACCTCGACGCTCGTGTCGTCGAGGACTCGGTCCGCCAAGGGCGTCAGATGAGGGTGGATCGCCCCGAGACGCTCGCCTGCGTTGCTCCCTGCCGTGACGGCGCCAACCTCGAACTGCGGGTGGGCGAGCAGGAGCCGGAGGATCTCTCCTCCGGCGTATCCGCTCGCCCCCGCAACTGCTGCCCTGATCACAATGCATGACTATACACACTGATGCATAGTTGTGCACCGCGGGGTCGAGGCCGGTCGCCCTCAAACGCGGCGACCGGCCGGATCACGGTGGATCCGGCCGGTCGGGGCGGTCGTGGTGCCCGGGTCAGGGGCACAGCGACGGGGGTCAGCGCTGGACGGCGCCGGTCCGTGCGGCCGCGGCCGCCACGGCGGCGTCGCGGAAGCCGTTGACCTCCTCGGTCGTCAGCGTGCGGTCGGCGGCCCGGAAGGTGAGCCGGTACGCGAGGGACCGGTGTCCCGCCTCGACCCGCTCCCCTTCGTACACGTCGAACAGCACGATGGACTCGAGCGCGTCCCCGGCTGCCGACCGCAGGGCGGCCTCGACGTCAGCCGCGGCCACGTCAGAGCGCACGAGCAGGGCGACGTCGGTCATCGCCGGCGGGAAGGTCGAGAACGACCGGGCCTGGACGGGCTCCTCGCTCGCACGGACGAGCACGTCGACGTCGAGCTCGGCGGCCACCGTTCGCGCAGGCAGGTCGAGAGCCGCAAGCACCTTGGGGTGCAGCTCTCCCGCGTGACCCACGAGCGTGCCATCGGCCAGGGTGATCCGCGCGCAGCGGCCCGGGTGCCACGGGGCGTGGGCCGCGTCGTTGGCGACGACGACGGGGACGGCGAGGGCCGCGGAGACGGCCTGGACCGCCGCGACCATGTCGCTCCAGTCGGCCGGCCGCCCCGGTCCCCACCAGCCGGCCTGCTCGATGAGCCCGGTCGCGAGGATGCCCACGCGTCGTGGCTGAGCCGGCACGGCGGCATACAGCCGCTCGAGCGTCTCGGCGTCGGGCCGGGACGCCACGCTCGGGATCGGGGCCGTGCCGAGCGGGCCACCGGGGCGGAACACGAGACCCAGCTCGTAGATCGCGACGTCCTTGTGCCCGCGGGCCACGTTGCGGCGCAGCGTGTCGACGAGGCTCGCGAGGATCGACGTGCGCAGGAGCGGACGCTCCTCGGACAGCGGGTTGGCGAGCCGCACGGCGTTGCGGCGGTCGTCATCGGCCGGGAGCATCAGCTGGTCGGCCAGCTCCTCGGAGACGAACGGGTAGCTCAGCACCTCCGTGAGGCCGGCACCGGCCAGGGCGTCGGCCACGACGCGGCGCGCCTTCTGCGAGTGGGTGAGGCCCCGGCCCCCAGACGGCGTGGGCGTGACCGAGGGGATGTTGTTGTAGCCGTCGATCCGCGCGATCTCCTCGGCGTAGTCGGGCGCGTCGACGAGGTCGGGGCGCCACGACGGCGGCGTCACGAGGACATG
Organism: Intrasporangium oryzae NRRL B-24470; assembly: GCF_000576595.1. Classification (GTDB taxonomy): domain Bacteria; phylum Actinomycetota; class Actinomycetes; order Actinomycetales; family Dermatophilaceae; genus Intrasporangium_C; species Intrasporangium_C oryzae. The sequence continues at coordinate 53,273 of NZ_AWSA01000026.1, read as the reverse complement.
GACGTCGTCGGCGCCCTCCCCCGACTCCACGACCTCGCAGCCGAGGTCGCGCAGGATGCCGAGCACGCGCTCCCGCGGGTAGTCGACGCCGACGATCCGCGACGGCTCGGTGACGTCGAGGCGGTATGCCGCCCGGTCCGTCGTGTGGTCGACGTCCGTCACGCCCGGGTCGGGCGTGCCGCCGCCGTGCTCGACGAGGAGGTCGACGGCGAGCTGCGCGGCGGCAGCAGTGACCTTGGGGTCGACGCCGCGCTCGAAGCGCTTGGATGCCTCGGTCGCGAGCCGGTGGCGCCTCGCGGACCGCGCGACCGTCGTCGGGTCGAAGTGGGCGGCCTCGACGAGCACGTCGGTCGTCGTCGCTGCGACCTCGGACGAGGCGCCGCCCATGACCCCGGCGATGGCGAGCGGGTGCTCGCCGCCGTCGGTGATGAGCAGGTCCTCCGGGCTCAGCGTGCGCTCGACGTCGTCGAGCGTCGTCAAGGTCTCCCCCGCCCGCGCACGGCGCACGACGATCGAGCCGGAGAGGCGGTCGACGTCGAAGGCGTGGAGCGGCTGGCCGACGGCGAGCATGACGTAGTTGGTGACGTCGACCGCGAGCGAGATCGGCCGCATGCCCATCTGGGTGAGGCGCTTCTGCATCCACGACGGCGACGGCCGGGACGGGTCGATGCCGCGCACGATCCGGGCGACGTAGCGGTCGCACCCCTCGTTGCCCTCGAGCGGGGTCTCGTCCTTGAGCTCGACGGTGTAGCCGTCGCCGTTCGGCGCCGGGACCGCGATCGCCGCCGGGTCGCGGTAGCCACCCCGGGGGCTCCCCTGGGCGTGCCAGTACTCGCGAGCGAGGCCGCGCACCGAGAAGCAGTAGCCGCGGTCGGGCGTCACGTTGGTCTCGACGGTCTCCTCACCGAGCCCGAGAAGCGCGATCGCGTCGTCGCCCGGCGACAGGGCCGCCGCCTTCTCCTCGCCGAGCAGACGGGACAGGACGATGATGCCCTCGTGGTCGTGGCCGAGACCGATCTCGTCCTCGGCGCAGATCATCCCGTTGGAGACGTGGCCGTACGTCTTGCGCGCGGCGATCTCGAAGTTCCCGGGCAGCACGGCACCGGGCAGCACGACGACGACGAGGTCGCCGACCTCGAAGTTGTGCGCGCCGCAGACGATCTCCTGGTGCTTGCCCTCGGTCAGCATCTGGCCGTTCTGGCCGACGTCGACCGTGCACCAGCGGATCTTCTTGCCGTTCTTCTGCGGTTCCACGACGAAGTCGAGGACGCGCCCCACGACGAGGGGACCCTTGAGGTCGCCGCCGTGGAGGTCCTCCTCCTCGAGCCCCACGCTGACGAGGCTGGCGGCCACGTCGGCGCCCCGGGCCCCGGGCGCGAGGTCGGTGTACTCCGCGAGCCAGCTGAGCGGCATACGCATGTCAGACCTCCATCCCGAACTGCTGCGAGAAGCGGACGTCGCCCTCGACGATCTCGTGCATCCCCTGGACCCCGTGGCGCAGCTGGAGCGCGCGCTCGATCCCGAGCCCGAAGGCGAACCCGGAGTAGACGTCGGGGTCGATGCCGCAGGTGCGCAGCACCTTGCGGTTGACCATGCCGGAGCCACCGAGCTCGATCCAGCCAGAACCGCCGCAGGTCCGGCACGGCTCGGCGCTGCCCCACGTCTCCTCGCCGTGGCAGGTGAAGCAGAGGAAGTCGGTCTCCATGCTCGGCTCGGTGAAGGGGAAGTAGTTGGCGCGGACCCGGGTGCGCGTCTCGGGGCCGAACATGATCCGCACGAACGCGTCGAGCGCACCGCGCAGGTGGGCCATCGTCAGGCCCTTGTCGATGGCGAGGCACTCGATCTGGTGGAAGACCGGCGTGTGCGTCGCGTCGAGGTCATCGGTGCGGAAGACCTTGCCCGGGGCGACGATGTAGATCGGCGGCTCCTTCTCGAGCATCGTGCGGATCTGCACCGGGGAGGTCTGCGTGCGCAGGACGAGGCCCGAGTCGACCGGGTCGAGGAAGAAGGTGTCCTGCATCTGCCGCGCGGGATGGTCCGGGCCGAGGTTGAGCGCGTCGAAGTTGAGCCACTCGCTCTCGAGCTCGGGCCCCTCGGCGACCTCCCAGCCGCTCCCGACGAACGCGTCGACGAGGCGCTGGGCGACGAGCTCGATCGGGTGTCGGGCTCCGTGGGGGCGGCGCACCGCCGGGACCGTGACGTCGACGCGCTCCTCGACGAGGATCCGCTCGTCCCGCTCGGCCTCGAGCTCCACCTGGCGAGTCGCGAGGGCCTGGGCGACGCGGCCGCGGGCCTGGCCGACCCGCTTGCCGGCCTCGGCCTTCGCGCTCGGCGGCAGGGCGCCGATCTCGCGGTTGGCGAGGGCGAGCGGGCTCCGGTCACCCTGGTGGGCGGTGCGGACCGCCTTGAGCTCGTCGAGCGAGCCGGCTGCGGCGATCGCGGCCAGCGCCTCCTCCACGGCGGCGTCGATGTTCGCGGGGTCGAGGGCTGAGACCTCGACCGGGTCGTAGTTCGTGTTGGGTCCGGACATCGGCGTGCGTTCGCTGCTCTCGTTCGGGGCGTGGTCGGTGGTGCGGCGCACCCTCGAGGATCGGGGCGGGCGCGGTCGTGGTCCAAGTCTAGGGGCGCCGTCGAACCGGTTTCGTCCGCGTCCGCGCTTGCGGAGCCGCCCTCCCTCCCGACCACGGCTTCTCCACCTGGGCGGACCTGGTTGGGCGTATGCCGCCCACCCGGCCGCAGCTTCTCCGCCCGGGCGGGGGTTATCGAGCGATGACGAGGGACGGGCTACGGACCGACGACGTCGGGCAGGCCGGACGGCAGCCGCACGACGAACCGGGCCCCACCCGCCTCGTTGCCGTCGACGACGACCGTGCCGCCGTGCGCCTCGACGAGGCCGCGCACGACGTAGAGCCCGAGGCCCGTGCTCGCGTTGGAGGGACCGTGCCAGAACCGGCCGAAGACCTGCTCCCGGTCGGCCTCGGGGACTCCCTCGCCCTCGTCGTCGACGATGACGAGGATGTCGTCGCTGCGGACGAGGTCGCCCGGACGGACGAGGTCGCCCGGACGGGCGGGGTCGGCACCGCGGTCGAGGGAGCGACCGGTCGCGGGCGCCTCGCCCGGGACGCGGTCGAGGGTGACGGTGACGAGGCCGTCTCCGTGCTGGAGGGCGTTCTCGATGAGGTTGAAGAAGACCTGCTCGAGCCGGTCGCGGTCGGCCCACATCTCCGGCAGCCCGAGCTGCGTGGCGGTCGCGCCGAGGCGCAGCCGTACGGCACCGGCCGACCGACCGAGCTCGTGGCGGACGACGTGGGTCACGAGCAGCTCGTGGAGGTCGACCGGTCCGAGCCTGAGGTTGAGGCTGTCCGAGTCGAGGCGCGAGATGTCGAGCAGCTCGGTGATGAGGCGGGTGAGGCGCTTGGCGTCGGACTCGATCGTCTCGATCATGAGGCGCTTCTGCTCGTCGGTGAAGCGGTCCCAGCGGCGCAGCAGGCTGCTCGTGAAGCCGGTGACCGACGTCAGCGGGGCCCGCAGCTCGTGGGCGACGGTGGACAGGACCGTGGCCTGGTCACGCTCGGCCCGCTGGCGCGCCTCGGCGTCGCGCAGCCCGAGGAGCACCTGCTCGACGACCCCGCCCGGCTCGGACCGGACGTAGCCGGCGGTGACCAGGACGTCGTGCCCGTCCGGGGCGACGAGCAGCCGCTCGGTCTGCCCGGTCGCGGACCCGGGGGCGTCCCGGGGGTCGAGGTGTGTCCACCAGTCACGACCGTACTTGTCGCGCAGCGGCAGCGCGTCGACGAGCCGTCGGCCGAGCAGGTCGTCGGCGGTGCAGCCGAGGATGCGTAGGGCCTCGGTGTTGGCGAAGCGGATGCAGCGGTCCGGTCCCGCGACGACGAGGCCGTCGGGCAGCGACTCCAGCCAGCGCCCCTCGGGCGTGCCGAGGGGCTCGACCGCGCGCCGCGCCTGCGGGGCGGGCGTGCCGTTGGATGCTTGCGCACCCCGGTCCTGCCCGGTGACCATGCTCGGAAGGATAGCCACGCCCACCTGTCTGTGGGCAGGTCAGCGCCGCCGGCGGCGCGCCTCGGCGGACGCGTAGAGGCACACGGTGGCCGCCATCGCGAGGTTGAGCGACTCGGCGTGCCCGTAGATCGGGACGCGCACGACCTCGTCGCAGGCCTCGCGGACCTCGGGCTCGAGACCCCACGCCTCGTTGCCCATGACCCACGCGTGGGGCCGCCCGAGGTCGACGTCGTGCAGCAGCGTCTGGCCGGCGCCGTCGGCGGCGAGGAGCGTGATGCCCCGCTCACGGAGGGCCGAGAGGATCACCGGGACGGGGACTCCGGTGGCGATCGGCAGGTGCCACAGCGACCCGACGGTCGAGCGCACGACCTTGTTGTTGTAGACGTCGACGCTGGCATCGCTGACGATGACGGCGTCGGCGCCGGCCGCGTCCGCACCGCGGATCACCGTTCCGGCGTTGCCGGGGTCACGGACGTTGGTGAGGACGCACACGATGGCGTCGGGCGGCAGGTCGGCGAGGGCCGCCGCGAGACTGACGTCGAGCACCCGGCATACGGCCGCGATCCCCTGCGGGGACTCGGTGTCGCACATCGCCGCGAGGACCTCCGGGGACACGTCGTGCACCCACAGTCGTGCCGCGCGGGCCGCGTCGACGATGTCCGTATGCCGCTCAGCCGCCTCAGGCGTGACGTAGACGTCGCGGACGAGGTCGGGCCGGTGGACGACCGCCTCGCGCACGGCCTGCGGGCCCTCGGCGAGGAACTCCCCGGTACGCGAACGCACCGAGCGCCGGGACAGCGCCCGCACTGCCTTGACCCGATCAGATCGGGGGTTGGTCAGCACGGCGCGTCCCGGCGCTCGGTCTGCGTTGCCGGTGATGTCGGTGGCGATGTCAGTGAGATCTCAGTGACGGTGCCGGTGACGTGGCGCTGTCGCTCAGGCGGCGTCGCCGGCGACCTTCGCCTCGACGGCCTTGTCGGCAGCCGGGACGTTGGCGCGGGACAGCTCGACGAGAGCGGTGAAGGCCGGCGCGTCGTTGACGGCGAGGTCGGCGAGGATCTTGCGGTCGACCTCGACCCCGGCGGCCTTGAGGCCCTGCATGAACCGGTTGTAGGTCATGCCGTTGGCGCGGGCCGCAGCGTTGATGCGCTGGATCCACAGTCGGCGGAAGTCGCCCTTCTTCGCGCGACGGTCACGGTAGGCGTAACCGAGCGAGTGGGTGACCTGCTCCTTGGCCTTGCGGTAGAGACGCGACCGCTGACCGCGGTAACCGCTCGCGCGCTCGAGAACGACGCGACGCTTCTTCTGGGCGTTGACTGCCCGCTTCACGCGTGCCACGTGAATACTCCTTCGTTGCTGGTGCTGCTGGCGTGACCGAGAGGACCCGGCGCCTCAGCGGAATGCTGGGTGGGTGTCTCGGCTCACTTGCCGAGGAGCTTCTTGGCCTTCTTGGCGTCCGGCTTGGCGAGCTCGACGTCGTTCGCGATGGAACGCATCTTCTTGCTCGACTTGTGCTCGAGCAGGTGGCGACCGCCGGCCTGCTCACGCATGACCTTGCCCGTGCCGGTGAGGCGGAAACGCTTCTTCGCACCGCTGTGCGTCTTCATCTTCGGCATGAGCCGATCTCCTTCGTGTCTTGCCAGGCGTACGTGACGTACGTGGACTGTCGTGACGAACCGGGGTCCGTCGGGGTCACTCGGAGGCAGGAGCCTCGGTGACCTCGGGGGCTGCGGCCTCGGCGGGTGCGCCTTCGGCGGTGGCGCCCTCGGCTGCGGCGCTCTCGGCCGGTCGCTGCTCGCGCGAGCGGCGCTGCTCGGCCTTGGCCTCGGCCTTCTTCTTGGTCGGTCCGATCACCATGATCATGTTGCGCCCGTCCTGCTTCGGCGCCGACTCGACGAAGCCGAGCTCGGCGATGTCCTCGGCGAGGCGCTCGAGCAGACGGCGGCCGAGCTCGGGACGAGACTGCTCGCGACCCCGGAACATGATCGTCACCTTGACCTTGTCGCCGGCCTTGAGGAACCGCTCGACGTGGCCGCGCTTGGTGCCGTAGTCGTGCGGGTCGATCTTCGGACGGAGCTTGATCTCCTTGATGACCGTGTTGACCTGGTTCTTGCGTGCTTCTCGTGCCTTCAGGGCGGCTTCGTACTTGAACTTGCCGAAGTCCATGAGCTTGGCGACCGGCGGCTTGGCCATCGGGGCCACCTCGACGAGGTCGAGGTTCGCCTCCTCGGCCAGACGCAGCGCGTCCTCGACGCGCACGATGCCGACCTGCTCACCATTGGGGCCAACCAAGCGCACTTCCGGGACCCGGATGCGCTCGTTGATGCGAGGCTCGCTGATGTGGTGCTCCTAAGTTCGATGACTGGTGGTGACCTACGGGGCTGTAGCTCGGGTTTCGTGTGACCCGCACAGAAAAAGGCTCCCCGTGCGTGCACGAGGAGCCCAAGTGGACGTATGCCGGGAAGGTGGCCTCGCGGCATACGGCGCCGTAGGCGACCCCCGGAGGGAACACCGTGTGACGCGGACCTGGAACCCGGCAGCCCGAGGGCTGGCGCGGGTGGAAGCGAGCTTCTCTTGCACGTCGCCACGCCGCCAGGCGGTGTGACAACTGGTCAGTGCTCAACTCTAGCAGCCGAGGAGCCATCGGCCGAATCGGCGCTCCGGCGTGGCCGAGGCGCGACACCCGCGACGCTGGCGGCGGGGGCGGGGTTGCGGCGGCGCTGGGCGATCAGGCCCCCCCCGGCGACGACGACGCCCACCGCGGAGACGATGAGAAAGCCGCCCTGCCATCCGGACCGGTCGATGGCGAAGCCGGCCACCGGGGCGCCGACGGCCGATCCGGCCGTCATCGCCGACCCGTGCCACCCCATCATCTCGCCCCGGAAGCGCTCGGGCACGAGCCGGCTCAGCTGCTCGACCGTGGCGGTGATCGTCGGGGCGCAGAGCACGCCGCAGATCGTGATGAGGACGGCGAACGCGGGGACACCGGCGGCGAGGGCGACCGGCGCGGTCGTTGCGCTGAGGCCGCCGAGGAGCCAGAAGACCGAGAGGGAGCGGTGCCAGGCGCCGTAGACCAGGCCGCCGACGAGCGAGCCGAGGCCCCAGAGCGCGAGGACCCAGCCGATCGACGCGGCCGCTCCGAAGGAGCGCAGGGCCGCGACGATGGAGACGTCGGTCCCGGTCAGGACGAGGGTCGCGCAGACCGCGGCGAGGTAGACGGCGGCGACAGGGACGGTGATGAATCCACGGAACGCGCGCCGGGGCGCGGGCGCCTCTTCGACGCCGTCGGCGGTGGCCACCGAGGCCTCGTCGGCGATGACCTCGGCGCGTGCGCCCTCCCCCAGCTCCTCGGGGTCGCGCGGCCTGGAGCCGTCGGGCGCGCCGGTGAGGGCCGGGTTGACGACCCAGAGGCCCAGGCCTGCGGCGACCGAGGCCATCTCGCACGCGAAGAGGGCCCAGCTCGTGTCCCACACGGTCGCGAGCCACACCCCGAGTGCCGGTCCGGCCATGAACGACAGCTCCGTGGCGGCCGAGTCGAGCGAGAGGGCGGTCCGGCGCCGCTCGGCAGGCACGGACCGGATGATGACCTGGCGCAGGATCGAGAAGGTCGGGACGACGAAGAGGCCGGCCAGCGCGGCGAGAGCCATGAGGGGGGCGTAGTCGACCCAGGGCGCGACCGACCAGCAGACGACCTGCACCAAAAGGGAGGGCAGCACGGTGCGGCGCAGTCCGGTCCGGTCGAGCAGACGCCCGCGCCAGGGGCCGGAGATCGCGACGGCGACGGTGGAGGCGGCCGTGACGAGGCCGGCCTGGCCGTAGCTGCGCCCGAGCGTGGTCACGACGTGAAGCGTGAGCAGGACGCTGCCGGCGAACAGCGGGACACGGATGAAGAACCCGAGAAGCAGCGCGTTGCGCGTGTCGCGACTCGCGACGACCTCCCGGTAGGCACCCACATCCATGGGACCAGCCTGTCACCCCGTGGCGACACGCCGCACCCGGGTATTGCCGATCCCTTGTCGGCGCGACACAAGAGGAGAAAGGTGGGGTCATGGGCAGACCAACCGGCAGATCAGACCTCCCTGCGGCCCCCAGCCCCGCCTCGCCGCAGGACATTCGCAACGTCGTGCTCGTCGGACCCGGCGGGGCCGGCAAGACGGCGCTCTTCGACGCGCTCGTCGCCGCCCGGGTGGTCGGTCACCGACCCGGCGACGACGAGCACGTTCGGACGACCACCCTGACCGTCGCGTCGATCGAGACCGACGGTCTGACTCTGAACCTGCTCGACACCCCGGGCTATCCCGACTTCGTCGGCGAGCTGCGCGCCGGGCTGCGGGCGGCCGACGCCGCCGTCTTCGTCGTCTCCGGCGCCGACGAGATCGACCGCCCGGTCGCACTCCTCTGGCGCGAGTGCGCGGCGGTCGGGATGCCGCGAGCGGTCGCAGTCACCCATCTTGACCAGCCCCGCGCCGACTTCGCCGCGACGGTCGAGACGTGCCGGAGGACGTTCGGCGACGCGCGGGCGACGCACTGGCCGGTCCTCGATGGTGGCGCCGTGACTGGTGTCGTCGGCCTGCTCACGGCTGCGGCCGGCGAGCACGAGGACGCGCGGGCAGCCCTCATCGAGTCGGTCATCGAGGAGTCCGAGGACGCGACCCTGCTCGACCGTTACCTCGAGGGCGAGGACCTCGACACCGACGCGCTGCGTGCCGATCTGCGGACGGCGATCGCCCAGGGCAGCTTCTTCCCGATCCTGCCGGTGTCGCCGCCGACGGGCGCGGGGGTCGAGGAGCTGCTCGGCCTCATCACCCAGGCCTTCCCGAACCCCACCGTCCATCCCCTCCCGGCAGTGACCACGCCCGCCGGCGGCGCCATCACCGGCGTCACGTGCGACCCCGACGCGCCGCTCGTCGCCGAGGTCGTGCGCACGACGAGCGACCCCTACGTCGGACGCCTCTCCCTCGTCCGGGTCTTCTCGGGCACGCTCCGGGTCGACGAGACGGTCCACGTCTCCGGCCACCTCGGTGACTTCGTGGGCCACGAGGTCGAGGGCCACCCGGCCCATGACGACGACGAGCGGGTCGGGCCCCTCGCGGCGCCGTTCTGCGACACCCACCGGCCCCGGGGGACGGCGATCGCCGGGGAGATCGCCCTCGTTTCCAAGCTGACCCGCGCGGAGACCTCCGACACGCTCTCCTCGACCGAACGGCCGGCCGTCGTCGCGCCCTGGGTCCTGCCCGAGCCGCAGCTGCCTGTCGCGATCCGGGCCGCGTCGAAGTCCGACGAGGACAAGCTCGGTGGCGCGCTCCAGCGGCTCGTCGCCGAGGACGTGACGATGCGCATGGAGCATTCGAGCGAGACCGACCAGGTCGTGCTCTGGACGATGGGCCAGGCCCACGTCGACTCGGTCATCGAGCAGCTCGCGGAGCGCTACGGCGTCACCGTCACGGCCGAGCCGTACCGGACGGCGCTGCGCGAGACCTTCATCCAGAAGTGCTCGGTCCAGGGTCGCCACGTCAAGCAGTCGGGTGGGCACGGGCAGTATGCCGTGTGCTCCCTCGAGATCGAGCCGCTCCCCCGCGGGTCGGGCTTCGAGTTCGTCGACAAGGTCGTCGGTGGCGCCGTCCCGCGTCAGTTCATCCCCTCGGTCGAGAAGGGGGCCCGGTTGCAGCTCGAGAAGGGGGTGCTCACCGGTCACCCTGTCGTCGACGTGCGCGTCACGCTCGTCGACGGCAAGGCTCACTCGGTCGACTCCTCAGACGTCGCCTTCCAGACGGCCGCGGCGATGGCGCTCAAGGAGGCGGCCAACGAGACGACGGTCGCCCTCCTCGAGCCGATCGACCGGGTGTCGGTGACCACTGCCGACGAGTACCTCGGGGCGGTCATGTCCGACCTGCGTGGTCGTCGTGGCCATGTCGTCGGTACCGAGCCGGGCGAGGACCCCGGCTGGACGGTCGTCAACGCCGAGGTGCCGCAGTCGGAGCTCTCGCGCTACCCGATCGACCTGCGTTCGGTCTCCCATGGCACCGGCTCGTTCGTGCGTGAGCCGCTCCGGCACGACCTGCTGCCCGCCGACAAGGCCAAGGAGCTGCTCAAGGGCTGACGGTCAGCGGCCGAGGCCGGCGTCGCGAGCACGGACGATGGCCTCGGCCCGGTCCGCCACGTGGAGCTTCGCGAAGATCGCGGAGACGTTGTTGCGCACCGTCTTCGGCGCGAGGTAGAGGGTCGAGGCGATCTGGGAGTTGGACCGGCCGGCCGCGACGAGGTCGAGCACCTCGCGCTCGCGGGGCGTGAGCTGCGGGAACGGCTCGTCGAGGCCCCCGGTGCGGGCGGGGCCGGCCGCGAAGAAGTCCGCGATCCGCCGCGCCAGGGCCGGACCGAAGATCACCCCTCCCTGCGCGACGGCGGAGATCGCCTGGACGATCTGCGCCTGGTTGGCGCCCTTGAGGAGATAGCCTCGGGCGCCCGCCTGGATGGCGAGGAAGAGCGTCTCGTCCTCCTCCGACATGGTCAGCACGACGACTCCGGTCCCGGGTGTGGACGCCGTGATCCTCCGGGTCGCCTCGACCCCGTCCATGACCGGCATCTGCACGTCCATGACGACGACGTCGGGCCGGGCCGCGGCCACGACGGCGAGCGCCTCGCGGCCGTCACCGGCTGTCCCGACGACGGCGATGCCGTCGCCGGAGTCGAGCAGGGCCGCGAGGCCGTCGCGATAGACGGGGTGGTCGTCGACGAGGACCACGCGGATGGGTCCGTCACGCATCTGTCGTCACTCCTGTCGCCGATCGGGAGCCCACCGGGAGCGAGTCGCTCCCGGTCGGGCCCGCGAGCCGTCCACCGAGCGGCAGCGAGGCACGGACGACGGTGCCGCCCGTGTCCGGACAGCTGACCGTGGCCGTCCCGCCCAGCTCGGCGGCTCGTTCGCGCAGCGAGAGCATGCCCACGCCCGCGACCACGTCAGAGCGTATGCCGTGCCCGTCGTCTCGCACCTCGACCGTCAGGGTGCGTGTCGCGTGGGCCTGGCCCGCCGAGGCGTCGTTCACGTCATCCGCCATCCCCCGCGGGTCGCTGCCTCGCTCGCCGTCCGGGGGCTCCCCGAGCCGGAGGGAGACGACACACCGGCTCGCCCCGGCGTGCCGGACGACGTTGTGGACGGCCTCGGCCACGATGCGGTATGCAGCGACCTCGACGGCCGCGGGCAACGACAGGGGCGCCTTCTCGGAACGGACCGAGATCGTCAGGCCGTGGCCCTCGAGCCGTCGGGCCAGCTCCTCGAGGGCCCGGACCAGGCCGAGCTCGTCGAGCGCGGGCGGCCGCAGGTCGTGCGCGAGGCGACGCACGTCTGCAAGGACGGCGGCGACGTCCTCGGTCGCCGCCTCGAGGAGCCGGTCCGCAGCAGCAGGGTCGCGCCGCGCGACGTTGCGGGCGGTCTCGATGCGGAGGGACACGGCGGCGAGGCTGGGTCCGACGCTGTCGTGGAGGTCGCGGCGCAGCCGGCGGCGTTCCTCCTCCCGGGCCGAGACGAGCCGCTCCCGGATGGCCTGCAAGTCCTCGCTCAGCTCGCTCGCCCGTGTGGCGGCGGCGGCCTGTCGGACGACGTCACCGAGGAGCCTCTGGTCGCGCTCGGTCAGCTCGGTGCGTCCGGCCGGGGACAGCGTGAGGCGACCGATCTGCTCGCCGCGGTAGACGACGGGCAGCCTGACCTCGTGGCCGTCGGGGCTCCCGTGCTGGACGACCTGCCGCTCGCCCGAGGGCCGGTCGATCTCGATCCGGACGTAGGGCGAGCGGAAGGCCTCACCGACGGCTCTCACCACGGCGCCGAGCTGGGCATCCGGGCCGTCGGAGCCCTCGAGCTGCTCGGCGAGGGCCGACACGACGGCATACGGGTCGTCCCTCGAACCGCTCCGCAGGCGCCGCAGGGCCCGGCTGATGCGGTCGCGCAGAGGCGCGTACACCGCGGCCACGACGGCGATGGCGACGAGAGCGGAGTCGCGCTGTCCGAGCACGGCGCCCGCGAGGGCGAACACGACGGCGTCGACGAGGACGACAGCAGCGGCGAGGACGGCGTAGAGGACGGTCGCGGAGATGAGCCGGTCGACCGCGTAGAGACGGTGCCGGGTGACCGCGACGACGACCGCCGCGGACGTGCACCCGACCGCGAGGGCGAGCAGGACTCCGGCGACCGGGGACGGAGTGAGCAGTCCGGCGACGATCGCGACGAGGTCGACGACGCCCGCCCAGACGAGCCAGCGCAGCTGGGCCCTCCCGATGTCGCCGGCGGCCCGATAGCGGTGCACGACGACTGCGAGGGGGACGACGAGGCTGAGGAAGATCCCGGTGTAGGCGAGAGTCAGCAGGGCCTGCCAGATCGGGTAGGGGGCGCTGATGCTGAACGGGTCGACGCCGAGCTGGGCTAGCTGCTCCTCGAGCGGCTGCTGCGTGAAGCGGGTCGCGGTCTCCGTCGGCACCACGGCGAGCAGGACGGGGAGCAGGGCGGTCAGCACGATGCTCGCGACGGAGAGCCGACGCCACGTCGGCGCGTGGGGTAGTCGGCCGTCGGGGAAGACGAGGAGAAGCAGGGGCAGTCCGAGGAGCAGGGCTGCCCCGAGGCGCTGGTAGACGTAGAAGGTCGCGGCCGCACCCGGCAACCCCGGGTTCGTGTACACGGCGAAGGCGGTCCAGGCGCCGCAGAAGGAGTCGACGACCCAGAAGGTCCCCGAGGCGACGAGGATCCACGCGACCGGGTGCCTCGGCAGCTGCCGCAGGAGGAGCGCGCCGGGGACGACCTGGGCCAGCCCGGTGAGCGCCCCGAGCCAGCCGGGCTCGAGCTCTGCGGCCTCGGGTACGTGGCCCGCATTGGCGATGTCGAGGGCAATGGTCAAGGCGGTGAGAACGAGGGCGAGGGCGGTGAGGACCGCGCCCGTCCGGCTCCCGCGCGCGGCGTCCGACTCCGAGATCACAGGGCACATCGTCGCAAGGCTGCTGTCCCGGTGTCCGGGGTTCGGTGTCCCGGGTGTACCCGGGCCGGGGCCGGGACAGCGAACCGGACTCCCGCCACCGGGGGGATCCGGGACGTGCCCGCCCGAGAGTTGCGTCAGGCGGTGCACCACGGCACCGCGACCGACACGAAGGAGCACTCCATGCCCGACACGACCCACACCTCACCGGCTCTCGCGCGGACCGACACGGACCCGACCGGGGCCGCCACGCGCGCCACCATCGGGATCGATCGCCGCCGGGTGAGCCGGCTCGGCCTGGTCCTCACCGCCGGCGCGACGATCTGGTCCGCCTCGAACTTCGTCTTCGGCCCGACGGCCGACGGGGTCGGGGGCCGGGTCGGCGACCTCACCGGCTTCCTCTTCCAGGTCGGCGTCTTCGCCCTCCTGACGGTGATGCTGCGCACCAGCGCGACGGGCACGTCGCGGGCCGCGCGGGCGATGGTCCGAGTGGAGTTCGTCCTCCTCGGGCTCGCGTCGCTCTGGTCCCTTGCCCATGGCCTCGCGCCGGAGTCCCTTCAGGACAGCCCGGCCATCATGGTGCTCGACGTGTTCTGGCCGCTCTCGATGCTCGGCATGTTCGTCATCGGCATCAAGGTCGCGGTCGCCGGGCGCTGGAGGGGCATCCTGCGCGGGTGGCCTCTCGTCGCCGAGACCTGGGCTGTCGTGACCGTCCCGAGCATGGTCGTCCTCGGCGACGGCGCGGCCCGGTGGATCGGCGCGACGCACCTGCTCCTCGGCTACGCCGTGCTCGGCCTGCTGCTCGCCCGCCGGCCCGAGCTGACCGGGGCCTCGGAGTGATGTAACCCCTCGGATCCCCGCCGAACAGGACGGCGCGTATGCCGTGAGCCGGGCTCACGGCATACGCGCCGTTGGTCGTGTGAGCGGTCGCGCCGGGTCAGAGGCGGACGATCATCTTCCCCGTGTTCTCACCGCGCAGGACACCGAGGAAGGCGTCGACGGCGTGGTCGATCCCGTCGGCGAACGTCTCGCGCGAGGTGAGGGTGCCGTCGGCCAGCCAGCCCGCGGCCTTCTGGGCGTACTCGCCCGCGAGGTCGTAGTGGTCGCCGACGAGGAAGCCCTGGATGAGGCCGCGCGTCTGGATCAGGCGGACGAGGTTGCGGGGGCCGGGGGGGGCCTCCGTGTTGTTGTAGCCCGAGATGGCGCCGCAGACGGCGATGCGCCCGCCGAGGCGGAGCGCCCCGATGGCGGCCTCGAGGTGCTCGCCACCGACGTTGTCGAAGTAGACGTCGATGCCCTCCGGCGCGGCCTGGGCGAGGAGGTCGCGCACGGCGCCGTCCTTGTAGTTGAACGCGGCGTCGAAGCCGAGCTCGCCCACGAGGTAGTCGACCTTCTCCTGCGAGCCGGCGCTGCCGATGACGCGACCGGCACCGAGCGCCTTGGCGATCTGGCCCACGACGCTGCCGACGGCACCCGCCGCACCCGACACGAAGACGATGTCACCGGGCTTGAAGCTCGCGATGCGGGTGAGTCCCGCGTAGGCCGTGAGGCCGGTCATGCCGAGGACGCCGAGGTAGGCCGATGCGGGGGCGACGCTCGTGTCGACGACGCGGGCCTGGCTCGCGTCGACGACGGCGACCTCGCGCCAGCCGAGGCCGTGGAGGACGTGGTCACCGGGGGCAATACCCTCCGCACGCGACTCGAGGACCTCGCCGACGGCGCCGCCGTGCATCGCCTCGCCGAGCGCATAGGGCTCGGCGTAGGACTTGGCTGCGCTCATCCGGCCGCGCATGTAGGGGTCTACCGACATGACGACGTTGCGGACGAGGAGCTGGCCGTCGGCAAGCGGCGGGACCTCGCTCTCGACGAGGGCGAAGTCGTCGGCTGTCGGCCAGCCGACGGGGCGGGACGTGAGCTGGACCTCACGGGGCTTGGTCATTCGAGTTTCCTTCCGGGGCGGGAGATCAGAACGTGGTGCGTCGGTCGGAGCCGCCGTCACTCGACGACGAGCTCGACGGGGATGTTGCCGCGCGTCGCGTTCGAGTAGGGGCACACCTGGTGCGCGGTCTCGACGAGCGACCTCCCCAGCTCGGGGTCGAGACCCTCCGGGAGCTCGACGTGGAGCACGACGGCGAGGCCGAAGCCCTGGCGGCCGTTGCCGCTGAGGCTGACGTCCGCGGTCACGGCCGCGTCGAAGCCCTCGACGCGACGCTGGCGGGCGACGAGGCCGAGGGCGCTCGCGAAGCACGCGGCGTAGCCGGCCGCGAACAGCTGCTCGGGGTTGGTGCCCTCGCCCGATCCGCCGAGCTCGCGCGGCGCGGCGAGGGTGACGTCGAGGCGGCCGTCGGAGGTGACGGCTCGGCCCTCGCGGCCCGAGGCGGTCGCCGAGGCGACGTAGCTGACGCGGTCGGTGGCGGCGGTGCTCATGCGTTCTCCTAGTCTGTCGTGCGCAATTCAATTGTGCGCAATTAGATAGTACGCTTGACCCATGAGCCCGTCCAACCCGACCCCGCCCTCGTCGGCGGCCCTGAGCCTCGAGCAGCAGATCTGCTACGCCATGCACACGACGGTGCGGGCCTTCGACGCCGTCTACCGCGAGCTGCTGGGCGAGCACGGGCTCTCCTACCCGCAGTACATCGCCCTCATGACGGTGGGCGAGCACGGGCCGCTCACGGTCGGGCGGCTCGGCGAGCTCATGCGCCTCGACTCGGGGACCCTCTCGCCGCTGCTCAAGCGCATGGAGGCGGCCGGGCTGGTCGGGCGAGCCCGCGACCCCGAGGACGAGCGCCGGGTCCTCGTCTCCGTCACGGCCGCGGGCCGCGACCGGCTCGCCGCGCTCGGTGACGTCCCACACCAGATCGCCCGGCGCAGCGGCCTCACGCGGGCCCAGCTCGTCGAGCTCCGGCAGACCCTCCGGTCGGTCACCGAGGCGCTCCAGGAGCCGTGACGTCTCAACGTGAGAAGAACCGTTGTCCGCGGTGGACACCGGTGGTTGCGTGGTGCCATGCCGCACCAGTCCCGTCTCGAGATGCTCCGCTGCCGTGAGTGCGGCGAGCGCCGCTGCATCGAGTCCAGCGGGCAGCCCCCGCGATGCCTGCCTCCGGGCGACGGAAGCGGGTTCGTCATCGAGCACGTCGAGGTCACCGTCCTCGGCCGCTGCCCGTCGTGTGTGGCCCGCCGCGCAGGCGACCATGTTCCCGAGGCGGGCTGATCCCGAGCGCGCCGACGACGAAGCCGCCCCCCACCGAACGGTGGAGGGCGGCTTCGTTCATCCCTCAGGACCGGTCGAGGTGACCGGACCAGACGAGCACGCTCAGCCGGCGTCGCTGAGCGCGCCCCCACAGCAGGCGTGGGAGCACCACCGGCACGAGCACCGCGACGACCTGGAGGACGGCCATCTCAGTAGATGTTGCTCGGACGGACGAGGCCCTCGGCGAGGTCACCGAACCCGGGTGCGTAGATGGCGCCGGGGTTGCCCACGACCTCCTCGACGATCGCGGTCTCGGTGGTGATGATGAGGGCCGCGATCGAGGCCGAGGCCTCGAGGGCCGCGCGGGTCACCTTGAGCGGGTCCATGACGCCGAACTCGGACATGTCGCCGTAGCAGCCCTCGAGGGCGTTGAAGCCGTGGCCGACCGGTAGGGCCGCGACCTTCGCGACGACCTCGTCGCCGTCGAAGCCCGCGTTGATCGCGATCCACCGAAGCGGCTCTGGAAGGGCACGACGGACCACCTCACGCCCCACGGCCTCGTCGCCGGTCAGCTCGACGCGCGAGACCGCGTCCTGCGCCTGGGTCAGGGCGGTGCCGCCGCCGGCCACGATCCCCTGCTCGAGGGCCGCGCGCGTCGCGGCGAGCGAGTCGTCGACGCGGAGCATGCGCTCCTTGAGCTCGACGCTCGTCGCTCCGCCGACCTTGATGACCGCGACCCGACCGGACAGGCGGGCCGTGCGGAGCTGGAGGCTGTCCTGGTCTGCGTCGATACGCGCCCGGTCGAGCTGCGTCTCCAGCTGCCGGATCCGCGACTCGACGAGCGAGGGGTCGCCATGGCCGCCGACGATGGTCGTCGAACCCTCCGTGATGGTGATCCGGTCGCACGAGCCGAGGTGGGCGCGGGTGACCTCGCCCAGCTCGAGGCCGGTGTCCTTGGCGATGACCTGACCCCCGAGCGCGATCGCGAGGTCCTCGAGCTCCGCGACGCGGCGGTGCCCGAACCCGGGAGCCCGCACGACGACGGACTGCATCGTGTGGTGCATGTTGCCGCCGACGAGGAGCTGAAGGGCCGGGCCGTCGACGTCCTCGGCAAGCACGACGAGCGGGCGGTCCGCGCGCTTGGCCACCTCGATCGTCGGCATGATCTCCTGGACCTGGCTGATCTTCTTGTTGGTCAGCAGGATGAGCGGGTTCTCGTAGACGGTCTCCATCCGCTCACGGTCGGTGACCATGTACGCCGAGATGTAGCCGTGGTCGAACTCGATGCCGTCGACGACCGAGACCGAGAGGCCGAGGTCGTCGGACTCCTCGGTCGTCACGATCCCGCGCCGGCCCACCGCGTCCACCGCCTCGGCCACGACGTGCCCGATCGCCTCGTCGTCGCTCGCGGCCAGGGTCGCGATGTGCCGCAGGTCCTCGAGGCCGGCCACCTCGGCGGCCCAGCCCGCGAGCGTCTCGACGACGATCGGCACGGTCCGCTCGATGCCCCGGCGCACGCGCATGGGGTTGGCCCCCGCGTCGACGGCGCGCAGGCCCTCCCGGACCATGGCCTGGGCGAGCACCGTCGCCGTCGTCGTCCCGTCGCCGACGACCCCGTTGGTCTTCATCGCGACTTCCTTGACGAGCTGGGCGCCCATGTTGGCGAACGGCTCGCGCAGCTGGATCTCGCGGGCGATCGTGACGCCGTCGTTGGTGATCGTCGGAGGTCCGGTCAGCTTCTCGAGGACGGCGTTGCGCCCCTTGGGTCCGAGGGTCACCTTGACGGCGTCCGCCAGGGCGTTGACACCCGACTCGAGGAGTCGTCGGGCGTCCGTGTTGAAGCGCAGTTCCTTGGCCATGGTGTGTCAGTCCTTCGTGATTCGGAAAGGGAGAGACACCGACCGCCGGGAGGCGGCCGGTGCCGCCCCTTCAGGGGATGAGAATCGCGCGTCCGCGCACGAGCCCGGCGTCGAGGTCGTCGATCGCCTGCTGGAACTCGTCCAGGGGGTACTTCGTGGTGTGGAGCGTGACCTTCCCCTGGGCGGCGAGGACCATGAGCTCCTGGAGGTCGTTGTACGACCCGACGAGGTTGCCGACGAAGTTGATCTCGGTCGAGATGACATCGATCGTCGGCACGTCGATGTTCTCGCCGTAGCCGACGACGAAGTAGCTGCCGGCACGACGCAGCATCGCCGTGCCCTCCTTGGTCGCCCCACCCTCGCCGACGAAGTCGACGACGGCCTCGGCGCCCTTGCCGCCGGTCAGCTCCAGCACCTTCTCGACGTGGGTGCCGTCCGCGACGACGCCGTGATCGGCACCGATCTCGGTGGCGAGCGCGACCGCGGCGGGGTTCCGGTCGACGACCACGACGGTCGCCCCCGAGATGGCCTTCATCACCTGGATGCCGATGTGGCCGAGGCCGCCGGCGCCGATGATGACGCAGACGTCGCCCGGTCGCGTGACCCGGGCCGCCTTCGCGGCCGCGTGGTAGGCGGTCAGGCCGGCATCCGCGAGCGCCGCCACGTCGGAGGGCTCGAGGGCGTCGTCGATCCTGACGACGCTGCGGGCGGTGGTGCGCAGGTACTGCGCGTAGCCGCCGTTGGTGTCGATGCCGGGGAACTGGCTGTTCTCGCAGTGCACGTCGTCGCCGGAGCGGCACGCCCGGCAGAGGCCGCACGTGATGAGCGGGTGGAGGATGACCTTGTCACCGACCGTGACGTTGGTGACGGCGTCGCCGACGGCGTGCACCCACCCTGCGTTCTCGTGGCCGATCGTGTACGGCAGGGCGACCCCCGACTTCTCCGCCCACTGCCCCTCGAGGATGTGGATGTCGGTGCGGCACACGCCGGCCCCGCCGATCCTGACGATGACGTCGAGCGGTCCCGTCACCTGGGGCTCCGGCACCTCCGTCAGCTGCAGCTTGGTGTGGTACCCGATGACCTGGACGGCCCTCATGACGTGCTCCTCGTGTCCGTGATGTCGGTGGTGATGGCGTCGGAGTCGCCGTTCGCGTACCGCGTCGCGAGCAGACCCCGGCAGAAGTGGGCGTTGCCCTCGATGGAGATCCGCACCGAGGTGGCGAGGCGCAGCCGGAGCGGCAGCTCCTCGTCGGGCACGGCGTCCCCGTGCTCGTCGACGACGACCAGGTCGCCGGGAGCGAGGCCCAGCCCGATGTCGGCCCGTCGCCTCAGCAGCGCCTCCTTGGTGGGACCGCCCGCGAGGTCCCCGAGAGTCAGGCTCCCGAGGTCCTCCAGCCGCGCCGCCCCCGAGGTCAGCGCGGCCATGACGCACCGCTCCATCGCGGCCGTGTGGGCCTTGCGCTGGAAGGTGAGCCGGAGGGCGTCGAGGCTCTCGGCCGCCTCGGCGCCGAACGTCCCGAGGTAGCCGGCGTCCGCGGCGATCCCGGCGTTGATCTTGTCCGAGTCGTGGTGGTCGTCGAGGAGCACCGTGACGCGGGCCGCCCCCGGCACCCGACGCAGCGCGTCCTGGGCGTCGGAGACCATGAGGTAGGCGAAGTTCGGCGCGCAGAACGACGTCGGCAGCCGCAGGTGCACCGTGACCCCCGACGGGTGCAGGGCCACGGAGCGGACGAAGCCGAGCTCGGTGATCGGCTCGTCCAGCTCGGGGTCCTTGACGGTGGTCAGGGCCTCGATCACGTCGTTCGCCAGGGATGCCCCGCGCCGCGCCGAGGCGCGGTCCCGCGGCGCCGGCGACACGACCGGAGTGGCGACGGCGCTCATGACAGCACGCTCTCCTTGGCCCCTGCGGCGACCTCGAGGCCGACCTCGCCGGTGTCGGCGAGCCGCAGCTCCTCGGGCACGTCGAGGCCGTACATCTTCGCCGCGTTGAGTCCGAGGATCTTCTTCTTGGCCGTCGTCGTCAGCGGCGCGTACTCCGTCATGGCCTCGGGGATCTGGAAGTCGACGAACTTCTCGACGAGCCACTTCGGTGTCCACAGGGCGTAGTCGCTGGAGAACTGGATCTTGTCCTCGCCGACCCAGTAGAGGAGCTCGCCGATGATCTGGGCGAAGTACCGCGGCCTCGTGTGGATGAACGGGATGGCGACGGCGAGGCCGGCGTGGACGTTGGTCTCCTGCGTGGCGATCCAGCAGAAGTCCTCGAGGCGCGGCAGCCCGCAGTGCTCGACGACGAAGTTGAGCCCCTGGAAGTCGGTCGCCACCGCGTCGACGTCGGCGACGTCGAAGGCATCACGGTCGAGCGGGATGATCGTCGGGCCCTTGTGGATGTGGATGTTCGTGATGCCGAGCTCTTCGCAGGCCTCGAGGTACCGGTAGGTCCACGGGTCGGTCAGCTTGTAGCCGCGCGAGTCACCGCGCCACTCGGCCGTGTAGAGCTTGACGCCCTTGAGGCCGAAGCGCTCGGCGTCGCGCCGCAGCTGGTCGAGACCGGCCTGCCCGTTGCGCGGGTCGAAGTTGTGGTTGTAGGTGAGCTTGCCCGGGTTGGCCTGCGTGAGGGCCCACGCCTCCTCGGTCTGCCCGAACCCGTTCTCGTAGAAGTCACCGAGGAAGGCCGGCTGGAAGATCGCGTGGTCGACGTAGCCGTCGACGAAGAGGTCCTTCATGAGCCGTTCGCCGCCGTAGTAGGTGTAGGCGTCGTAGTCCCACACGACCTCCTCGGGGCTGAGGTTCTTGTGGTAGTCGTAGAAGCAGTCGATGAACTGCTTGCCGTGGATGTTCTTCTGGTTCGACTCACGGCCGTCCCACAGGGCGACGTGGGCGTCGACGACGTAGTACTTCTCGCCGTTCTTCTCGTACATGGGTTCCTCACTTCTTCGTGTGGTCGGGATGAAACGCGGGGGTGGAGCCGGCGTCCTGCGCCGGTATGCCGCTGAGCCGGCCGCCGTGGCCACGCTGGGTCGGTGCCGGCCCAGCGGCATACGAACTGCTCGGCGCGCCAGTGGCTTCGGCTGGGATCAGTGGACGCTGAGGTCGAAGCCGATGTACTCGGCGGCGTCCTCGGGGCTGGCGAAGAGCATCGTCTTGTCGTCGAGGTGGACCATCCGCCCGTAGTGGGTGGAGCTGATCTCCTCGAAGACCGAGCCGTCGAACTCGGTGCCGAGCGCCTCGGTGAGCTCCTCGTAGTCGAAGCTGAGCAGCCTCGTGCCGTCGACCCGGATCATCGAGGGGTACTCGGTGAGCTCGACGCCCTCCTTGCCGCCCATGACCTCGGCCACGACGCGGCCGACCGGGGTGTTCATCAGGGTGACCCCGCACATGTTGGAGAACGTCGCCTCCGAACCGAACTGCATGCTCACTGGTCCAACTCCTTCGGAATGTCGAGCCCGATCTCCTCGAGCAGGGTGCGGAACTTGTCCTTGGCCGCGTCGAGGGACGTGGCGAAGGTGATGGTCTTCTCGGCGGGCTGCGACCAGATCGGCTGCAGCGCCTGGGCCGCGGCGAGGCACTTCGGGACCCAGGTGGACAGCCACCGGCCGAAGAGCTCCTTGTTGGCGGCGCCGTGCTCCTCGTCGCGGACGAGCAGCTGGAAGAGGGTGCGCGAGGCCGCGAGGTCCCGGGCGTAGTCGTTCTCCCCCGTGCCGACGAGCGTCGGGGTGATGTAGTCGCCGTTGCGCGCGGAGATCTGCATGACGAGCTCGCTCCGGAAGAGCTGGCCGACGAGCTGCTCGAAGACGATGTTCGTCGCGAAGGTCAGCTCGGCCCAGTCGCCGACCGCCGTGAGCTCCTCGACGGCCCGACGCGTCGGCTGCCACTCGGGCGCGTTCTGCCAGACGTCCCGGTGTGCCCCACCGTCGAAGTCGATCCCCGCCTCCGACAGGTCGAGGTTGTAGAGGGCGAGGTCCTGGGCGAAGCGCATCTTGTGCGCCGCAGCCACCGCCACGGCGTTGTTGATCATGTTCGTCGGTGCGGACCGCTGGATCGAGGTGAAGACGTGCAGGGCGATGCCGTTCTCCGCGTGCATCCACGCCCCGAGGTTGCGCTGGATGAAGGTCACCCAGGCGTGGTTCCAGCCCTCGTAGGCCCGCGCCCGCTTGGCGTTCTCCAGGCAGAGACTCACCTGGCGGACGACCGCCGAGTTGTTGCGGTAGATCGTCTGCTCCCACTCCTCGTTGGGGTCGAGGAAGGCGTGCCAGTTGGAGGACTGGGCCTTCGTCCACTCCTTCGGGTAGCCGCCGGGGCCGTTGCCGAAGCCGTAGATCCAGCCCTGGGTCAGGTGTCGGTCCGGGTCGGGCTGCACGTCGACGGTGACGTCCTCGTACATCGTCGCCCGGAGCTTGGCCGGCTTGTAGTAGTTGTACGTGCGGCTCTTCGAGCTGGGGAACTCCAGGGCGCCGGCCTCGGAGTCCGTGAACTCGATCGTGGGGAAGCTGCGCGTCTTCTGGTCGGTGATGTCAACCATGTCAACTCCGTTGTTGGTGTGGGTGGTTCGTGGATGTCGGTCGGTCAGGCCGAGACGGTCACCGGGCTCGTGAACGAGTCGTGGAAGACCTGGTCACTCGGCACGTGCTGTGCCTCGAGGAACACCAGCGCGGCATCGACCATGGGTGGCGGACCGCACAGGTAGACCTCGCACCTCGCGAGGTCGGCCTCGCGCCGCGCCACCACGTCGGTGACGTTGCCGGCCTCGAGGAGCAGGCCGGACGGCATACCCGCGTCTGCGGATGACGAGCCCGCCTCCGGGCGCTCCGGGAGCTCCTCGGACAGGCAGGGGACGAACTCGAAGTCACGCAGGCCCGCGCCGAGGGCGAGGATCTGCTCGACGTAGAAGAGGTCGGCCGCCGTCCGGGCGCCGTAGTAGAAGCGGACGGGGCGGGTGCTCCCGGTCTCGTTGAGGTGGCGCAGGAGCGAGAGGATGGGGGCCATCCCCGCCCCTCCCCCGATGCACACGACGGGAAGGACGTGCCCCTCCTTGATGGTGAAGGAGCCGTACGGACCGTTGACGTGAAGCTCGTCACCGACCGCGAGGCCGTCCTCGAGCAGCGCCGAGAACCTCCCGCCCGGGTACTTCTTGATGAGGAACTCGACCTCGCCCGGGGTGGACTGCGTCGTCGCCATGGAGAACGATCGGTGCTCGTCCGTCCCGGGGATGGTGATGTCGCTGTACTGGCCGGGCTTGAACTCGTAGGTCGACGGCTCGACCGCCGTCAGGCGCAGCGACACGATGTCGCGCGTCATCGGTTCGATGGCCGTGACCCGGGTGCGCACGTCCTGGATCGGCACCCCACCGAGCAGCTCGTCCTCGTCGAAGTTGAGCAGCTCGATGGTGCAGTCGCTGTAGGCGTGCGCCCGGCAGAGCAGGACGTACCCCTCGTCGACCTCGGCGTCGTTGCAGGCGAACGTCGAGTAGCGCTCCATCTGGATCTCGCCGTCGAGGACGTAGCTCTTGCAGGCCGAGCACTGGCCCTCGCGGCACCCGTGCATGAGGTGGATGCCCTGACGGAACGCGGCGTCGAGGATCTTCTCGTCCTCGCCGACCTCCATCTCGATGTCGACGGGTTCGAAGTAGATCTTGTGGGTGTCGGCCACGGGGGCCTCCTTTCGTGTCGTTTCGTGCCGGCTCTGGATGATTCGCGCCGGTTCATGTCAGTGCGAGTCGGCTCATGTCGGTGCAAGCCCCGGGTTGCCCCGGGGGTTGGCGGCGCGGCTCATCCCTGGCCGCGCCGCCAACCCGATCCGGCGTGGAGCCGGCCGATGGGTCCGAGGTCGCCTCAGGCGACCTTCGTGCCGTTCGCCCGGTACTCCGCGACGTGGGCCTCGCGCTCGGCGTCGGACATCTCGTTGAGGAGCACGTTGGGGCTCATGAACGTGTTGCCGCGGATGTCGTCGAGGGTCCACATCTTCTGGGGGTCGAGGTCGAGGTGCGGCTGCCCGATGAGGGTCTTGCCGTCGTCCCGCACGTAACCGAGGTCCTTGACGATGTCGGCGAGGTCCTTGTTGTGGTGCAGCGTCTCCCACTCACGGAAGCCGGTGAGACGGCCCATGTTCGGTGTCTCACGACCCTCGTACTCGGGACGGAACGCGACGGCGTCCGTCCAGTAGCACGTCTCAGAGCAGTAGGTCCGCCACTGGTCGTCGACCTTCTCGACGACCATGTCCTCACGAATGAGGGCCGGCACCATACAGGTCCAGCAGCGGTGCGGGTACTGGTAGCCCACGTCCTCGAAGGCGATCGGCTTGTTGCGGCCCGGGTAGGCGAGGCGGTTGTAGTTCTCCCACCACTTTCCGTACTTGCTGTACCAGCCGGGGTACTTCTCCTCGAACCACGCGAAGTCGGTGTCCGTCATGGTGTCGATGCGCCAGTAGTTGACCGGCCAGCCGGTGGCGAAGAACCGGGCGACCTCGTGCACGTAGCCCTTGTTCGTGATCCGGTTCCAGGCCTCCTCGACGAGGTCGTGCGGGATGGTGAGGCCGTACTTCTCCAGCGGCAGCAGGTAGCTGCGGTAGTAGTCGTCGTAGATCCAGCGGCGCCACATCTCGGCGTAGCTCTCGCGGTCCTTGCGGCGGTCCTTCGTGCCGTACTCGATGAACGTGCCGATGGCCGCGTCGACGACGCAGTGGTTGTTCCACCAGGCGTAACGCAGGTCGCGCTCGAGGAGCGGCCGGTTGCGCTCGTCGGCCAGGGCCATGAGCAGGATCGAGTAGCCGTTGGAGATGTGCCGCGACTCGTCCGACTGGACGGAGTGGAAGACCGTCGGCAGCAGGTAGTCGCCGTTCGCGGCGGCCTCGTCGGGCATGGCCACGAAGAGCGTGTTGGTGAAGGCCGTCTCCGCGACGACGGTCAGGTAGATGTTGGCGGCGGTGATGGCGTCGCCGGTGATGAAGCCCTCACCGAACTGCCGCCCGATGGTGCCCGCGTAGTTGTTCGCGAACGCCTTCTCCGTCATGTCGAACCCGGCCGGGTCGATGTACTGGTTCATGTAGAGCTTCTTGAGGTTCATCTGGATCGTCGAGTGACGAACCTCGTCGATCATCTGGACCGCGAGCCCGTTGTGGATCTCCGGGTTGGGCACCGCGTCGATCGCCATCGGCATGGCGCGGGCGGCCGAAATCTCGGGGAACGGGATGATCGACAGGAACAGCTTCTGCCACTCGAGCCAGCGCTGCTGGACCTGGCGGAACATGTTCCCGCGCACCGCACCGTCCATCGCGCCGAAGACGCGGTTGTCCTTCTCCTCCTCCATCGGGAAGTAGGACCGCATGATCTGCTTGAGCGGGTCCTTCTTCGGAGCCTTCTCGAACGTGTAGTCCGTGCCGAAGCGCGTCGCGGGCGTCGCGAAGGTCGGCTCCCACGTCAGCTCGGAGATCTTGGCGTGGGCCTTCGTCAGACTCTGTCTGCTCACTCTTGCCTCCTGGTGTCGGGTCGGTCCGGGCGGACCGAGCCGGTTCGGCGGATGCTTTCGCCGTGTGAGAGGAGACTCGTCGGAGGACGAGGGCGTGGCTGTCTCAATGTGAGAGCGGGCGCGGGCTCGACCGGCCGCGTCTCACTTTGAGACAGCGCCTGCGTGGGGGCTGAGACGTTCCTTGCCGAAGCCGGCACACCGCACGGACACTGGGCAGAACCGCGCGGGCGCGACGTCGCGACCGCCAGGAGCCAGGAGGTGAGCCGTGGGCCACCGCACCCAGGAGCTCGAGCTGGCCAGGGACCACTTCATCACGTCGGGCGTCGTCGCGGGGACGGTGCGCGAGGTCGTGGGGCAGTCGTGGCAGCGCAGCACCCAGGCAGGGGTCAACCCCGAGCTCGTCGAGCCGTCGTATGCCGCCGGGCTCGGCGAGTCCGAGACCCACCTCCTCGTGGGCCAGGTCCTCGCGAGCGTCGCAGACCAGCTCGGGGACGAGCCGGTGAGCATGATCTTCGCCGACCAGTTCGGCCGGGTCATCCATCGGTTGTGCACGGATCCGGCGCTCGGCAAGCGGCTCGAGAAGGTCAGTCTCGCGCCCGGCTTCACGTACGCCGAGGAGTCCGTCGGGACCAACGGCATCGGCACGGCGTTGCTCACTCGGACGCCGACCCTCATCGTCGGCAGCGAGCACTTCACCGAGCCACTCATGATGTTCGCCTGCGCGGGGGCGCCGAGCCACCACCCCATCAGTGGGGCGCTCGTCGGCGTCCTCGACCTGACGTGTGCCGCCGGTGTCTCCAACGGACTGCTCCTGACCTATGCCCGGTCGATCGCCGAACGGATCGAGGCCGAGATCCTCGCCAAGGTCTCGGTGAGCGAGATGACGCTGTTGCGTGACTACCTCGCGGCCTGTCGTCACGCGACGGGCCCGGTCCTCGCCCTGGGCGCCGAGGTCGTCATGATGAACCGCCTGACGCAGCAGCGGCTCGACGCCGCCGACCGCACCGCGCTCGTCGCGCGTACGGGTGATGCCATCGGCGAGCACTCACCGCTCACCCTCGTCGCCGACCTCCCGAGCGGGACGGTGGCCCGGCTCGACTACCGGCCCTCGTCCGTGGGCGCCCGCGTGGTCGGTGGAGTCTTCCGCGTGCAGCTGCACGAGCCCTCGACGATGGTCGGGGGCAAGGCCGCCGCCGCGTCGCGGCCGGTGCCCGTGAACCTGCCGGGCGTCGCGGGGACGAGCCCCGAGTGGGTCCGGGCGATCATGCAGGTGCTCGAGTCCCACCGGACCAACACGTGGGTCGTCATCGAGGGCGAGCCCGGCGTCGGCACCTTCTCGCTGGCGCGAGGAGTCCACCTCGCGCAGACCCCCGGGCGTCACTTCCGGGTCCTCGACGCGGCCGCCGCCGCGGCGGACCCGGAGGGATGGTTCGACGCGCTGGCGGAGGAGCTCGATGCCGAGGAGGGCACGCTCGTGATCCGCCACCTCGATCTCCTGCCGGCCCAGCTGGTCGAGCCAGTGTCGACGCTGCTCGTCCAGGAGTCGGGCCGCTCGCACTCGGCCCCGGGTCGGTGGGTCGTGGCGACACGAACCCCGTCCGTGCGCAACGAGGCTGTCGAGACGCAGATCGTCCCCTGCTTCGACCGCACGGTCGTGCTCGAGCCGCTCCGGCACCGGCCCGAGGACATCCGCGTCGTCATCCCCTACTTGCTGAGGTCACTCTCGGCCTCCCCGGGCAGGGAGCTGCAGATCTCGTCAGCGGCGCTGAACCAGCTGGCGCGGCACCCGTGGCCACGCAACGTCGCCCAGCTGCGCGACACGCTGCGCAAGATCATGGCCACCAAGCGGAGCGGGACGATCGAGCTCGCCGACCTGCCTCCCGAGTGCATGGCCGTTGGTCGTCGCAGCCTCACCCCGCTCGAGGCCCTCGAACGTGACGCGATCACGCGCGCCCTCGACGACCACGGCGGCAACAAGGCCCTCGCCGCCCGTCACCTGGGGATGTCACGGGCCACGATCTACCGCAAGATCCGGGGCTACATGATCGACTCCCGGCCCTGAGCCGGCACTCCCCCCACCCTCCCGCCTTCCCCGGCCTCCCCTGACCTCGGCCGCCGCGGGAGCCTGCGCTGGCGACCCGTCGCGCGGCGGCTCCTTGTTGCTTGCCAACGACCTCCATTCGGAATACTCTGTTTCGAGTATTCGAACTGGAGGCCATCATGACTCGCCGTCGCGTGAACAACCCCCTCGCCCTTGCGGTGCTCGGGTGCCTCGGCGAGCGGCCCATGCACCCGTACGAGATCAGCTCGACCCTGCGCCATCGCGGCAAGGAGAAGAGCATCCGCCTCAACTACGGCTCGCTCTACGCGGTCGTCGCCGCCCTCGAGAAGCACGGACTCATCGCCGAACGGGAGAAGATCCGTGAGGGCAACCGGCCGGAGCGAACCGTCTACGAGATCACCCCGGCCGGCATGGACGAGTTCGAGGACTGGCTCTCCGAGCTGCTGAGCACGCCCTCGGCCGACCCGTCCTCGCTCGAGTCGGCGCTCTCCCTCATCGCCGGCCTCGCGCCGGACGAGGCAGCGCGCCTGCTCGAGGAACGGGTCGGCAAGCTCGAGATCGAGCTGCGGTCCATCGCAGCGGCCAACGCGTGGGCCCGCGAGAACGGCATACCGGAGGTCTTCCTCGTCGAGGGCACCTTCCGCGAGGCCATGCTGCGCGCCGAGCGGGGGTATGCCGCCGGGCTCGCCGCGGACATCCGCTCGGGCGCGCTCGGGGGCACCGCCACCTGGCGCCGCCTCCACGAGCTGCGCGCGTCCGGCACCCCCATGGAGGAGATCCTCACCGATCCCGTCGGATACCTCGGAGAGGAGGGACGCATCCTGGCGAGCGACGCCCTGCCGAACGGCCCCGATCCCGGGGCCTGACGAGAACCCCCGGCCAGGCGCTGCAACGCCGGACCGGGGGCCATTTCCTCGAGTCGGTCGCGGACGACCTGCCTGACGGCACTCAAGGCACACGACGAGCCTACGGCAGCCGCAGCACCGACTCCCCGCCACGGGCGATAACGCCCGCCGTGTCCCGGCCCCTCCGGTCGGGCCGTACCCGAGGAGTCACCATGACGCACCACCCTGCGGCGCCCCATGCCGCACCGAACCCGGCATCGACGCCCACATCGACGCCCACTTCGACGCCCACATCCACGCCCACATCCACGCTCGGGGCCGCGCGACGGCCGAAGCGGGGCGGCGCGGCGTCGGAGTGGACCATTGACGCCACCGACCTCGTCAAGACCTACCCCGCCGGCCGCGGCAAGGAACCGGTTCGCGCCCTCGACGGGCTGTCGCTGCAGGTGCGGCCCGGGGAGGTCTTCGGCCTGCTCGGCCCCAACGGCGCGGGCAAGTCGACGACCGTCCGCCTCCTGACCACGCTGTCCCGACCCGACTCGGGACGGGCCACCGTGGCCGGCCACGACGTCCTGCGTGACCCGGGGGCGGTCCGCCATGCCATCGGTCTCGTGTCGCAGCGGCCGAGCTCGGCCCCGCTCATGACCGGGCGCGAGAGCCTGGAGCTGGCCGCCCGGGTCCAGGGCCTCGACCGCGCGACGGCGCGCCGACGCTCCGGCGAGCTGCTCGAGCGGTTCGGTCTCGCCCCTGCGGCCGACCGGCTCACGAGGACCTACAGCGGAGGCATGAACCGACGCCTCGACGTCGCGATCGGCCTCGTCAACCGTCCGGCCGTGCTCTTCCTCGACGAGCCGACGACAGGTCTCGACCCGGAGGCCCGGGCACAGCTGTGGGCCGAGATCGCGCGGATGGCCAGCGTCGAGGAGACGACAGTGCTGCTCACGACCCACTACCTCGACGAGGCCGACCATCTCTCCGACCGGCTCGCGATCGTCGACCGGGGCCGGGTCGTCGCCCAGGGCACCCCCGACGCACTCAAGAGCGAGCTGCGCGGGGACCGGCTCGTCGTCGAGCTGGTCGACCCGACCTCCGGAGCGGCGGCCGCCGAGCGCCTCTCTCGGCTGCCGTCCCTCTTCGACATCGTGACCGAGGGACGCCAGGTCCGAGGGCGGACCGACCAGGGAGCGGGCGTCCTCCCGGTGGCCCTCGCCGAGCTCGAGCGCTGGGGTGTCGCGGTGGCCTCGGCCACGGTGGCCCGACCCTCGCTCGACGACGTCTACCTGCGGCATGCGGGGCGCACGTTCGAGGAGGTGGGCTCGTGACGACCCTCGCCGTGCACTCAGCCCTCCTGACACGGCGGTCGGTCACGGCGCTCGTGCGCCAACCGGCCTTCGTCCTCATCACGCTCGTCCAGCCGGCGATCTGGCTGCTCCTCTTCGGGGCGCTCTTCGAGACGGTCGTCCAGATCCCCGGCTTCGGCGCGGACGGCCGCTCGTACCTCGAGTACCTGACCCCCGGTGTCGTCGCCATGACGGCGCTCTTCTCCGCGGCCTGGGCCGGCACGGTCTACATCGAGGACATGGGCGTCGGCGTCATGGACCGGATGCTCGCCTCCCCCGTGCGCCGCGGAGCGATGATGAACGGCACCATCGCGTACCAGAGCCTGACCGCGTTCGTGCAGACGGCCGTCATCATCGGCATCGCCTACGCGGCCGGGGCCCGGTTCGACCGTCCGTTCCCGGGGATCGTGCTGACCTTCGCCGCGGCGGTGCTGCTCACCGTCGTCTTCGCCGCCTTGTCCAACGCCGTCGCGTTGCTCACCCGCGACCAGAACGCGCTCATCGGGATCAGCCAGCTGCTGTCCCTCCCGCTCGCGTTCCTGTCGTCGGCGATCATGGATGTGCGCCTCGCCCCCGCGTGGCTCCAGACCGTCGCGACATACAACCCGCTGGACTGGGCCGTCGTCGTCAGCCGGGAGGGCCTCGCCGCCGCGCCCGACTGGGCTGCCATGTGGCCGCGCCTCGGCGCCCTCGCCGCGCTCGCCGTCGCCATGAGCTGGCTGGCGACCAAGGCGTTCGCCGCCTACCAGCGGTCCGTCTGAGACGAAGCCGTATGCCGCCGGGCCGGGTCGCGCGACCCGGCCCGGCGGCATACGTGCTCTGTGTCGAAGCCTGAGGGCGCCCTCAGGGGATGAGGAGCGAGACGGCGTGGATGAGCATGCCGATGAGACCACCGACGAGCGTGCCGTTGATCCGGATGAACTGAAGGTCACGGCCCACCTGCAGCTCGACGCGCTCGGCCGTCTCCTTGCCGTCCCACCGGTCGACCGTCTGGCTGATGACCTGGGTGAGCTCGGTGCCGTAGCGCTCGACGGCGTAGACGGTGATGTCGCAGATCCGCGCGTCGATCCGGTCTCGCAGCGCCCGGTCGGCGAGCAGGCGCTTCCCGAGCGCGGTGACCTCCTCGA
The DNA here is from genome assembly GCF_000576595.1 of Intrasporangium oryzae NRRL B-24470. Lineage (GTDB taxonomy): Bacteria > Actinomycetota > Actinomycetes > Actinomycetales > Dermatophilaceae > Intrasporangium_C > Intrasporangium_C oryzae. The sequence continues at coordinate 22,416 of NZ_AWSA01000026.1, read as the reverse complement.
TGCCGCGGGCCCGGACCGGCCCGTCGACGTCCTCGAGCGCCGCGATGACGACGCCACGCGCCGAGGTCCAGAGCGACATCGCCGTCTCGGGCACCTGCGGGTGCGAGAGCATCCGCTCCTTGAGCCGCTCCGCCTTCGCCTGGGTCACGGGGTCGTGCTGGAGGTTGTCGGCGAGGTCGATGAGGAGCTTGTCGAGGGCGATGCGTACGTCGTGGTGTGGGTCGCGGCGGATGTCGGCGAGCCACTTGAGCGCCTCGGTGTGGATCCTCCGGGCCACGAGGTCGTTGACCGCATCGGGCACCCAGGCCGGCGCCCGCTGGCGGATGAGCGACTCGAAGAGGTCCTCGTTGTCGACGAGCCAGCTGCGGCACTCGTCGAGGGCGAGGTCGACGAGGCCGACGTGGGCCTCGTCGCGGACGACCTGGTCGAGCAGTCCACCGGCGAGGGAGCTGACCGGCTCGCGCATGAGCCGCGGGAGGACGGCCTGCACGATGATGGCTCGCACGTCCTCGTCAGGGATGCGCGAGAGGGCGTGGGCGCCGACGGTCGCCACCTCGTCGACGAGACGCTTCGCGTGCCCGGGCGCGAGGGCCCACTCGGCCATCCTCCGCGTCGGCTCGGCGTCGATGACCCGCTCCCGGATGATCGCCTCATGCATGAAGTTCTCGGCGACGAACTCCTCGAGGCTGCGCCCGATCATCTCCTTCTTGCGCGGGATGAGCGCGGTGTGCGGGATGGGCAGGCCGAGCGGGTGCCGGAAGAGCGCCGTCACGGCGAACCAGTCGGCACACGCGCCGACCATCGAGGCCTCGGCGCCGGCGTTGACGAAGCCGAGGATCCCGTGGTCCTGGCCACGCGTGAACAGGTAGACGATCGCGGCGAAGACGAGCAGTCCCGTGGCGACGGTGCGCATGCGGCGCAGGTCGCGTCGGCGCTGGGCGTCGACGGCCGGGTCGACGATGAACCCGAGCGGGCCGCTCACGGTCTCACCTCCACGCGCCTCGGCCTCCTCCGCTGCTCAGTGACTGCTCGTGACTGCTCGGTGACTCCTGCTGACGGCCGGGTGGCTCTCGGGGGGCGCCGTCAGCGGGCCGCTTCGAGTGCGAACGTCAGAGCGTCGATCCTCGCACGCGTCTCCCCATCGGTGGCGATCCGCTCGCCGATCCGTGTCGCGATCGTGCTGACCGTGTCGCCGTCGAGGCCCGGGCGCAGCCCGAGGACGACGCGCAGGACCCCCGCACCGGCCGGCTCGCCCGCCTCCAGCCGGTGGTCGACGACGGCGTCCTCGCCCGCCACCGCGGCCGCGACCGCAGCTGCGACGTGATTGTCGAGATGGCTCGGAGTCCACGCCCGCTCCTGCGCGAGGGCCCACAGCATGCTCGGCCGGAGAACGGTCGCGTGCTCCGAGGCGACGTCGACGACGAGGACGTGACACTCCTCGCTGATCGCCGCCTGGGCCGCCGCTGCAGCGCGGACCGGGACCGGTCGGGCCGCGGGGTCCCACTCGGCGAGCGCCGCCAGCGAGCTGAACATCGGTAGGGCACGCGACCCGTCGGGCGCCGTCAGGGTCACCGCGGCCATGTCGCTCCTCGTGTCGGCCGCGTGACCCGACGACGTGTCGACCTCGGTCGCGACCGCCACGACGGGCACGAGCCACCGGGATCGGGCCACCCGCTCCATGAGCACGGCCTCGTTCCCGGGGCCGGGGCGCGCCCGGACCTCCGCCAGGGCAGCCAGCAGCTCGGGGTCGGCGTCGCCCTGGTCGCCCGAGAAACCGTGCGAGGGGATCGCCTTGCCCTGCCACGCCTGTCCAGCCGAGTCCGACGGCCGGCCCGCCTCGTCGACATGGGGTGCCGACGTCGTCGGGGGCCCTACGGGACCGCTGCCGGGCTGGCCGACCGTCGGATCGGGAGTCGTGGAGCTCTCGTGGCTCATGAGCCGGGGCGCCCCGCGACATCGAGGGCCTCGGGCAAGGTGAACGCGCCCCGGTAGAGCGCGGAGCCGACGATCGCGCCCTCGACGCCGTCGCCGACGAGCTCGCGGATCACCCGGATGTCGTCGAGCGTCGAGACCCCGCCCGAGGCGACGACCGGACGGTCCGTCCGGGCGCAGACGTCCTTGAGGAGCTGGACGTTGGGACCCTGGAGCATCCCGTCCTTGTTGACGTCGGTGACGACGTAGCGCGCGCAGCCCTCCCGGTCGAGACGCGCGAGGGTCTCCCACAGGTCGCCGCCGTCGCGCGTCCATCCCCGGGCGGCGAGCGTCGTGCCGCGGACGTCGAGCCCGATCGCGACGCGGTCACCGTGGTCGGCGATGATCGAGGCGGTCCACTCGGGGTCCTCGAGCGCGGCGGTGCCGATGTTGACGCGCCGGCAGCCGGTGGCGAGCGCCGCCTCGAGCGACTCGGTGTCGCGGATGCCGCCCGACAGCTCGACCTCGAGGTCGAGTCGCCCGACGATCGAGGCGATGAGCTCGCGGTTGCTGCCTCGACCGAAGGCCGCGTCGAGGTCGACGAGGTGGATCCACTCGGCGCCCTGGTCCTGCCAGGCCTTGGCGGCCTCCCACGGGTCGCCGAACTGGCCCCCGGTGCCGGCGACGCCCTGGACGAGCTGCACTGCCTGTCCGTCGGCGATGTCGACCGCGGGGAGGAGCTCGAGGCGGGGCTGGTCAGTCATGTGCGGGGTCTCCTTGTGGTGCAGAGGAACTGGGTATGCCGCCGGTCCGCCATCACGCCCTCCACGTCGGGGTGGTCATCGCGGTGGTCACAGGCTGCGCACCCAGTTCTCGAGGAGGTGGGCGCCGGCATCGCCCGACTTCTCCGGGTGGAACTGGGTCGCACAGAGGGGGCCGTTCTCGACCGCTGCGACGAAGTCGGCACCGTGGTGCGCCCACGTGACCGTGGGTGCGACCCTCGCGAACGCACCGGTCGGGTTCAGCTCCCAGCGCAGGACGGCATACGAGTGGACGAAGTAGAAGCGCTCGTGCTCGACACCCGCGAACAGCCGGGAGCCCTCCCCGGCTCGCACGTCGGACCACCCCATGTGGGGGACGACGTCGGCGGGCAGCCGCTCGACCGTGCCCGGCCATTCGCCGAGTCCCTCGAGAGGGGTGTCGGACGGCTCGGCGGACCCGTCGAACATCACCTGCATGCCGACGCACACGCCGAGGACCGGGCGACCGCCGCTGATGCGCCGGCCGATGACCCGCGGGCCGTGTGCGGCCGCGAGCCCGGCCATGCAGGCGTGGAAGTTGCCGACTCCGGGCACGAAGAGACCGTCGCACTCCAGCGCCGCGACGGGGTCGGCGGTGAGGGTGACGCTCGCTCCGACGCGTTCGAGCGCGCGGACGGCCGAGCGGACGTTGCCGCTGCCGTAGTCGAGGACGACGACGTTCGCGCTCATCTCAGAGGGCACCCTTGGCGCTCGGGATGCCGACGACGCGGTCGTCACGCTCGATCGCGGCCCGGAGCGCGCGGGCGACGGCCTTGAACTGCGCCTCGACGATGTGGTGCGGGTCGCGCCCGGCGAGGACGCGCACGTGGAGGCACAGGCCGGCGTTGTAGGCGAACGACTCGAGGACATGACGCGTCATCGAGCCGGTGAAGTGGCCACCGATGAGGGCGTACTGCTGGCCCTCGGGCTCGCCCACGTGAACGACGTAGGGGCGCCCGGCGACGTCGACGACGGCGTGGCAGAGCGCCTCGTCGAGCGGGACCGTCGCATCGCCGAAGCGGGAGATGCCGGACTTGTCGCCAAGGGCCTCGCGCAGGGCCTGGCCGAGGACGATCGCGGTGTCCTCGACGGTGTGGTGGACGTCGACCTCGATGTCGCCGGTCGCGCGCACCGTGAGGTCGATGAGGGAGTGCTTGGCGAGCGAGGCGAGCATGTGGTCGTAGAACGGCACGCCGGTCGACACGTCGGCCACGCCGGTCCCGTCGAGGTCGAGCCACAGCTCGATGGTCGACTCGGACGTCGTGCGGTTGATCTTCGCGGTGCGCGGGGCGGGGGTGCTCATGACGCGGACTCCTGCTCGGCGGGACCCTCGGGCGCCGGGTCGGCGACGGGGGTGGGAACGACGTGGGTGGGTGCGAGACGTGCCATGGCCTCGAGAAAGGCCGTCGTCTCGCCCGGGTCACCTGCGGTGACCCGGAGGTGGTGCGGGATGCCGACGTCGCGCACGAGGACCCCGGCATCGAGCAGCGCCTGCCACGTCGCCTTCTCGTCGGCGAGCCCGCCGAAGAGCACGAAGTTGCTGTCGCTCGCCACGGGGGTGGCTCCGAGACGCGCGAGCTCCGCGACGATCCGGTCGCGCTGCTGCTTGATGACCTCGACCGTCGCCAGCATGACGTCGGCATGCTCGAGGGCGACCCGCGCGATGATCTGCGTCGGGATCGAGAGGTGGTAGGGCAGCCGGACGAGCCGGAGCGCGTCCACGAGCTCTGCCGAGGCCACGAGGTAGCCGAGGCGACCGCCGGCGAAGGCGAACGCCTTGCTCATCGTCCGGGTGACGACGAGACGCGGGTGGTCGCCGAGGAGCGTGAGGGCGCTGCGCGTCCCCGGCCGGGCGAACTCGGCGTAGGCCTCGTCGACGACGACGATCGCGTCGGGGGCGGCCTCGAGGACCGCCCCGATGACCTCGAACGGCAGTGCCGTGCCGGTCGGGTTGTTCGGTGAGCAGAGGAAGACGATGGACGGCTCGTGCGCCCGGGCCTGCGCCGCGGCGGACTCGGCCGTGAGGTCGAAGGTCTCCGAGCCGCGCATGCCGTCGACCCACGTCGTGCCGAGGGTCTCGCTGATGATCGGGTGCATCGAGTAGCTCGGGGTGAAGCCGAGCGCCACGCGGCCGTGGCCGCCGAACGCCTGGACGATGTGCGAGAGGACCTCGTTGGACCCGTTGCCCGCCCAGACCTGCTCGGGCGTCAGCGAGACTCCCGACTGCTTCTCGAGGTAGGTCGTGAGGGCCTTGCGCAGGTCGGTGAACTCGCGGTCCGGGTAGCGGTTGAGGCCAGCCATCTCGTCGGCGAGCGCGGCCAGGATCGCGTCGACGACGACCTGCGGAACCGGGTAGGAGTTCTCGTTGGTGTTGAGCCGGACCGCGACGTCGAGCTGCGGCGCGCCGTAGGCCGTGCGGCCCCTCAGGTCCGCCCGAAGAAGCCGCTGGACCTCGCTGCGGGCGGATCCGTCGCCGTCGCTCACCGCGGCACCTCGTCGCCGAAGCGAGCCGTGACCGCCTCACCATGGGCCGGGAGGTCCTCGGCCTGGGCGAGCGTCACGACGTGGCGGGCGATGCCGCGCAGGGCCGCCTCGTCGTACTCGACGACGTGGATGCCGCGCAGGAACGACTGGACGGACAGGCCGCTCGAGTGCGTCGCGCACCCGGCGGTCGGCAGGACGTGGTTGGACCCGGCGGCGTAGTCGCCGAGGCTGACCGGCGCGTGGGGCCCGACGAAGACGGCCCCGGCGTTGCGGACGCGTGCGGCCACCGCGGCGGCATCGCGCGTCTGGATCTCGAGGTGCTCCGCGGCATACGCGTTGACGACCTCGAGGCCCGCGGCGACGTCGTCGACCAGGACGATGCGCGACTGCGTGCCACCGAGGGCCTCCGCGACGCGCTCGGCGTGCTTGGTCGCGGGGACGCGGCGGGCGAGTGATGCCCGCACCGCCCCGGCGAGCTCCTCGCTGTCGGTGACGAGCACCGACGCGGCGAGCGGGTCGTGCTCGGCCTGGCTGATGAGGTCGGCCGCGACGTGCTCGGGGTCGGCGGAGTCGTCCGCGAGGATCGCGATCTCGGTCGGACCCGCCTCGGCGTCGATGCCGATGAGGCCCTTGAGGAGGCGCTTGGCGGCGACGACCCAGATGTTGCCGGGGCCGGTCACCATGGACACGGGGTCGCACACGACGGTCTCGGTGCGGCCGTCGACCTCCACCTCGTCGTCGAAGCCGAAGGCGAACATCGCCACGGCCTGGGCGCCGCCGACGGCGTACACCTCGTCCACCCCGAGGAGGGCGCACGTCGCGAGGATCGTCGGGTTGGGGTATCCGGCGAACTCGCCGACGTTCTCCTTCTGCGGCGGCGAGGTCACGGCCAGGGAGCGGACGCCCGCGAGCTGGGCCGGGACGACGTTCATGATGACGCTGCTCGGGTAGACGGCGAGGCCGCCCGGGACGTAGAGGCCCACGCGGTCGACGGGCACCCACCGCTCGGTGACGACGCCCCCGGGGACGACCTCGGTCGTCGTGTCGGTGCGACGCTGGTCGGCGTGGACGACGCGGGCCCGGCGGATCGACTCCTCGAGCGCGGCCCGCAGGTCGTGGTCGAGCTGCTCGAGCGCGGTGGCGAGGACCTCCGCGGGCACGCGCAGGTGGGTCGGACGGACCCCGTCGAAGCGCTCCCCGAGGTCGCGCAGCGCCTCGGCCCCGCGATGCTCGACGTCCTCGCAGATCGGCCGCACCTGCTCGAGGGCGGCCGTGACGTCGAACTCGGCACGGGGCATGGCCTTGCGCAGGAAGCGCACATCGAGCGTGCGGCCGCGCAGGTCGAGAGTGGACATCATGCGCCCCAGTCTAAGGAGGGCGCGGCGCGGCCCGTCCGCCCGTCTCAGGCGACGCCCTGGGCAGTGAGCGGGCTCACCGGCGTGTCACGAGGTCTGGTCGATGAGCACGGCTGTCTCCCACGCCCACTCCCGCCACGTGTCGTAGCGCCCCGACCGGCCGCCGTGCCCGGCAGCGAGCTCCGTGCGGAAGAGGATGGGCGCGGCACCCGGAAGGCCGCCCGTCACGTGCCGCAGCGCGGCGACCCACTTCGCCGGCTCGGTGGCGTAGACGCGGGTGTCGCCGAGGGCCGTCGTCACGAGCAGGCTGGGGTAGCGCCCGGGCCTGACGTTCTCGTAGGGCGTGTACGACTTCATCAGCGCGTATGCCGCCGGGTCCTCGAGCGGGTTGCCCCACTCCTCCCACTCGACCACGGTGAGCGGCAGGGAGGGGTCGAGCATCGTCGTCAGAGCGTCGACGAAGGGCACCGAGGCATGGATGAAGCGGAACCGGTCGGGGGCCGTGTTGGCGACGACGCCCATGAGCAGACCCCCGGCCGAGCTGCCCTCCGCGGCGAGCCGGTCCGGGGCCACGACACCGGTGGCGATGAGGTGGTCGGCACAGGCGACGAAGTCGGTGAACGTGTTGGCCTTGGCGGCGAGCTTGCCGTCGTCGTACCACTGCCGCCCGAGCTCGGAGCCGCCCCGGACGTGCGCGATGGCGAAGACCCAGCCTCGCTGGAGCAGGGAGAGACGCAGGACGGAGAACCACGGGTCGGTGGGGATGCCGTATGCGCCGTAGCCGTTGAGCAGGCCCGGTGCCGTCCCGTCCAGTGGTGTGTCGCGGTGGTGGACGAGCGAGATCGGCACCCGGGTCCCGTCGGGCGCTGTCGCCCACTCACGACGCTGGACGTAGTCGTCGGGGTCGTGGCCGCCACGGACCTCCTGCTGCTTGAGGACCGTCAGCTCCCGCCGGCGCACGTCGTAGTCGCTCACCGTCCGTGGGCTGACGAGAGACTCGTGGACGACCTGGACGGTCGGCGTCGACGACTCCGGGTTGGCCCCGACGGCGACGGTGTGGATCGGCTCGGCGAGGGCGAGATCGTGCGCCTCCCCCAGCCCGTTGGGCGCGTCGGCGTCACGCAGGACGAACCGCACCCCGGACTGGCCCTCCCGACGCAGTGCGATGACGATGAAGTCGTCGAAGCCCTCGGCCGCGGTGACGTACTCGTCCTCACGCGTCACCTCGAGGGGGACCCACTCCTCGTGGCTCGTGCACGTGATCGGCGCGACGGCCAGCTCGAAGTTCGGCCGGTTGGCGTTGTGCGTGATGAGCAGCTGGTCGCCGAACGGCTCGATGTCGTACTCGACGTCCTGCCGCCGCCCCGCGACGACCCACGGCCGATCCAATGGCCGAGCCGCATCGAGGAGAAGGAACTCGCTCGTGGTCTTCGAACCGATGGCGATGATGACGTGGCGGTCGTCGCGCGAGCTGCCGACGCCGACGAAGAAGCGCTCGTCCGGCTCGTCGTGGACGAGGACGTCGGCGTCCATCGACGTCCCGAGCTCGTGTCGCCACACCTGGTGCGGTCGCCACGCCTCGTCGACGAGGGTGTAGAAGACGTAGCGTCCGTCCAGGGACCAGGCCAGCGACCCACCCGTGCCGTGGACCGCCTCGTCGACAACCTCGCCCGTCGCGATCCGCCGGACGCGCACGTCATAGCGTTCGTCGCCGACGAGGTCGACGGCATACGCGAGCAGGTCGCCGGCGGGTGAGACCTCGTTCGCGCCGACGGCGAAGAAGTCGTGGCCGTTCGCCTCGGCGTTGTGGTCGAGCAGGATCTCCTCCCCCTCGATGGGCAGGTCGCCGTCGGTGGTCGGGCGGTCCGGCTGGACGTCGACCCTGACCCGGGCGTCGACGGCGTACTGCTGGCCCTCGACGGTGCGGGAGTAGTACCACCAGCGGTCGTGCCGCACCGGGACCGAGAGGTCGGTCTCGCGGACGCGCGAGCGGAACTCCTCGTAGATCGTGTTCGCGGCGTCCTGGAGGTGGGCCGTCTGCTCGGTGGCCCAGCGGTTCTCGGCCGCGAGGTACTCGAGGAACTCGGCCGACTCGCGGTCGGCCATCCACGCGTAGGGGTCCTCGAAGCGGTCGCCGTGGTGCTCGCGGACGACGGGGGCACGGCGGGCGGTCGGGGGCTGTTGCACGCGGGCAGTCTATGGGCGGGCCCGGATGGGGCGACGGCCCCGGAGCCACGAGGCTCCGGGGCCGTCCGTCCTGCGCGTTGCCGGCCTCAGGGGTGGACGGTCACCTGCCCCTGGACCGTCTGGACCCCGCTGTCGTAGACCCTTGCGGTCCCCTGGCGCACGACCAGCCTGAGACTGTCGACCTTCTTGCCCCCGTCGGTCGCGGTCAGCTCGACCCGGTAGCCGGGCGTGCCGTTGACGGTGGCGTCGCCGGCGAGGACGGCCGTGCCGCCGGTCACGACGAGCCAGTCGAAGGAGCTGGAGGCCACCGAGAACGTGGAGCCGTCGAGGCTGAACGTGAGGGATCCGGTCGGCATCGAGGCGCCCGACTCGTACTTGGCCGTGACAGCGAACTTGCCCTTGCCCTTCGCCGCCGGGTCGGAGACGAGCGCACCCGCAGGCGACAGGACATAGCCGGTACCGGTGAGGAAGCCTGCCGCCGGGTCATAGACGACGGCCGTCGTCGTGCCGGATGCCGAGTTGCCCCAGCCGTCGCTGACCGAGACCGTCACCGGGTAGAGGCCCGCCGTTGCGTAGGTGTGCGTGCCGGTCACCGTCCGCGTCGAGCCGTCGACCGTTCCGGCCGACGTCGTCCCGTCACCCCAGGCGATCGTCGCCGTGTGGGTGTCGAGCCGGTCGGCGTCCGTGAAGGGCGCCGTGACCGAGAACGGCGTCCCGGCCCTGACCGGGCTCGTGTTCGCGACCGTACCGACGACCGGAGCCGCGTTCGTGAGGTCGAGCCCGACGACGACGGGGTCGTGGTCGGAGATCCGGAACGCGTCGGGCGCGTAGAGGCTGGACTGGAGGTTCGCCGTCTTGAAGTCCGTGTTGTAGTCGAGCACCGACGGCTCGTCGGCATTGATGTGCCAGTCGGCGACACCGGTGACCTGTGCCCTCACGGATGTGGAACCGAGCGCGTGGTCGAGGTATCCCCACTGCCCGTCGAAGACGTAGGAGTAGGCGTCCGGTCCGTCGAGCTCCTCGATGAGGTTGTGGAACCCGGCCGTCTCGAGGGTGGTGATCGGGTCCTCCTTGGCGTAGGAGTTCATGTCACCGAGGACGAGCACGTCGGCGTCGCCGGTCTCGGTCGGGTCGCCGGCAAGCCACTCGGCGAGCAGCTGGGCCGACACCGTGCGCACCGCGTTGCAGTTGCCCTGGCCGTCGCCGGCGTCCGGGTCGTCGCAGGCACTGCCCTTGCTCTTGAGGTGGTTGGCGACCGCGACGAAGATGCCGCCGGTGCTCCTGTCGCGGAAGGCCTGCGCCAGGGATGGTCGGTTTCGCGGCGACGAGTCCCCGCCGTTGACGAACTCGACGGAGTTGAGCACGGCGGTCTTGCCGACCGGCGTCACCTTCGCCGGCTTGAAGAGCAGGCCCACCTTGATCGCGTCGGTGCCGAGGGCGTTGGTCTCGCCCGTGGCTGCGTCGGCGTCGATGAACGCCCAGGTGCCCGGCGCGTCCGCGTTGAGCTTGTCGACGAGGAACTGCTCCGCGCTGCCGGGGCCGTAACCGTCGTTCTCCATCTCCATGAAGGCGACGACGTCGGCTCCGGTGCCGTTGACGGCGGCCACCGTCTTGGGCCACTGCCGGTCGAACTCCGCCGGCGTATCGGCACCTCGACAGTCCGTCGCAGCACCGCCGACACCGTTCGCGCAGTTGTCGACCGTGTCGGGGAGCCCGTCGAAGGTGTTGAAGAAGTTGAGCAGGTTCATCCCGACGACACGCGTCGTGCCGCCGACGGCAGGGGCCGCGGTGGGGCGCTCGTTGGTCGACTCGAAGTGGAACGTCCCGCCGAGGGCGTTGACCGGCCGGACCCGGTAGGCGTTCCCGCTGGCGCTGTTGCCGGCCCAGGTGTAGGTCATGACGCCGACGATCCCGGTCGCGGTGTCGCCGCCCCGGAGCGTGTTGCTCGCGGAGAGGGGCTGGCCGTCACGGGCGAAGAGGATCGGGTCGGGGTTCTGAGACTGCGAGGCGTCGTCGAGGATGATCTTGCGCAGGTCGTTGTCCGCCTGGAGGGCGAGGGCGTCGGCACCCGGGGAGACGACGTTGGTCGGCTGCTTGAGCCGTCCGCCCTCTGAGAGGACGACCTGGCCGAACCGGCCGAGCTGGAAGTGCTCGGTGACCGTCATCTGCTGCGGCATCGTGACGAGCATCCCCTCGACGCGCTCGAGCGCGGTGTCCGAGGCCACCGGGAACGTCACCGGGGTCGGGGCCACGGTCCCCGTGCCGCACTTCCGGATCGTGCCGACGCTGATCTGCGACTGACCCTGGTTCTCACCCGCGGTGCCGGTGACCCGGACGACGTCGCCAGGGACCACCGTGTTGGCGTTGTTGCCCTCGAAGACGAAGATGCCGTCGGAGGTGGCGGGGTCGCCGTCACCGGCGGCGTCCTGCAGGTAGAACCCGCGCAGTGCCGGGGAGGCCCCTTCGTAGTCGCCGACGACGACGCCCTGCGTCGTCACCGTGCCGGTCAGGGCAACGGTCGCCCCAGAACCCTGGATCGCGGGGACCGGCGTGAAGGGCAGGGTGCACGGGTCGACTGCCGCGACCGTGAACGACGCGGTGAAGTCCGCGGCCATGGTGTCGGGCGGGTCGTTCGTGTCCTGGTCGGTGACCCCGGCGGCGGAGACCGTGAGGGTGCAGGTCTCACTGGCCGCGAGGTCGGTGCTCGGGTCGAGGGTGAACGTGCTGGGGCCCCCGGTGACGGCGAGAGTCTTGGTGCCGCTCGACGAGCAGACAAGGGCGAAGGCGGAGGCGGTCACGTCGACCGGCTCGGAGAACGTGACCGAGAGGTTGCTCGAGGCGGCGACGCCTGTCGCCCCGTCCGCCGGCGACGTCGACGCCACGGTGGGCGCCGCATCAGTCACCGGCCCCTGGATCGTGTGCGAGCCGAGCCCGTCGAAGGTGTCGACCGCGAAGCCGTCCCACTCGACGGCGGGGTCGAAGGCATCAGACCCGTTGACGTCCCCCGCCGCGATCGTGGCCTTGCGCCTCAGCGTGTTGTCAGCCGTGGAGGTCAGGCCCGTGCCCCACTCGGTGCCGGGGTCGACGCCGACCTGGCCGATGGAGTCGATGACGGTCGTGCCCTTGCGCAGGACGACGGCGTCGTCGCCGTTGTACCAGGAGGCGGCGTTGGTCTGGTCGGCCTGGGCGAGGATCGTCGCGCTCGCGGTTGCCTGGGCAAGGACGAAGACGTCGCCGCTCGCGACCGTGCCGCTCAAGCCGATCGTCAGCCCAGCCGTGCTCGAGCCGTTGAAGAACATCTGGACGGTGTAGCCGCCGGCACCGAGGTCGATGGGCGACCCCGTGCCGTTGTAGATCTCGAGGGCCTTGTTGTTGCTCGAGCCCTCGATGTACTCGCTGAAGAACAGCTCGGTCGGTGCCGCCGATGCGGCGGGGGCCGCGACGAACGGGATGATGGCGACGGCGAGCGCGGCCGTCGTCACCCCCGCCATCCGACGCGCCCAGGGGCGTGATGAAAGCATGTGAGTTCCTCCCGGTGAACCGGCTCCTGCGCACGGTGTGCCGAAACCCTAGACCGGGCCGATCGCCCGCGCCGCCCGAATGGTGAGACAAAATGCGACGAATCGGTGAACGGTGCGCGCCGACGGACGCCGTTGGGGCACAAGGCGAACAGCCCTCGGGGCCCTGACGCAGGCACGTTTCAGGTCACGGCGCCTCGACGACGGCTGGGTCAGCCGGCCACGCCTCGAGGGTCCGCCGGGTCTCGAAGCGCCGCCGCGTGCCGTCGACCGGGTCGTCGAACTCCAGGACGGCGGCGAGCAGTTGGAGCGGGTTGCTGAAGTCGTCGAGGGGCACGTCGTGCTCGACGGGGTAGAGCGCATCGCCGACGATCGGGATGCCGAGGCCGTTCAGCTGGCACCGCAGCTGGTGGGTGCGTCCCGTGCGGGGCGTCAGCCGGTACAGCCCGAGGCCACCGGACCGTGCCTCGAGCTCGATCAGCGTCTCGGCATTGGGAGGCCCGCCCGGCACCTCGCGGGCCTGGTGGGTCCCGTGCTCCTTGACGATGTGGGTGCGCCGCACGACGGGCAGCTTGAGGTCGTCGCGGACCGGCGCCACGGCGAGGTACTCCTTGAGGGCGAGCCCCTCGGCGAAGACCCGCTGGTAGGCGCCCCGCCACCGCTGCTCGGTCGTGAACATGAGCACGCCCGCGGTCGGTCGGTCGAGCCGGTGCGCCGGCGTCAGGCGGGGGAGCCCGGTGAGCACCCGGGTCCGAGCGAGGGCACTCTGGACGACATGGCGCCCACGCGGCATCGTCGAGATGAAGTGCGGCTTGTCGATGACGACGACGCGCTCGTCGCGGTGGAGAACGTCGATCTCGAAGGGGACCTGGACCTCGTCGGGCAGGTCGCGGTGCGTCCACACGACCGTCTGCGGGACGAACGGCGCGTCGGGCGGCACCGGCGCACCCGTCACGTCGACGAACTCACCGGCCCTGAGCTTGCGGTCGACCTCGTCGGCGTCGAGCCCGGGAGCGAGCCGTTCGACGAGGTGGTCGCGCAGGCTCTCCCACGGCCCTTCCTGCGGCATCCGGATCCGTTGGGCGTCGACGCCGTGACGGGGTGGGAGCGGCGACGCCGGGATGGCACTCCGGGCCACTCAGTCCTCCCCCGTGATCCGCACGTCGACGTCGTGGCCGAGAAAGCGCCCGTATGCCGCTCCGCTCGCTTCGATCCCACGGCGCGCCCTCGCGGTCGGCCTGGTCAACGGCGTCACCTCGACCATCGTCGCGCCGTTCGCAGCACGGCGCTTCCAGATCCCGGCCACCTCCCCGTCGACGACGACCGTCGGCTGGAAGACCATGTTTCGCCCGGGCACGACCCGCGCCGTGTGCTCGTCGGGCAGCGTGACGTCGCGGGACCGGTAGCCGAGGAGGAGCTCGTCCCACTGCGGCAGCAGGTGCACCGCGTCCGGCGCGCCGGAGGGAGCCGGCGCGTCGACATGCGTGAGCCAGGTCTGGCCGTCGACCTCCTCCTTGACGATGCGGTCCCCCAGCTGGCCGAGCGCCTCGCGGGCGAGGGTCAGGGTGCCGCCGACCCAGTTGGCCAGATCCCCCTCCGTCACGGGGCCGTGGCCGCGGACGTAGCGCTCGGCGACGAGTGCCAGGCCTTCCTCGCGGGTTGGGTTGCGAGACAGGGGAACCCACGCATCGATGAGGACGAAGCTCGGCTGCTTGCCGATGAGCGGACCTTGGCAGAGCAGGCCGGTCATGCAGTGGTGGCCGACGAGGTGGTAGGCGCGCTGGCCGCTCGCGTCGATGCCGGCCCTGGCCAGCAGGGCGGCGACGTCGGGTCGGCTCATCGGCTCGTGGAGGTGCTCCTCGAAGAGACGGCCAGCCGTGGCGACCTCACGCTCGGTGAGGCCCAGCTGGCGGTAGCGCGCGCCGATCGAGCCGAGCACGCGCCCGGCAAGGAGCCGGGTCATCCAGCGCGCATCCTCGGCCGCGACCCAGTGCAGGGTGCCGCGCATCGGCCAGGTCCGGACGATCTCGCGGCGGAGCACCGCCTCCTCGACCTCGGCGAGCGTCAGGCCCGATCGCACCCCGAGCGACCACACCCCGCTCTGGTAGTCCTGCGCCTGCAGGGCGCCCAGGTGGTGGACGACCTCGAGAGCCGACGCCGGAGCAGCCGGGGACCCGAGGGCCGGGCTCAGCCCCAGCGCCGACATCCGCGCGCGACGCAGCCGCCGGCGGTCGGCGGCCTTCATCGGGGAGCCGGCCCGACGGCATACGGGCGACGTGGTGCGCGGGGTCGGCTCATCGGTTCAGCTGAGGCATGCCGGCCCGAGGAGGGCCTTGAGGTCGCCGAAGAGAGCGGACGTCGCGTTGACGCGCAAGGAGTCGTCGAGCGACATGAGCACGGAGCGACCGGGCTGGGTCAGCCTGACCTGGACCTCCGTCGCCCCCGGGTGCTCGCCGAGGACGCGCTTGAGGCTCTCCGCGACGGCGGGGGTGGCCCGGCCGAGCGGGAGCGTCACGACCACGGGTCCGCGTGGCCCCTCCTTGATGTCGGGGATCATGAGCTCCTGGGCGAAGATCGAGATCGAGTCGTCGCGGGCGCTCACCCGACCCTTGACGGCGCAGACGGTGTCTTGCGCGAGCATCGTGGAGTATGTCAGGTAGGCGGACGGGAAGAAGAGGCACTCGATCGCGCCGTCGAGGTCCTCGACCGTCGCGATGGCCCAGAGGTCGCCCTTCTTCGTGCGCTTGAGCTGGAGGCTTGTGATGAGCCCGGCCACGGTGACGGGGGTGCCGTCGGGCTTGGCGTCCTCGCCCATGAGCGAGGCGATCGTCGTGTCGGCGTGCGTCGCGAGGATGTGCTCGATCCCGAAGAGCGGGTGGTCCGAGACGTAGAGGCCGAGCATCTCGCGCTCGAAGGACAGGAGGGTCGCCTTGTCCCACTCCCCGCTCGGCACGGGCGGCAGGCCGTCGAAGGCGTCGGCCCCACCGCCGACCCCGTCGTCGTCACCGAAGCTGCCGAAGAGGCTGTCCTGGCCGATGGCCTCCTGCTTCTTGACCTCGACGAGGGCGTCGATGTAGCGCTCGTGGACCTCGACCATCCCGCGGCGGCTCTCGCCGAGCGAGTCGAAGGCCCCACTCTTGATGAGCGACTCGATGGTGCGCTTGTTGCAGACGACGGCCGGAACCTTCGAGAGGAAGTCCTTGAACGAGCCGAAGGCGCCCTTCTCCTCACGCGCCTTGATGATCGCCTCGACGACGGGCAGGCCGACGTTGCGGACCGCAGCGAGGCCGAAGCGGATGTCGGTGCCGACGGCGGCGAAGTTGGCGATCGACTCGTTGACGTCGGGCGGGAGGACCTTGATGCCCATGTGCCGACATTCGTTGAGGTAGAGCGCCGACTTGTCCTTGTCGTCGCGCACGCTCGTCAGGAGGGCGGCCATGTACTCGGCCGGGTAGTTGGCCTTGAGGTAGGCCGTCCAGTACGACACGAGGCCGTAGGCGGCCGTGTGGGCCTTGTTGAAGGCGTAGTCGGAGAAGGGGACGAGGACGCCCCAGAGGGCCGCGATGGAGGCCTCGTTGAACCCGTTGGCCTTCATCCCCTCGGAGAAGGGGACGTACTCGGCGTCGAGGACCTCCTTCTTCTTCTTGCCCATGGCCCGGCGGAGCAGGTCGGCGTTGCCGAGGGTGTAGCCCGCGAGCTTCTGGGCGATCTCCATGACCTGCTCCTGGTAGATGACCAGGCCGTACGTCATCTTGAGGATCGGGTCCAGGGCCTCGATCATCTCCGGCTGGAGCTTGCCCTTCAGCGCAGGGTCGAGGGGGATGACCTCCTGCTTGCCGTTCTTGCGCAGCGCGAAGTTGGTGTGCGCGTTGACGCCCATTGGGCCGGGCCGGTAGAGCGCGAGGGCTGCGGAGATGTCCTCGAAGTTGTCCGGTTGCATGAGGCGCAGCAGGGCCCGCATGCCGCCGCCATCGAGCTGGAAGACGCCGAGCGTGTCGCCTCGGCCCAGGAGCGCGTAGGTCGCCGGGTCGGTCATGTCCTTGGACAGCGCGTCGAGATCGATGTCCTCGTCGCGGTTGAGCTTGATGTTCTCGATGGCGTCGTCGAGGATCGTCAGGTTGCGCAGGCCGAGGAAGTCCATCTTGACCAGGCCGAGCGACTCGCAGCTCGGGTAGTCGAACTGCGTGATGATCTGGCCGTCCTGCAGGCGCCGCATGATCGGGATGACGTCGATGAGCGGCTCGCTGCTCATGATGACGCCCGCTGCATGCACCCCCCACTGGCGCTTCAGGCCCTCGAGGCCGAGGGCCGTGGCCACGACCTCCTGGGCCGCGGGGTCCTCGTCGTGGACGGCACGGAAGTCGGCCGCCTCGTTGAAGCGCTTGTGCTGCGGGTCGAAGATGCCCGTGAGCGGGATGTCCTTGCCCATGATCGCGGGCGGCATCGCCTTGGTGAGCTTCTCACCCATGGAGAACGGGTGGCCGAGCACGCGGCTCGCGTCCTTGACGGCCTGCTTCGCCTTGATCGTGCCGTAGGTGACGATCTGCGCGACGCGCTCCTCGCCGTACTTCTCCGTGACGTAGCGGATGACCTCACCGCGCCGACGCTCGTCGAAGTCGACGTCGAAGTCGGGCATCGACATGCGCTCGGGGTTGAGGAACCGCTCGAAGATGAGGCCGTGCGGGATCGGGTCGAGGTCGGTGATGCCCATCGCGTAGGCGCACATCGAGCCGGCGCCGGAGCCGCGGCCCGGGCCGACCCGGATGCCGTTGCGCTTGGCCCAGTTGATGAAGTCGGCGACGACGAGGAAGTAGCCGGCGTACCCCTTGGAGACGATGACGTCCTCCTCGAAGGCCGCCTGCTTGCGGGCGTAGTCGGGCACCCCCTCGGGGAACCGTCGCTGAAGGCCGGTCTCGACCTCCTTGATGAACCAGGAGGTCTCGTCCTCTCCCACGGGGCAGGGGAAGCGGGGCATGTAGCGGCCCTCCCCCTCGGTGAAGGAGACCTCGCAGCGCTCGGCGATGAGCAGCGTGTTGTCGCAGGCCTCGGGCAGCTCGCGCCAGACGTGGCGCATCTCGGCGGCCGACTTGAGGTAGAAGTCGTCGGCGTCGAACTTGAAGCGGTTGGGGTCCATCAGGGTCGAGCCGGACTGGACGCAGAGCAGGGCCGCATGGGCCTTGGCGTCCTCGGCCCGCGTGTAGTGAAGGTCGTTGGTCGCGACGAGCGGCAGCCCCAGGTCGCGCGCCAGGCGGATGAGGTCGCGCTGGGTGCGGCGCTCGATGTCGAGGCCGTGGTCCATCAGCTCGACGAAGACGTTGTCGGCCCCGAAGATGTCACGGAGCTCACCGGCGACCTCGCGGGCCTCGTCGTAGAGGCCGAACCGCAGCTTGGTCTGGATCTCGCTGCTCGGGCAGCCGGTCGTGACGATGAGGCCCTTGCCGTAGGTCGAGAGCAGGTCGCGGTCGATGCGCGGCCACTTGGTGTACACCTGGTCGAGCGAGGCGATCGAGCTCATCCGGAAGAGGTTGTGCATGCCCTCGTTGTTCTGGGCGAGCATCGTCATGTGGGTGTAGGCGCCACCACCGGAGATGTCGTCGCGCCCACCGTCGCCCCAGCTGACCTTGGTCCGGTCGGTGCGGTGGGTACCTGGCGTGATGTAGGCCTCGACGCCGATGATCGGCTTGACGCCCGTGCCCTGTGACTTCTTCCAGAACTCGTAGGCCCCGAAGACGTAGCCGTGGTCGGTCGTCGCGAGGGCCGGCATCCCCATCCTGGCGGCCTCGGTGAAGAGGTCGCCGATCCTCGCGGCCCCGTCGAGCATGGAGTACTCGGTGTGCACGTGCAGGTGCACGAAGCTCTGGTCCGGGGCGGCGGTTTCGGTCGACATCGTGGTCGAGTCTAAGCCTCCCCGAGGACACTCCTCGGCGTGTCGCAAGCGGGTGTCGCGGCCGGTGTCATGCCGGCGTCGTGCTGGTTGTCCGGGCGGGTCGCGGGGCCCATCGCCGATCGAGCGCAGCGCTCGTTCTCGAACTCAGTGGTATGCCGCTGAGTTCGAGAACGAGCGCTGCGTTCACGTGGCTTGGAGGCGGGTCACGGGCTCGCGGGGGGCGGGGCACAGTGCCCGCCGAGCGGCATACGACCGTTCTCAACCTTCAGGGTGAGGTTGAGGCTGAACCCGTCAGAAGGTCGACACGATGTCGAGGGCGCGCTGGAGGTCCTCGGGGTAGGGACTCTCGAAGTGGACATACTCCCCCGTCCCGGGATGCTCGAAACCGAGCCCGACGGCGTGCAACCACTGGCGCTCGAGCTTCAGCCTCGCGGCGAGCTTGGGGTCCGCACCGTAGAGCGGGTCGCCGCAGCACGGGTGGTGCAGGGCCGCGAAGTGGACCCGGATCTGGTGTGTCCGGCCGGTCTCGAGGTGGATGTCGAGGAGGCTCGCGTGGCGGAAGGCCTCGATCACCTCGTAGTGGGTGACCGACGGCTTGCCGCTCTTCATGACGGCGAACTTGTAGTCGTGGCCCGGGTGCCGCCCGATCGGGGCGTCGATGGTCCCGACGAGCGGGTCCGGCAGCCCCTGGACGAGCGCATGGTAGGTCTTGTCGACGGTCCGGCTCCGGAAGGCCTGCTTGAGGCGGGAGTAGGCGTACTCGCTCTTGGCGACGACCATGAGGCCCGACGTCCCGACATCCAGCCGGCTGACGATGCCCTGACGCTCTGGCGCGCCAGAGGTCGAGATGCGGTAGCCCGCGGCCGCGAGGCCACCGACGACATCGGGACCGTTCCAGCCGACGCTCGGGTGCGCGGCCACCCCGACCGGCTTGTCGACGACGATGATGTCGTCGTCGTCGTGCACGATGCGCATGCCCGGCACCGGCTCGGCGACGACGGCGAGGCTCGGGGTGTCTTCCGGCCGCGGGAGCGACACCTCGAGCAGCGCCCCGGCCGTGAGCCGCTCCGACTTGGCCACCGCCTTGCCGTCGAGGACGACGTGGCCGTCCGCGGCGAGGTCTGCGGCCTTGGTCCGCGAGACGCCGAAAAGGCGGGCCACCCCGGCGTCGACGCGCTCGCCCTCGAGGCCGTCGGGGACGAGGACGGTGCGCACGTCAGGCATCGGGGCCGCCTCCGGGGGTCGGCCCAGCCGGCACGTCGCGGTCGTGAACCCGGTCGCGGTCACGGCGGCCGTCCACGCCGATCCCGAGGAGCGCGAGCACGATGATGAGCCCGGCCGCGCCGACGATCCAGATGTCGGCAACGTTGCCGATGAACCACCGGTTGTAGTCGATGAAGTCGACTACATGTCCCTGACCGCCGCCCGGCGGCCGGACGAACCGGTCGGTCAGGTTGCCCACGGCGCTGCCGAGGAGCAGCCCGAGGGCGAGGGCCCATGCCCAGGACCCGAGATCCTTGGCGACGAAGATGATCGCGGCGAGCACGCCGAGCGCGATGAGGGTCATCACCCACGTGTTGCCCGCCCCCAGCGACAGGGCGGCCCCCGGGTTGCCGATCAGCTTGAAGCGGATGAGGTCGCCGATGAAGGGCCGCGGCTCGCCGTCGGCGAGGACGTCGAGGGCGACGATCTTCGAGACCTGGTCGCTCGCGTAGGCGAGCACGGCCACGGCGACGAGCATGGCGAAGAGCCACTTTCGGCGGGCGGGGGTCGGCTTGGGGTCCTGCGTCTTTGGGGTCACGAGCTCGGGGTGGGTCTCGGGGCTCACGCCATCACTGGTCTGCGAGCCGGTAGCGGGCAGCAGCGACACGTCGACGTCCTGGGGGGACGTCGACGCGTCGGTCTGCGGGGTCAGTGGCGGTCCTGCTTCTCCTGGCATGTCATGCACAGGGTCGCACGAGGACGGGCCTGGAGTCGAAGTTTGCCGATCGGGTTGCCGCAGTTCTCGCAGATGCCGTAGGTCCCTGCGTCGAGCTGCTCGAGGGCGTGCTCGGCCTGCAGCAGGCTGGCGCGGGCGTTGGCAGCGACCGAGATCTCGTGGGCCCGCTCGGCGGTCTTGGCCCCTGCGTCGGCCTGGTCGTCACCGGCGCCGTCCCCAGAGGCGCGCAGGAGGTCGTCGAGCTCGTCCTCGGCGAGCTTGAGCTCGACGCGGTGCGTCTCGATCTCGTCGAGCAGGATGCCGCGGACCTCCTTGATCTCCTCCACGCTCCACGGGCTCTCGTCGTCCTTGACCCGCAGGGTCTCGGCGAGCTTCGTCGTGCGTGCTCGCGACGTGGCGGTGGTCCTGCTCGCGGTCTTGGTGGCGGTCTTGGTAGCGGTCTTCGCCGGCGGCGTGCTCGCGCTCTTGGTGGCTGCTGGAGTGGTCTTCACAGTCGATGCCTTCTTGGTCTCGGTCGCCCAGCCGGTACTGGTGCGGCCCTGGGGCGTTTCGGTGGTCTTCGCCGCGGCCTTCGCCGTGGTCTTCGTCGTGGTCTTCGCCGTCTTCCTCGCGCTCGCGGGAGTCGTCCTCGGGGTCGGGGCGGCCTTCTTCGTCGTGGCCTTCTGAGCGGCCGTTTTCTCGACCGTGGTCTTCGGGGTGGGCTTCGCAGTCGTCTTCGCGGTCGTCTTCGCCGTGGTCTTCGCGGCGGCCTTCGCCGTCGCCGTCTTTGCCGTGGCCGCCTTCGCGGTCGCCCTGGCGGTGGTCTTCGACGTGGCCTTGGCGGTCGGCGCCTTCGCGGTCGCCTTCGCGGTGGAGGTCTTCGCGGTGGAGGTCTTCGCGGTGGAGGTCTTCGCGGTGGAGGTCTTCGCGGTGGAGGTCTTCGCGGTGGAGGTCTTCGCGGTGGAGGTCTTCGCGGTGGAGGTCTTCGCGGTGGAGGTCTTCGCGGTGGAGGTCTTCGCGGTGGAGGTCTTCGCGGTGGAGGTCTTCGCGGTGGAGGTCTTCGCGGTGGAGGTCTTCGCGGTGGAGGTCTTCGCGGTGGAGGTCTTCGCGGTGGAGGTCTTCGCGGTGGAGGTCTTCGCGGTGGAGGTCTTCGCGGTGGAGGTCTTCGCGGTGGAGGTCTTCGCGGTGGAGGTCTTCGCGGTGGAGGTCTTCGCGGTGGAGGTCTTCGCCGCCGTCGACGCTGACGACTCCGGCTTCGCAGCGCCCGGTTTCGCAGCGCCCGGTTTCGCGGTGGTCGCCTTCTTCGTCGTGGACGTCGAGCCCGTGACGGCCCGGCCGGCACTCTTGGCGACGGAGGCCGCCGTCTTCGCGACCTTGGACGCAGCCCCTCGGACACTCGCGGCGGCTGACCTGCGCACGGAGGAGGACGTGGACCTCGCGCCCGATCGCGTCGGGGCAGCGGCTGCCGCGGCGGCCCCCGACGCCTTCGTCGCGGCCGTGCGTGGCGTGGCCCCCGAGGCCCCTGCTGTCTTCTTCGCCGCCATCTGGCCCTCCATGGCTCATGTCGTCGACGCTGACAAGTGGGGCCGACAATAAGCCCCCGAACGCGCCCACACAAACGAGACGCGCGAACCCGCGCCAAGTGATCGCCGTGCACAACGCACGAGGGCCGCCCGGGACGGATCCCGGGCGGCCCTCGCTCGTCTGGTCGAGGTCGAGCGTGTGCTCAGCCGTGGCGCTGGGCGTCGACCGGGCGGCCCGGCTCGACGACACCGGAGTCGAGGCTGTGCAGCTGGCCCTCGATGTAGGACTTGAGGTTGGTCCGGTAGTTCTTCTCGAAGCCGCGCAGCTCCTCGATCTTGCGGTCGAGCAGGCTCTTCTGCTTCTCGAGCTCATCGAGAAGGGCAGCCTTGCGCTGCTGCGCCTCGGCGACCATGCCGGTCGAGCGCTCACGCGCCTCGGTCAGCATCTCGTCGCGCTTGGCGGTCGCCTCGGCGAGCATCTGGTCGCGCTTGGCGGTGGCCTCCCCGATCATGCGGTCGCGCTCGGCGGTCGCCGCGGCGGAGATCTCCTCGGCCCGGCGGACGGCCTCGTCGTGCTTGGCCTGGCCGGTGCCGACGAGCTGGTCGTACTTCGCCTGACCGGTGGAGAGGAGCTCGGCGTGGCGGCTCTCGGCCTCGGTGATGAGCTGGTTGCGACGGCTCTCACCGGCCGCCACGTGCTCGTCGTGCAGGCGCTGCGCGAGGGCGATGACACCGGCGGCGTCGGCACCCGCCGTCGAGGGGGTGGCCGGGGCCGCGGCCGACGTGCTCGAGACCTGGCTGGCGCGGGCGCTCGCGGCGTCCGCCTCGGCCCG
>NZ_AWSA01000025.1 GCF_000576595.1 Intrasporangium oryzae NRRL B-24470 | reverse complement strand
TCGTCGGCGGCGCTCGACGAGGGTGCGCTGAGAGTGCGGGGTGGGTGCGGGGAGAGTCTACGAGCGCGCCGGGGGTGCCCGCGCAGGGCGCCTCGATGCGGGATTCGGTGAGGTCTCCGCTTACCCTTGGGGCATGCATGCGACTGCCGCCGCCCTGGGTCCGCAGTGGATGGACCCCACGTACCTGCTCGAGACGTACGGCGGCGCCTTCTTCTGGATCTCGCTGGTGATCGTCTTCGTCGAGTGCGGCCTGCTCTTCCCGATCCTCCCGGGTGACTCGCTGCTCTTCGCCGTTGGCCTGTTCATCGCCACTGGGAAGGTGAACATCAACCTCGGCGTCGCGATCGCCGCCCTCTTCGTGGCCGCGTTCCTCGGCAACGTCGTCGGCTACGAGATCGGCCGCGGGGTCGGCGCCCCGCTCTACGACCGCGACGGGCGGTTCCTCAAGAAGAAGTACTTCGACCAGACGACGGCCTTCTTCGACAAGCACGGCAACAAGGCGCTCGTCATCGGCCGCTTCGTGCCGATCGTGCGGACCTTCATCACCGTCGTCGCGGGCGTCGGGAGGATGGAGCGGCGGCGCTTCTTCACGTGGAGCGCGGTCGGCGCGGCCCTCTGGGTCGGCTCGATCACCCTCCTCGGGTACTTCCTCGGCAAGTCCTTCCCGGGCCTGCAGAACAAGCTCGAGCTGATGATCCTGCTCATCGTCGCCGTCTCCCTCGTGCCGGTGCTCATCGAGTACCTCCGTCACCGGCGCCGCGCCAACGCGATGGCCGCCGAGCTCGGCGGGGCGGCCGTCGAGGCGGTCGAGGAGGCCGCCAAGGCGCCCAGCCGCGAGCGCCAGTGAGCGTGTGAGCCGCCACCCAGCTGGGCGGCATACGACGCGGGGCCCGATCCGTCAGGGATCGGGCCCTTTGTCGTCCCCGTCCGTATGCCGCCGAGCCCCACTTTCCGCGAACCGCCACGCGGGCGCGTGGCCGCGTTCGACACTGAAAGGTCAGGGATTCCGGACAGGAGGGCGGCATGGACACGACAGTTGCAGGTCAGCCGGTCGGCACCCAGGACGTGGGCGAGCTCTACCGTCGCAGCGTGCAGTGGTGGGGCGAGAAGCTGGCGGCGTACGAGGACGGTCAGTGGGACGACCCGACGCCGTGCAGCCAGTGGTCGGTGCGCGACCTCATCAACCACGTCGTCGGCGAGGACCGCTGGACCTCTCCCCTCATGCGCGGCCAGACGATCAAGGACGTCGGCGACCGGCTCGACGGCGACCTGCTCGGGGACGACCCCAAGAAGGCCGGTGCCGACGCCGCCGCCGAGGCGCTCGGCACCGTCGCCGAGACGCTCCCCAGCCATGGCACCGTGCACCTGTCCTACGGCGACGACTCGATGGATGAGTACATCCGTCAGCTGACCGCCGACCACCTCGTGCACGGCTGGGACCTCGCCGTCGCCACCGGCTCGGACCGGCACCTCGACCCCGAGCTCGTCGCGGCGGTCTCCGCCTGGTTCGACCACGCGGAGGACGCCTACCGGTCCGGAGGCATGATCACGGCCCGCCTGCCCATGACCGGTGACCCGCAGGCCGACCTGCTCGCCCGCTTCGGTCGCGACGCGAGCTGGGGCCCGAACCACACCGCGCTCGCCGGCTTCAACCTGGCGTTCGGCCGCGGCGACCTCTACGCGATCATGGCCCACATGACCCAGGACTGCGTGTTCGAGTCGACCGGCCCGGCTCCGGACGGGGTCCGCCACGAGGGTTGGGAAGCGGTCCAGGAAGCCTGGCGGGAGCTCTTCTCGCACACGACCAACCCGCGCTTCGTCCTCGAGGAGGCCTTCGTGGCGGGCGAGCGGGCCACGCAGCGGTGGCGCTACGAGTGGGTGGGCGACGACGGCACGCCAGGCCACGTCCGTGGGGTCGACGTCCTCCGCTTCAGCGACGGGAAGGTCGCGGAGAAGCTCTCGTACGTCAAGGGCTGACCACTGTCGGGATAGGTCCTGACGGCTCAGGACGGCTCATAAGGGCCTCGGGACAGCACGGGAGGGCCCGGATCGGCCCCGCCGGGACGTGGTCTCGGCCGGTCACCAGTCGAGTGCGCCCTTGAAGCGGGTCCGGCCCTCGTCCGTGAGCTGGCGCGAGTGGCCCGAGGCGACGGAGTACAGCCAGATCTCCGACCACTCGTCCTCCTCGCCGCGCGTGAAGGCGATCGTCCGGCCGTCGCGGGAGAAGACCGCCCCGTAGTCGTTGAGTGTCGGCTCGGAGGGATCTGGCCCAGGGACCAGCGTGATCGCGCCGGTTGCGACGGTGAGGAAGCCGACCCGGGAGGGCGAGCCATCGGCCCAGGTCGAGAGCGCGATCCGGTCGCCGGTCGGTGACCATGCCGGCGCCGCTACGCGGGCCGTGGGCGGTGTGACGAACGTGAAGGCGCTCAAGGGCACCGGGGTCCCGGTCGAGCGGGCCGCTCCGACACCCGCTGCGGGGATGACGGCGATCGACCACTGCGGGCTCGCCCCTTCGCGCGCGAACGACATCGCGAGACCGGCGGCGGGGTGCCACGAGAGGCCACCGATGGAGGCGCCGAGCCCGACGTCGGTCAGCCGCGTCACCGCGTGGGAGGCGATGTCGACGCAGAACACGTCGGTCCGGACGTCGTCGGTGCCGGCGTCGACCTCGTCGAGGAAGAGCAGGGTCGACGCGTCGAGCCACTCGGGGCTGTGGCCCGGGACGAGCGTCTGCATCACCGCGCCGGTTGCCGCCGAGATGATGACGAGACGGGACACGGGGTCGGCGATCGTGGCCGTGTGGATGGCGAACGAGGTCCGCGAGGGCGACCACGCCGGGTCACGGTCGCTCTTCATGACCCCCGACGCGCTGTCGTCGGTGACCCGGCGGATCGACCCTCCGATGACGCCGACGGTGAAGATGTCCTCCTGCGAGGTCGTCTCGCCTGCGACCCCGGGGAAGGCGTAGGAGAAGTACGCGATGTCGCGGAAGAGCCACGGGTGGATCCGCGGCGGGATCGGCACGGGAATCCTGATCGGGATCTTCGCCGGCAGGTTCGCCAGCGCACCTGGTGTGAAGCGGTCGAGCCGGATGCGGCTCGCGACCTCGTCGACGCTTGGGACGACAACACGGTTCGACACGATGACCCCCTCGGACGATCCCCCTCGGCTCACCTCAGGGTAGGTCGGCCGCGACACCCCACGCAGCCGAACCGGTCGGACGTGACCTGCCGGACACAACGACCGTGGCCCGGAGCCCACGCGAGGTGAGGGTCCGGGCCACGATGCGACATCAGCTGGTCGGGGGCAGGCTCGGAGGCCTGCCTGAGAGGTCAGTCGCGCGGGACCTCTCGGTCGACGTTGGGGTCGGGTGCGGCATACGGCTCCGTCGGCGCCTGCGCCTGCGGGAGGGGCTCGTCGTGGCCCGAGGTGACGAGCGGTTCGGCGCCCGGCTCGCGCCACGGAACGTCTGCGCCCTGCACGCCACCCGGCTGCGTCGACGGTCCCGCGACCGCACCCGGCTGCGTCGACGCGCCGACGGACGGGGCCGCCGCACCAGGGGTGTTGCCGCCGAAGGAGACGCTCGGGACCTGGGCCTCGACGGCCGGCGTCTCGAAGTACTCGGCCCGGCGGACGCCGAACATGTTGGCGACGATGTTGGAGGGCACCGACTCGACCTTCGTGTTGAGCTCGCGCACGAGGGCGTTGTAGTAGCGCCGCGAGCTCGCGATGCGGTCCTCGGTGCTCGTCAGCTCCTGCTGGAGGGCGAGGAAGTTCTGGTTGGCCTTGAGGTCGGGGTAGGCCTCGGCCACGGCGATGAGCCGGCCGAGCGCCTGGCTCAGCACACCCTCGGTCTGCGCGGCCTGCGCGGGGCTCTGGCCGCCGGCCATCGCAGCCGACCGGGCCTTCATGACGTCCTCGAGCGTGCCCCGCTCGTGCGACGCGTAGCCCTTCACGGTCTCGACGAGGTTGGGGATGAGGTCGTGCCGGCGCTTCAGCTCGACATCGATCTGGCGCCACCCCTCCTCGACGCGGTTGCGCAGCCCGATCAGGCCGTTGTAGCTCGACACGCCCCAGAGGGCGGCCAGCACGACGAGGCCGAGCAGGATCCAGACGACAATCATGGGAACTCCCTGGGTGGCGGTCAGTGAACCGATCCTAGTCCGGACGCATTCCCCCGGGCCGCTGCTTTGTGCGCTGAGTGTCGGCCGGCGGATCCGTCGTGGTCGGTCCGGAGGTGCACTAGGCCGGTTCATGGGACGGACCCCGTTTCCGCGAGACGATCGAGACGCGCAGTCGCCCGTGGAAGCGTCCGCGGCCCCGGTATGCGCCATGATCTGCACATGCGCTCCCGCGGCAGCACCTCCCCACGTGAGCGGCCGGCACCCGCGCTCATCCTCGCGGACGGGAACCGGGTCGCGCAGACCACGATGGGCACGTTCCTGGGCGGGCTGATCCTGGTCACCGCCGCGGTCGGGAACGCGGCCGCGTGGGCGCCTGTGGCCGCTATCGCGGTGGGCAGTGTGCTGGGCCCGGCGTGGCTGGTCCTGGTCGTGCGCGCCGTACGTTCCCGCGTCGAGATCAGCACAGCCGGCGTGCGGGTCCGGCGGGTCTTCTCCACGCGCACCATTCCTGCGCAGGACTACGACGGGGCCACGTGGAACCCCACGATCTTCCCCTCGCCCGGCGCTTCCCTCGCCGTCCGGCGCAAGTCCGGCCGCCCGGTCAGCGCCCCCACCGCCTTGAGCATGCTGAACAACCCGATGAGGCCAGTCGATGACGAGATCGCCGAGATCGGGCAGCTGATCGCCGCGGCGCTCACCGGGCCGCCCGCGGCCTCTCATCCCTGCCCCATGCCGTGAAGGGGCGAAGGACTGCGGGTATCCGAGGTGGGGTCTCGTCGCGGACCAGCGACACCGCCGTCGGGCATCCGATCGGTGGGTGCCGGGCTAGTCGAAGAGACGCAGCAGCAGCTGTCGGTTCTTCGGCGCCCAGAACAGCTCGCGGAACTGGTCGACCGGTCCGACCGGCCACCTGCGCGCAATGCTCACGACCGCTGGGTCCTGGATCAAGGGGAGGAGCAGTCCCGGGATGTCGGCCCAGGCGACCTTGAAGGGCCGGCCCCACATCTGCACGACCTCCGTGGTCACCGGAGCGGTCAGGCCGAGCGCGTTGTGCATCTGGAACAGCTTCTCGTATGCCGTCATCAGGGCAGCTTCGCGGTCCTCCCACGCCTCTGCGCGCATGACGTTCCACAGGAGGGGCGTGAGCTCCGGGCCACATGCCAGACGTGAGAACGCCGTTCCGAACCATTTCGAGTACGGCGCGTACTGCCTCTCCATCAGGAAGGCGAGCCGCATGAGGTCGCCCACGAGACGCGAACCGATCAGGGAGGAGCCGAGTTCGTCCCCCGCGGCCGCTGCTCGGCCCACCAGGTTCATCTCCGGATGGACGCGCCACCAACCGGCGATCAGCAGGTACAGCCAGACGTCCTTGGGGTAGTAGGCCAGTCTGTCCCGCGCTGCCTGCAGGCCCAGCTCGTCGTGGAAGACGACTCCCGAGGTGAACATGCGCAGGCCCTGCTCCGGCAGTGTCAGCCAGTCCTGCGGCTCGATGTCGCGGTCGATGTCCAGCTCCAGCTGCTGCCGGACGTAGCCACGGACGGTGTGCACCTCGTAGGCAGGTGGGTGACCGGCGAACGTCGGCGGTAGGTCCCGCTGCAACGCCTCCCGAACGTCGGCGCCATGGCGCGGCTCGTCATCCTCGGCGAGGAAGACCAGCACGCGCGGCCTCCAGTCGTGGTCGCACGACATCTCGTCATCGAAGCCGAGGACCTCCGACCCGCGGCCGAGAAGCGCCGCAGAATGGGTCAGGTCGGGGAACCTGGCGCTCAGGATGGGCTGCACGACCTGGTCGTACAACCGTCGGCTCAGCTCGGCCCCCGGAACGAAAGTCGACATGCCATGCCCTCCTCCACCCGAACCCAAGTGTGGACCCATGTGCCGCTCGGAGGAGTCCTCAAGCGAGACAGTGCCGCCAGGGCATCGGGCGTTCCACAAGCGCACCGACCCCGAGCCGCCGTAGCGACGACCAGCGGGGGGCTCCTCCTCATCACGTCCGGGTACGAAGTCCGCGCCCCGGTCCGACACGATGGGTTCATGCCAATCCAGCCACTCGACCAGGACGACGCGGCCGCCTTGCGAGAGGCACCCCTTTCGTACTCCCGGGACCGAGTCGAACGCGAGCGGACACGAGCCGGCTTCCGACACCTCGAAGCCACGGCGCGTCTGGAACGCCGGGACTTCGATGGCGCTGTCGAGGACCTACTGCGCTGGCGGATGCATGAAAGGGCTGGGCTTCGCGTCCACGCCTCCGATGCGACGGCACGCCTCGGCTCCGTCGCCGTCATGCGCCTGGGCGTCGGTCCGTTCTCGTTGCGCGTCCCGTGTCGTGTCGTCGAGGTCCTCGAGGAGCCAACCCGCAAGGGCTTCGCCTACGGCACCCTTCCCGGGCATCCCGAGTCCGGCGAGGAAGCCTTCGTCCTCGACCATCTCCCCGACGGCGCAATCCAGTTCACCATCACTGCGTTCTCCAGGCCCGCGTCGTTGCTGGCGAGGCTCGGTGGTCCCATGACCCGAGGCGCTCAGCAGTGGATGACCCGGCGCTACCTCGCGTCCCTTGACCACCCCTAGACAACCTCTGGATCTGCCGCTGAGGACTTGGCGGCTCAGGGCGTTTCAGCGCCGGAAGGTCAGGTGGATGGTGCCGCTCTCGGCCGTTTCGGAGGTGACCTCGTAGTCGGACTCCAGGCCGCGCATGTCGTCCCAGAGGCGGATGCCGCGGCCGAGGAGGATCGGTGCGATCGCGACGTGGAGCTGGTCGACCAGCCGCGCCTTGAGGAAGTCGCGCACGACGGTGGCTCCACCGCCCACGCGGACGTCCTTGCCGTCAGCGGCTTCCAGGGCGCGGTCGAGCGCCTCGTGCGGCGTCGCGGAGAGGAAGTGGAACGTCGTGCCGCCAGCCATCTCGATCGGTGGCCGAGGGGCGCCGTGCGTGAGAACGAACACCGGCACCCGGAACGGTGGTTCGTCGCCCCACCAGCCTCGCCAGTCCGGGTCGTCGGGGAAGTTGTGCAGTCCGAACATCCCCGCGCCCATGATCTCCGCGCCGAGCTCCGCGAAGTACGCCCTCGCGTACGCGTCGTCCACGCCGGTCGTTCCCTCGCCAGAGGTGTCGTGCAGAACGCGTTCGCGGAAGGTCCTGGTCGCGACATAGGCGCTCACGAGGCGTGACCAGTCCTCGCCCATGGGGGCCTCGGGGGTCTGATCGGTCGTGGTTGCGAATCCGTCGAGCGAGATGTTGAGGTCAACACGAACTGCCATGAGTTCCTCCAGCGCCAGGGCTTGTGGACCGCACTCACGATACTGACGCTCCCGACCCCGAGGCGTCGTCAGACCCTGCCTTTCGTATGCCGTGTGCGCCGGTACGGTGCCGACATGTACCGGCTGGCATCTCCCGAGGTCTGCCTGCGGCCTCTCGATCTCGAAAACGCTGAGACCCTTGCGTACTGGGGCACTGATGACGAGTTCTGCCGCGCGGCAGGTTGGACGGTCGGACTCAGCCATGAGGACCACGTCACCTTCCAACGCCGACTCATCGAACATCCTCCCTCGGACCTCACGCGCCTGGGTGTTCATGCGCAAGCCGGTCTCGTGGGCTACGTTGCGCTGCAAGGCAACGAGCCTTCGCGCCGTGAACTGGGCTTCGTGATCGGAGGGCGCAGCCGGTGGGGTCACGGCTACGGCACTGCCGCTGCTCACGCCGGCCTGGTCCACGGCTTCACCACGATGCGCCTCACCGAGATCTGGGCCGAAGCGCTCGAGGCAAACCTCGCATCGGTCGCCATTCTGCGTCGCCTCGGCATGCATGAGACCGGCCTCGGCGGTGAGGGCCAATACGCAGGGACACCATCGCGGTACCGGCAGTTCTCCCTTGGAGCGGATGAGTTCGCCCCACGACACCTGGCGGGTGGTGTTCGGAAAGGTCCGGCAACAGAACCGGGCGCCCGACGGTCCCTGTTAGCGGGGTTGCCGCAGTAGCGACCTCGCGTGCCGCCGACCGCGATCGATCGCTCCTTGGTCGTTGATGCGGGAGTTGGTTGTCGGGTCATGAGATCGCGCGAGCGTGCGGCGCAGCCGGGCCACGCAGTTCAGGGGGCCATGGACCACGGATCGCCGAAGGTGACACCGGCGGCCTCCACTGCTCTCTGGAGACTGGCGCGCACGTCGTGTCCCCGGTCCGTCTGATAGCGAAGGTGGGCGCCCATCTCCGAGCCGTTCACGTCATAGACGCTGATGTACCCGCCGATGGCCCTGACGAAGAAGGTGAACTCGGAGTCAGCGTGCTCCATCGCATCATGCACACCCAAGGCCGTGATTGCCTCGGCCACGCGGTCGACATCGATCCCCGTGCCGTTGCCGTTGGCTCCCTCAGTCGGGCCCACGAAGGACTCGAAATGCCGGAACGGGTGTGGATTCACGATCACACCCGAGTCCTGGAGCCAGTCGACCAACGCCCATAGGTTGGAGCCCACCGCATGGGTCCGGGTGTCATGTCTCGGCAAGACGTGCAGCTGGCGGGTATCGGGATGGAAGATGATCACGTCCCCGTCCAGCGTGTCGGCCACCATCACCGACTCCATCGCGTTTGTCCGGGACATGGTCTCGTCGGGCTCGTCGTAGAACCATCCACGGTGCAGCACCTCTGCCAGGAACCCTTGCCGCCGCGGCAGGTCGGCGGGACGGCAAACCCGCAGTAGCCCACTGATCACCCCGTCACCCAGGGTGGTCACCAGTTCGCGGTAACCGTCCGGCAGCCGCAGACCCAGGACAGCCTCGGCCTCGTCCACCTCCTCGGTCGTATGAAGCGTTAGCTCGTCCTTCACCAGGTAGAAGTCAAGCCAGTCACCGCGAGCCATCCCAACCTCCGCATCGTCGTGTGGCACGCCTGGCGTCTGCACCAACGCAGGAGTCGCGCCTTCGAGAACTCGGCAGCCTAGCCATTGCCAGGCGTGCGATGGCGGGAGGGCTGATCACCAGAATGCGCAAAGGCGATCACCTACTCCCGGGTTCGACGCGACGGGCAATTCCAACGACTCCGTGCTGTGCCAGCCGAACGTCAGCGGCACGCGAGGCGACCTGCGACGCGCTGACGAGCCTGTCGGACCTCCGCGAATTGATCTATCGCACCCGCCCCGTCAACACCGGGAACGTCGGTGCCACTGACCTCCGTGGTGGAGGCCATCTGACGTACTCTCCCGGTCGCCCCGAGGGCGGCGAGGCTGACTAGCGTCGGCAGGCAACGGGGCGGCGCGACGGCCGTCTGGCGCTGCCCCCACCGCAGCGCCAGACGACCGTACAAGGGTCACCCGGCGAGGTGACCCCACCTCTGGGAGAGCTCGCGCCACGGAGCGGTCTCGACCACCCGACCCCCGTCGAGGACGACGACGCGGTCCGCCTGGGCCAGTGCGGCCGCCTTGCTGGTCGCACCGATGACGGTCGCCCCGCCGGACCGCAGCGCAGCCCAGAGCTCGATCTCCGTCGCCGCGTCGAGCGCCGAGGACACGTCGTCGGCCAGCAGGAGGTCGGCTTCGCAAGCCAGCGCCCGGGCGAGAGCCAACCGCTGCACCTGCCCACCGGAGAGCCGGACCCCACGGTGACCGACGAGCGCATCCGGCCCACCGGCCTCCGCGACGTCACGCTCCATCCGCGCCGTCGCGAGCGCCGACTCGACCTCTCGGTCGGGGTGGTCGAGGGCGACGTTGCCGGTGAAGGTCCCCGACAGCACCCGCGGCACCTGGGCGATGTGTGAGACCCGGCCGGGCCGCAGCTCGACCTCGGGCTCGGCCAGCGCCCGGCCGTTCCAGACCACCTGACCGGTGTGGGACGTCAGCCCGGCCAGCGAGGAGAGCAGGCTGGACTTGCCCGAGCCGACCTGGCCCAGCAGCAGCACCAGCTCGCCCGCCTCGACCGTGAGGTCGACGTCCTCCACACCGATGGTGCCGTCGTCGTGGACCGCCGTGAGGCCCTGCAGGCTCAACGTCCGCAAGGGCTCGCGCTGCCCTGGCTGGGGCTCGTCGGCGGTGCCGTGCACCAGGTCCATGCCCGGGGGCAGGTCCATCAGGTCGCCCCCGCCGGCCAGCTGGCTCGTGGCGTTCATCCACGACCGCACTCCGGGCGCCTCGGTCACAACCGAGCCGGCGACCCGGCCGAACCAGTCGAAGCCGCTGACGGCGTTGGCGACGAGCAGGGTGATGGCGAGGGACCACGTGCCGTGGAGGTAGCCCGCCCAGGCAGCGACGACACCGCACTGGACCATGACGATCGGCACGCCGTCGAGCAGGGCCTGGACGCGGTGCTCGCGCACCGCCGCATCGACCCGGCCACCGTCGACCTGGCGCAGATGGGTGTGCACCTGCGGGGTCGCAGCGGCGAGCTTGACGGTGCGGATCGACTCGAGCGCCGATACGAGC
Organism: Intrasporangium oryzae NRRL B-24470; assembly: GCF_000576595.1. GTDB lineage: Bacteria > Actinomycetota > Actinomycetes > Actinomycetales > Dermatophilaceae > Intrasporangium_C > Intrasporangium_C oryzae. The sequence goes on along the minus strand of NZ_AWSA01000025.1, from coordinate 56,800 downwards.
GATCGCCCGAAGTTGGCCCGGGCCGCCGAGGCGGCCGCCGCCGAACGCCCGGCCACCGGACGGCCGAGCGTCGAGGCGAGCGCCGAAGCGACCATGACCACGAGCAGGACCGCGCCCGCGAGCCAGGTGCCGGCGATGAGTGCCGTCATCGAGGCGACGACGAGGCCGTTGGTGAAGTCGACCCAACGGTCGGTGTAGCGCGCCAAGCGATCGGCGTCCATCGTGCGGGCGACCACTTCCCCGGGCGGGGTCCGCACGAGCCGGCGCTGAGCAGTCTGGCCCGCGAGCACGGCGGCGCGCACCCGGAGCCGGACCTCGACCCACCAGTGCGGGTAGGAACGGAAGGCCTGCGACAGGACGATCGGACCGGCGACGAGCGAGACGACCAACGCTGCCGCGAGCCAGCCGGGGTTCTGACCGGCCTGAAGGTCGGTGACGACGAGCCCCCAGATCCAGCCGGTGACGGCGCCGAACGCGCCGGTCAGCGACGCGACGAGGAAGAGGGAGGCGCCGAGCAGGCCCCACTGAGGCTGGATGCTCACGGCATGGAGCACCTGCCGGGCCAGGCTCGGAGTCGGAACGAGCTCTGGAGGCGGCGGCGGTGTCGTGCTGCGGCGCACCGAGCCGATCGCGGCGTCTTCGTGGTGGTGCTCCTCCACGGCCACCTCGTGGGCGGCCGCATCGAGCAGCCGCCGGAACGGGCCATCTGTGGCCGCCAGCCGACCGCGCGGACCCTGCTGGACGACGCGACCCGACTCGAGGACGGCCACCTGCTCGGCCCGCTCCGTCGTCGAGAGGCGGTGGGCGACGAGGATGCCCGTGCGGCCCGAGATCAGCCGGTCCGCGGCCCGGACCACACGCGCCTCGGTGACCGGGTCCATGCGGGCCGTGGCTTCGTCGAGGACGACGACACGCACGTCGCGCACGAGCAGCCGCGCGAACGCCACGAGCTGCTCCTCCCCGGCAGAGAGGGACGTGCCGCCCGGGCCGAGCATCGTGTCCAGGCCGTCGGGCAGACCGGCCACCCACTCGGTGAGGCCGAGCTCGTCGACAGCGGCCTCGACTCGGGCACGGGGCACGTCACGGAAGAGCGTCATGTTCTCGGCGAGCGTCCCGGCCAGCACCTCGGTGCGCTGGGTGACGACACCGACGGCCGCGCGCAGCTGCTGCAGGTCGAGGTCGCGCACGTCGACGCCTCCGAGCAGCACCGTCCCGCGCGGCGGCTCCACGGCCCGCGACAGCAGCGAGGCGAGCGTGGACTTGCCGGAGCCGGTGCGTCCGACGAGCGCGCAGGTGTGCCCCGCCGGGACAGTCAGGTTGACGTCACGCAGCGCGAAGGTGCCCGTGCCGTAGGTGAACTCGAGACCGCGGAACTCCACGTCGAGCGGCCCGTCGCGCAGGGGCCGGCCCCCGGTCGGCTCGGCCGGGGCGGCGAGCATGGCCCGCAGGCGCAGGACGGCTCCGAAGCCCTCCTGAAGGTCAGGCAGGTGACGCGCGAGCATGTCGACACCGCCGACGAACATCGTCGTGACGAGGAAGAGGGTGACCAGACGGGCGGTCGACAGGTCGCCGGCCAGCACGAGGGCGATGCCGACGACCGCGACGGCGGCCAGCGCGCCGTGGAGCAGGCCGCCGCTCCGCCGGGTGATCCGGACCTCGACCTGAAGGACCTTGTCGAGGGCAGCGTGGACCCGGGCGGCCATCCGGGCGTTGCGGCGCAGCACGTGCGCCTGGCCCAGCGCCGTCCGCAGGTCGTCACGGGCGGCGACCCCCTCCTCGGTGGAGGCTGCGTGGTCGGTCCACGCGGCCTCCTCGACCACCTTGCGCTCGGCGACCTGGGGAAGCAGCCGGCGGACGACCCAGTACGTCGCGAACCCCGTCAGCGGGAAGAGGACGGCGGCGGGCCTCCACGCGATGGTCGCGACGACCCACAGCGGACCCGAGGCGAGAAGCGTGCGCACGGCCTGCCACACGCCCCAGCGCATCAGCTGGCCGACCTCCCACGTGTCGTCGTCGATGCGGTCGAGCACCTCCCCGACGGCCTGCTCGGACAGCTCGGAGAGCGGCTGGGCCATCGCCGCGTCGAGCAGGTCGGCCCGCAGCCGGCCCTCGGCCCGGTCGCACACGGTCGCCCACATCATCTTGGCGACGGTGTCGATGACGGCACCGCCGACGACGCAGAGCGCCAGCAGGACGACCAGCGTCGACGTGGCGTGCTCAGCCAGCCGACCGGCGACCATCGACCCGAGAGATGCGGCGACGGCGCCCAGCAGCGACATCGAGAAGCAGACAACTGTCAGCGGACGACGCACCCGGCGCCAATCGATGGGGACGCGATCCGCCGGCAGCCCCGTGTCCCGAGGAGCACCCTCCTGCGTCGTGCTCCGCGCCTCTTCATACCCCTGTCTGGTCATCGTCACAGTGACAAGACGCTACCGACCACCCCCGACAGCGCGCCTCCCGTTTTCCTCGGGGCTTCGGGCGCGCCATCGAGAGCACATCCGGAGGCACCATCAGCGGCACCACCCCCCTCAACCGCCAGACCGGGTGACCGCCTCGATGGTCATGCGCCGGGCTCGGCAGCATGCGGTGTCGCCGCACCCTCGTATCGTCAGGGCATGGAGTCGTGTCGGTTCACCGCGGAGCTCTGGCGGTGGGAGGCCCAGTCGAGCTGGTTCTTCGTCAGCCTGCCCGAGGACGCGTCCGCCATGATCCGCGAGCGCCCCAGGCCACCAAGGGGTTTCGGATCCGTGCGGGTCCGGGTCGAGGTGGGCGGCAGCACGTGGACGACCTCGGTCTTCCCCGACGCGAGCCGCGGGGTCTACGTCCTGCCCGTGAAGAAGTCGGTGCGCAGCGCCGAGTCCCTCGCCGAGGGCGACCCGGCCGACGTCCACCTGGAGGTGCTCGAATGAGCAGCAGCGCGACCGGCCCCGCGCCCAACCGGGTCAGCCCCCTCGGCGAGGTCGTCGCCGCGCCCGGGCGCGGTGCCTGGATGGGCAACCGCGGCCGCCTCCACGACGGCGCCGGCCCCCGTGACGTCCGGCGTCACCACGTCGGCCGCGCCTGGATCGTCTGCAGGCTCGACTTCCGCGACCGACGGGTCGAGCAGTGGGCGCCCGGGCGCTACACGCCGCTCTTCTTCCTCGACGAGGCCGTCGCGTTCGCGGCGGGCCACCGGCCCTGCGCCGAGTGTCGACGTCCGGCCTACACCGCGTTCCGCGACCTCGTGGCCGCTGCGCACGGGGCCTCGCGCCTGCTCGCGCCAGAGCTCGACCGGATCCTCCACGAGGAGCGCTGGGATGCCCGGCAGCGCACCCGTCGGCTGCACGCGTGCGCGTGGGGGGACCTCCCCGACGGGGCCTTCGTCCTCGTCGACGACGGCCCGGCCCTCGTCACCGCGGGGGCGCTCACCGTGTGGCGCCCCGACAACACGTATGCCGCGACGCTCCTGGCGAGGCCGACGACCGGCACGGCCGCCGTCCTCACGCCACCCACGACGCTCGAGGCGCTGCGCCGCGGCTACCCCGTGCAGCTCGGGGCTCAGGCGAGCCCGAGCTCCTCGAGCGAGTAGGCGTAGCGGTACTCCACGCCGGCCTCGGCCGTGATGCGATCGCCGGCACCGGTCGCCCGGTCGGCGATGGTCGCGACGGCCACGACCTCGGCGCCGACCTCACGAGCAGCCTCGACGGCGGCGAGCGGCGACGCGCCCGTCGTCGTCGTGTCCTCGACGACGAGGACCCGGCGACCCGCGATGGACGGTCCCTCGATCCGCTGCTGGAGCCCGTGCGCCTTGCCGGCCTTGCGCACGACGAACGCGTCGAGCCGCTCGCCGGCCGCAGCTGCTGCGTGGAGCATCGAGGTCGCGACCGGGTCGGCCCCGAGCGTGAGGCCACCGACAGCGGCATACGACAGGTCCGTGGTCAGGTCGCGCATGACGATCCCGACGAGCGGGGCGGCCTCGCCGTCGAGCGAGATGCGACGGAGGTCGACGTAGTAGTCGGCCTCCTTGCCCGAGGAGAGGGTGACTCGTCCGTGGACGATGGCCTTCTCCTTGATGATCTCGAGCAGTCGGGCGCGGGCGGCAGCTACGTCAGTCACGGCCCCGATCGTATGCCGCTCACCGCGGTCCGCACCAAACCCGCGGACCGCGCGCGGCCCGGCTCCCGGACCCGCGACGGCAGGGTCAGCGGCGGCGCTGGACGCGTGCCACCCGCCCGCGCACGGCCGAGCGAGGCACGACCCGGAGCAGGCCGACGATCGCCTTGTACTGGGCGCCCGGGACGGAGACGACCCGGCCTCGGGCGACGTCGGCGAGGCACGCCGACACGAGGTCGGCCGCGTCGAGCCACATGAACGCCGGCCCTGTCTTGGCCAGGGCCGCCCGCTCGTGGAACTCCGTCGCGGTGAAGCCCGGGCAGAGCGCCGTCGCGGTGACGCCCGTGCCCGCGAGCTCGGCGGCGAGGCCCTCGGTGAAGACGGTGACCCACGACTTCGCGGCCGAGTACGTCCCCGACGCGATGAACCCGGCCACCGAGGAGACGTTGATGATCGTCCCCCGCCCACGCGCCTTCATGGCCCGGGCGCCCGCGTGCGAGAGGACGAGGACCGCCCGCGTCAGGACGTCGAAGAGCCGCTCCTCGACGTCGATGTCGTGCGAGAGGAACGAGCCCTTGAGGCCGTAGCCGGCGTTGTTGACGAGGACCTCGACAGGGTCGCCGGGCGCCGAGAGCCGGTCGGCGACGCGCTGGAGCGCCGCGCGGTCGGAGAGGTCGGCAGGGAGCACCTCGACGTCCACGCCGTGGGCTGCCCGGAGCTCGGCCGCGACGGCCTCGAGTCGCTCGGCGTCGCGGGCGACGAGGACGAGATGGTGGTTGCGCCGCGCGAGCTGGGTGGCGAACTCCCGCCCGATGCCCGCGGTCGCGCCGGTGATGAGGGCTGTCGTCATGGGGCAAGTCCTACGTCACTGCTGCCTCGCACGCCAACTCGGCGCGCCTCCGGCCGCCCGGGGCGCACACCACTACGTTGGCTCAGGTGCCGCGCCCCCGCGCGTCGCGCAGGTGTGTGAGCGCTTCCGGGAGCGGCACTCCCATCACCCAACACATCGGAGGACAAAGGTGTCCAGACGTCTCATCGCCGGAGCCGTCGCCGCCACAGCGGCGTTCGCAATGGCCGGTGCGCCCGCGATCGCTGCGAGCGCATCAACACCGGCCACAACCAGCGCCGGAGCCAAGAAGCCCGAGCCCGCGGGGTCGTTCGCCCTGTCGGGCGCCGACGCAGCCGCCTTCCGTATGCCGCCCGGCATGACGAAGGTGCGCAGCTGGAAGGACGCGGACGGCAACACGCTGACCCGCTACCAGCAGAAGGTCGGCAACGCGACCGTCATCGGCGGCCAGGTCACCGTCGTCAGCGACACGGCCGGTGTCCAGACCGCCGTCGTCGGCGCCTACCTGCCCGGACTGCGGGCCCGTAACGCCGTGAAGCTCACCACGGCCGACGCCCGGGGGAAGGCAAAGGCAGACCTCGCGGCCCGGTCCCTCAAGGGGGATGCAGCCGCGCGCGCCAAGGAGATCAAGACCGACACGACGCTCCGCTTCGACCCGAAGACGGACCGTTACGTCTACGTCGTCGACACCGTCGCCCAGGGGGAGCGCCCGGTCCGCTGGGTCGACGCGGGCAGCGGCGCCATCGTCAAGTCCGTCAACGCGCTGACCGAGGGGACCGGCGAGGGCGTCAAGGGCGACACCAAGTCGGTCGACAGCACCCAGCGCGCCGACGGCACGTGGGTCATGATCTCGGCCGACGGCCGCAAGCAGACCTACGACTTCCGCAACACGACGTCGAGCGTCGTGCGGGCAATCGACGACAACGACGTCTGGGACACCAAGGCACCGCTCTTCGCGAGCCCCGACCAGCGCCCCCTCGTCGACGCGCACTACTACGCGGACGTCGTCGACGACTTCTACCGAGACACCTTCAAGCGCAACAGCATCGACAACGAGGGGCTCGTCATCCGCTCCCTCGCCCACTACGCGAAGAACTACTGCAACGCCTTCTGGAACGGCGTCTACATGACGTACGGCGACGGCAACGGCACGTCGTGCCTGCCGCTCTCGGGTGGCCTCGACGTCATCAGCCACGAGCTGACCCACGGCGTCACCGAGTACACCTCGGGCCTCATCTACGAGAACGAGCCGGGCGCCCTCAACGAGGCCTTCAGCGACATGATGGGCAACACCGCCGAGTTCTACGCCGAGGACACCGGTCGCGACCCGTCGGTCACGCCCGACTGGCGCATCGGTGAGGACGTCATCGTCACGAGCCACGGCTTCCGCAACATGGGCAACCCGGGCGAGTTCGACGACCCCGACCACTACTCGCTCCGCTACACCGGGGACCTCGACAACGGCGGGGTCCACACCAACAGCGGCATCGCCAACCACGCGTACTTCCTCGCGGTCAAGGGTGGCTACAACCGCGGGTGCGCGACGGCGGGCAACCCGACGCCGACCCACACGGCGGACTGCGACGTCTCGGTGCCCAAGCTCGGGCTCGGCCAGGCCAAGAAGATCTTCTACAACGGCTTCACGGCCCTGCCGGAGTACGCCAACTTCTGTGACGCCCGCAACTCCACCATCGCCGTCGCCGGCCGGTATGCCGCGAACATGGGCAAGGTCTGGGACGCCGTCGGCGTCAAGGCCGGCTGCGCCCCCGGCACCCCGCCGCCGCCGCCGTGCGTCGGCGACGCCAACGCGACGATCCCGTTCGGCACGCAGAACGGCTACGGCAACGACGGCGACTGCACCTGGACGTACGACAACGGCACCGCGGGCTTCCGCTTCCGCTTCAGCGTCCTGTCGACGGAGCTCGACTTCGACTACGTCTACGTCAAGGACGCGAACGGCAACGTCCTCGCGACCTACACCGGCTCCTACCCGGCCGGGACCCTCTCGCCCTGCATCCCGACCTCGGTCGGCTCGGTCCAGCTCGTGAGCGACCCCGGGGTCAAGGACAAGGGCTTCGTCGTCGACGCGACCGAGGCCTGCTGAGCGCGACCGCACGACCGGGCCCGACGGCATACGGGCGAATCGACCGACGGGGCCGAGAGCACACGCTCCCGGCCCCGTCGCCGTCCGTGCCTGCGTCTAGGGTGTCGGCGTGCGCATCGCTACGTGGAACGTCAACTCCATCCGCTCGAGGATCGACCGGGTGGAGGCCTGGCTCCAGCGCACCGACGTCGACGTGCTCGCGATCCAGGAGACGAAGGCGCGCGAGGACCAGTTTCCCTTCGACCGGTTCGCGGCCCTGGGCTACGAGGTCGCCCACCACGGGCTCAACCAATGGAACGGCGTCGCGATCGCCTCCCGCGTGGGTCTCGACGACGTGAGGGTCGGCTTCGAGGGTCAGCCCGGCTGGGGCGAGCCCGCCGCGGCCGAGGCCCGGGCCATCGGCGCCGTGTGCCGGGGCGTCCGGGTGTGGTCGCTCTACATCCCCAACGGCCGCGCCCTCGACGACCCGCACCTCGAGTACAAGCTCCAGTGGCTCGACGCCCTCGCCGACGCCGGCCGCGGCTGGATCGCCGCCGACCCCGGAGCCCAGATCGCCCTCCTCGGCGACTGGAACATCGCCCCGCAGGACGACGACGTCTGGAGCGTCGCCTACTACGAGGGCCGCACCCACACCTCGCCCGCCGAGCGCGCCGCCTTCCAGCACGTCGTCGACGCGGGCTTCGCCGATGTCGTGAGGCCGCACGCCCCCGGGCCGGGCACGTACACGTACTGGGACTACACGCAGCTGCGCTTCCAGAAGCGGCAGGGCATGCGGATCGACTTCGCGCTGTGCTCCCCCGCGCTCGCCGACCGTGTGGTCGGCGCGGCGATCGACCGCGAGGAGCGCAAGGGCAAGGGCGCCTCCGACCACGCGCCGGTCGTCTTCGAGATCGCCGACTGAGGTCGCCGCCCCCGCCAGGTGCCGGTCAGCGGGCGCGGCGCAGCCCGAGCGTCAGGGCGAGCAGGCCACCGACGAGCGCGGCGAGCGCGCCGCCGAGGAACACCGTCTGGACCTGGACGACCCCGGTCGCGACGAGAGCGTCGGTGTCGAGCGGGTCGGGCAGCCGGCGCACCGCATCGAAGTAGCGGGACAGGCCGACCGAGGTGAGCAACGCGAGCCCCACGACCATCCCGACCATCCGGGCGACGACGACGAGCGACGAGGCGACACCGTGCGCATGCGACGGCGAGTCCGCCAGCACGGCGTTGTTGACCGGGGCAAGGGCCAGCCCGACCCCGAAGCCGACGAGGACGAGGACCGTCGTCGTGGGCCCGGTGTCGGTCACCGAGCCGAGCGTCCACCCCGACATGACGAGCATCCCGGCCGCCCCGAGGAGCAGCCCGGCGCCCGCGACGAGCCCGTCGCCGAGTCGCCGCAGCGACCAGCCGCCGAGGAACGCTCCGGCCGGCACGGCGACGAGGAAGCGGACGAGGACGAGTGCCGCGCCGGTCTCGTCGTAGTGGTCACTGAGACGCGCGAGGAGCGGCACGTCGACGATGACCGCGACGAGGGCCACCCCGACGAGCAGGCTGACGCCGAGCGACCTGAGGCCGCGCGCGTGGACGACCCCGCGCGGCACGAGCGGGTCGGCGGCTCGACGGTGCCACCAGAGCAGCGCGAGGACCGCGAGCGCACCGAAGGGCAGGAGCGTGTAGCCGAGCGGGCCGACGACCTCCTTCTCGGGGTCGGACGACGCGAAGGTCAGGACGAGGCTGCCGAGGGCGACCGCGACGAGCAGGGCACCGACGAGGTCGGCCCGGCGCAGGACCACCCACCAGCGTGGCGCGGTGAGGACGGCGAGCAAGAGGAGGAGGGCGAGCGCCGTGACCCCGATCGGCGTGACGACCCGCGAGTCGCCCGTGAACGCCACGAACGGCGCCCCGAGCGCCACGTCGGTGACGAGCGAGTCCGGTGCCGCGAGGGCGAGCCCGCCCAGGCCGAGCCCGAGTGCGGCGAGGACCCAGGCGACGACCGTGACGACCCGCGACCGCCCGACCACGGAGGCCGACTCGCCCGATCCGGCCGACTCGGCCGACTCCGACGCGACGGTCGGCGCCCCGATGACGCGGATGACGGCATACAGGACGACGCCGGCAGCGACGTTGGCCCAGAAGATCGCCCGCCAGCCCGACCAGGCGAGGATGACGGCGCCGAGGACGGGCCCGAGGACCGACCCGAGCTCCTGGACGGCCCCGACCGCCCCGAGGGGGGTGCCGCGTCGGTCGGCGGGCCAGAGGTCGGCGACGAGCGCGAGGGTCGCGGGCACGAGGCCGCCGCCCCCGATGCCCTGCAGGACGCGGCCGGTGACGAGGACCGGCATCTCCACCGCGAGCGCCGTGATCGCCGACCCGACGACGAAGACGACGAGGCAGCCGAGGAGGATCCTGCGCCGGTCGAGCAGGTCGGACAGTCGGCCGATGAGGGGCAGGACTGCGATGTAGCCGAGCAGGAAGCCGGAGATGATCGGCGTCGCCCGCTGGAGCGCGTCGATGCCGATCCCGACCCCGGCCATCATGTCGGTGAGGGCAAGGACGACGACGTAGGTGTCGGCCGCCGCGAGGGCCACGGCCGCAGACGCCGCGGCGAGGAGGGGGAGGCGGCGCGCAGCGACCTCGGACGCGGGTGCGTCGACCGTCGACACGGTCACGGTCAGGGCTTCGTGATCGTCACGGGCGCGTTGTACTGGTCGAGCGTCAGCGTGTACGTCGACGTCGTGCCCGGTCCAAAGAAGGGACCGGTCAGCGTCACGGTTCGCAGCTCCTGGTCGTCGGTCAGGCCGAAGGTCGCGTCGAACGTGCCGTTGCGGTCACCGACGAGGAAGAGGTCGACGACCGCGGACCCGGGGATCTTGCCCTTGATCTGCGTCAGGACCTCGGAGCCCTTGCGGATCTTCTCGCCGGCTACCGGCGAGGTCGTCGCGGCGAGGAGGGTCGTGAGGCCCTTGTCGGGCGAGAAGAGGACCGCCGGGTCGGGCAGTCCGAAGGCGTTGGGGTCGATCTTGTTGACGCCCGGGATGAGCGGCAGCTTGGCCCAGACCTCGCCGTCGACCGAGGTCAGCTCGGCATCGGCGGGGACCCCCTTGAGCGACACCTTGAAGGTGCCCTTGAAGGCCGGCGGGTGCTTGCCCACGCCCTCGGCGGAGACGACGCCGCTCGACCCGCTCGGCACGTCGGAGCTCGCGAGCTTGAGGTGCACGGACGACGCGGCGTCGACCTTCGTCTTGGCGGCGGCGAGCCGCTGGGCGGCGGTCAGCTCGGCCTGCTGGGTCGAGGAGGCTCCGTCCCCGGAGCTCGTGCAGGCGGCCGTCCCGAGGACGCAGAGTCCCGACAGGGCGGCGGCGGCGAGCTTTCCCGTGATGCGCATGGGGGTCAGGCTAGCCCGCCCTCCTGTCGCGACGGGGTCACGATCCACGTCGCGTCGCGGCAGGCAGCGTGATGACGGCCCGCAGGCCGGGCATCGCGTCCTCGAGGCGGATCCGGGCCCCGCCCCGGGCCAGCAGCGCCCGGGTGATCGCGAGACCGAGGCCGCTCCCTCCGCTGTCCCGGTCGCGGCCCTCGTCGAGCCGGGTGAAGCGGTCGAAGACGCGCTCACGCTCCGCCGCTGGTATGCCGTGCCCGTCGTCCTCGACGGCGAGCTCGACCCGCTCCCCCACCGTCCACACGCGGACCGTGACCTGGGTGGCCGCGTGACGGACCGCGTTGTCGACGAGGTTGCCCACCGCGCGGGAGAGGTCGCCCGGGACGGCGACCACGACCGGGCCGTCGCCCGTCGCCGTGGAGCCCGCCGACGTGGAGGGGGCGAGTCGCACGGGAACCCGCGCGGCGGCATACCGGCGGAGCACGTCGGCGAGGAGCGGCGCGAGGGGCAGCTCCGTGGGCACCACGGTCGCCCCCGCGTCCTCGGCCCGCGCGAGGACGAGGAGGTCCTCGACGAGCCCCGCGAGGCGCTGCACGTCCGTCAGCAGGTCGTCGACGAGCGGTCCACCCTCGCCGAGGCGCTGCGCGACCTCGAGCTGCGTGTGCATGCTCGCCAGGGGGCTGCGCAGCTCGTGGGCGGCGTCGGCGACAAAGGCACGCTGCTTGCGGCGCGCGGACGCGACCCGGTCGAGCATGTCGTTGAGCGTCGTGGCGAGGGCGCTGATCTCGTCACGCGTCGGCGGCACCGGCAGGCGCTCCGTTTCGGCCGACGTCTCGTCGATCCGGGCGGCGCCGACCCGGAGGCTCTCGACCGGCCGAAGGGCCAGGCCGATGAGCCGCCAGCTGAGCAGGGCCAGCACGGCGAGGAGGAGAGGGAACGACACGAGGAGGAGGCGACGCAGCGTCGCGGCACTCGACTCGATCTCGGCGGTGGGGACCGCCGCGACGACGGTCACCCGGCCGGTGACCGGCCCAGCGGCCACCGCGGCCACCTGCAGACCGCCGGAGAGGCCCGTCCGGTTGCCCGGCACGACGACCGCCTCTCCGGCCAGGGCGCGGACCTTCTCTTCCGGCGTCACGAGGGGCGTCAGCCGGTCGGCCGTGACCGAGCCGCCGACCACGCGGTCCTGCGCGTCGAGGAGCTGGATCACCTGGACCCCGGAGACGGGGACCGGGTCAGGCACGCGGCCGGTGTCGACGAGGAGCGCGACCTCGGCGGCACTCGCGTGCGCCGAATCCTGCGCAGCTCGGGTGAGGGAGGCCGTGAGGACGACGGAGAGCAGCACCCCGCCGACGAGCAGGGCCGCGGCCACCGCGAGGACGCTGAGCGCCGTCAGCCTCGCCCGCAGGCTGAGCCGGTCGAGCCGTCCATGCGACCGGCTCACGACGGGACCCGGTAGCCCGCGCCCCGCACCGTCTCGATCCGGCCGCGGCCGAGCTTGCGGCGCAGGTAGCCGACGTAGACCTCGACGACGTTGACGTCGTCGGAGGACCCCCAGACCGACTCGAGGAGCGTCTCCTTGCTCACGACCGCGGGGTGGGCGCGCAGGAGGTGCTCGAGGAGCAGGAACTCCCGCGGGGACAGGTCGACCTCGTGCCCCGCGTCGCGGACGACGTGCGTCGCCGGGTCGAGACTGAGCGAGCCGACGACGAGGACGGTGGGGCGCGGCTGCGGGTCGCGCCGCAGCAGGGCCCGGAGCCGGGCGAGCAGGACGACGAACGAGAAGGGCTTGGTCAGGTAGTCGTCGGCGCCGTAGTCGAGGCCGTCCGCCTCGTCGTACTCCCCGTCCTTGGCCGACAGCATCAGGACCGGCACCCAGTTGCGCTCGGCCCGGAGGGTCCGCACGACGGTGTAGCCGGACATCCCAGGCAGCATGATGTCGAGGACGACGACGTCGTAGCCGCCGAAGCGGGCCAGGTCGAGACCGGACGGGCCGTCCCCCGCGCGGTCGACGACGAAGCCCTCGGCCTCGAGACCGCGCGCGATCGCCGCCGCCATCCGCGGCTCGTCCTCGACCAGGAGCACTCGCACGGCCTCACCATCGCACGCGGGGCCGCCACGGCGCGCACCGGAGGCACGCCTTCTCAGGACGCTCTCAGGAGCCCGGGGCGACGATGAGGTCATGACCTACTTCGCCCAGCACCCACGCGCCCGCTGGATCGCCCCGACCGCGGCCGTCGCCGTCATCGGCGCGACGAGCTTCCTCGTCACGCGGACCGCCACCGCCGACGCCGGGCTCCCGCCGCGCACCGCGGCGCAGTTGCTGGCGGACGTCCAGAAGGCCAGCCTCGAGAGCCTGTCCGGCACGGTCGTCCAGACCGCCGACCTCGGCCTCCCGCAGATCCCCGGCCTGAGCGGCTCGTCGGGCGGCCCTGGAGGCGCCAGCAGCTCGCTCACGTCGCTCCTCGCCGGCAGCCACACGTTGCGGGTCTGGTTCGCCGGGCCGACGCAACAGCGCGTCGCCGTCATCGGCAACCTCGGCGAGTCGGACATCATCCGCAACGGCACCGACCTCTGGCTGTGGTCGAGCCACGACAAGACGGCTGAGCACCACGTCCTCGGCTCCGGCCCCAAGCGCGACGCCGCCCACGCGGACCGGCCGGCCGGGCTCCCGACCGGGATCCCCACCGGGCTCGCGTCGGGGATGCCCTCGCAGCTGCCGACCACGCCCGACCAGGCGGCCCAGCAGGCCCTCGCCGTCCTCGGCACCACGACCACGGTCTCCACGTCCGGCACGGCCGTCGTCGCAGGCCGCCAGGCCTACGAGCTCGTCCTCGCCCCGAAGGGCACGACGACCTCCCGGATCGCGCAGATCCGCATCGCCATCGATGCCGAGAAGCACATCCCGCTCCGAGTCCAGGTCTATTCGACCAAGATCTCCAACCCGGCCTTCGAGGTCGGCTTCACCGCGGTCGACTTCAGCAAGCCCGACGCGCGCCAGTTCGCCTTCAACCCGCCACCCGGCACGACGGTGACCCAGTCCGGCTCGCTCAAGCCGGGCGGGGCGGCGACCAACCGCCTCCCGTCGCAGTCCGGAACACCCGCGACCGGAACCAAGCCGGCCGCACCCAAGATCGTCGGCACCGGCTGGAGCACCGTCGCCGTGACGACGCTGCCGGCCGCGACGGACTCTGCGGGCGCGACGGGCGCGACGGGCGCGGCCGGAACGAGCCTGCAGAAGCAGCTGAACGGCATACTGCGGTCCATCCCCACGGTCTCGGGCAGCTGGGGACGCGGGCACCTGCTCGACGGCACCCTCTTCTCCGTCGCGCTGACGGACGACGGACGGGTGGCCGTGGGCGCCGTGGCCCCGGAGCAGCTCTTCACGGCCCTCTCGGCCAAGTGAGGCGCCCCGACGAGACGCACGACCCCGAACGACCGACCACCACCGACGGACGATGAAGGACGGACGATGACCTCCCCGGCGCTCGCCGCACCGACCCCCACCGGAGCGCGCGAGCGCCCGGCCGCCCCCGGCGACCTCGCCATCCGGACGACCGGGCTGACCAAGCGCTTCGGGAGCCAGACGGCCGTCGACTCCGTCGACCTCGCCGTGCCACACGGATCCGTCTACGGGTTCCTCGGCCCCAACGGGTCGGGCAAGACGACGACGATCCGTATGCTGCTCGGCCTCGTGACGCCGTCCGCCGGGTCGAGCGTCCTGCTCGGCCACCCGATGCCGGACCAGGCCGGCTCGGCGCTGCCGGCGGTCGGGTCGCTCGTCGAGGGCCCCGCCTTCCACCCGTACCTCTCGGGACGAGCCAACCTGGCCCGGCTCGATGCGGCCGACCTGTGGGCCGACCCGCGGACGGCGCGGACCCGCATCGACGCCGCGCTCGACCGAGTGGGCCTGCTCGCCGCGGCGACGAAGCGCTACCGCGCCTACTCCCTGGGTATGCGCCAGCGGCTCGCCATCGCCGCGGCCCTGCTCGCGCCGCGCGACCTGCTCATCCTCGACGAGCCCACCAACGGCCTCGACCCGCAGGGCACGCGAGAGGTCCGCCACCTCATCGGCACGCTCGCCGAGGACGGGGCGACCGTCTTCGTCTCGAGCCACCTGCTCTCGGAGGTGGAGCAGATCTGCACCCATCTCGGCGTCATGAGCGAGGGGCGGCTCGTCGCCCAGGGGACCACGTCGGTGATCCGCGGCTCCTCCGCGGCCGTGGCTCGCGTCGTCACCGTGGAGCCCGATGCCGCCGTCCGAGTCCTCACGGCCCTGGGCCTGGCCGACGTCGAGGCGGTCGCGCTGGCGGGCGGCCTCGACGGAGCCTTCGAGGTGCGCGCCGATCCCGGCACCCGTCCGCCCGAGGAGATCGTCGCCGCGCTCGTCGGCGGCGGCGTCGGGGTCAGGTCCTTCACGGTCTCCATCCCGAGCCTCGAGGACCTCTTCGTCTCGCTCACCGGGGAGGGCTTCGATGTCGGTCGCTGAGCTCCAGAACGTCACCGCGGTCCCCGAGCAGCCGCGACGACGACGGGCCCTCGTGTCCACGCGCCTGCTCCGCTCGGAGGTGCGCCTCATCGCCGGTCGGCGCCGCAACCAGATGGGGCTGCTCGTCCTCGCAGCGGTGCCCGTCCTCCTCGCCATCGCCGTCAAGATCTCGGCGCCGAGGCCGGGGCGGGGACCCGACTTCCTCTCTTCGATCACCGCGAACGGGCTCTTCGTCCCGCTTGCGGCCCTGACCGTCGAGCTGACCCTCTTCCTCCCTCTCGCGATCGCCATGCTGAGCGGCGACGCCATCGCCGGCGAGGCCAACCAGGGCACCCTGCGCTACCTGCTCACCGTGCCGGTCCATCGCACGCGCCTGCTCGCGGTGAAGTACGCCTCGCTGTGCATCGGCGCCCTGTGGGGCGTGGGTCTCGTCAGCCTCGTCGGGGCCCTCGTCGGGATCGCCCTCTTCGGGACCGGACCCATGACGACCCTGTCCGGCAGCCAGATCGGGTTCTGGGAGGCCGCCTGGCGCCTCGCTCTCGTCACGCTCTACCTGAGCGCCGGGCTCGCGGGGCTGGCCGCCGTGGGGCTCTTCATCTCGACGCTGACGGAGCAGCCGATGGGCGCCACCGTGGCCCTGGCGATCTTCACGATCCTCTCGTGGATCGTCGACTCGATCCCGCAGGTGAGCTGGATCCACCCGTGGCTCATCGTCGACCAGTGGATGGCATTCGGGGACCTGCTGCGCGACCCTCCCGCCTGGGGGAACATCAGCCAGGGACTCCTCGTCGACCTCGGCTACGCCGTCGTCTTCTGGCTCGCGGCCTGGGCGCGCTTCTCGAGCAAGGACATCACCAGCTGAGGTCGGCAGGGCGCAAACCCCTGACGGCGCAGCCATCGCGTTAGGGTCGAAGGATGCCCTGGGCGCTCGCCGCCCACCCGACGAAGGAGTCATCATGACGCTGCTCGGACTTGTCCTCATCCTCGCGGGAGCCGCCCTCGGCGTGCTCGCCGTCGCGGCCACCTCGGGCCACGCAGGGACGATCACGGTGAGCGCCCTGGGCTTCTCGCGTGAGGCCCATGCGCTCGAGCTCGTCATCGTCGGGGCGGCCGCGACCCTGCTGGTCTGCCTCGGCTGGGCCCTTGTCTCGGCCGCCATGCGGCGTCGCGCCCGGGTGCGCCGGGAGGACCGCGAGCGCGAGCGCGTCGCCGAGCTCGAGCAGGCCGCCGAGGACGAGCGCGTCGAGCACGAGCGCCGGATGGCCGAGGCGGGTGCGAGCCAGGAGGCGCTGACCCGTCGGGCCGCCGAGCTCGACGAGCGCCACGGCGCACTCGACGCCCGTGAGCAGGAGCTGGCCCGCCGTGAGGCGGAATGGCGCGACCGGGAGGGGCCCTCTGTCGCCGACGTCGTGACGGGTCGGGCTCAGGGCAGCGTCACCGAGGGCACGGCGCAGTGGTCCGAGGGCTCGACGACCACCTCGGAGCCGACGGTCGCCCCGAACGGGCCCGGGCAGACCGGCGGCCGTCCCGTCCACCGCCCGGAGCGCCGCTTCCGCGCATGAGGCGGCACACGGCATACGTCTTCGACCTCGACGGCGTCGTGCGCGACTTCGCGCCCGGCGACGCCAACGCCGCCATCGAGGCGGCCCTCGGCCTCCCCGCCGGCCACGTCGCGGCGACCGCCTTCCGCCCCGACCTGCTCCTGCCGACGATCACGGGCCGGCAGACCTTCGACGAGTGGTATGCCGCCATTTGCCTTGCGCTCGGGCCCGCGGTCCCCGAGCCCGCTCGGGCCGCCCGGATCGACGAGCACATGGAGGCGTGGCGGGCGCACCGCGGAACCCCGGTGGAGGAGACCGTGGAGCGGCTGCGGTCGCTGCGCGCCGACGGCCACCGGACATACGTCTTCACCAACGGAACCGACCTCGTGCCGCAGGAGCTCGAGCTGCTCGGGCTCGCACGCCTCTTCGACGGGCTGCTCAACAGCGCCGACTTCGGCGTCGCCAAGCCCGACCCCGCTGCCTACGCAGCGGCCCACAGGGTCATCGAGTCCGACCTCGGGCGACGCGTCGACCGCGCGGACGTGTGGTTCACCGACGACCGGCAGGACAACGTCGACGCGGCCTGCGAGTTCGGTTGGGAGGCAGTGCTCTTCACGCGCACGACAAACGTGGGGCAACCCGCCTGAGCGCCCCGCCCCCAGCTACCCCGGGCACACTGGCCCGCCTGCTCGTACGGCACTGCCCAGGATTCGTGAGCAGTGCCGTAGCCCCCGGCGCGCTGTCCCGCGCTCTCCTTACGTCACTGCCCAGGAATCGTGAGCAGTGCCGTAGCCCCCGGCGCCCTCTCCCGCGCTCTCCTTACGTCACTGCCCAGGGATCGTGGGCAGTGCCGTAGCCGCCGGCGCCCTGGCGTGGATCGTCGAGACCTTCACGACGTATGCCGCTGGGCGAGCGTCGGCCCCGCTCAGCGGCATACGTCGTGGTGGCGTGGCTCGTCAGCCGAGGGCGAGCGCCTCGCCGGCCTCGTCGACGTCAACCGTGACCGTCTGCCCGTCGCGGACCTCGCCCGCGAGCAGGGCGCGGGCGAGCCGGTCGCCGATCTCCCGCTGGACGAGCCGGCGCAGCGGCCGGGCGCCGTAGGCGGGGTCGAAACCCTTGCGCGCCAGCCACGTCCGCGCCGCATCGGAGACGTGCAGCGTGATCCGGCGGTCGGCGAGACGCGTGCCGAAGGCGCGGACCTGCAGGTCGACGATGTGGGCGAGGTCGTCCTGGGACAGCGGGTCGAAGACGACGACCTCGTCGAGACGGTTGAGGAACTCCGGCTTGAAGGAGGCACGGACGACCCCCATGACCGCCTCCCGCTTGGCCTCGGGGCTCAGCGTCGGGTCGACGAGGTACTGCGACCCGAGGTTGGAGGTGAGCACGAGGATGACGTTGCGGAAGTCGACGGTCCGGCCCTGGCCGTCGGTGAGGCGGCCGTCGTCGAGGACCTGAAGGAGGATGTCGAAGGTCTCGGGGTGCGCCTTCTCCACCTCGTCGAGCAGCACCACCGAATAGGGCCGCCGGCGAACCGCCTCCGTCAGCTGACCGCCCTCCTCGTAGCCGACGTAGCCGGGGGGCGCCCCGATGAGCCGCGCGACGGAGTGCCGCTCGGAGTACTCGGACATGTCGATGCGGACCATGGCCCGCTCGTCGTCGAAGAGGAAGTCGGCGAGCGACTTCGCGAGCTCGGTCTTGCCCACGCCCGTCGGGCCGAGGAAGAGGAACGAGCCGGTCGGGCGGTCGGGATCGGACACCCCCGCCCGTGTCCGGCGCACGGCGTCGGACACGGCCCGGACCGCCTCGGTCTGGCCGATGAGCCGCGCCCCGATGTGCTGCTCCATGTGGAGCAGCTTCTCCGACTCGCCCTCGAGGAGGCGCCCGGCGGGAATGCCGGTCCACGCCGAGATGACGTCGGCGATGTCGTCGGCGGCGACCTCCTCCTTGACCATCGGCTCCTCGGTCACGGCTGTCGAGGCGGCCTCGCGCTCCTGGGCGGCGGCGAGCTGCTTCTCGAGCGCGGGGATGTCCCCGTAGGCGATCTTCGACGCCCCCGCGAGGTCGCCCTCGCGCTGGAGCTTGTCGGCCTGCATCCGCAGGTCGTCGATCCGGGCCTTGATGTCGCCGACGGCGTTGAGGCCGGCCTTCTCGGCCTCCCACCGCGCGTTGAGCGCGGCGAGCTCCTCCGAGCGGTCGGCGAGGTCCTTGCGCAGGCGCTCGAGGCGCTCGCGCGAGGCCTCGTCGGTCTCCTGCTCGAGGGCGAACTCCTCCATCTTGAGCCGGTCGACGGCGCGGCGGAGCTCGTCGATCTCGACGGGGCTCGAGTCGATCTCCATCCGCAGGCGCGAGGCGGCCTCGTCGATGAGGTCGATCGCCTTGTCGGGCAGCTGGCGCCCGGAGATGTAGCGGTCGGACAGGCTGGCCGCGGCCACGAGTGCGGAGTCGGCGATCGTCACCTTGTGGTGCGCCTCGTAGCGCTCCTTGAGGCCACGGAGGATCGCGATGGTGTCCTCGACGGACGGCTCGCCGACGAAGACCTGCTGGAACCGGCGCTCGAGGGCGGCGTCCTTCTCGATGTGCTGGCGGTACTCGTCGAGCGTTGTCGCCCCGACGAGGCGGAGCTCACCGCGGGCGAGCATGGGCTTGAGCATGTTGCCTGCGTCCATGGCGCCCTCGCCGCCCGCGCCCGCACCGACGACCGTGTGGATCTCGTCGATGAAGGTGACGATCTGCCCGTCGGAGCCCTTGATCTCCTCGAGGACGGCCTTGAGCCGCTCCTCGAACTCGCCGCGGTACTTCGCCCCGGCGAGCATCGCTGCGAGGTCCAGGCTGATGAGGGTCTTGTCGCGCAGGCTCTCGGGGACGTCGCCCGCGACGATCCGCTGGGCGAGACCCTCGACGACCGCCGTCTTGCCGACGCCGGGCTCGCCGATGAGCACGGGGTTGTTCTTCGTGCGGCGGCTGAGGACCTGGACGACCCGCCGGATCTCGGCGTCGCGGCCGATGACGGGGTCGAGCTTGCCGTCGCGGGCCTGCGCGGTGAGGTCGGTGCCGTACTTGTCGAGGGCCTCGTAGGTGCCCTCGGGGTTCTCGGACGTGACCTTGCGACCGCCGCGGAGGTCGGGGATGGCCGCCTCGATCGCGTCGGCGTCGAACCCGAACTGGCCCGTGCGCGCGAGGGCGAGGAGGAGGTGGTCGGTCGAGAGGTAGGAGTCGCCCATGGCCGTCATGTACTGCTGAGCCTGCTGCACCATGGCGAGCCCCGCGCGCGAGAGCTGTGGCTGCTGCGCGACGCCGGAGACCTGTGGCAGGGAGGCCATCGCCCGCTCGGCTGCTGCGGTCGCCGCGGCGGGGGTCGAGCCGCCGGCCTGGAGCAGGGCGGGGGTCGTCGTGCCGGGCTGAGCTGCCAACGCGAGCAGCAGGTGGGCCGGCTCGATGTTCGGGTGGTGCTTCGCGGCCGCGGTCGTCGCGGCCTGCGCGAAGGCCTCCTGGGCCTTGTTGGTCAGCGAGAGGTCCATGCGTTCTCCTGGTCGGGGATCGGATCACTTCGGACAACCGGTCCACAGTTGAGTCTATTCCACTCAACTTCGTGGTGGTGCGCGATGGTGACGCAGGCCGCCCCGACCCGCCTCGTCAGGATGTCGGGTTCGGGTCGTACCAGCCGTCGTGGTCGGCTGCGAGCGCGACGAAGCGAGCGGCATACGACGGTTCGTCGGGGGTCCGGACGTAGACGGCCCACTCGTGGTCCTCCGAGTCGTCCTCACCGGCGAGCGCCTCACGCACGACACGGACGTCGTGCAGCCCCTCGTCGGACAGCGCCTCCGCGACCTCCTCCGCGACACCGCGCTCGGGGAAGACGAGGAGGTGCTCGATGTCCACACCGGCAGTCTAGGCAGCCGTCAGACCGTGTCGGAGGGCTCCATCCCGGTCTCGATGACGCGTGTCGCGAGCTCACGGAGCTTGATGTTGCGGTTGAGCGAGGCCTGCCGCAGCATCTCGAAGCCCTGCGCCGCGGTGACCTTGTGCCGCTCGATGAGGATGCCGACCGCGTGCCCGATGAGCCGGTGGCTCTCGACGGCCCGCTGGAAGTGCTGCTCCTGCTGCGCCCGGTCCTGCCGGGCCGCGACGCGGTCGACCGCCTGCGCGAACGCCAGTCCGAGGAGGTCGCCGACGACGAGCTCGTCCGACGGCACGACGCGGGGCTCGTGGAACTGCACCCACGCGCGACACTCGGCGTCCGCACCGGCCGGCGCCAGCAGGAGACCGGGGACCGGTTCGGGCGCCGACACGCGCCGGTGCGCTCCGGGCTCGGCCTGCCTGGCGCCGGAGGACGCCTCGGCCAGCTGGTCGACGTCGCCCGCCATGCGGTCCCGCATGGCGGGTGACAGGTCGCCGAGCGGGGTGAGCCCGCTCGGGGTGAAGACGACATCGCGCCGCCCCACGGCGACGCGCACCGTCGCCTCGCCGTCGAAGAGCACGCTGAACCCGGTGACTGCCGACGAGAGGACCTGTTCGAGGTCCTCGGCCTTCGCGAGCTCGACGGCGAGACGCGCCGCGAGGCTGCGGCGGAAGCGGGACTCGCGCTCGCGCGTCTCGTCCCGGAACGTCCCGAGGAGGAAGCCGGGGTGGTCGGACGCGTCCGGCACGCCCGCCGCCGCCACGGAGACCCACACGTCGCTCCCGTTGCGGCGCCGGAGCCGGAACGTCTCGTCGAAGCTCGGCAGACCGGACTGGAGACGCTCGAGCCCGAGCACGGCCCAGTCGCGCTCCTCGCGGTCCTCCTCCGGGTCGACCCACCACGGGTACGGCGGGGAGATGGGGCCATCGGCGAGGTCCCACCCGTAGGTGCGGGTGAAGGCCTCGTTCATCTCGAGGATGTTCCCGTCGCGGTCGGCGATGACGAGCGGCTCACGCAGGGCCGCGAGGACGGCCCGGCGCCACGCGGTGTCTCGGGACCGGCCCCGGGCCCGGGCCAGGTTCGCGGCCAGCCGGGACCGCAGCTCGGCCGCTTCGAAGGGCTTGACGACGTAGTCGTCGGCGCCGTGGTCGAAGCCTGACGCGCTCGCCTCGACGCCAGCCCGCGCCGACAGCAGGACGACGGGCACGTCGCGGAGGTGCGCGTCGGCCCGCAGCTCGCGGACGAGCTCGAGCCCGTCGACCCCGGGCATCATGACGTCGGAGAGGATGAGGTCGGGCCGCAGCGCGCGCGCCCGCTCGAGACCCTCGAGTCCGTCGCCGGCGGTGACGACCTCGTAGTCGTTCTCGAGGATCGAGGCCAGGTACTCCCGCAGGTCGGCGTTGTCCTCGACGAGGAGGAGCACCGGCAGGGGCGCCTCCGGGCCGTCGGACCTCGCGGCGGACCCGTTGGGACGGTCGACCCTGACGACGGCGCTCGCCGCCCGGTCCCGGGTGCCTGCGCCCTGCGGAGTGTCCCGCCTGCTCCAGGCGTCGGCCTCCGCGACGAACGACTCGGCCGGGCGCGGGGAGAGCGACGGCAGCCCAGACTCACCCGCTGCGGGCTCACCGTACGGGAGGAAGACGGTGAACGTGCTGCCCTGCCCCACGACGGACGCGACGCCCACGTGGCCACCCTGAAGCTCGGTCAGCTGACGGACGAGGTAGAGGCCGATGCCGGTCCCCTCCCGCGCACGCCTCCGGTCCGCTCGGGGCAGCTGGCGGAAGCGCTCGAAGACCAGCTCGAGGCCCTCCTCGGGGATGCCGATGCCGGTGTCGCTGACAACCACCTCGAACCCGTCCGCCACGGCGCGGAGGCGGACCTCGATGGCGCCCTCCGGCGTGTACCTGAGCGCGTTGGAGAGCAGGTTGAGGACGATCCGCTCGACCATGTCGGGATCGACGTAGGCCGGCCGCGGCAGGGCGGTGCAGCTGAGGGTGAAGGCCAGGCCGGCGCGCTCGATGGCGGGCTCGAAGCTGGCCGCGAGGCCGCGCACGAGCGCCTGCACGTCGGTCTCGACGTGGCGCGCCTGGACGACGCCCGCCTCGACGCGGGAGAGGTCGAGGACCTCGTCGACGAGCAGGCGGAGCCGGTCGACGTTGCGCTCGACGAGCTCGAGCCGGGTCCGGTGCGCCGGGCTCAGCGGGTCGTGCACGTCGCCGAGAAGGTCGGACACCGGACCGGCGACGAGGGCGAGCGGAGTGCGGAGCTCGTGGCTGACGTTGGCGAAGAAGTCCGACTTGGCGGCGTCGAGCTGGGCGAGGGCCTCGAGGCGCACCCGCTCGTCGTCGATGCGGCGCACCGCGGTGAGCGCACTCGCGATGTGGGCGGCGCACAGCTCGGCGTAGACCTGGAGGGCGTCGTCCCACGGTCGCTGCGGGTTGGCCGTCAGGACGAGGTGACCCGAGGGCGTCGCGCGCCCCGGTTCGAGGACCTCGACGACGTGGAGCGAGCCCTCTCCCGCCCCGGCCGGGAGGGCCGCACCGGGCGGCAGGACCTCCACGGCGGCATGGTCGGAGCTGTTCGCCCGGAGGCTCTCCTCGGCGCGACGGCGCACGTCTTCCGTGCTCCTCACGCCGACAAGTGCCGCGGCGAGCGCCGCCTTGGTGCGCGACCGGCGCTCGGTGAGGACGCGCGACGTGGTCTCGGTGACGGCGCAGAAGACCCCGCCGACGAGGCCGTCGTCCTCGTGGATCGGGCTGTACGAGAAGGTGAAGTAGGCCTCCTCGATGAGGCCGTTGCGGTCGATGAAGAGCAGCTGGTCGTCCGACCAGGTCGCCCCGCCACCCGCCATGACGCCGTCGAGCATCGGGCCGATGACGTCCCAGATCTCCGGCCACACCTCACGTCCCGGACGGCCGAGGGCCTGCGGGTGCTTCGTCTCGCCGAGCATCGGCCGGTAGGCGTCGTTGTAGACCATGACGAGCTCGGGTCCCCACCAGAGGAAGATCGGGAACCGCGAGGCGAGGCAGAGGCCGGCGGCGGTCCGCAGGCTCGAGGGCCAGGAGTCGATCGGCCCGAGGGGCGTCGCGCCCCAGTCGGTGGCAGCGAAGAGCCGGCCGAGATCGGTGTCGGGAACCGGGAGGTCCACTCGTGACCCGGCCGGACGAGGACGGGCTCCGGGCCGCGGTTCGGGCGGCGGTTCGGGAGCGGACAGGGGCCCGCCGGGCGAGTTCACGGCTGCAGAAGCGTCCTCGTCACGGTGTGGCGTCACCGGGTCTCCTGGGGCTCGGCTCACCGGCTCAGGGGCAGGTGACATGGGTACCCGCGTGTCTGGAGGCAGGGCCCAGTCTGTCATCGCGGGGTGCCCACGACCAACTTTGCGCACGTCCGAGCTGCGCGCCCCTTCCGACCCCCGGGCAGTCCGCGACCCGACCGCGACCCGACCGCGACCGCGACCACGACGCGGCGCGCCGGCCACGCCGATCGTCCGGGTCAGCGCGAGCCGGGACGCCAGACCACGAGGGCCTGCGACGAGGCCGCCCGCGGCGGTCGCTCTCCGGGACGCACGGCGAAGACCTCGCCGCGGGCCCCGGCGGCGAAGACGCGCGCACTGCGCAGCTGTGCGGCGCGCGCCGCGTCGACCTCGGCGGTGAGCTCGTCGACCCGGGCCTGCAGGGCGGTCACGTGGTTCTCGAGCTCGAGGATGCGCTGGATCCCGGCAAGGGAGACGCCCTCCTGGGAGAGGCGCTGGACCTCGCGGAGCAGCGCCACGTCGCGCCCGCTGTAGCGGCGGCCGCCGCCCCGGGTCCGGGACGGCGAGACGAGGCCGAGCCGGTCGTACTGGCGCAGCGTCTGCGCGTGCATGCCGGCGAGCTGGGCCGCGACGGAGATGACGAAGACCGGGGTGTCGTCGTCGTGTCCCGCGGGGCCCGTCTTCGGCTGTGCCATCGCCATCACCATCCTTTCCTTCTCCTCGGTTCTCTTCCCGGGCTCTCTTCCCGGGCTCTCTTCCTCGGTGCTCTCTTCGGTTCTCGGTCCCAGGTCCCCCGCGAGAGCCTGTGCTCTCGCGGGAGCCCTCGAACCGCCCGGCTCAGGCCTTCGCCCGCTCGAAGAGGTCGGCCCTGGGGTCGTGTCCCTGCTCGGCGGCGGCCATCTTCTCGATCGCCTCGCGGGCCTCGTCGGTCAGGCGCTGCGGGACGACGACCTGGATCTTCGCGAGGAGGTCGCCCGTCGTGTCGCCGCGCCGGACGCCCCGGCCCTTGAGCCGGAGCACGCGCCCGCTCGGGGTCCCGGGGGCGACCTTGACCTTGACGGACGAGCCGTCGAGGGTCGGCACGGCGACCGTCGCACCGAGCGCCGCCTCGGCGAAGGTGACGGGCAGGTCGACCGTCAGGTTGTCGCCGTCACGCCCGAAGACCGGGTGCTTGTCGACGGTGACCGTGAGGATGAGGTCGCCGGCCGGCGCGCCCGGGTCGCCTTGGCGTCCCTTGCCGCGCAGCCGGATCTTCTGGCCGTCCTTCACGCCCGGGGGGATCCGGGCCGTAACCCGCCCGAGGTCGGGCGAGGTCAGGGTCACCGTGGAGCCCTCGACGGCGTCGCGGAAGCCGATTCGCGTCGAGGCGGCGACGTCCTGTCCCGCGCGGGGACCCGTGGGTGCGCCGAAGCCGCCGTAGCCGGCTCCCGGACCCGCGCCGCCGAACATCTGACCGAGGATGTCCTCGAGGCCCGGCTGGCCCGCGCCGGCACCGCCCGGCCCGAAGCGCACGCGCTGGCCGCCAGGCGCGCCGGAGCCGAACGCCGAGAAGATGTCCTCGAAGCCGGCGCCGCCGCCCGGACCGCCCGCGGTGAAGCGGGCGCCGCCGTGCGACATCGCGCGGATCGCGTCGTACTCCTTGCGCTGCTCGGGGTCGGAGAGGACGGCATACGCCTCGCCGATCTCCTTGAAGCGCTCCTCGGCCCTGGTGTCCCCGACGTTGTGGTCGGGGTGCATCGTCCGGGCGAGCTTGCGGTACGTCTTCTTGATCGTCGCGGCGTCGGCGTCGTGGGGCACGCCGAGGATCGCGTAGAAGTCCTTCTCGAACCAGTCCTGGCTAGCCATCCCGGCGCACCTCCTTCTCCTTGCTCTCCGTGGTCTTCTGCTCCAACATCACTGTCGTCACGCTCTCACGTCCAGCCTGCCGTATGCCGTTGGGCGCGGTGGTCGGCACGGCGACGTCCCGCTCAGTCCGGGTCGGCGACCGAGACCCGGGCCGCGCGGACGAGGCGCTCGCCGATGCGGTAGCCCGGCTGGAGCACCTGGACGACGGTCGTGCCGGTCGCGCCCTGGGGCAGCTCGGCCTGGACGTGCATGAGGGCCTCGTGCACCGTGGGGTCGAACTCCTCGCCGGCCGCACCGACCCGCTCGACCCCGAACTTGCCGAGGATCGACTCGAGCTTGTCGGCGATCGACGCGAACGGCCCGTCGGCGAGGTCGCCGGCCTGTCGGGCCATGTGGATGTCGTCGAGCACGGGCAGGAGCGACTCCACGACGCCACCGACGGCGGTCGTCCGGATGACCTCGCGGTCACGGTCGACGCGCTTCTTGTAGTTGACGTACTCGGCCTGCAGGCGCTGCAGGTCGGCGAGCAGGGTCGCCGCCATGGTGTCCTCCTCGGCGAGCGCGTCGCCCTCGGACGCGCGCACCTCTGGTCCGGCCGCGTGGTCGTACTCGTCGTCGCCGCCGGGCTCCGCCGAGGCGCCGGGGCCGCCCTCGTAGTAGGTGTGGTGCCCGGCCCGGCCGGTGCCCGGCGCGGCCGGGGTGCCGGCAGCATCGCTGCCGGCACCCGCGACCTCGTCAGGTCCGACGCCGTCCGGGCGCACGCCCTCGGGCGTGCCGTTCGGGTCGGACGTGGTCACTTCGCGTCCTTCGCCTCGTCCTCGTCGATGACCTCGGCGTCGACGACGTCGTCGTCGGAGCCGCCCGTGGACGCACCCGCACCGGCGGAACCGTCCTGCGCCCCAGCGGAGCTCGAGGCGCTCGCGGAAGCCTGGTCAGCGGCATACACGGCCTGGCCCATGGCCTGGGACTTGGTGTTGAGGTCCTCGATCTTGGCCTTGATCTCGTCGGCGCTCGCCTCGGAGCCCTGGGCGATGGCGGACTTGAGGTCGGCGAGCGACTCCTCGACCGGCGTCTTGACGTCGGCGGGGATCTTGTCGCCCGACTCCTTGAGGAACGACTCGGTCGAGAAGACGAGCTGCTCGGCCTGGTTGCGCAGCTCGGCCTCCTCGCGGCGCTTGCGGTCCTCCTCGGCGTGGGCCTCGGCGTCCTTGACCATCTTGTCGATCTCCTCCTTGGAGAGGGCCGACCCGCCGGTGATCGTCATCTTCTGCTCCTTGCCGGTGCCCTGGTCCTTGGCGGAGACGTTGACGATGCCGTTGGCGTCGATGTCGAAGGTGACCTCGATCTTCGGGATGCCGCGCGGCGCCGGGGCGATACCGGTCAGCTCGAAGGTGCCGAGCGACTTGTTGTGCTGCGCGATCTCGCGCTCACCCTGGAAGACCTGGATGAGGACGGACGGCTGGTTGTCGTCGGCCGTCGTGAAGATCTCGGAGCGCTTCGTCGGGATGGCGGTGTTGCGCTCGATGAGCTTGGTCATGAGCCCGCCCTTGGTCTCGATGCCGAGCGAGAGCGGCGTGACGTCGATGAGGAGGACGTCCTTGCGCTCGCCCTTGAGGACACCGGCCTGGAGCGACGCGCCCATGGCGACGACCTCGTCGGGGTTGACGCCCTTGTTGGGCTCCTTGCCGCCGGTCAGCTCCTTGACGAGGTTGCTCACCGCGGGCATGCGGGTCGAGCCGCCGACGAGGACGACGTGGTCGATGTCGGAGACCTTGATGCCGGCGTCGTCGATGACCTTGTGGAAGGGAGCCTTCGTCCGGTCGAGGAGCGCCTTGGTCATCTGCTCGAACTGGGCGCGCGAGAGGTTCTCGTCGAGGTGGATGGGGCCCTCGGGGGTCATCGAGATGTACTGCGCCGAGATGTTGGTGCTCGTCGCGGTGGAGAGCTCCTTCTTGGCGCGCTCGGCCTCGTCACGCAGGCGCTGCATGGCGATCTTGTCCTTGGACAGGTCCTGGCCGGTCTTGTTCTTCACCTGGGTGATGAGGTGCTGGACGATGACGTCGTCCCAGTCGTCGCCACCGAGGTGGTTGTCACCGTTGGTGGCCCGGACCTGGATCGTCGCGAAGCCGTCCTCGGCGTCCTTGCCGACCTCGAGGAGGGACACGTCGAACGTGCCGCCACCGAGGTCGAAGACGAGGATGAGCTCGTCCTCCTTGCCCTTGTCGAGGCCGTAGGCGAGCGCCGCCGCGGTCGGCTCGTTGACGATGCGCAGGACGTTGAGGCCCGCGATCTCACCGGCCTCCTTCGTGGCCTGGCGCTCGGCGTCGTCGAAGTAGGCGGGGACGGTGATGACGGCGTCGGTCACGGTCTCGCCGAGGTAGGACTCGGCGTCGCGCTTCAGCTTCTGCAGGATGCGGGCGCTGATCTCCTGGGCCGTGTAGGTCTTGCCGTCGATGTCGGGCGTGCGCCATGCCGTGCCCATGTGGCGCTTGACGGAGCGGATCGTCCGGTCGACGTTGGTGACGGCCTGACGCTTGGCGACCTCGCCGACGAGGACCTCGCCGTTCTTGGAGAACGCGACGACGGACGGCGTCGTCCGGCCGCCCTCGGCGTTCGCGATGATCGTCGGCTCGCCGCCCTCGAGGACGGAGACGGCCGAGTTGGTGGTACCGAGGTCGATTCCGACCGCACGTGCCATGGGGGATCTCCTTGCTGTCTGGGGCCTGGGTCGACTCCCGACGACGTATGCCGCTGGGCGCGGTCGCGATGAACCGCCTGGGTCCGGCTCTGGCCCGGTGAGTCACTGGTTGGGACAGGTTCTGCTGCTCAATCTGCTCCTGCCGGCCCGCGTTGTCAAAGCCGCGCTCGCAAATCTTGCGTTCACTGGACTCAACTTTGGACGCGCCGAGATTGTTCCCGCCTGCGAGGCTCGTTCTGGCGGGTCAGACGTCCGGGATCAATGGCCGGTACTCAACGTGACAGGAGTAGTAGCGCATCGACAGAGCCCTCCGACGCGCGTCGAGGCTGCCCTCGCCAAGGGCGATCACCTCGTTGAGCCAGAGGTACTCGTCGTGATCGGTCTGGAAGGTCATGACGTGGATGCCGGCACCGTCGGTGAGGTTCGACAGGCCCCTGAGCGTGAACAGCACGAGGCCCCCGCCGGCCGTCTCGATCGCGCCGCGAGCGTCGGGGAAGGTGTACCCCGCGCGAGCGCGAGGGAAGTTCGACCAGCGCGCCACGCCTGCCAGACGCCCCGTGAGGATCGCGGTGCCCTGTCCGTAGTACTGCCCGTCGCCGGGCCCCGAGGCCCCGACCTCGTGCAGCAGGTCGTAGCGCCACTCCACGTCGCACAGGTGCTCGGGCCGCATGGTCAGCCCCTCTCGGTCGTCATGAGAGCGACCTTCCTCCCCGCGGCCGGCCCACGCAACGGGACGGCGGCACGTCGGTGCGTTCGGGATGCCGACCACGAGCGGGTTCCGAGCGCGGCGGCGACGCCTGGCGGGGCACGGTCTCCGCGATGACGGTCGTCATCGGGAACAGCGGCGATCACCGGGACCAAGGGCACTGGTCGGCGCGGGCCACCTCGACGCACGCTGGTGGGTGGGAAGGGAGACCACCATGAACGACGAGATGGCCAGCCAGGGTACGGAGGTGCCACCCGACCGTGTGCCGGAGGACGAGCTCCGGGCGCTCGCGCTCAAGCACCTCAAGGCCAAGCGGGACTTGCAGGCCCACATCATCGCCTACGTGACCGTGAACCTCCTGCTCGTGGGCATCTGGGCGGTCACGGGAGCCGGGTTCTTCTGGCCGATGTTCATCCTCCTCGGATGGGGCATCGGCCTCGCCTTCAACATCTGGGACGTCGTCACGCCCGAGCCGGGGCCGGAGCAGGTCGAGGCCGAGATGCAGCGGCTCCGGCAAGGCCGCCGCTGACGCGACCCCGGTCACCGAGGTCAATCAAGGGTGGCGCCCGTCCTGGTGCGGGGGCACGTCGATGCGGACCGTCGCGATCGTCGTCAGGGCCGGATGCTCCTCGTCCCCGCCCCTGACGTCGCCGCCGCGCCACGTCATCGAGAGTCCTCGCTCGTCGACCGCCAGCTCTGCGAGGCAGTTGTCGAACCAGGGGCCACGGGTCACCTCCCAGGCGTACGGAGGGTCGGGGACGCGGCTCGACCACTGCCGCCAGAGGTTCATCGGGCGCACGAGGCCCTTGGAGAAGGCCGACATCATGACCCGGATCCCCCGCGGCATCGGGTTGCGGATCGGCGAGCAGACGGCCTGGACGATGCGTGAGCTCGCCCCGTGCTCCCGGGCGTCGGTCACCTCCGCGACGTACGAGTTGTGGACGTCGCCGGAGAGGAACACGATCGTCCCCGGCGCGGTCCCGCGGTTGCCGCGGGCGACGTCCATGACCATGGCGAAGACCTCCACGAAGCCCTGGTTGAAGGCCGCCCAGTGCTCGAGGTCGATGGACCGCCGGGACTTCTCGGCCACCCGCGAGACGAACCGGCCGTAGGCGCCCTCGGCCGCCGCCTCGTCGATGGCCTCGAGGTCGTGCAGGCCGGGTGGCAGCAGGAACGGCAGGGAGGTCCCGATGAACAGGTGCTCGACGTCACCCGTCAGCTGCTGGTCGAGCCAGCTGACCTCCTCCGGGTCGAGCATCGAGCGCTGAGTGGGCTCGAGGACGCGTGCCGCGCGCGAGTCCACGACGACGAGCCGACTGTCGCCGAGGTCGCGCCGGTAGCTCCAGCGGTAGACCTCCGGATGGCGGTCCACCCGCCGAACGAGGTCGAAGAGGGCGTCACTGAGGTCGAGCTCGTCGTCGCTGTCGAAGGCCTCGGCAGCGAGCACACCGGCATACACCTCGTCCTTCGCGAGCTCCTCCGGGGAGAGGTTGCCGATGTGCTGGTAGACCCAGTACGAGGCGAGGCCGCCCATGAGCCGCTCGTGCCACCACGGCGTCCGGTTGATCTCCTCGTGCCAGGTCCACGAGGTGTTCCAGTCGTCGCGGATGTCGTGGTCGTCGAAGATCATGCAGGTCGGCAGGTTGGCGAGGAGCCACCGGTTGGCCGGGTCGCTCCACGCGAGCCAGTAGAGGTGGGCATACTCCTCGTAGTCCTTGATCTCGACTCCCGGGGGTTCATCGAGGGAGCGCCGCGCCGCGATGAAGGCCCGCATCTCGTCCGAGGTCTCGTCGGCGTAGACCTGGTCACCGATGAAGACGACCAGGTCGGCCCAGGGCGCCCGGTCCTCGGCGAGTGCGAGGGCGAGGGTCCGCAGGGCGTCGACTCCGTGCGAGGCGTTGCCGGCCGCGTCGTGGGACACGCTCGTGCGGCACGACCCGAACGCGAGCCGCGTCGGCCGCTCCCGGTCGAGGGTCCGGATCCGCGGTGGCGGGTAGGGGCTCGAGGGCTCCGGCCAGACGTGGACCCCGTCGATCTCGACGGTGTAGGCCTCGCTGGTCCCGCGCTCGAGGCCGTCGACGACGACGAGCGCGTAGTGGTGCCCGCGGACCCCGAACGTCCTCGCCGACCAGTGGCGCCGGGCGCATCGTACGGTCACGGTGCAGGCGCCGGCCGTCTCGACCCACACGGTGGCTGCGTGCTCCCCGACGAACCGGAGCATCGGCCCGAGGACGAGGGGGCCCGGCGCGGCGACATCGCTCATGCCACAGGCTTACTCCACCGGCGGCCCTTGCGGTGGCGATACGCGCTGTGGACCGTCTGTGACCGCAGGTCAGTCGGCGAACCGATGCTCGAGGAACTCGAGCGTGCGCGTCCACGCGTCGGCGGCGACCTCCGCGTTGTAGGTCCGCGCGTTCGTGTCGTTGAAGAAGGCGTGGCCGACCCCGTGGTAGACCCGGGCGGTGAAGTCGACCCCGGCCTCGGCCATCCGCGACTCGAGGTCCGGGACGCCGTCAGTGATCCCGTGGTCCTTCTCGCCGTAGAACGCGAGGATCGGGCAGCCGATCGTCCGCGGGTGGCCCGTCTCGGGGAAGCCGCCGTAGAAGACGACGGCACCCTTGAGCCGCGGCTCCGCGAGCGCGAGTCCGAAGGAGTACGACCCGCCGAAGCAGAAACCCATGACGGCGATGTCGCCGTCGACCCCCGGCGCCTCGTCGAGGAGGTCGACCACCGCCCGGAGTGCCGGGATGGCCCAGGCAGCGAACTCGGGGACGCGGGCCGGCCCTGTCGCCTCCCGCATCCTGGGCTGGGCCGCGGCCCTGACCTGCTCGTCACCGCTGAAGAGGAGCGACTGGAGCTCCTGCCCGACGTCCGGCGCCAGCCCGATGTGGCCGAGCAGGTCGGGCGCGATGGCGATGTAGCCCTCGGCGGCAACCCGGTCGGCGACGTCCTTGATGTGGTCGACCAGGCCCCAGATCTCCTGGATCACGATGACCGCCCCGCGGACCTCGCCCGGGGGGTCGGCGCGGTAGGCGGTGAGGTCGTGCTCCGGAAACGCGATCATCGTGCCCATGCGGTCATCCTCGCCTGCATCGGACCTCGCCGCCACCGGCTCACAGGCGGCGCCCAGACAAGGGGTGCCGACCGCGGGCCCAACCTCTGGCGCCGTCAGCCCTCAGCTCTCGCGCGCCTCGCGCCGGGCGTCGAGCCGTCGCAGGACGGGCGTCGCGAGCACGCCGTGGACGAAGACCGACGTGACGATCGCGAGCGCGACCGTCGACCAGAGCCAGCGCTCCTCGGCGAAGGCGTGCTGCCCCGCGGCATAGGCGAGGTAGTAGAGGGAGCCGACGCCGCGGACCCCGAAGAAGGCCACCGCCAGGGCCTCCGACCGGCGCAGCCCGCCGGGGAGCCGGGCGTCGCGTCGCCGCGCGACGAGGCTCAGCCAGCCTGCCACCGGCCGCACGACGACGATGAGCGCGGCCACGATGAGGGCGCTGCGCCAGTCGAGGTCGGCGAGCAGCCCCTTCGTCATCGCCATCCCGAGCAGCAGCAGGACGACGAGGGTGAGGAGTCGCTCGAGCCGCTCGATGACCTCGTGCATCGCGCCGTGGTAGTGGTGCCCGCGCTCGGCGCCGCGGATCGTCATCCCGCACGCGAAGACCGCGAGGAACCCGTAGCCGCCGAGGAGCTCGCTCAGGCCGTACGTCATGACGAGCGCGGCGAGGGCGAGGAGCGGCTCGCCCTGCTCGGCGAGCTGGAGGGGCCGGCTCGACGAGCCGAACGCGACGCGGGCGAGGGCCCAGCCGACCGCGGCGCCCACCGCGATGCCGACGGCGATCTTGCCGACGAGCTCCCAGGCGAGCCAGCCCCCGAGCCACGACGAGGCCGGGCCGAGCGTCGCGAGGAAGAGGGCGGCATACACGAAGGGAAACGCGAGACCGTCGTTGAGCCCGGCCTCGGACGTCAGGGCGAAGCGGACGTCGTCGTGCTCGTCGATCTCGGCGTCCTCGGCGGCCAGGTCCTCGATCGCGCGGCCCTGCTCGGCCTCGTCGCGGACCTGCGGGCCGCCGACCTGGACGTCTCCGGCGAGGACCGGGTCAGTCGGGGACAGGATCGAGCCGAGGAGGAGGGCGACGGCCGGAGCAAGTCCGAGCCCCCACCCGAGGAGCGCGATGCCGGCGATCGTCAGGGGCATCGCGAGCGCGAGCAGGCGCCACGTCGGCGACCAGGCCGCCCACGACGTGCGGTCGCGGAGCCGGAAGGGCCGGTCGAGGGCGAGGCCGACACCCATGAGGGCGACGAGCACGGTCAGCTCGGTGAAGCGCTGGATCTGCGGGCGCAGCTCGACCGGGTCGAGATGGAGGCCGTCGGGCATCGGCAGCAGACCGATCCCCATCCCCATCGTGAGCAGGACCATCGGGGCGGAGATCGCATACCGCTCGAGCGCCACGGGCAGCACGGCGGCGAGGAGCAGGGCGATGCCCGCGATGAGGTAGACCGCGTTGATCGACATTCCGGCCATCGTGTCATCCCGCGGGCGGGGCGACCGTGTCCCACACTCGGGGGGCGACCACGACGACGCCTGGGTGCGGACGTATGCCGCTGGGCTCGCCCCCACGGTCGACGCGCGGTCCCCGGTCGGCGACCTTACGGGCCTGGCCGCCGCGCCTCCCGGAGGCCACCGTCAGTGCGAGCGGACGACCGTCGTCACCACGTCGGTGACCGACGGCCTGCGCGGTGTCGACGAGAACCCGAAGCGGCACGGCGGGTCGACGGGCGCCAGGGCCCCGATCGGCTCGCCGTCGAAGCGGCCCTCGATGCCGGTCACCGCATGGACGTCGGTCGCACCGTAGTACTCGCGCCGGCCCTCGAGCGCCATGCCGGCGGTGCGCACCCCGCGCAGGGCGATTCGCGCGATCGGGTCGACGAGCTTTGCCCACGTGGGGCTCGCCGCGACGGGAGCCGGCACGACCCGGAGAAGCCGGCCCAGCGGCATACGGGCCCCGACGGTCAGCTCGAGCGAAAGGGTGGGCGAGTCGACGACCCAGCGGTCCGGGGTGGCCTCGACGGCGAACGGCTCGACCCGCACCTCGTCGAACTCGTAGGTCGCACGGACGAACTCGGCCACGTCGGCGTTGGGGGCGAGGAGGACGCGGTGCCCCGGCGCGGTCTCGACCATGGCATCCGCGAACGAGCCGAGGGGCGTCCGCTCCCAGCGTCCGACCACGACGCGCACGCCTGAGGTCGACCCGACGCCGGCGATCTGCCCGTGGAACCGGAAGGCCCGCCCGCCGCTGTGGTGCATGGCCCGAGCGTAGCGATGGACCCCGCTACCCCGCCCGGGCGGACTTGTTGTGCTCCCCCGACCCCGAACACCGGATCACCTCCGCCCCGGCGGACTTGTTGTGGTGCCGGTGGTGGCGCGGCCCGAGCCTCCTGGGGCGAGGGCGGTCACTCGACCCGGTTCACGGTCTTCTGCACCCCGGCGATGATCGCGGCGTAGTCGGCCCCGGGCACGCCGCCGAGGACCGCCCCCCACGCCTGCACGAGCTCCGGCCCGTAGCGGTGACCGTAGCCATCAGGCGGGTCGTGCCCGACGGCCATGTCCGTCGTCAGCTGCCAGAAGGTGACGAACGGGATCCACGTGACGTCGGGGTTGACGTCGCGGCCGCGGGGCTCGCGCAGCCAGTCGGGCTCGGCGCCGAGGAGGGCGGGGTTCCACCAGACGACCGGGTCGGACGGGTGCTGCGCGTAGACGAACCGCGGGAACTCCCAGGTGCCGTAGGGGCGGCCGTCGTAGTCCCTCGTCAGCTCGCTGCCGTTGGTGGCGAACCGGAAGTGCCGGCCCGCGTCGTACACCGGTGCGATCTCACGGGAGCCCTCGTTGCGGGCCGCGGTCAGCGCGGCATGGATGTCCGTGAAGCTCGGGGTACCGACCCACACCCCGCCCTGGGCCCGTCGCAGCATGTCGTTCGCGTCGGCGAACGCCGCCTGGCCGCCGTAGGCCCCCAGCGACTCGCCGCCGACGACGAGCCGCGGGCGGGCATCGGCAGGCAGGGCGAGCCACGCGGCATACACCGTGTCGAAGAGGACCTTGCCCGCCTCGCGCGACGACTCGCGGTCGGTCATCATCGACAGCGCGCTCGGCAGGTAGGAGTACTGCATCGCGGCGATCGCGCTGTCGCCGTCGCTGAGGTACTCGATGGCCTGGGCGTTCCAGTCGTCGACCCAACCGGTGCCGGTCGTCGTGATGACCGCGAGGACGCGCCGGTCGAAGGCCTTGGTGCGCTTCAGCTCCGCGAGGACCGCCCGCGCCACGTCGGGGATGGTCCGGTCGGCCGTGTACCCGGCGTACACCCGGATCGGGTCGAGCGCCGCCCTGCCGGTGGCGGCCGAGATCTCGGCCGCCGTCGGGGCGCTCGTGACGAACATCTGGCCCTGGTAGCCGAGGCTCGCGTAGCTCTCGAGCGACCCGGGTCCGCCGGAGAGCAGGGGCGAGGTCGGTGCAGGGCGACCCGACGGGGACGCGTTGACGCGCGCCGCGATGGCCGCCATCGCCTGGATGCTGCGGTGGAACAGGACGCTGTCCGTCACCCACGCCGTCCCCGTCGCGACGACCGCCACGGCGATGACGGAGGCGAGCGTCTTGGGGAGCACGTGGCCGGCCGCCTCGGCGAGCCGGCGGGTCATCAGGCGCAGGCCGCGGGCCGCGGCGAGGAACACCGCTGCGACGGCGAGGGCGAGGACCAGCGCCCCGAGCCAGTCGAGCGGGCTGAGCGGGGTGAGGTGGACGACGGCCGCGGTCCGGGCCTGGGACCGGACGTTGGCGACGGTGATGCCGACGACGGCGACCGCCGCGAAGATCGGCCACGCGACCCGGAACCAGTGGCCGGCCTCGCGGCTCACGCTGATCCGCAGGTCGATGAGCCGGGCGACGCGACGCACGACCCAGGCGACGAGGACGCCGAGGCCGTAGCCGACCGCGGCGCACAGACCCGTGATGAAACCCTGGAAGTACCACGTGCGCGGCAGGAGGCTCGGCGACGTGGAGATGAGCACGTAGGCCGACGCGAAGAGCAGGCCGACATGCGAGAAGTGCCACCACCGCGGTCGCACGTGCGCGCGTGACGTGGTGTCGGCCATGACCTCACAGTAGGTGGGCCCACGCCGCCGGCGCCTCGGGATTCCCCCCGACGTCACCCCGACGTGACCCCGACCTCACCCCGACGTCACCGCCACGTCACCGCCGCAAGACCCCAACGAGACCCGGCGCCGAGCCGCATGATGGGCCCATGCCCGCAACCGAACCCCGCGTCGAGACCTTCCAGCGCGACGGCCTGACCTTCGAGGTGACCGACTCCGGACCGCTCGACGGCACCCCGGTCGTCCTGCTGCACGGCTTCCCCACCGACCGCACGAGCTGGACGCGCATCACCGACCGGCTCGCCGACGCCGGCTGCCGCACGTGGGCTCCCGACCAGCGCGGCTACTCGCCCGAGGCGACCCCGCCGTCGAGGTCCGCCTACCGCCTCGAGGAGCTCGTCGCAGACGCCCTCGCGCTCGTCGACGCGACCGGCCACGAGCGGGTCCACCTCGCCGGGCACGACTGGGGCGGAGCGATCGCCTGGCTCGTCGCCGGCAACGCCGCCGAGCGCATCGCCTCCCTCACCGTGCTCTCGACGCCGCACCCGGCGGCCCTCTCGCGGGCCTTACGGACCCCCGACCAGCTGCGCCGGTCCTGGTACATGGGCGCCTTCCAGGTGCCGTGGGTGCCGGAGCACGTCTTCGCCGCCGGGTTCCGGCGCATCATGCGCGGCAGCGGCCTGCCCGCCGAGGACGTCGAGAGGTATGCCGCTCGCCTCGGTCACGCGGACGCGCTCACCGGGCCGATCAACTGGTATCGAGCCACCGGCTCCTCGCACGTCCGGGCGCACCGGGTGACGGTGCCCACGACGTACGTGTGGGGTCGTGACGACGTCGCCCTCGGCCGGCACGCGGCGGAGCTGACGCGCGAGCACGTGACGGGTCCGTATGCCTTCCTCGAGGTCGCGGCCGGCCACTGGCTGCCGGAGACCCGCGCCGAGGAGTGCGCGACGGCCATCCTCGCCCGCATCGCCTCGACCCAGGGCGGGTGATCCGAGCCCCGGGAGGACGTCGTGGCGCCGGGACCGAGCCCGGCGGCATACGACTCGCTCGTCGGGGCAGGGAGGGAGCCCGTGCGGCCTGCGTCTCATTTCGGCGATGCGGGGAAGACGGGCGCGCGGAGGTAGGTTTCACGACCGTGAAGATCGACATCTGGTCAGACATCGTGTGCCCGTTGTGCTACATCGGCAAGCGCCGCCTCGAGACGGCCGTGGCCCGGTTCGAGCACGCTGACGAGCTGGAGATCCAGTGGCACAGCTTCGAGCTCGACCGTGGCGCCGCAGCGGTGGTCGACGGTGAGCTCGTCGACCTCGTCGCCCGCAAGTACGGCACGACCCGCGAGCAGGCGGTCGCCCAGCACGAGTCGATGGCCGCAGCGGCTGCCGAGCTCGGCCTCGAGTTCAACTGGCAGCAGGCCCGGTACGGCAACACGTTCGACGCCCACCGCGTCGTCCACCTCGCCGCCGAGCAGGGGCTCGCCGACGCCGCCCACGAGCGCCTCATGCGGGCGTACTTCTCCGATGGACTCGCCGTCGGAGACCGCGAGACGCTCGTCCGGCTCGCGACCGAGATCGGTCTCGACGAGCCGGTGGTGCGCGACATGCTCGACTCCGACGACTACGGCAACCACGTCCGCAGCGACGAGGCGACGGCCAAGATGCTCGGCATCGAGGCGGTGCC
The DNA here is from genome assembly GCF_000576595.1 of Intrasporangium oryzae NRRL B-24470. GTDB lineage: Bacteria > Actinomycetota > Actinomycetes > Actinomycetales > Dermatophilaceae > Intrasporangium_C > Intrasporangium_C oryzae. The sequence goes on along the minus strand of NZ_AWSA01000025.1, from coordinate 19,143 downwards.
CTTCTTCGTCTTCGACCGCAAGTACGGCATCTCCGGGGCCCAGCCGACGGAGGTCTTCACCCAGGCCCTCGAAACGGCGTGGTCGACCCGGCACGAGGTCCCGGAGCCCGCCGTGGCGGCCGGCGGCTGCGGCGGCGGGTGCGGCGCAGGCGGCTGCGGCGGGGTGTGCGGTCGCTGAACCCCGACCACGCCTGTCCTCTGCCTCCCCCTCGCGCGGAAGGCGCATTTCGGACTCCCGGTGATGCGTCCCGGCGTACGCTGAGCCCGTGCCGCTCAGCCACTACGGCGTCCTCGCGGGCACGCTCACGAGCCACGTTCGAGACACCCCGGACGACCAGGGACGCTGGTACCACGTCAACCTGCAGCTCTCGGCGCCGCAGGGGTCCTACCGGTGCGCGGTCGACGTCGACAGCAAGCAGTCGCAGGTCGGCGTCCAGTGGAAGGTGCTCACCGTCGCGCGGAGCGCGATCGCACCCGCCGGAGACGCGATCCCCGGCTACCACGACCTGGTGACCGCCCCCACCACCGGCGCCCTCGACCACATTCGTCACCCGGCCCTCGTCGACAACCCCGGGTGCCTCTTCGTCGTCGCACCGCCGCCGTGGCTCGCTGGGCTGTTCCCGCGGCGCCCGTGGCAGACCGGCTCGAACATCGACGCCTCGGTGGCCCTCGAGTCGATCCTCGTGATCGGGCGCCGGACCCTCGTGTGGGGCGAGCCGTTCGACGTCGGGCTCGGGGTCCACAACGTCCACCAGAACCAGGGCGACCCGCTCGACTCCCAGTGGGCGTCCGAGAACGGGATCTGGCAGGACGGGGGCGTCATGGTCGAGCGCCCGGACGGCAGCTTCGACGCCTTCGTCTCGAAGTTCTCCTCACAGGCCTCGAAGACGGACGACGCCGGCCATCCGGCCTGACCCTCGGGTCCGCCCGAGTCGGCCCCAGTCGGCTACTTCGCCTCGGGATCGGGTTGGTGGATCCCGAAGGTGTTGCCCTCGGTGTCGAGGTAGTAGCCCTGCCAGGCCATGCCGGTCAGGGCCATCTTCGGCAGCGCCACCTGGCCACCCGCCTCGAGGATCCGCCGCTCGGTCTCGTCGTAGTCGCCGACCTCGACCGTGCAGACGAAGGCGTTGGTCCCCTGCCCCGGTCCGGGGGTCGGCGCCGGTCGCTGCAGGAGACCGCCGTTGATGCCGGGCTGGTCCTCGGGCCCGGTGGTGATCCCCCAGTAGGTCGACCCGGTCACGGGGCCGTAGTCCTCGAACGACCAGTCGAACGCGGCGCCGTAGAAGGCCTTCGCCCGCTCGACATCATCAGCCTGGATCTCGAAGTGCACCACGCGGGACATGCCGACCTCCTCGCTCGAACCGGACGCTCTCAGTCTGGCACCGGGGCCAGGGGCCCACGGGCGTTGGGCGAGACCGGAGTGGTCCTCGCGCGGGCTAGCCTGACGGCGTGAAGCCGTTCCACAGCCAGGACCGCCACGTCGTCCGTCTCGAGTGGGGTCCCACGGGCGGCCGGGCCCTGACCACGTATGCCGCCGAGCGCGGTGAGTCGGTCATCGCCGTCGTGCTCGACGTCCTCAGCTTCACCACGTGCGTCTCCGTGGCCTGCGACCGGGGGCTCACCGTCTATCCCTACCGGTGGCGGGACGAGTCGGCCCAGCGGTTCGCCGCCGAGCACCGGGCCGAGCTCGCGCGGCCCCGGTCGCACGCCCACGACGGGGTGAGCCTCTCCCCGCGCTCGATCCGAGACGCGCCTGCCGACCTGAAGGCCCTCGTGCTCCCGTCCCCGAACGGCTCGACGACCAGCGCCGTGCTCGCCGAGTCGGGCGCCACGGTCGTCGCGGCGTCGCTGCGCAACCGGGCAGCCGTCGGTCACCGCCTCGTCGAGCACCTGCGCGCGGCAGCCGGGACGTCGGGCAGGCCCCCGGCGATCGTCCTCGTCCCGGCGGGTGAGCGCTGGCCCGACGACCACACGCTGCGCCCGTCCGCGGAGGACCTCTGGGGTGCGGGGGCGGTCGTCGAGGCGGTCGTCGCCCGGCTCGAGCACCAGGCGGGCCCGCTCCTGCTCAGCCCGGAGGCCGAGCTCGCCCTCCACGCCTGGCTCGGCGTGGCGCACCGGGTCGAGGACGCGCTCGCCGCGTCCGCGAGCGGGCGCGAGCTGATCGACATCGGCTGGCCCGACGATGTCGAGATCGCGGCGGAGGTCGACGGCAGCGAACGCGTGCCGGTGCTCCGCGACGGCGCCTTTGTCGCCGCGGGCCTACTGGCCGATGGCCGACCAGAAGGCTGAGGCGGCACGCGACGGCCGGCCCGTGCGCCGCTCCGACCAGTCGGCCGAGGACATGATGGCGGTGACGGCGTTGACCCCGAGCCACCGGAGCGGCTCGGGCTCCCACGGGCGGGAGGTGCGACCGGCCCAGGGCAGCGTCGCCAGGCCTTCGGGGTCGTCGTCGCGGATCATCGCGGCGAGCGTCCTGCCGGCGAGCGCCGACGTCGCCACGCCGTCGCCGACGTAGCCGCCGGCGAAGGCGAGGCCGGTGCGCTTGTCGTGGCGGACGGAGGGGAACCAGTCGCGCGGCACGCCGAGGTTGCCACCCCAGGCGTGGGTGAAGGTGACGTCCCGGAGGACCGGGAAGAGCTCGAGAAGGATGCGCCGGAGCATGAGGTGGACTCGGGCGTCGCGCTCGAAGGCCGCGTTGACCTTGGACCCGTAGTGGTAGGGAGCGCCCCTGCCCCCGAAGGCGATCCGCCCGTCGCGGGTCCGCTGGCCGTAGACGACGAGGTGCCGGTTGTCGGCGAAGGTCGTGCGCTTCTCGAGCCCGATCTGCGCCCAGATCTCGGGTGTGAGCGGCTCGGTCGCCGTCATGAGGGAGTAGACCGGGGCGATGGCCCGGCGCCTCCCGGCGACGGTGGGCGTGTAGCCCTCGGTCGCGAGGACGACGTGCTCGGCGCGGACGGTGCCGTGCGGGGTGACGACGCGGCCGCCGTGGACGTCGACCGCGGTGGTGCGCTCGTGGATGACGACGCCCCGGCGCTCGACGGCGCGGGCCAGACCACGGACGAGGCGGACGGGGTTGATCGCGGCGCAGTGCGGCGTCCACGAGCCGCCCAGCGCGTCGGACACGGCGGCGATCTCGCGGACCTCGCCGGCGTCGAGCAGGCGGTGGTCGTCGGGCCCGAAACCCCACGACGCGTAGTCGGCGACGTCCTCGCGGACCCGCTCGAGCTGGGCCTGGTTGCGGGCGACCGAGAGGTAGCCGCCCTGCTCGAAGTGGCAGTCGATGCCCTCCTCGGCCGCGATCCGCCCGACCTCGGGGACGGTCTCGTGGAGCCGTTGCTGCATGCGGATCGCGGCGTCGCGCCCGCGCTCGGCGGCCATCCGCTTGAGGGAGGTCGGGAAGAGGGCCGAGCACCAGCCCCCGTTGCGCCCCGAGGCGCCGAACCCGGCCACCTCCTTCTCGATGACGGCGACGCGGATCGAGGGGTCGGCCGTGACGAGGTGGTAGGCCGTCCAGAGCCCGGTGTATCCGGCGCCGACGATCGCGACGTCGACGTCGAGGTCGCTCGAGAGGGCCGGCCGGGGTGCGAGATCGTCGTCGATCGTGTCGTGCCACAGGCTGAGGCCGCGATAAGCGCTCGGGGACATGCCCGAAGTATGCCCTTCGACGCAGGTCCGCGGCAGCCGGTTGGAGGTCCTTTATCCGTCGATTTCTCGGGTCCTGACGACGGATTCCGAAGGGCCACTCGATGCAGGCGGCCCCTTCCGTCATCGGGCCAGGCAGGACAAGATGGCCCCATGAGTACCGTCGACCGCCGTCGTCTCGCCGAGCTGCATGCCCGCGAGCGCGCCGCCTTCACCGCTGCCCGACCCCGTTCGCAGGCCCTCGCCGAGCAGGCGAAGGCCCACATGCCGGGCGGCGTCCCGATGAGCTGGATGGTCAAGTGGCCGGGTGACTTCCCCGTCTTCGTCGACCACGCGGAGGGAGCCCACTTCACGTGCGTCGACGGCATCGACCACGTCGACCTCTGCCTCGGCGACACGGGTGCGATGATGGGCCACTCCCCCGCGCCGACCGTCGAGGCCGTGACCCGGCAGCTGTCCCGGGGCATCACGACGATGCTGCCGACCGAGGACGCCATCGCCGTGTCGACGGGGCTCGCCGAGCGCTTCGGGCTGCCGTTCTGGCAGTTCACGCTGACCGCGACCGACGCCAACCGCCACGCGATCCGTTATGCCCGGCACCTGACCGGCCGGAGCAAGATCGTCGTGCACAACTACTGCTACCACGGCTCCGTCGACGAGACCTTCGCCACGCTCGGCGAGGGCGGCGAGACGGTCAACCGGCGCAACAACATCGGCGCGCCCGTCGACACGTCCGAGACGACCCGGGTCGTCGAGTTCAACGATGTCGAGGCCCTCGAGAAGGCCCTCGCCCACGGAGACGTCGCGGCGGTCCTCGTCGAGCCGGCCCTGACCAACATCGGCATCGTCCTGCCCGACCCGGGCTACAACGAGGCCCTGCGCGAGCTGACGCGGAAGTACGGCGCCCTGCTCATCAACGACGAGACCCACACGATCTGCGCGGGCCCGGGCGGCTTCACCGGCCGCGACCACCTCGAGCCCGACATGCTCGTCATCGGCAAGTCGATCGGCGGCGGCATCCCTTGCGGCACCTTCGGTTTCAGCCAGGAGGTCGCCGACCGGATCGCCCGGTCCATCGAGCTCGAGGACATCGACGTGGGCGGCATCGGCGGCACGCTCGCCGGCAACGGCCTGTCGATGGCGGCGATGAAGGCGACGCTCGAGCAGGTCATGACGCCGGCCGCCTTCGAGCACATGGTCCCGCTCGCCGACGCGTGGGCCGACGGGGTCCAGGCCGGGATCGACGCGGTCGGGGCCGACTGGCACGTGACCCGTCTCGGCGCGCGGGCCGAGTACAACTTCTCGGCCCAGCCCTCCCGCAACGGCCAGGACGCCCACGACGCCGACGACTTCGAGCTGCAGCAGTATCTCCACCTCTACGCACTGAACCGGGGCATCCTGCTCACCCCCTTCCACAACATGGCGCTCATGTGCCCCGACACGACGCAGGCCGACGTCGACGCCCACAGCGCGATGTTCCTCGAGTGCGTGCAGGAGCTCTTCGCCTGAGACCCGGCCGGCGTCCGGCGGCGCCGGCCGACGACACCTCGCTGAGCGGCATACGGACGAGTCCGTATGCCGCTCAGCCATTCTCGCGCCCAGCCGACCTCGCGCCTGGAGCCCCTTGACAATATACTAAGCGCGCTTACCATTGACCCATGATCACTCTCGCGCAGTTCCGGACCGACGTCCCTGTGACCCCCGCCGACCTCTACGCCCGCTGGGCCGACGTCGACACCCACCCGCAGTGGAGCACCGACCTCGCCTGGACCCGGCTCGACGAGCCGGTCCGGCTCGGCGCCCGCGGCAAGCTCAAGCCGAAGGGCGGCCCGACGTCGCGCTTCGAGGTCACCGAGCTCGTCGAGGGCCGCACCTTCGCCGACACGACGATGCTCCCGGGGGCGCGGCTCACCTTCCGCCACCACGCCGAACCGACCGACTCCGGCGCTCGTGTCGAGGTGACCGTCACCGTCTCCGGGCCGCTCAGCGGGCTGTGGGCCCGCATCCTCGGCCCGGCGGCGACCCGCGACGGCGTCGAGAACGACCTCGCCCGGCTCGTCGCGCTCATCAGCGAGGACGCCGACACCGAGGTGGCCCGATGAGGTTCTGGCTCGGGGTCGTCTCCGCCTCCCACGTCCGACGCGGCGTCGAGCTCGGCATCGCCCAGGTCCACCACGGCAAGCGCGCCGGCCTCGCCCGGATGGCCCCCGGCGACGGGCTCGTCTACTACTCGCCGAAGGACGAGCTGCGGGGGACGGTGCCGTGCCGGCAGTTCACGGCCGTGGGCCGCATCGCCGACGGCGAGATCTGGCAGGCGGACGAGGGCGACTTCAGGCCCTTCCGGCGGCGCGTCGACTGGGCCGATGCCCGGCCCGTGCCCCTCGCCGACCTCACCGACCGACTTCTCCTCACCCGGGCACCCAACTGGGGCTATGCGCTCCGGCGCGGCCTGCTTCCACTCGAGGAGGCGGACTTCCTCCTGATCGAGCAGGCCATGACCGGGCCGATGCGGTCCGCGCACCCCGAGGCGGAGCATCGGTCGGCATGAGCCGGCTGCGCACCCGCTTCACCGACGAGTCCGAGAGCCCCGGACTGCTCCTCTGGCGGGTCGGCAACCGGTGGCAGGCCGCGATCCGCGACGCGCTCGCGCCGTACGACCTCACCCACACGCAGTTCGTCCTGCTCGCGTCGCTCACGTGGCTGCGGCGCGAGCGGGACGAGCCGGTGACGCAGCGTGAGCTCGCCGACTACGCGATGACCGACGTGATGATGACCTCGCAGGTCGTGCGGACCCTCGAGTCCAAGGGGTTCATCGAGCGCCGGCCGCACCCGGGCGACTCCCGGGCCCGCGACCTCGTCGTCACGGCCGCGGGCCTCGACCGCGTCAACGCCGCGATCGTCGCCGTGGAGGAGTGCGACGCCACGTTCTTCGCCGCGGCCGGTCCGACCTTCCTCGGCCTGCTCGCGGGCCTCCAGCGGCTGGCAGGCGAGCCCTCCGCGTGAGCGTTCGGTCCGGTTGTCACCGGCGCACCGCTCCCCGGGTGACCGGACCGCTGACGCCGAGCGGTTCCGACCCCGGTCTCCTCCTCGGGCGCCTCGACCGGGCAGGTTCGCACACCCGCCCACGGTCCGGCGCCGCCGGCACTAGCCTTGTGCGCACTGCGACACCACCCCACGACACCACCCCCGACACCACCCCCGACACCACCCCGACGCCGCAGAGCCCAGGGAGGACGACGATGACCGAGGCAGCCGCGACCACCACGCCAGAGGTCCCCACCCGACGGCGCACGACCAACGTCGGAATCGTCGGGGCCGGCGCCGTCGGCGCGACGATCGCCTACGCGACGCTCATGCGCGGCGCCGCCCAGCAGGTCGCCCTCTTCGACGTCAACGGCGCGAAGGCGCGAGCCGAGGCGCTCGACCTGAGCCACGGGATCCAGTTCGTCCCCATGGCCCACGTCGAGGGGTCCGACGACGTCGCCGTCCTCTCTGACTCCGACGTCATCATCTTCACGGCGGGCGCCAAGCAGAAGCCGGGCCAGTCGCGACTCGAGCTCGCGGAGACGACGATTGCCCTCGTCAGGCAGATCGTCCCCCGCCTCGTCGAGGTCGCGCCCGACGCCGTCCACATCCTCGTCACCAACCCCGTCGACGTCGTGACGTATGCCGCGCTCAAGGCGTCCGGCCTGCCGTCGTCGAGGGTCTTCGGGTCGGGCACCGTCCTCGACTCCTCCAGGCTGCGGTTCCTCCTCGCCGAGCACACCGGCGTCGCGGTCCAGAACGTCCACGCCTACGTCGCCGGCGAGCACGGCGACTCCGAGCTCCCGCTGTGGAGCTCGGCCTCGATCGCCTCGGTGCCGCTCCTCGACTGGCCCGGTCTCGACGGGACGGGCCTGCTCGACGCCGAGGTCCGCGACCGGATCGCCCGCGACGTCGTCGAGTCGGCCTACCGCGTCATCGAGGGCAAGGGGGCGACCAACTACGCCATCGGCCTCGCGGCCTCCCGCATCCTCGAGGCCGTCGTCTACGACGAGCGTCGGGTCCTCCCCGTCTCCTCGCTCCTCGAGAACTACCACGGCATCAGCGACGTGTGCCTGTCCGTGCCGTCCCTCGTCCACGCCGACGGCGTCGGCGACCGCATCGAGGTGCCGATGACCGACGCCGAGCTCGACGGGCTGCGCCGCTCCGCCGAGGCGGTCCGGGCCACCGCCCAGCGGTTCGGCCTCTGAGCCCACCCACCACGGGACGTATGCCGCCGGGCTGACCCGGCTGGACGGCATACGTCCCGCGTCGTGGCGGGCGCCACACGGCGAGGAGCGCCGAGCGGGCCACGGCCGCGGTGGCGAGAGAGGATGATGGCTGCGTGAGCTCTTCGGCCGTCTCTGACCCGGACCGGTCCTCCGCCCCCCGGGCGACGTACCACCACGGGGACCTCCGGCGTGCCCTGCTCGAGGCGTCGCTCGAGCTGGCCCGGGAGGGCGGACCCGACGCGGTCGTGCTGCGCGAGGCGACCCGGCGGGTCGGGGTCTCGGCCAACGCCGCGTACCGCCACTTCGCCGACCGCGACGCACTCCTGTCCGCCACCGCGTCCCTGGCCCAGGCTCGTGGGGCCGACGTGATCTCCGCGACGATGGCGGACGTGAGCCGCGGGACGACGCACGACGCGAGGTCCCTCGCGCGGGCCCGGTTCCGGGCGGTCGGCGTCGGCTATCTCCGCTTCGCCATGAACGAGCCGGGGCTGTTCCGGACGGCCTTCGCCGTGCCGACCGACCTGCGGAGGTCGGCGGCGCCGGAGGCGGCGGGCGAGTGTGGGCGCACGCCGTTCCAGCTGCTCAGCGACACCCTTGACGAGATGCTCGAGGCGGGCGTCCTGCCCGCGAGCGAACGTCCCGGCGCCGAGCTGCTCGCGTGGTCGGCCGTCCACGGCCTGGCGATGCTCGCGCTCGAGGGACCGCTGCGCGAGCTCCCGCCGACGTTCGTCGACGAGCTCGCCCCGCGGCTCGTCCGAATGGTCGACCTCGGCCTCGGGGTGCTCTCGGGCGGCGACGAACCCGGTCCGGAGGGCGGTCCGGTGACGCAACCGTCGCTGGACGCGACGGCGCCCGGACCCGGCGAGCGCACCCACCGCGAAGCGGGCGTGGGCTGAGGGCCCTCGGCCGAGCGGCGGTCCCGGCGTCCTAGAGTGGAGCGAGTGACGAGCGACGCGACCCCCTCCCCGTCCCCGGCCCCGAGTCCCGGCGAGGGCGTCGAGCACGGGCTCGATGTGGCCCCGGCGTTCTACCGGCGCCTCGGTGAGGACCTGTTCCTGCCCACGGTCCACACCCAGGGCGCCTGGCGTCCGGACGAGCAGCACATGGGCCCGGTCAGCGGCATCCTCGCGCACGCGATCGACCTCCACGAGCCGCAGGAGCACCTGCAGCTCGCCCGGGTCAGCTATGACATCCTCGGGATGATCCCGGCCCGCCCGAGCCGCGTCACCGTCCGCACGACCCGCCCCGGCCGCACGATCGAGCTCGTCGAGGCGACGATGACCGTCGACGACCGGCCCGTCGTCCGCGCCCACGCCTGGCGCCTCTCGGCCCAGGACTCGACGCCCGTCGCCGGGGTCGAGCTCGACCCGATGCCCGGACCGGGCGACTTCCCGGCCTGGCACGGCGCAGACACCTGGGAGGGCGGCTACATCCGCGGCCTCGAGTTCCGCGCCGACCCCGAGCGACGCCCCGGCCGAACCCGGACGTGGATCCGGGCCCGCAACCCCCTCGTCGACGGCGAGACCTGCTCGCCGACGACCGACCTCATCCGCCTCGCCGACACCGCGAACGGCATCGCGGTGCGGGTCTCGCCGTCCGAGTGGATGTTCCCCAACGTCGACCTGACGGTCCACCTCTTCCGCGAGCCCGTCCGCGGCTGGGTCGGGTTCGACACCCGGGTCACGATGGGCACGACCGGGCTCGGGCTCACCTCGACGACGCTGCACGACGAGCTCGGCCCCGTCGGCCGCGCCGAGCAGATCCTCACGGTCCGGCCGCTACCGGGCGCCTGAGCCGACCGCGCTCGAGGGCGCCTGCGGCCGGGTCGACTGCGCAAGGATGATCAAACCGGGCATCCCCCACCGCACCGAGGATCGGTCCATGAGCGCCGCCACCGACACCTTCGCCTCCTGGCTGGACGTGCTCGTCGACACCATCGACGAGCAAGACCTGACCGGCGACGAGATCGCGGCGCGATTGCACCTGTCGCGGTTCCACCTCGACCGGATCGTCAGCAGCACGGCGGGCGAGGCCCCGAGCTCCCTGCGTCGCAGGGTCCTGCTCGAGCGGTCCGCCTACCGTCTCGCGACGAGCCGTCGCACCATCCTCGACGTCGCCGTCGAGGCCGGCTACGGCTCCCACGAGGCCTTCACCCGGGCCTTCCGCCGCGCCTACGGGACGACCCCGCGAGGCTGGCGCGAGCGCCCGGGCACGATCCGGCTCCCGGCGGGCAACGACATCCACTTCCACCCACCCGGCAGCATCCGACTGCCGGCCCAGAGGAGAGTCACCGCCATGGACCTGATCGAGAAGATGGTCGAGCACCACATCTGGCTGACGGGCGAGCTCATCGAGTGCGCCGGCCGGCTCACCGACGACCAGCTCGACGAGCCGATCGTCCTCAGCGTCGAGGACGACCCCGACCCGTCGACCCTCCGCCGCATCCTCAGCCGCCTCGTGGGGCAGATGGCGATGTGGAACGCCACGATGGACAGCCGGCCCTACGACTTCGCGGTCGAGCAGCACGAGACGACGACGCAGCTGCGGCGACGCCTCGCGGAGGCCGCCCCGGTCTTCCTGGCCCACGTCCGAGACGCGACCGAGAAGGGCGAGCTCGACGACGTCTTCGTGGACGCGTCCTGTGAGCCGCCGTTCACCTGCACGTACGGCGCGATGATCGCCCACGTCCTCACCTTCGCGGCCCACCGCCGGACGCTCGCCGTGCTCGCCCTCGACAAGCACGGCGTCAGCCGGCTCGGCTGGGGTGACCCCATCAGCTACATCGACGCCGCCCCGACGGCGTGAGGCGGGCACTCACGGAGGGCTCGTATGCAGCCGGGCTGAGCGGCATACGAGCTCCCCACGTGAGCGCAGTGTTCGTTCACGAACACAGCGGTATGCCGCTGAGTTCACGCACGAACACCGCGTTCACTCGACCGTGGCGGTGACCTTCGTCCCGAGCTCGACGGTGCGGCTGACGGTGCACCACTCGTCGTGCGAGCGCTGCACCATCTTGGGGAGCATCTCGCGGGCGGCGTCGCCGCCGTCGCCCTCGGGGAACCGCACGCGGAAGGTGACGGTGATGTCCTGCAGATGGTTGCCGTGCTCGTCCTTGACCTTGTCGGCCGCCACCTCGACCTCGAAGCTCTCCGGCTCGGCCCGGCGGCTCGTCACCGTGTCGACGTCGACCGCGGTGCAGGCCGCGATGCCGGCGAGGAGGAGCTCCACGGGCGAGAGCTCATCGGTGCCAGAGCTGACCGAGATCGAGCCGCCTCGGCGGTTGCGTGCCGTGTAGCGGCCCTGGCTGTCTCGGGTCAGGGTGATCGTGCGGAGGTCGGGCGTCTCGGTGCTCATGGGTGCAGCCTTCCAGATGGGTCCGCAGCGGGTGCCGGGGGTTCGCGTCACGACCAGGCGTCGGCGAGCAACTCGAAGGAGCGCAGCCGCGCGGCGTGGTCGTGGGCGCCGCAGGTGACGACGAGCTCGTCGACGCCGGTCGCCTCGGTGAAGGCCGCGAGGTCGTCGCGAACCCGCTCCGGCGTGCCGACGAAGGAGACGCGGGTCATCTCGGTGACGGCCGCGCGCTCGGCCGGGCTCCATGAACCCAGGAGGCTCGCGACGTCGCCGTCGGGGCGCGGGAGCGCCGTGCGCCGGCCCGTGACGATCCCGTGGAAGCGCATGAGGACCGACGTGAAGAGGCGGTCGGCCTCCTCCTCGGTGTCGGCGACCATGACGTTGGCGCCCGCCATCGTCCGCGGCTCGTCGAGGCCGCCCGGGTGGATCGACGGCTGGAACTGGCGGCGGTAGACCTCGAGGGCGCTCAGGAGCGCGGCCGGCGCGAAGTGCGAGGCGAACGAGTAGGGCAGCCCGAGCGCGGCGGCGACCTGCGCGCCGCCGTGGCTCGAGCCGAGGATCCAGATCGGGACGTGGGTGCCCTCGCCCGGGATCGCCCGGACCGTTGCGTCCGGGTCCGGGTCGCCGAGGTAGCCGATGAGCTCCTCGACCTCGCCGGCGAAGTTCATCGCGGCCATCTCGTTGCGGCGCAGGGCCCGGGCGGTCGGCTGGTCGGTGCCCGGGGCGCGCCCGAGACCGAGGTCGATCCGGCCCGGGTACATCGTCGCGAGCGTGCCGAACTGCTCGGCGACGACGTACGGCGGGTGGTTGGGCAGCATGATCCCGCCCGCGCCGACCCGGATCGACGCGGTGCGGCCGGCGACGTGCCCGATGAGGACGGCCGTCGAGCTCGACGCGACGCCGCGCATGTTGTGGTGCTCGGCCATCCAGTAGCGGTGGTAGCCCCACCGTTCGGCGTGCTGCGCGACGTCGACCGTGGACCCGATCGCCTCCGCTGCGGTCCCTCCGTCGACGACGGGGACGAGATCGAGGATGTTGAGGCGGGCGCGGTTCGGTCGAGTCACACCAGGGACCAACCGCGACGCCTCCGGACCGTATTCCGGAGGTGCTGCGGAGCGGGCGTCAGGGGAGGCCGAGCTGCGGGATCTGGTCGGTGTAGTCGGGGCAGAAGGCCTGGACCGCGGCCGCCATGAGCTGCTTCGTCCGCAGGGCGTCGCCGGTGTTGCCGAGCGGCTGGTCGTCGTCGCCGACGGCGATCTGCTTGAGCGTCACGCCGCCGTTCTGGAGCGCCCAGCAGGTCGTCGTGCCGGTCTCGATGTCGTCGGCGACGCTCGCGCCCGTGACCGTGGCGCCGAGCTTCTGGGCGTCGAGGACGAAGTCCGCCTCCTCAGCGGTGATCGTCGGCCGCGCCTGGGCCACGCCCTTCGGGAGGTCGCCGAGGGTCGGGTCGCTGCCGCACGCCGAGAGCAGGGCCGTCGCGGCCAGCGCCGCCCCGAGGCAGGCGAGGGCGCGTGGGGCCCGGCGGGGGCGGCCGGTCGTTCGGATCATGTGCGGCTCCATCGTTACCCTGAACGCGTGTCCGACAACGATCATGCCCCGCCGGGCGACGACGCGCGCGAACGGCTCGACCGCTTGCCGCGGCTCGCGACCGAGGCCCCCCTCGCTCGCGGCGCCGTCGTCGCCGCCCTGTCCGGCATCGTCCTCGGGTTCTGCTTCCTCCCGCAGCTGCTCGGCCTCGCCCTCGCGGGTCTCAGCATCGCCCGCGGCGAGCGGGCCGCCCGCCGTTATGCCTGGCTCGCGATCTGGGTCAGCCTGGCGCTGACGGTCTTCTGGGCGGTCGTGCTCGGCCTCTTCCTCAAGTGGTGGGCCTCGACGCAGGTGGCGTGACGCCCAACCGCCCCCGGAGCGGGCGTATGCCGCTGGGCCGGCCCAGCGGCATACGGCGCGGTCGGGCTACTGGGAGTACGTCGAGAGGAACTTCCCGAGGCGTCCGATCGCGTCCTCGAGCTCCTCGACCCGGGGCAGGAAGACGATGCGGAAGTGGTCGGGGGTGGCCCAGTTGAACCCGGTCCCGTGGACGACGAGGAGCTTCTGCTCGCGCAGCAGGTCGAAGGCGAACTGCTGGTCGTCGTGGATCGCGTGGACCTTCGGGTCGAGGCGCGGGAAGAGGTAGAGGGCCCCCTGGGGCTTCGTGCACGAGACCCCGGGGATCTGGTTGAGCAGCTCCCAGGCCACGTTGCGCTGCTCGAGCAGGCGACCGCCGGGCAGGATCAGCTCGTTGATCGACTGGTAGCCGCCCAGCGCGACCTGGATCGCGTGCTGCGCCGGGACGTTGGCGCACAGGCGCATGTTGGCGAGGATGTCGAGGCCCTCGATGTAGTTGCGGGCGTGCTCCTTCGGGCCGGAGAGGGCCAGCCACCCGGAGCGGAACCCGGCGACGCGGTAGGCCTTCGACAGGCCGTTGAACGTGAGGCAGAAGAGGTCGGGCGCGATGGCCGCGATCGAGGTGTGCACGGCGTCGTCGTAGAGGATCTTGTCGTAGATCTCGTCGGCCATGACGATCAGCTGGTGTTTGCGGGCGAGGTCGGCGATGCCCTCGAGGACCTCGCCCGGGTAGACGGCGCCGGTCGGGTTGTTGGGGTTGATGACGACGATCGCCTTGGTCCGGTCGGTGATCTTGCGCGCGATGTCGTCGAGGTCGGGAGCCCAGTCGGCCTGCTCGTCGCAGACGTAGTGGACGGGGGTGCCGCCGGCGAGGCTCGCGGCCGCGGTCCAGAGCGGGTAGTCGGGGGCCGGGATGAGCACCTCGTCCCCGTTGTCGAGCAGGCCCTGCATCGCCATGACGATGAGCTCGCTGACGCCGTTGCCGAGGTAGATGTCCTCGATGTCGATCCGCGGGAAGCGCCTCAGCTCGTAGTGCTGGGCCACGGCCCGGCGCGCGGAGAGGATGCCCTTGCTGTCGCTGTAGCCCTGCGCGGTCGGCAGCTCCTGGATGACGTCGACGAGGATGTCCTCGGGAGCCTCGAAGCCGAACGGCGCGGGGTTGCCGATGTTGAGCTTGAGGATCCGATGACCCTCCTCCTCGAGCCGCTTCGCCTCGGCGAGCACCGGTCCCCGGATCTCGTAACAGACGTTCTGGAGCTTCTGGGACTGGGTGACCGCGCGCATGCGGTCCAGCGTGACACTCCCGTATGCCGCCCGCTGCCCCATTCTCGCCATGTGGCCTGTGTCTTCGCTGACGTTCCGGGTCCGAGGGGCGTCGTCGCTGCCTGAAGTCAGGTGCGCGGCGGTCAGTGCCCGAGGCAGCCGAGCGCCGAGCCGGGGCTGCGCGCGGTGAGCGTTCCGACGAGCAGGTTGAGTGCGGGCCCGGACACCTCGATGGTCAGGGCGTGGTCGTCGGTGGTCATCGTCAGGCGGGAGAGGAGGGGCGGGGCCGGCTCCGGTTGCTGGACCCAGCCCTTCTCGACGAGGTAGCCGATGAGCTCGGCGGCCTGGGGACCGGTCGACTCGGGGTACTGGCGCGTGATCGTCCCGCCGGGCTCGTCACGGCAGGGCCTGACCTCGCTGTGGCCGAGCGGGGTGTAGGACCGGTCGAGCTCGTCGATCTGGGCCGAGAGCGTGTCCCAGGCGGCGAGGTCGTCGCCGTGCAGCCGGTTGAGCCACGCCCACGCGCCGAAGACGACGAGGCCGACGGCGAGGACCGTGAAGACGAGCGCGACACCCCCGGGCCGGCGGGTCCGACGACGGGTCGGGCCATCGCCGGGCTCCCCCTCCCCTGGTGCCTCGTCGACGAAGCCGAAGTCGCTCACCGGGACAGTGTGGGCGAGGACCATGCCCCGCGCGGGCGATCGGGAGAGCCGGGTGGGAACTGTCGCCATTCCGTGACCGATACCGGTCGTCACGAGAATCGGGCCGCGCGCTCGCCCGGCGACCGCAGGATCTGGGGTCAGACGCGCTCTCCGCCGGCGATCCCGCGGTCGTCCACGATCGGCCGGCCCAGGTCGAGCAGGTGGGCCCAGTCGGCCCGGCGGCCCCAGCGAACGCCCCGGCGGGCGAG
Organism: Intrasporangium oryzae NRRL B-24470; assembly: GCF_000576595.1. Taxonomy (GTDB): domain Bacteria; phylum Actinomycetota; class Actinomycetes; order Actinomycetales; family Dermatophilaceae; genus Intrasporangium_C; species Intrasporangium_C oryzae. The sequence continues at coordinate 3,840 of NZ_AWSA01000025.1, read as the reverse complement.
GACGACCGTCGCGACGAGGACGACCGGGACCCCGACGGCCGTCGTCGTCAGACCGAGGCTGTAGCCGTCGGGCAGCTGGGCGAAGCAGAGGACCGAAGCGACGGCGGCGAGCCAGGTCTGGAGCCGACCGGACACGGCGGCGACCGAGGCGGCGAGGACGGGCAGCACCCAGAGGTAGTACCACCCGAGGAAGGCGGGAGCGAGGGCGACGACGGTGAGCATCGCCCAGCCGACGGCCCCGACGACCCGGAGCCGGTCGAGGCGCGCGTCCAGGACGGGGTCGTGGGGGCCGCCGTGGTCTCGGTGGGCCCCCGGCTTGGCGGCGGTCAGCCAGACGAGGACGAGCACGACGACCATGACGAGCAGGCCGACGGCCCGCATGGTGGCGATGCCCGAGTCGCGCCACTCGTCGTGGCCGAGGACGTGGCCGACGGCGCCCACGGCCATGCCCAGCCCCGTGGGCAGCGAGGTCCACTGCTCGTTCCTGCCCGGGGTCGCACCGGGGTTGGTCCAGGCGAACCCGAGCCCGGTCAGCAGTCCGAGCGCCGCCATCGGAAGCGCAGCGATCACGAGAGTCCGGAGGCCCGCCCCGATCACCGCTGCCCACGTGAGGGGCTCCCAGGCGAAGGGCTCCCGGGCCGCGACCGGGGCCCGGGACCCGCCGCGCGCCGGGTGGAGGCCGCCCACCCCCGAGCGACGCGGCGCGTGGGCCCAGAGGAGCGCGAGGAAGGGCAGCGCGATGACGGCCGTCACCTTCACCATGGCCGCCAGCGCGACGATGACGACCGCGACGGCGAACCGGCCCCTGAGCGCGAACGCGATCCCGGCCAGCAGGCCCGCGACCATGAGGGCGTCGTTGTGGGCACCGCTGACGAAGTGGGCCCCGACGAGCGGGCACGCGACCCCGAGCCAGGTGGCGCGGGTGGCATCGACGCCGAGGCGGCGGGCGATGTCGGCGACGGCCCAGGCGATCGCGACGACCCCGGCCACGGCCAGCAGTCGCAGCAGCAGGAGCGCGACCCCGAGCCGGTCGCCCGAGACCGCCGCGACACCACGGGCGAGGAGGAGGAAGACCGGGCCGTAGGGCGTCGGGGTGTCGAGCCAGGTCGGTGCGGTGGAGTCCTTCCAGTCCGACTCGAGGTCGCGCACCCCGTGCTCGTAGGGGTTGAGGCCCTCATGCCAGAGGGCACCTTGAGCGGCATACGAGTAGAGGTCCCGGCTGTAGAGCGGCACGGAGGCGACGAGCGGGACGAACCACGCGGCGGCGGTCACCCACCACCAGCGCACGGGGACGACAGCGTCGCGCAGCCGCCACCACGAGAGCACGAGCACCGCCATCGCGAGGACGGAGACCGTCGCGAGCAGGGGTGACCCGCCGGTCTCGCTCCACCAGGCGATCCCCGGCCAGACGACCCTCGTGTTGAGCGTCGACCGCGAGCCGGAGCCCCACGACGCGAGGGCGAGGACGACCGCCGCGAGGGCCCCGACGAGGCGCCAGCGGCCGGGCGGCACGGCCGGCACGGCCGGCACGGCCGGCATCGGGGAGGGCATCGACCCGTCAGTCATGCGTGACCGGCTCGTCGCCCCACGCGAGCAGCGTCCAGCCGATGTCGGGGTCCCCCTCGAGCGTGACGATGTGGGTGTTGTCGAGGCGACGGGTGTCGAAGAAGTCGGGCGGGAGGTCGAGAACGACACCGCACCAGACGCGCATCGCCGCGCCGTGGCTGACCGCGAGCGCCGACGCGTGGCCGTCGGCCGCGATCGTCCGGATCGCCTCCTGGAAGCGGTGCAGGAAGCCGATGCCGCTGTCGCCACCGGGGATCGTGTGGCTCGGGTCCTCACGCCAGCGCACGACGGCCTGGACGTAGGGCTCCCAGTCGGTCGACATCTCGTAGTCGCCGGCCTGGATCTCGCGCAGCCCGGGCAGCACGACGAGCTCGAGCCCGAGCTCCTCGGCGAGCGGCGCTGCGGTCTGGTGGGTGCGCACGAGGTCGGAGACGTAGATCGCGCCGAGGTCCTCGCCGCGGAGCCGGTCGGCGAGCGCGCGGGCCTGGTCGTGCCCGACGTCGGTCAGGTCGGCGCCCGGGTGGGCGGTGTCGAGCTGGCGTCCGACGTTGGCGTGGGTCTGCCCGTGGCGCACGAGGTAGAGGCGCACGTCACTGATCCTTCACGGTGACGCCGGCGAGGCACTCGACGCCCTTGGGCTCTCGGGTGGCGAAGGCCTTCGCCGCGACGGGGGCGCTCCCCCCGGCGGGGATGGTCACGTCGAGCTGCTTCGTCACCGCGGGGTCGGGATCCGCAGATGTCGTGAGGAACAGCGCGACGGTGAACGTGTGTGCCGACGAGTCGGGGTTGGTGACCCTCCCGGAGAAGCTCCACACGCCCGACGCGTCGGCCGTGCACGTCGAGGACGTGAGCTGGTCGGACGCGTCGAAGAGGCCGCCGTCGCTCGCCGCCGACGGGTTGACCGTGTCCGGCGTGGTGGTGGTCGTCGTCGGGAGCGGCTCGAGCGTCGGCTGGATCGGCACGCTGACGGTGGGATCGATGCCGTCGCCCGCGGTGGGGGCTGGCTGGCCGCACCCGCCCAGGGCCCCGAGGGCCAGAGGGGCCACGAGGACGAGCCCGGCGGCATACCGGCGCCGCGCGCGAGCGCGACCCATCGGCACGGTGGCAGGTGCAGGGAGCACGGCGTCCCTCTCGTCGACGGGGTCGGTCCGGGACATTCTCCCCCCACCCGACGCGCGCGCGTGCGACGGCGCGCGTCGTCAGCCGGAACCCAGCGAAGGCTCAGCCGGGCAGCACGAACCGGGCCACCACCGCGGCCGCGATGACGGCGATGCCGCCGAGGAGGGCGAGCGTGTCGGCCTCGCGCCAGGGCGCCTCGCCCGCCCAGGTGCGACGTCGCGCCTCGGCGAAGCCTCGGGCGTCCATCGCGAGCGCGAGCGTGGCCGCCTGCCCGAGCGCGCCGACGAGGAGCCCGCCGGTGACGACGAGGAGCTCCCGGCCCTTCGCGAGGGGTCCCCGGTCGGCCCGGATGCCACGGACGCGACGGGTCGTCATGAGCTCGGTCCACAGGGCGTCGAAGGACTGGACGCGCTGGAGGGCGGCCGTCGCGGCCACGACCGGACGGGCCGGCAGGTGGAGCCGCTGGGCGAGGTGGTCGCCGAGCCCTTCGGGCTCGATGAAGCCGCCGACGAAGGCCGACGGGACGATGAGGCAGAGGACCCGGAGTGCCGCGCCGGCCGCGACCTCGACGTCCCGGCCGCCGAGGAGCCACGCCGACCACGCCACCCCGACGACGGCGAGAGCCGCGGGTGCGAGGCGGACGAGGAACCCGCGCAGCCGGCCGCGCGGGCGCCGGCCGGGTCCCGGGGCGAGCAGTCCCACGAGGCCGAGGACGAGCTCGACGCCGAGGACGACGAGGCCCTGGCGCCACGTGTCGAGCAGGGCGGGCAGCGGCAGGACGCAGAGGGCGACCGCGAGCAGCGCGAGGGGACCCACGCGGCCGAGGAGCGGTCGCGCCTCGGGCTCAACGGGCCCGGGCGGCTGGGGCGGCCGCGTCATCCGGACGGTCCGGTCGGCGCGGGAGGTCGCCCCCGAGTCGTGGGTGGTGACGAGGACCGCCGCCCCCTCCTTCCGCGCGGCCTCGAGGGCACCCATGACGGCCGACCACGTCAGCCGGTCCTGCCCGACCGTCGGCTCGTCGGCGAGGACGAGCGCCGGGCCGTGGGCGACCGCGGCGGCGACCGCGAGACGCCGCTGCTCGCCCCCGGAGAGATGGCGCGGGTCGACGTCGGCGAGGTGGCCGAGGCCGAGGGCGTCGAGCAGGGCCTCGGCCCG
>NZ_AWSA01000024.1 GCF_000576595.1 Intrasporangium oryzae NRRL B-24470 | reverse complement strand
CGGGGCGGAGGCGCGGGCGGGCGTCCCGGCGAGCAGGCGCGACCCGAGGAGGGCGCCGCCCACCGCGCCCGCTCCCCCGAGGAGCACCGCACGCCGGTTCGGGCCGTCCTGGTGAGAGTTCTCGTTCATCGTGTGCTCCACATGGGTCGGGTCCGGCGGGTGGTGATCGCTCGTGCAGGGGATGCCGGGCTGGTGCCCCGGCTCCCGGGGCGCGGGTGGGTGTTTCTCGGGGGGGAGGCGCGCCCCGGGAGGGTCATGGCTTCACCTGGTCGGAGCTCGCGTCCCACCGCGTGCCGGACGGACGGCTCTGGCCGTCGATGTCGAGCGCGGGGGCGGTGACCGTCTGGGTGAAGTTCGTGCCCCACACGACCGAGGTGCTGGCCGCGCCGCGCCCGTAGGCAGGGGAGGTCGAGCCGGTGAGGTGGTAGTCGCCCTGCAGGGCCGGCGGCAGCAGCTCGGCGATGATCGCCGCCTGCCGGAACGCCGGGTACGTGCGGGAGGCGAGGACGCTGACGGAGACGTCGAACGGGTCCTTGAGGCCGGGGGCGTCGGTCACCGTCGTCGCGGCGCCGCCGTCGGTGCCCTGGGTCGTCTGGATGACCGAGTTCACCGGGTGGAGCGACCCGCCGCCGGAGACGCCCATGTCCCAGTTGAGGATCCCGCCCGCCGTGCCGTTCGGCAGGGTGCCGCCGATGCCGTAGACGTAGCCGCCGTCGAACGAGCCGGCCCGGTTGTCCCAGAAGACGTCGTTGAGCAGCGTGGGCTTGCTGTACGTCGTCGCCCCGAGGACGGCCGCACCGCTGAACGTCCGCAGCCTTGCCTGAAGCGGGTCGCTGTTCTCGCCCGTCGCCAGCCCGGCCGGTGCCGGTCGGCCGTCGCTCGTGATCGCCGTCGCCGTGGTGAGGTTCTTGGCGACCGTGTTGTTGACGATCTCGACGAAGGCTGCGTCGTCGAGCGCGATGCCGCCGCCCTCGTGGGCCGAGACGTTGTCGGCGATCGTGTTGTTCGTGATCCGGATCGTCTCGAGGCGGTTCTTGGCGAGGTGCGAGCCGCTCACCTGGAGCAGGCGGATGCCGCCGCCGTCGTCGCTCGCGAGGTTGGCCACGATCGTGTTGCCGTCGATCGTCGCCGGCCCGGTGCCCTCGGACAGCTGGCTCGGGTCGGAGGGCAGCTCACCGGCGAGCATGACTGCGCCACCCTCGTCGTAGGAGCTGTTGAACCAGATCGTGTTGGCCGAGATCGTGCCGCTCAGCCCGTTGTGCGACTGGTAGCCGTACACCGTCATGGCACCGCCGTACTCCGCGGAGAAGTTGCCGCAGATGGCGTTGCGGGTCACGAGGTAGCCGTCCGTCCCGGCGAAGAGGCCGATGCCTCCCGCGAGGTTGGTCCCGCCGTTGTCGCGGATCTGGTTGTCCGAGATGACGACGTTGCGGTTGCGGTTGTCACCGCCGGTGACGTACGGCGTGCCGACGCGGATCCCTCCGCCGTAGGAGCCGCTGTTGCCGACGATGAGGTCGTCGCTGATCCGCAGGCCGTTGACGTTGTAGTGCACGTACACGCCACCGCCCTGTGAGACGAGCGCACCAGCGGCGCCGTACGGCGTCTTCACCGCCCCGCCGAGCGTGTTGACGTTGGCGGGGAAGTCGGCCTGCGAGCCGCCGGTGATCTGGAGGCCGTCGATCGCGGGGAAGCTCGAGGGCACGATGCCGGCACGGTCCGGGTCGTCGAGGACTGTCACCACCGCACCATCGGGCACCGCGGCCGGGCCGGAGTAGCGGAGCGAGCCGAGCAGCGCGATCCACGCGGCCCCGTTGTCGAAGTCGGGGTTGAAGCCCTGCCCGTCGAGGATCGAGCCCCGGACGAAGGTCTTGTCCGGCCGGAAGCCGCCCGGGCCGACGCCCTGGATGGCCACCTGGTGGTGGACGATGACGTTCTCGTTGTACTCACCCCGCGGGTTGGCGGACGTCTGCGCGTTCGGCCAGACGACGACCAGCCAGTACCGCTGCGTGGAGCTCGTGCTCGGGGTCGCGGCCTCGAGTGCCGCCTGGACGGTCGGGTAGGCCTTGCCGGGGCCGACCTCGGCGAGGCGCGGGTTGGTCGGGCCCGACCCGGACCTCACGGCGTCGTCGAGCCCCCAGACGGTGAGCCCGTTGGCGCTCGACCTCCCGGCGTTGTTGGTGATCTGGACGCGGAGCGAGCCCCGGAAGGCCGCCGTGTTGGGCAGCGTGACCGAGATGCTCGTGTCACTCCAGGCCGTCGCCGTCACGAGCGCGCCGCCCACCCGGACCGAGCCGGAGCCCTGGGTCGCGCCGAAGCCGAACCCGTCGACCACGACGGTGCGGTTGACGTCGCCGGAGCGGACGTAGGGGCGGTTCACCGCAAGCAGCTGCGGGACGGTTGCCCCGAGGTCGCACATCGTCGGGTTGACGGCCGTGGTTCCGGGGGCGAGGACCGTGCTCGCCGCCTGCGTGGGCGCCGTGTCGGTGACGGTGTAGAGCCCCGGCCAGCCCTGGAAGTTCGTCCCGATCGTGCGGAACCTCGGGTTGTAGTCGGCGTTGAGGGCCCCCGGTTGGCCCGGGTCGTTGCCGACGAAGCGGTACATGTTCGGGCAGGGGCCTGCCGGGACCGGGCAGTTGTACGTGCCGGTCGACGGCTCGAGCGCCTCGTAGAACCCGTTGAAGTCCGTGTGGACGGTGTCGACGAGCCGGCCGGACCAGTCGTACAGACCCATCGGCACGAACGGCAGCCCCTGCGCCTCGCCGAAGTTGGCGCTGCGCTTGTCGAGGCTGAGGCCGAGGTCGTTGATCGTCAGGCCCCAGAAGTGCGTCGGGAGCGGGACGGGCGTGTGGAGGTTGAAGTTGGGCGCGACGGCCTGCCCATCGCGGACGGTGACGAGCTTGGCGTCGCAGAGCGGGCGGTCCTGGCCCTCGAAGGGGCTGCCTCCGCCGTCGAGGAACGCGCCTTGGGGAACGCTGACCGTGTGGAGGGCCCCGGCACAGGGCGGGATCAGGCCCGCGCCCTGAGACGGCGGCTGGTCGGGCTTCGGGGCAGGGGCCCCGGCGCCACCCTCGGCTGCGGAGACCGATGCCGGTGGGAAGTTCTCCTGCGGGAGGTAGGTGTCGCCGTCGAAGACGTTGACGTCCTCCTCGCGCGTCACCTGGTACATCGGCTTGCCGTCGACCGGGTCGGTCGGGATCTCGACGCTGACGACGTAGTCCTGGGCTCGCAGGTCCTGCTCGATCTGGTTGCCGTCGGCGTCCTTGCCGAGCGGCGCGTAGAGCGCGAGCCCGTCAGGGTTGTGGACGGTGTCGGTCGGCGGCCAGAGGTTGATGGTCGACGTCGCGAACCCGTAGTTGCCGTTGACCGTCTGGGCCCCACCTGGGGCGTCGGACGCGCCGACGGTGACACCCATCATCGGGGCCTCGACGCAGAGCCGGTTCGCGTCCGTGCCGAACTCGGGGAGCGCGAGCTGGTCGGTGAGCGGCTGGCCGTTGTACTGCCGGGCCGTGCAGCCACGCGGAGCAGCCCACTCCTCGGACGTGTAGGCCGTGTTGACCTCGGGACCCTTGACGAAGGCTCCGCGCTCCGGGTCGGGGTTGTCGACCATCGTCGCGCCGGTCGGGTCGTTCGGGTCGGGAACCTGAAGGGGCACGATGGCGTGGCCGTTCTTGCACGAGTTGGCCTTCTCCGCATCGGTCGTCGCGGTGCACGGCATGGTCGCGTTGAGGTGGACGGGCACGTCGGGGATGCCGGGCTGGTAGTCCTCGCTCACGGCATACCGGGGGTCGTACTCGTTGCGCGTCACGTCGTAGGAGACCGTGGCGGCGATGCCGCCGTTCTGGCCGGACGCGTACGGCTCGACGCCCCAGTCGATCCGGCCGCGGAGGCCGATGATCGGGAGGAAGTCGATGTCGACGAGTCCGCCGAGCTGGGTCGTCTCATCCGGCTCGTTGGCCGCCTGGTAGGTGACGCCCGTCGTCCGGTAGCGGGTGTTGAACGCCTCGAGGACGAGCCACTTGCCGAGCGGGTAGCCCTCCCTGATGTCGTAGAGACCCTGGTCGTTCGTCGTCGTGAGGTTCGTGTACTGGTCCATGAGCGAGTTGTCGCGCTCGCGCACCGTGAGGGTGAACCCGGGCACCGGCTGCTCGCCGGGGTCGCGCTTGCCGTTGCCGTTGTCGTCGATGAAGACGGTTCCCGTGATGTGGGTGAACCAGCCGACGATCATCGTGTTGCCGACGTCGGTGACGTCGCCGTTCGCGACCTCGACGTTGAAGCTCCATAGGATGTAGTCCTGGGCGTCGTCCCACACCGTCAGCTGGTAGGTCCCGTCCGGGACGTTCGTGATGTCGAAGGAGCCGTTGGCCGCGCCGCGGCCCACGTAGACGGCGGCGTCGCCGCGGGACAGGTCGGACAGGGCGACCCAGGGCCGAGCGATCGGGCCGTCTGACTTGGCTCCGGCGAAGCCCGTCTCGGGGACGACCTGGCCGTTCTGGCCACCGATGTAGGGCAGGCCGCCGACGACGACGCCCTTGACCTCGCCGGTCGGCGGGTTCGTCGTCGGGACCGTGAGCGACTTCGTCGCGACGAAGCCGAACTGGACGGCCGGGACCTTCTCGGCGCCCTTCGTGAGCTCGGAGTCGTATCCGGTGTCTCCCTCCTGGATCCAGATGTCGTGATCGTGGCCGCCCTCGAGGGTGGTTGTCTGGACCCACTGGTACGCCTGGCCGGCGACGGGCTTGGGCGGGCTCACGGTCGCGCCGTAGCGGTTCGGGCCGAGGTTGGGGATGACGATCTGGCCCGTCGCGTCGCTCGTGCAGAATCCGGTCGACTTCGTCGTGTCGACGATCGGCTTGCCGGCGCTGTCGTAGAGGATCGGGCCGGTGCCGTTCGTGTTGGCGTGCTTGTAGACCGTGCAGAGGGCGTTGCCGAAGTAGTCGGTCGTGACCGGGCCGAGGACGTCGGAGAGGTTCGCGGTGAAGCCCGAAAGGCCCTGCTCGCCGCCGATCTCGTACGTCCCGTCGACGGGGGCGTTGTCGTTGAACACCTGGATGCGGATCGTGGCGAGCGGCAGCGGGGTCGGCTGCATCTCGACCGTGACCTTCGTGACGGCGCCGGACGCGACGGTGAAGTGCTCGCCGTCGATCTTGTAGCCGTCGGCGAGCACGGAGATGAGGTACTTCCCGGGCGGGAGGTTCCCGAGGGCCTTGGCCGTCGACAGGTCGCTCTCGTCACCCTGGGCGACGATGGCGGAGTGGCCGGAGGTCGTGCGGACGGACGGCCAGGGGCACGTGTCCGCGTAGCCGGGATCCGAGCTGCCACCGGGGGCGCGGGCCGGGAGGCACCTGTCGTAGCCGGGCGAGGACGCCGTTCCCGGGTCGCCCGTGTCGTCGACGTTGATCATCCAGCGGTATGCCGTGACCGCGTCGCCCTCCTTCGGCAGTCCCGCGACCGCCGGGTTCACCGAACGAGCGCTCTTCACGCTGAGCGTGATGCTGCCGGGGTCGCCGGTGGCGAGCGGCGCCACGGCGGACGGTGCCGCACCGCTCGACGGCGGCGCGGCTGCCGAGGCCGCCGGGATCCCCAGCTGGGTCAGTGCAGCCGTGGTCATGGCGACCACAGCACACAGCACGGAGGTGAGGGGCTTGCTTCGCTTCGACGTACCCACGGTGACTCCCACGTCTCGCTCGTCAGGCGCACTCCACGCCTGACGCTGTCGCGAGCGTCGCAGTCGGGAGGCCGCGCTTTCCGTCGGGTGACTCGACCCTCACCGGATCGTCAAGGAGCCGTCATCACGGGTGTCCTTTTGGATCAGGTCCCGGTCACGCTCCTGCCACCCCGTCGTCATGTTGCCGTCATGTTGCGGGGACGGAATCACACAAAAGGGGACTCATCGTGTTGCGCTCCCAGCCTTTTGTCAGCGTTCTCCTCACGGCGGGGACCGGGTGTGGGCATACTCGGACGGTCTCAGAGGGGGGACCAATGAGCACGGTCATGGTGGTGGATGACGAGGAGCGCATCAGACAGCTCTTGTCGCGCTCGCTCACATCGGAAGGACATGTCGTGGTGACCGCGGCGTCAGGGGACGCTGCGCTTCACCTGCTCGACACCCGGCAGGTCGACCTCATCCTGCTCGACCTCGTCATGCCGGGCCGGAGCGGGCTGAGCGTCCTGGCGATGCTCGTCGAGCGCCAGAACGACGCGCCGGTCATCGTCATCTCCGGCGTGACCGACGTGGGCGCCCGCGTCCAGGCCCTGGAGCGAGGGGCCGTCGACGTCGTGGCCAAGCCCTTCAGCCTGGCGGAGCTGCTCGCTCGAGTCCGGCGCAACCTCGGCGGGCGTCGAGCGCCCGGCGACGACCGCTTCCTGACGGCGGGCGGCGTGCGCCTCGACCTCGACCGTCGGCGGGCCCGGTCGGGCGGCGCCGACGTCAGCCTGACCGAGCGGGAGTTCTCGCTGCTCGCTCACCTCATGCGCCGGCACGGGGAGGTCTGCCGGCGGGAGGAGCTGCTCCACGACGTGTGGGGACTCGAGTTCGACCCGGGCAGCAACGTCGTCGAGGTGTGTGTGCGGCGCCTGCGGACCAAGCTGGGCTCACGCGTCCCGATCGAGACGATCCGTCGCGTCGGCTACTGCTTCTACGAGGACTGAGCGATGAGCCGCCCGATGCTCGTGGTCTGGGTCGTCGTCGCACTCGCCAGCAGCGCGCTCATGTGGGTGCTCCCCGGCACCGAGACGGTGCCGTACCACCTCGGGTGGGCGACCTTCGCCCTCTGCTACGGCCTCGAGCAGTGGAGCGGGCGGTTCACCGCCTGGAGCCTCGGCGCCTTCACTCTCGTGACCGGCGTCATCATCGTCGACCGTGCGGCGACCGGCGTGATCGACTGGCAGGAGACGGCCGAGATCCCGCTCATGCTCCTGCTCATCGGACTCATGGTCTGGCACGTCCGGCGACGCAACCGGGCGCTCGCCGCGGTGACGGTGCTCGCCGAGCGGGAGCGTCGAGAGGCCCGAGCCCGTGAGCTGCTCACGCGACGCACCTCGCACGAGCTGCGCTCGCCGCTCACGATCGCCCGCGGCTACCTCGAGGTGATCATGGGGCGCAGTCGCGAGCCCGAGGAGGCCGCCGACCTGCGGGTCGTCGACGAGGAGCTGACCCGCCTGACGCGTGTCTGCGAGCGCCTGGTGCGCAGCATGCGCGTCCGCGGAGACCTCGAGACCACGACCTTCGATGTCGACGCCGTGCTGGCCCAGACGGCCGAGCGCTGGGCCACGGTTGCCGACCGGGTCTGGCTGCTCGAGGCCCGGGGCGGGCTCCTGCACGGCTCGCCCGAGCGGCTCCGGGCCGGCCTCGACACGCTCGTCGAGAACGCGATCCGCTACACCGGTCCCGGCGACACCATCCGGCTCTGGGCGTCGCGGACCGGTGACGAGACGATCTCCATCGGCGTGGCCGACTCGGGTCCCGGGTTCTCCGACGACCTCATCGTCGCGATCAACGGGGCCACGTCCTCGGACCGTCTGGGCGCGGCCCGGGACGACCTCTCGCAGACCGGGCTCGGTATCGGGATCGTCGTCGACATCGCGACCCGGCGCGGCGGCCGGATCGAGGCAGGTCGCTCGTGGGCGGGCGGGGCCGAGGTGACGATGGTCCTGCCGGTGCACCCCGAGCTGGCGCTCGCGCCAGGGCACGGCAACGGCAGCCTGCGCCAGCTGGCGATGCGGGACTCGGACGAGCTCGGGGCGCAGCTGGGCCCGGTTCTGCCCGGGATGGCCGAGGGTCGGAGCGCCTAAGGCGTCACCGCTCGGGATGGCGGCCACCGCCCGCCGACCGGCTCGACTACCCTGCGCCAATGGCCTACGAGCTCAGCCCCTTGCGCGAGACGGACGCCGAGACGCTCGGCCCCCTGCACAACCGGATCTGGCGCGAGGCGTATGCCGGTCTCCTCCCCGCCGATGTCCTGGACTCGCGTGACGACTCCGAGAGCACGGCCCGGTGGCGGATGCGGGCGCTCGCGCACGAGAGGCTCGGTACCTCACCGGAGGGCTGCACCACGTGGGTCGCCCGGGACGAGGACGGCGTCGCGATCGGGTGGATCGGTGTCGCCGCTGCCCGCGACGACGACGCGCCCGCGCCGACGGAGCTCTGGTCCCTCTACGTCGCACCCGAGCACCAGGGCCGGGGGGCCGCGCAGGTGCTCACCGACGCGATGTTGCCGGACGGACCGGCATACCTCTGGGTCCTCGAGGGCAACGAGCGCGCCATCGCGTTCTACCGCAAGCTCGGCTTCGAGACCGACGGGGCCACGAAGGAGCTCGGCGACTCAGGCGCCTTCGAGCTCCGGATGTCGCGCACCTGACCGCGGCGCTGCGACGGTCTTCGCCGCGCGACAGCCTCAGTCCGGCCCGTGGCTGGGAGCGGGCAGCTGCCCGGTGTCGAGGACCTCGCGAGCCAGCGCATAGAGCTTGACGTTCTGGTCCTGGCTCGCGTGCCGGAGCAGCTCGAACGCCTCGTCCTGGGTCAGCTTCTCGAACGCCATGAGCACGCCCACGGCCGCGCCGATGTCACGGCTGTGCTCCAGGGCCTTCTTGAGGTTCTCGGTCTCGGTGTCGGCCTTGTCGAGGCGCTCCAGCGTCTCGAGGATGAAGGCCTCCGTCTCGGTGAGCGACTCCTCACCCGTGGCCACTGTCGAGGGCTGCGTCAGCCCCGCGACGGATGCGTGAACAGAACCAGATGGGTGAAGCTCGTTGCGCTGCATCGTGCCGCTCCTGCCAGAACCTGCACAGACTCCCTTCGATACCGGCCGCCTTCTGGACCGGGCCCCACGAGGTCAGGATAGACATGCATCGCGCGACGCGGGAAGAGTGCGAGCGACCCGGGGGCCGACCCTCCCCGGGGCTCCCCTTCTGCCCTGCACGCGCCCGTTCGCGGACCGGTCGCGCGACAACGTTGTCGCGCATCACACGGCGAAGGACTTGCCCGTCTGAGGAGCCTCCGGATAGACATGGTGGCGTGGACCAGACAACGATGTCTCCCGCCGACCCGCGTGCCGTCGACCCTCGCGCCTCGGTCGGCCGCGCAACCATGAGGGACGTCGCGGCCCTCTCCGGGGTCAGTCTCAAGACCGTCTCACGTGTCGTCAACCACGAGGCCGGCGTCTCGCCCGAGGTGCGCGACCGGGTGACCCGGGCCGTCGCCCAGCTCGACTACACGCACAACGTCCACGCGAGCAACCTCCGTCGGACCAGCGGCCGCACCGGCACGGTCGGCGCGCTCCTGCAGGACCTCAGCAACAGCTTCTCGGCGAGCCTGCTCCGGTCGATCGAGGACGTCGCCCGCGACGCGTCGACCGCCGTGCTGGCAGGCAGTCTCGACGAAGAGGCCGACCGCGAGCGCGTGCTCGTCAAGGACCTCGTCTCCCGCCGCGTCGACGGGCTCGTCCTCATGCCCGCGACGAGTCGCCAGGAGTACCTCGCCGGAGAGCTCCGCGCCGGGCTGCCCGTCGTCTTCGTCGACCGGACCCCCCACGGCGTCGACGCCGACTCGGTCACCGTCGACAACCTGCTCGGCGCGCGCCAGGCGACGCAGCACCTCATCGGCCACGGTCATCGCCGGATCGCCGTCCTCAGCGACCTCGTCGAGATCGAGACGGCCGCGCAACGCGTCCGCGGCTACCGGGAGGCGCTCGCGGCGGCGGGCATCACGTCCGACCCGGCCCTCGAGCGCACCGGCCTGCGCACGGCGGCCTCGGCCGAGCACGAGGTCCGGACGCTGTTCCGGGAGGGACCCGCCCCGACGGCGATCTTCGCCGCACGCAACGACCTCGCCGCCGGCACCGCCCGGGCGCTGCGCTCCCTGGGCCTCAGCCACGAGGTGGCGGTCGTCGGCTTCGACGACTTCCCCCTGGCGGACCTGCTCGACCCGCCCCTGACGGTCGTGCGCCAGAACGTTACGCAGATCGGCGCCGAGGTGGGACGCCTCCTCTTCTCGCGCATCGCCGGCGACACGGCGCCCCCACGACGGGTCGTCATCGAGCCGACCCTCGTGCCACGCGGTTCGGGCGAGATCCCGCCTCGCTGAGCGCGGGTCCGCTCAAGCCCAGCGGAGACGGAGCCGGTCGCCGGGGCGGAGCTGGGCCGCGCGGTCGACCGCCGCGTCGCGGACGACGCCGATGACGGGATAGCCACCCGTCACGGGGTGGTCGGCGAGGAAGAGGACGGGTTCCCCGCTCGGGGGCACCTGGAGCGCCCCCCGCACGAGCCCCTCGCTCGGGAGCTGTCGGTCCCGCCAGGCCGTATGCCGCTCGACCGGCGTCCCCTCGAGGCGCAGGCCCACGCGGTTGCTCCGTCCGGAGACGACCCAGTCGTGCTCGGCGAGCGTCCCCGGGTCGGCGAACCACTCGGTCCGGGGCCCCGGGAGCACGTCGAGCACGAGGACGTCGCTAGCGGCCGGCGGCTGGGGGGCGACCTCCGCCGTCGGGAAGGTCCGCGGCGCCGGGCCGACGGGGAGCACCTGACCGACCGCGAGAGGAGCGGGCCCGAGCCCCGAAAGGGTGTCCGTCGACCGTGACCCGAGCACGGGCGGTGCGTCGATGCCGCCGCGGACCGACACGTACGTGCGGAGCCCGCTCGGCGGCATACCGAGCCGGAGGACCTGACCGTCGTCGAGGTGGAACGGCGCCGCGTGCGGGACCGCCCGCCCGTCGACCGTTGCGGGGCACGCCGCCCCCGTCAGGGCGACGAGGGCGTCGCCGTGGGCGCGGAGCGCGAGACCACCGAGGGTGACCTCCAGCGCGGCGGGCCCGGCGTCCTGCCCGACGAGACGGGCGCCGAGCGCGTATGCCGCTCGGTCGGCGACCCCCGACCGGCCCACTCCCACGTCGCCGAGCCCGGGACGGCCGAGGTCCTCGATGAGCGTCAGGGGACCGGTCGCGAGGACCTCGAGCGCGCGGCGAGGCGCGGGCTCCGGACGAGGGCGGGGCGGCTCGGTGGAGAGGTGGGCGGTGTCACGTGGGCGTGCCCGCTCGACGAACCGGACGACCGCCCCCGGGACGAGGAGTGCGGGCGGGTCGCGGCGGACGTCCCACACGGCGAGGTCGGTCGTCCCGATGAGCTGCCATCCGCCCGGGGACGGATGCGGGTAGACGCCGCTGAACTCCCCTGCGAGAGCGACCGATCCGGCGGGAACTCGCGTCCGGGGATCCGTGCGGCGGGGGACGTGGAGCGCCGGGTGCCCGCCGAACAGGTAGGCGAAGCCCGGCGCGAACCCGCCGAAGCCGACCCGCCACGTCGATCCCGTGTGCGCCTCGACGACCTCGCGCGTCGTGAGCCCGGTGTGGGCGGCGACCTCGTCGAGGTCCGGCCCGTCGTAGTGCACGGGGATCTCGACGACCTCGCCCACCGGCAGCTCGCGCACCTCGGCGTCGAGGTCGTCAGCCAGTCGGTTGACTCCGTCGGCGACGCGACCGAGGTCGGCCTCGGCGCGGGTGACGACGAGAAGCGTGCGCGCGGCCACGACGAGGTGCTCGACCGACGCGCCCACGCCGTCGCGCGCGTCGACGAGCGGCCGCAGGCGTGCATGAAGGGCGAGCGACTCACGGATGCCACGCACCTCGACGACGAGGGCACGGTCGCCGGCCGGGAGGACCCGGACCGGCTCGTCAGGTCGACTGGCCATCGGGCCTCACACGAAGGGGGCGATCTCGACCCCGGCCTCGACGAGGAGGGTCCGCGTCGCCCGCGCCATCGTGACCGCGCCCGGGGTGTCGCCGTGGACGCACACCGAGTCGGCGCGGACCTCGACGTCGACGCCGTCGACCGACTCGACGACGCCCTCGGTGACGAGCCGCAGCACCCGGTGCGCGACGACGTCGGGGTCGTGGATGACGGCGCCGGGCTGGGTCCTCGGGACGAGCCGGCCCTCGCTCGTGTAGCCCCGGTCGGCAAACGCCTCGCTCACCGTCCGGATGCCTGCCTCGAGAGCGAGGTCGAGCAGCACGCCGCCGGGCAGCCCGAGGATGGGCAGGCTCGGGTCGTGGGCGTGCACCGCGCGGACGACGGCCTCCGCCTGGGCCTCGTGGTGCACGACGGCGTTGTAGAGCGCGCCGTGCGGCTTGACGTAGGAGACGCGGGTGCCCTCGACCCGGGCGATCGCGTCCAGCGCGCCGAGCTGGTAGACGACCTCGGCGGCGAGCTCCTCCGGCTCCATGTCGATGAACCGCCGGCCGAACCCCGCGACATCGCGGTAGGAGATCTGCGCGCCGACGACGACACCGCGCTCGGCGGCATACCGGCAGGTCGTGCGGAGGGTCAGCGGGTCGCCCGCGTGGAAGCCGCACGCGACGTTGGCGCTCGTGACGACGTCGAGCATCGCCTCGTCGTCACCGAGCACCCAGGCGCCGTACGACTCGCCGAGGTCGGCGTTGAGGTCGATCCGCATACCCCGATCCTCCCCCAGCCGGCCGCCGATGAGGAGACCGCCCGTGACGTCACGGCCCGGCTGCGGGCTCCCCAGGCGCGTCGAGCAGCGAGTCGAGACCGTGCCTCGAGTCGCCGAGCACGCGCATCGTCACGAACGCCTCCATCGCCGCGGAGAAGGGGTCGTCCGGGGCCGAGGTCGACTCGGGTGAGACGGGCGCGGCTGAGACGGGCGCGGCTGAGACGGGCAGCGGGCGTCGGGCCGCCCACGCGGTCCGCGTCCCGCTGACGACGAGGTCGCGTCGACGCAGGAGCGAGTCGGGACCGTCGTGCGCGAGGAGGCGATCGAGGGTGTCGCGGTCATCGGCCGCCAGCTGCCCGTCGAGCGCGCCCCGCACGCGGCTCAGGTAGGCGCGCGCGTAGCGACCGGCCCTCGCAGGGGCCGGACTCGCGTCGAGCGTGAAGGTGCGCCGCGCGGCGACCTCGAACCCGGCCTGCTCGAGCGCGGGCTGCCAGTCGGGATGGGCGTTCCAGCCGGCCCTCGCCAGGGCGTCGTGCAGCCGCGTCTCGAGCCCCGGCCTGCCGGTCCCGAGGTCGTCTGGCAGGAAGCGGGGGAGCGTGTCCATCTCGACGACCACGAGCAGGCCCCCGGGGCGGAGCGCGGCGTGGACGTCTCGGAGCACGCGGTCCGGGTCGGCGAGCTCGTGGAGGGATGACGCCGCCCACGCCACGTCGACCGCACCGACCTTCGGCCACACGCCGTCGAGGTCCGCCAGGACGACCTCGACGCGGCCCGCCAGCCCGGGCTCGTCCGCCGCGATGCGGAGGCGCTGGGCCATCGCCTCGGAGCGGTCCACCGCCACGAGCCGGGCTGCGGCGAAGCGCCGCCCGAGCGCCCTGGTGCCGGTCCCGGTGCCGGCGCCCAGGTCGACGACCCTGCGGGGGTCGTCCGGGGCGTGCTGCGCGGCCCAGGCCGTCACCTCGTCGAGGTACGCGCCGAGCACCTCGGCATCGAGGTCGAGCAGGTCCGCCAGCCCGGCGTCATGGTCTGGGTGAGTGCCGTCATGAGCGTGGTCGTGAGCGTGGTCGCGCGCGTCGCTGTGCTGAGGATGGTCGTGGGCCATGGGTCCACGGTAGATCGGCCATGCGCCCAAGACATACACTCTTGCGCATGACGCAAGAAGTCGATCTCGACGCGGTGATCCGCCAGCGCATCCGCGGACTGCGGCTCGCGCGCGGGTGGTCGCTCGACGCGTTGGCGGCTCGCTGCTACCTGAGTCCGTCGACGCTGAGCCGCATCGAGACGGGGCACCGGCGGATCGCCCTCGACCAGCTCGTCCCCATCGCGCGCGCGCTCGGAACGACGCTCGACCAGCTCGTCGACGCCGGCGACGACGAGGACGTCGTGATCCGGCCGCTGCCCGCCCACGCGCCGGGTCGCACGACGTGGCTGCTCTCCCGCGACCGCGCCCTCCACGGGGTGACCGTGGCGAAGATGCGGATCGAGCCCCAGCGGGAGGCGGCGACGGACCAGCTGGGCGTCCACCCCGGACGCGAGTGGTTCACGGTGCTGTCCGGGACCGCCCGGCTCCGGCTCGGCGAGCGGACCATCCTCGTCCAAGCGGGCGACGCCGCGGAGTTCTCGACGATGGTGCCGCACGCCATCGGAGCGCACGACAGCCCCGTCGAGATCCTGACGATCTTCGACCAGGACGGCGAGCGCGCCCACCTGCACGTGACCGACGACGTGACTCCGACCTGAGGCCGGAACCGCCGGGCGAGGGGCGGCGCGGCCACCCGTCCCACCCCGTCGTATGCCGTGGCGCGCCGTCGGCGGTCACGGCGCGCCGTGCGCCCGGCCGCGGGCCACGAGGTCGCGCAGCTCCCGTCCGATGGCCTCGACGAGTCGGTCGACGTCGGGCAGGGCCGCAGCGTCCCCGGTGACCCCGATCGTGAGCCGGCCGGCATACGTGAGCATCGCCGTGCTCGCCCGGACCTCCTCGGCGACGGGCACGTAGGGCAGCATCGCCAGGACCCGCCTGCCCGCCAGGTACTGGGCCTGTGACGGGCCCGCGACGTTCGAGGCGACGACGTTGACCCGGCCCTGTCCAGATCGGCCGTAGGCGCGGGCTCCCCACGCCAACAAGGGCGCCGGGATGTGGTCCGCCAGGCGCACGACGGCCGCCGTCGCGTCGGCCACGGCCCGCGACTTCTGCTCGGAGGTCCGCGCTGCGACCGCGGCGAGCCGGTCCTCCGGGTCTGCGAGGCCGACGGGCAGCTCCACGAACATCGCCGACGCGAGGTTCCCCGGCCGCGCGGGACGTCCGGGCGACCTGCGCGACACCGGCACGATCGCGCGGAGGGTCAGGGCATCGAGGGCCTCCCCGCGGTCCATGAGGTAGCGACGGTAGCCACCCGCGAGCGCAGCAAGGAAGACGTCGTTGAGGGTGCAGTGCGCAGACCGGGCCAGCGCGGCCACCTCGGCGAGGTCGGCTGCGGCCCAGCCCCAGATCCTCTCGGCGCCGAGCGGGCCGACGAGGACCGAGGGTGGCAGGTCCGGCCGGAGCACCTGGGACAGCCCGAAGCGGACCTGCTCGACGCGCCGTCGCGCCTCGCGGGGGTGGCGGAGCGACCGAGCGACGAGCCGGACCGCGCGCACGGGCAGGAGCGCGACCCAGGTCAGGAGGTCGCGCGCGAGGGCGCCGAGCGAGGGAGCCCGCCGCACGGCGCCGGTGGTGGCCGTCGGGGGCGGGCCGTCCGGCACACGGGTCAGGAGGGACTGGACGAGGTCGGCCCCCGAGCGGCCGTCGACCATCGTGTGGTGGGCCTTGGCGACGACCGCCCAGCGTCCGCCCTCGAGGCCGTCGACCTGCCAGAGCTCCCAGAGCGGCCGGTCGGCGGGCAGCCGCGGCGCCATGATCCGCGCCACCAGAGTCCGCAGCTGCGGCTCGTCGCCGGGGGCGTCGAGCGCCGCGTGTCGCAGCTGGTCGGCGGGGTCGAAGTCCGCGGTGTCGACCCAGATCGGGCGGCCGAGGTCGAGCGGCATCCGTAGCACCCGCCGGCGCAGGAACGGCACGCCCGCGACCCGTGCCGCGACGAGCGCCCGGAAGACCTCCGGGTCGGGCGCGGGACCTTCGAGGACGAGCACCGACCCGACGTGCAGCGACTGGGTGTCGGTCTCCATCGGCAGGAAGATCGCGTCGAGGGCGCTCAGCCGGTCGGCCCGGGTCACGCGCCCAGTGTGACACCGGCCCACCCGGCTGGGCCGACCAAACGGCATACGGCGGCCGTATGCCGCTGGGCTCAGCCCCGCGCGAAGACGGCGTCGAGCGCGGGGATCGCGGCCCGGTAGCCGGCGACGAGCTGACGCGCGACCGTCACGGAGTCGACGAGGGGGTGCAGGGCGAAGGCCTCGACCGCACGCTGCACGGAGCGCTCGGCAGCTGCGGTGATGACGAGCTCGTCGACGGCCTTGACCTGCTGTGCGAGACCGAGGGCGTGCCCGGGCAGGCGGGTCACGGCACTCGGCCTCGGACCCGCAGCCGTGACGGTGCAGGGGACCTCGACGACGGCGTCGTCGGGCAGGCCCGGGACCGTGTCGCCGTTGCGGACGTTGAGGATGAGCCGGGCCGGCTCGTCGCGGGCGATCGCGGCCATGAGCGCGAGCGCCACGCCCTCGTAGCCACCGCCCTCGACGTCGGCCTCGTCGCGCTCCTGCCCCTCCTGCTCTCGGGTCTCCTGCATGTAGGTCGCGTTGCGCTCGCGCCGCACCCGGTCCCACTCGTCGAAGGCGCGATCGGGCGAATCGCGCACTGCGGCATAGAAATCCGTCTGCTGCCCGAGGAGGAACTCGCCGCGCGTCTGTCGCGAGTCCGTGATCGAGGCGATCGCGTCCCGGGTGAAGTAGAAGTAGTAGAGGTACTCGTTGGGCAGCGCGCCGAGGGTCTGGAGCCACTCGACGCCGAACAGGTGGCCCTCCTCGATCGCTCCCAGCCGCACGGGGTCGGCGAGCAGCTCCGGCAGCAGGTCGCGTCCGTCGGCGCGCAGGCCCTGGAGCCAGCCGAGGTGGTTGAGCCCGGCGTAGTCGATCTCGACCTCGTCGAGCGAGTGCCCGAGGGCCGAGGCGGCCCGCTTGGCGAGGCCGAGCGGCGAGTCGCAGATGCCGACGACGCGCTCCCCGAGCACCGACTGCATGGCCTGGGTGACCATCCCGGCCGGGTTCGTGAAGTTGATGACCCAGGCATCCGGAGCGAGTGCACGGACCCGCTCCGCGACCGCGACGGCGACCGGCACGGTGCGCAGCCCGTAGGCGAGGCCGCCCGGACCGGTCGTCTCCTGGCCGAGGAGGCCGAGGTCGAGCGCGACCCGCTCGTCGGCGGTGCGCCCCTCGAGCCCGCCCACGCGGACCGCCGAGAAGACGAAGTCGGCACCCTCGACCGCCACGTCGAGGTCGGTCGTCGTCGTGACCCTCGGCGCGGGGAGCCCACGCGCTCGCCCCGTGCCGGTCTGCTCGGCGCGCTCGGCCTGCTGCGCGACGACGCGGGCGATCGCGGCGAGCCGGCCCTGGTCGGTGTCGTAGAGCACGACCTCGTCGACGCGTCGCTCCGAGGCGTCGGTGAGCAGGGCCCCGTGGACGAGCGGGACGCGGAACCCGCCCCCGCCGAGGATGGCCAGCCTCATGCGAGGTCGTGGACGTCGGCGCGGCGGGCGATCGTCGCGGTCGCGCGGCGGCAGGCGAGCACCGGGACCCGCGGCACGATCTCGTCGAGGAAGGCGAACCGCCGCCGCAGCGAGCGGTGGTAGGCGTCGGTGCTGACGTCGCGCGTCAACCCGGTCCACCAGTCGGCGATGTCACCCCAGCCCGGAGCGGCGAGCGACCCGCCGTACTGCTGGAGGGTGAGCCCCGCGCACAGGCTCGCGAACGCCAACCGCTGGTCGAGCGGCCACTCGGCGAGGGTGCCCACGATCACCGCCGCCCCGAACACGTCCCCGGCCCCCGTCGGGTCGACCTCGTGGACGCGCAGCGACGGCACGCGGGCCTCCTCACCGGTGCGTGCGTCGATCCCGAGGGCGCCGTTGGCCCCATCGGTGACGATCGTGACCGGGACACGGTCGGCGAGCAGGTAGAGGGCCTCGAGGGGCGTCGAGGTCGACGTGTAGGCCATCGCCTCGACGGCGTTGGGCATGAAGACGTCGCAGCGTTCGAGCCGGTCGATGACGGTCGACGACCAGGTCTGGGCGGGGTCCCAGCCGACGTCGGCGAAGACGAGGGCGCCGGCGGAGCGCGCCCGGTCGACCCACGTCGGCGTCGCCGTGCCGAACGCCTCGTCGTCGGACAGGTCGGCGTGGACCGCCCGGCTCGACGGCGGCGTGCCGATGATGGCCTCGGCGCCGAGCGGCGGCGGGTGGCCGTGGGAGACCATGCTCCGGTCGTGCTCGACCGACATCGACACGGTCACCGGGCTGTGCCACTCGGGGAAGCGACGGCTCCGGCTGAGGTCGATGCCCTCCTGCTCCTCGAGGGTGCGCCAGCAGAAGTCGCCGTAGTCGTCGTCGCTGAAGGCCGCCGCGAGCGACGTCCGCAGGCCGAGCCGCCGGGCGGCGACCGCGAGGTTGGCGATCCCTCCGGGGCACGACGCGAGACCCTCGGCCCACACCTCGGTGCCCGGGGAGGGCGCGACGGGCAGGCCGGCGAAGATCATGTCGAGGAAGACGGTCCCCCACACGAACAGGTCGACCTCCGGCCCGGGCTCGGTGCGCCGGGCCGCAAGCGGGTCGAAGGTCTGGTTCGGCACCCCCTCATGATCCCGCCTCGGCCACCCCGCCCGGGCGGGTTTTCCGGACGGATGTCGTCAGGCGACCGGGCTCGCCGAGCCGCACATGCCTCGGGGCTCAGGAGCTCGTGCCGCCGAAGAGCTCCGAGAGGTCGAGCGTGGGCACGTGCCGTCGCGAGGCGAGCGAGACGTAGGCGCGGGCGAGGGTGTCCTTACCGAAGCCCAGCACCGTACTCAGCAGCCCGATCGCCTCGGCGAGCTCGTCGGCCGGGACCTCGGAGACCACGCGTCGCCACATGGCCTCCTCGAGGGAGTTGAAGGCGACCTGGACCTCCGAGACGTCGAACCCGTGCTCGAAGCGATCCTCCGCGACGGCCTCGACGTGGGCGCTGAGCGCGGCCAGGTGGCGGGTGCGGATCGCGTCGACGACGAGCGTGAAGAGCTCGGCGAGTCGTTGCCGGGTCAGGGCCTCTCCGGCCAGCTCGTAGTGGGCGACGTGCGAACGCTGCACGGCGGTATACGCCTCGTCGAGCACCGCGTCCTGGGCTTCCGACAGCAGGGCGTCCAGTTCCATGGGCGGACACCTCCTCCTCGGCCATCGTGGCACACCGAACCGCCGGCGCGAGCGCGTATGCCGGTGGGCTGCGTCACGCACGCAAAGTGCCGTCGCGCTCGACGCCCTCGCCCGCTCCGCCGCCGAGGCCGGGAGGTGACGAAGGCGGCGCCGGCCACATGCCCGGCTCAGCGGCATACGGGAAACGGGTTGTGCTGCAACGCCGACGGGGACGAAGGTCTCGGCATGAGCCTTCACGTCCACAACATCACCGTCGACTGCGCGGACGCGCGCGGCCTCGCCACCTTCTGGGCGGGCCTGCTCGGCTGGAACGTCTAC
This sequence comes from Intrasporangium oryzae NRRL B-24470, assembly GCF_000576595.1. Classification (GTDB taxonomy): domain Bacteria; phylum Actinomycetota; class Actinomycetes; order Actinomycetales; family Dermatophilaceae; genus Intrasporangium_C; species Intrasporangium_C oryzae. Next base: position 48,332 of record NZ_AWSA01000024.1, on the reverse strand, counting down.
TACGACGACGACCCGGAGGTCGTCGTCGCACCGTCGTTCCCGCCGTCCGTGACGGGGATGCTCTTCATCCCCGTCCCCGAGGGCAAGTCCGCCAAGAACCGCCTGCACCTCGACCTCCAGCCCGACGACATGACCCGCGACGAGGCCGTCGAGCGGGCCGTCGCCTCGGGAGCCACCGTCATCGGCGACCACCGCCACGAGGACGGGTCCGGCTGGGTGACCCTGGCCGACCCGGAGGGCAACGAGTTCTGCATCGAGCGCGGCGAGGCCGAGAGCGGCCCGCGCGCGCCTCGCGCCTTCCGCATCGGCAGCTGAGGGCCGGCCCGAGACCGCCCACGACGGCGTCAGGGGTCGCGGAGCACCGACGCGGCGACGAACTTCGGGACGACCATCCGCCAGGCGTCGAGGACGAGCTCGCGCATCCGCTCCTCGTCGAGGGCGTCGAGCCACGCCTCGACCCAGTTGAAGCGCAGGTCGGACGGGCGCGGCAGGAAGAACACGTCGGGCTCGCTCTCGACGAGGGCGAGCCGCTCTTCCTTCGGGAACGCGAAGCCCATGTCCTTCTCGTCGCGGGAGAAGGCGAGCCAGACGATCGAGCCGACGCGGAACTTCACGCGATCGTGGACGAGCACCTCGTAGCTGCGCGGCAGCGGCGCTGCCACCCGACGGACGTCCTCGATCGTCACCGGCACCCTCTCAGCGTGCCACGCGCCCCCGACATCGCCCGCCGCACTCGTCCACCCGCGGGCGTGGGCCCAACCCGTTCCGCCGGCCCCAACCTGTTCCGCCGACCCCCTTGGCGGCGGCCGCCGACGGGCGTACCCTGCCTCCGTCGCGACCTCGACGGCACCGGGCCGGGCGGGCTGAAACGTCGACCTCATCGAAGGAGCGACGCATGTCCAGCGACCCCACCTCCAGCGTTCCCGCGACCAGCCCCGACCCCGGCAGCGTTCCGGGCAGTGTCTCCGGCAGTGTCCCCGGCAGTGTCCCCGGCAGTGTCCCCGAGCGGCTGCTCGCCCTCCTCGACCGCCTCGGCGCCGTCCTCGCCGAGCGCGGCGACGCGATCGCCCTGCTCGGCCTCGGCTCGGTCGGCCGCGACCTCCACCGGCTCGACGAGCACTCGGACGCAGACTTCTTCGTCGTCGTCGACGACGGCGCGGAGACGGCATACGTGCGTGACATCGACTGGCTCGAGGCGACCGCACCCGTGGCCTGGTCGTTCGACAACAGCCCGCACGGACGCAAGGTCCTCTTCGAGGACGGGCTCTTCGCGGAGTACGCCGTCCTCAGCCTGACCCAGCTGGGCAGCGCGGGCTACCCGCCGGCGCGGATCATCTGGCAGCGGGCCGACGCGCCGGACGGGCTCGACGAGCCGTCCGTCCCGCTGCCCGGCACGCCGCTGCTCGAGGAGCAGGTCGGCGAGGCGGTGACCAACCTCTACGTCGGGCTCCACCGGGACCTGCGCGGCGAGCGCCTCACGGCGACGCGCTTCATCCAGGGGTATGCCGTCGACCGCCTCATCACGATCCTCGGCCTCCTCGGGCTCGGCGAGGGCGGTCAGCAGGACCTCTTCGTCATCGACCGCGGGGTCGAGCGGCGGTTCCCGCCGGACGTGCTGCCCCTCGCCGACATCGTCGTCGGGTACGACGGCAACGCCCGGGCGGCACTGGCCCTGCTCGAGGTCCTCGAGCGGCACGTCACGGTCGAGCCGCGGCTGGCGCGCGAGATCCGCGCCCTGGCAGCCCGGGCCGGCACCTGACCGACCGCCGCGGACCGTTCCGGATGACGACCACGAACGGCCCCGGGCCTGCGGTCCCGCGCTGCAGCCGGCAGCGCCGCTGGTTTCGTGGTCGTCATCCGGAACACGCGTATCAATTCGCGGACACGGAGGCTGTGAATCCGGGACGATCTCGACAGGACCAGCACGACGATCTCTGAGACGGTGACCGGGTCGACCCCAGGCCCCCACGAAGGAGTGCAGATGGCCACGGAGACACAGGCGGCCGAAGGCGCGGCGAGCAGTACGGCAGCCCGGAGCGTCCCGTCACGGGGCAAGGCCGTCGCCACCGTCGTCGCAGCCCTCGCCGCAGTCGCCATCGGCGCCTGGCTCTACGGCCGGCAGGCGCCCGCCATCGACATCCTCGCCGTCGAGCTCGGCGGCGGCGAGCAGACGTGGCCGCCGGCGGACGGCACCGCGAGCGCGATCACGTGGGACTACGTCTTCATCGCCGGGTACGCCATCGCGCTCTGGCTCGGCACGACGACGGCACGCTGGGTGTTCTGGAGCCCCCGCGCCCGACGAGTCGCCCTCCTCGGCCAAGGCGCCACCATCGTCGGCGTCACCGCAGACCTCACCGAGAACGTCCTGCTCTCAAGGGCGCTCGCGTCCGACGGTCGTCCATCGGCACTGCTCGACGCCGCAGCGGTCGCGGCCACGGTCAAGTTCTCGGTCCTCACGGTCGCCGTCGTCGTCGCGATCATGGGCGTCGTCATGACCCTCATCCGGATGCGGACCAACAAGGGCATCGCCTTCACCTGGCCCGCCGACAAGGTCATCGTGCCGGCCCCGATCGAGGTGTCCCCACCACCGCCCGTCGTCCACCCCGACACCCCGGGCAGGACGACGACCTCCAGCGAGGACCGCTCGCTCGAGGACGTCGCGACCCGGGAGCTCGGCGCTGACGGCGAGCCGGGTGAGCGGCATACGGAGTCGGTGGACGTCGTCGCGGAGGCACGCTGGCGTCGCGCGTATGCCGTCCCCGGCGTCACGCCCGAGGCGCTCGCCCGGCGCACGGCTGCGTCGGACGTCTCGGGAGTCTGCCTGTCGGGCGGGGGAGTCCGCTCGGCGAGCGTGGCGCTGGGCGCGCTGCAGGTGCTCCGCACGGAGCTGCGCGCGGCCCGCTACCTCGTGTCGATCTCCGGCGGCGGCTACACGTCCGGAGCGTTCGCGCAGCTGCTCACGGCGGCGGGCGACGAGGACCAGGTGGCCAAGGGGAAGGTCGCCGTCCACGACGCCGAGCACGCCTACGCGCCGGGCAGCGTCGAGTTCGACCACATCCGGCGGCACAGCTCCTACCTCGCCGACACCGCGCCACGGATGCTCGTCGCGCTCGGGGTCCTCGCGCGCGGGCTCCTCGCGTCGGTGCTCCTGCTCTTCGTGCCGGCGGTCCTCATGGGGTTCGTCGCTGCGGTGTTCTACCGGGCGATCCCCGTGGCCGTCCTGCCGCTCCTGCCGGGCTACGCGCCGAAGCCGAACTCCGCCGGCGTCACCACGTCGGCGCCCCCCGACACCGGGCTCACGATCCCGCAGCACGCGCTCCTCGCGGTCGCGGTCGTCGGAGGCGCCGCGCTGCTGCTCTGGCTCCTCCAGCTCCTCGCCTACAGCAACCTCAGCGACACGTGGCAGCGGATCTACGGATGGGCCGCCGACGCGTCGGTCTTCATGACCCGGATCGCGGTCGTCGTCGCCGTCGTCGCCGTCGTCGTCCCGACCATCGTGTGGCTCGCCGGCCGGACGATCTCGCTCGTCGACGGCAGCGTCTCGGTCGGGATCAGCGGATCGGTCGGCGCCGTGCTGCTGACGTACCTGACGAGCCTCGCGACCCTGCTCTGGCGTCGGGTCAAGACGGTCCGGACGCCCGGTGCGGGACGCAAGGCGGGCGGCACGAAGGTCGCCCTGCCCAACGGCCTGCTCCAGCAGCTGCTCGTCATCGCGTCGGTGACGGTCCTCGTCGCGAGCTGGCTCGTCCTCTTCGGCGTCACGACCATCTCGACGGCGACCGACCTCCACGAGGGGCGGGGGCTGCCGTGGGCGCTCGCCGCCGTCCTGCTCGTGGTCGTCGTCGTCCTCGGCGGGTTCTTCGACGAGGCCTCCCTCAGCCTGCACCCGTTCTACCGACGCCGGCTCGCGACGGCGTTCGCGACCCGCGTCGTCCGCGACGCGGCGAACCCCGCCTCGGCCCCGGTCGCCGTGGCCCTCCACTCCCGCGAGCGCACCCCGCTCTCGGCGTACGCCCGGGCCGCGGCATCGGCGGAGCCCTTCCCCGAGTTCGTCTTCTCCTGCGCGGCGAACCTCACCGGCCAGCAGCTGACCGCGCCCGGGCTGACCGCCGTGTCGTTCACGATGACGGCCGACTGGGTCGGCGGCCCCGACGTCGGCTGGGTCGACACGGCAACCCTCGAGAAGCTCGTCCCGTCACGCCTCCGCCGCGACGTCACCGTCCAGGCCGCGGTCGCGATCAGCGGGGCGGCCATCGCGTCGTCGATGGGCCGCATGTCGCGGTGGTACCAGATCGTCCTCGCCGTGTCGGGGGCCCGCCTCGGCGCGTGGCTGCCCAACCCTGGGTTCGTCGCCGCGATGCGCGCCGCCCACGACGCCGGACGCCCCTCCGGCGTCGACTGGACGCTACCCGGCCTGCCGGCGATCCGCCGCGTCACGTACCTGCTCCGCGAGATCCTCAACATCCACCCGATCGAGGAACGCCTCCTGCAGGTCACCGACGGTGGGCACTACGAAAACCTCGGCATCGTCGAGCTGCTCCGCCGACGCTGCACGACGATCTACTGCATCGACGGCGGCGGCGACAGCCCACCGACCGCGCCCGGGCTCGCCGAGGCGATCACCCTGGCCCAGTCCGAGCTCGGCGTCCGGATCGAGCTGCACCGGCCGTTCGACACCGAGCCGGGCATCGGCACGCCGATCGAGCCGCAGGGCCCGCTCGCCGTGCTCAACGCCAGCCTGAGCCGGGAGCCCGTCATCGCCGGGACGATCCACTACCCGGCCGCGAGCGGCCTGCCCGAGGGCGCTCGCACCGGTCACCTCTACGTCGCGCGGGCGCTGCTCTGGCCCGACGCCGACTACACGCTGCTCTCCTATGCCGCGCAGCACCCCGAGTTCCCCCACGACTCGACGGCGGACCAGTGGTTCACCGAGGGCCAGTTCACGGCCTACACCTCGCTCGGGCGCGAGCTGGGGGCGCGGGTTCGCCTCGTCCGCGACGGCAAGCCGGCGAACGGCTGACGTCGTATGCCGGTGGGCGCGGTCAGGCGCCGAGCTGCGGGGTCATGTCGTAGGTGACCCACGCCGTGGCCGTCGCCTCGGAGTCGTAGAGGGCGCGAGCGGTTGCGTTGCCCTCGGCCGTGGTCCACCGCACGACGCTCAGACCGTGCTCGGCGGCATGGTTGCGCAGGAACCTCAGCATCGTTCGTCCGAGACCGCGGCCGCGCAGGTCAGGGTCGGTGAACAGGTCGTCGAGGAAGAGCCCGGTCGTCGCCGTCGAGGGGCGCGCGAACCGGCGCACGTTCGCGAGCGCGCCCACCCGGCCGGTGCCGTCGACCACCACGTAGCCGACGCACTCGTGGTCTGCGTCGGTGAGCCAGCCCCACACGCGGTCGACGGCATCCTCGTCCTCGGGCCGCTCGTAGAAGCTGCGGTATCCCCGGTAGAGCTCGCGCCATGCGGCCTCGTCAGCCGGTTCGACACCACGGACGGTCCACTGCGCTTCGCTCGACATGGGCGCAACCTATCCGGTCGGGCAGTGCGCCAGACCGCGGGTGACGCACAGCCCTGACGCACAGCCTCGACGCCGCCTGCGCGGCTGGGGGCTATGTCCCGTCAGCCGCGTGCGTGGGCTCGAGGCCCAGCGCGACGCTCGCGAGGGCCTCGAGCTCCGGCCGGGCGCCGTGGTCCGGGGGCAGTGCTGCGAGCGCGGCGCGGGCCGCGAGCGCCGTGACCCGGGCGGTGCGCTCCGGCTTGGGCCAGGCGCGGGCCTCGTCGTGCGACACCCAGACACTCGACCGCATGACCTCCTTCCCGTCGAAGTCGTCGCGAGCCACGCGGACCTCAGGCACGACGACCTGCTCGCCGAACTGGACCACGCAGGCGAGGCTGCGGCCGCCGAAGGCGTCAGGGAGGCCCCCGGAGGCCTCGACGGCCTGGTTGACCAGGTCCGACGCGGCGAAGAACGCGCCGTGGTTGAGATAGCGCGGGGGGATGTGGGCGACGAGCTCCTCCTCGCCGCCGTCCTCCGCCATCCGGAACCCGCCGAGCGGGTCGTCGAGGTCCTCCCCGTCGACCCACACCACCCGGCGGGGTGCAGGGACGCCGTCATCCGGGACGACCTCGGGCTGGGACCAGTGCTCGACGTTCGTGCCGGTCTCGAAGGACACCTTGGTCTCGATGTACTCGACGCCCGCCGCCTCCTCGGCGGCATAGAGCAGCCCCTCGCACTCGGGCCAGACTCGCGAGGCGAGCGCCGCGGGATCGGCGAGCACGGCGGCATACGTCTCGCGCCCGAGCGCGACGATGCCGGCGCGGAGGTAGAGGAAGGAGTCGTCGGAGAGCGGGATGGGCTCGTCGTCCTCGTCCTCGTCCTCGTCCTCGAAGCGGACGGGCTGGGCGGCGAGCATCTCCCGGTCGAGCTCGTGGAGCACGCGGGCGAGGCGCTCCTGGAAGGCGAGGGCGCGGGCCCGCCCTGCCGCGGCGAGCGCGTCGACGAGACGCTCGACCGCGTCGTCGTCGGCCTGCCCCTCCATGGAGTCGATGAGGGTCCAGAAGTCGTCCCCGGACATGGTCCGTCGCAGCAGTCGCATCCGCCCGAGGATAGGGCGAACCGGACATCCAGCGGCTCCGAGCCCAGCGGCATATGTCTCAGTCGGGGCGAACCGGCGCGGCCCCCGAGCCTCGCGCGCTAGGTTCGAAGGGCCGGGAGGGGGTGCGTGTGTCGACCATCCAGGAGTCCGCCCTGGTCGGGCTCACCGCCGAGGAGGCCTCACGTCGCCTCCGCGAGGACGGCCCCAACGAGCTCCCCACGACCAAGCGCCGCAACCTCCTGCAGCAGGCGTGGGAGGTCGTCCGGCAGCCGATGCTCCTGCTGCTCCTCGTCGCGGGGACGGTCAACTTCGCGCTGGCGGAGCCGCTCGACGGCGCACTGCTCATGTCGTTCGTCGTCGTGGTGATCGCCATCTCGATCTACCAGGAGCGCAAGACCGAGAACGCCCTCGCCGCACTGCGCGACCTCACCTCCCCGCGTGCGCTCGTGATCCGGGACGGGACCCAGGTGCGGATCGCGGGCCGCGACGTCGTCCGCGGCGACCACGCGCTGCTCGCCGAGGGCGACCGGGTGCCCGCCGACGCCGTCCTGCTCGACGCCGTGAACTTCTCCGTCGACGAGTCCGCGCTGACCGGCGAGTCCGTGCCGGTGCGCAAGGCCGCGGTCGAGCCGGGACCCGACGCGGACGTCTCGGGGCCCATGGGGCGTCCAGGGGGCGACGCGACCCCGTGGGTCTTCTCCGGGACCCTCGTCGTCAAGGGGCACGGCCTCGCGCTCGTCAAGGAGACCGGCGCCGGCACCGAGCTCGGCCGGATCGGCACCGCCCTGCGCGAGATCGAGCCCGAGCGGACCGCCCTCCAGCGGGAGGTCGACCGTCTCGTGCGGGTCATCGCCGTCCTCGGCATCGGCGCCGCCGCAGCCGTCGTGGTCGTCTACGGACTGACCCGGGGCCACTGGCTCGAGGGCGTCCTCGCGGGCATCGCCACGGCCATGGCGATGCTGCCCGAGGAGTTCCCCGTCGTCCTCACGGTCTTCCTGGCCCTCGGCGCGTGGCGGATGTCGCAGCGCCACGTCCTGACCCGACGTCCGCCCGTCATCGAGACGCTCGGCTCGGCGACGGTCCTCTGCGTCGACAAGACCGGCACGCTGACGCTGAACAGCATGACGGTGCGCGAGCTCGTCGCCGGGGCCCGGACCTGCCCGCTGACGGACGACCCGCTGCCGGAGGAGTTCCACGAGATCGCGGAGATCGCGGTGCTCGCGTCCCCGGTCGACCCCTTCGACCCGATGGACAAGGCGTTCACCGCCGTGGGGAAGCGCTACCTCGCCGGCACGGAGCACCAGCACCCGGGCTGGGAGCTGGTCCGGGAGTACCCCCTGTCCGAGGACCTCCTGGCCCTCTCGCACGTCTGGCGCTCGCCCGACGGCGACCACTACGTCGTCGCGGCGAAAGGCGCCCCCGAGGCCATCGCCGACCTCTGCCACCTCGAGCCGGACGACCGGAGGGCGCTCATGGCCCAGGTCGAGGCGGCCACCGGGAGAGGTCGCCGCGTGCTCGGTGTCGCCCGCGCCGCTTTCGACCGCTCCGACCCGCTGCCGACGAGCCAGCACGACTTCGACTTCCACTACCTCGGGCTCGCGGCCCTGCAGGACCCGGTCCGGCCCGGGGTGGCCGACGCCGTGGCCGGCTGTACGCGTGCCGGGGTGCGGACCGTGATGATCACCGGCGACTACCCCGGGACGGCGCTCGCCATCGCCCGCGAGATCGGCCTCGACCACGAGGGGGGCGTCATCACCGGCCCGGAGCTCGCGGCGATGCCGGACGACGAGCTCGCCCGGCGGGTTCGCACCGTCTGCATCTTCGCCCGGATGGTGCCTGAGCAGAAGCTCCGGCTGATCCGGGCCCTGCAGGCTGCGGGCGAGGTCGTGGGCATGACCGGCGACGGGGTCAACGACGCGCCCGCCCTCCGCGCGGCCGACATCGGCATCGCCATGGGCCGGCGGGGCACCGACGTCGCCCGCGAGTCGGCGGCCCTCGTCATCACCGACGACGACTTCGCGTCCATCGCCGGGGGGATCCGGCAGGGCCGCGGCATCTTCGACAACCTCCGCAAGGCGATGGCCTACATCATCGCCGTCCACGTGCCCATCGTCGGGATGTCGCTCGTGCCGGTCTTCGTCGCCGACTGGCCGCTCGTGCTCCTGCCTGTGCAGATTGCGTTCCTCGAGCTCATCATCGACCCGGCGTGCTCGGTGGTCTTCGAGGCGGAGGAGATCGACCCGCAGGTGATGGGCCAGCCGCCTCGCCGGGTCGGGGAGCCGATGTTCGGACGACGCGTGCTCACGATCGCGGCGCTGCAGGGGCTCACGGCCCTCGCCGCGGTCCTCGGGGTCTACCTCTGGTGCGTGCTCGGCCGGCGGCCCGACGACGTGACGCGCTCGGTCACGTTCGCGACGCTCGTCGTCGGCAACCTCGCGCTCATCCTCGTCAACCGGTCGTGGCGGCTGCCGGTGTGGCGGACGTTCCGTGAGCGCCGCAACCCGATGATCGGGTGGATCCTCGGCGCGGCCGCGGCGCTCCTCGTCATCCTGCTGAGCGTCCCCGCGCTGCGGCACGCCTTCGGGCTCGGCCCGATGTCGATCACCGACTGGGTCGTCGCCGTCCTCGCCGGGTGTGCCGGCGTCCTGTGGTTCGAGGTCTACAAGGTGGTCGCTCGCCGCTGATCCGCGAGGGCGAGCGCGGGCCGGTCAGGCGATCGTGACCTCGGAGACCGCGGTCCCCTCGGGGAGGTCGCGGACCTGTTCGTGCAGCTGCCCGGCGACGTTCGCCGCGACGACGAAGTCGACGACCTGGACGTTCTCGAGCCCCATGTCGCCGCCGAGGATCGGCGGCACCGTGAACGCGTAGACCTGGTCCCCGGTCGGGACGACGCCCTCCTCCTCGGCTGCCCATGCCAGCCCACCGAGCAGGTAGCGGTCCTGCCCGCCCGGGCTGCGCAGCTCGGCCTGCATCTCCTCGGCCGTCTCCCAGGGCTTGAGCAGCGCGCCCTCGATGGTGTCGAGCCACCAGAAGCCGTCTTCGCCGCGCAGGAAGATGTCGCCGAAGGGCGAGGCGAAGAGCGGCGTCTTGCCCTCGAGGCCGATCCACGCCCAGGACTCGAGGCCCTGCTCGAACTGCTCAGGCGTGAAGGTCTTGATCAGGTCCATTCGCTTATCAAACCGCACCGGGGCCCGCATCCCGGAATCGCTCCCACGCCCCGGGCACACTCGAGTGCTCTGTCTGTATGCCGCTGGGCCGGGTCACGCAGCCCGCGCGGAGTCCTCGGGCGTGGGACAGGGCGCCCTGCGCGGCCCGGGGTCGAGGGTCGCGCCGGGCGTGAGAGTGTCCGGGCCGCGGACTGCCGGGCCACCCTGCTCGAGGCGCGCCCGATCCTGCGTGGGGATGACGACTTCGATCGTGCGGTGTACATCAGGCGCCTCACCCGCTGAGGCTCGCATCGTCTGACGGCCGGCCGGCCGCCGCGAGGAAACTCCGGACAACGGCCGCGAACTGGTCTGGCGCGTCGTGATGGACGACGTGGCCGGCGGGCAGCTCGACCAGGCGGGCCGAGCCGGCCCGAGCGGCGATCATGGCGCGGGCGTGCTCGGAAGACAGTTCGTCGCTCCTGGTCCCGCGAACGAGCAGGGTCGGGCAGGCGACGGCAGTCCAGTCGGCCCAGTGGTCGCCGCTGAGCGCCTTCTGGGACCGCACGGTGTCGCCGATGTCGAAGGAGAACCCCCAGCCGTCGGACGAGCGGTGGAAGGAGCCTTCCAGGTACGGCGCGATCGGACCGAGTGCCGACGCCAGCGCCTCGCGTGAGGAGGCGGCGCGTGGTAGCCGCGTCGTGAAGGCGCTGTCGACGTCCAGCACCGCGCCGATGTCCTCCACGACCAGGGCCGTGACCAGCCCGGGGTGCCGTGCCGCGTACTGGTAGGCGTTGACCCCGCCGAGCGAGTGGCCGAGCACCGCGGCCGGGCCCACCCTCAGGTGACGGTGGAACGCGGCGAGGTCGGCGATGTAGTCGTCGCGCTCGTAGGTCGGTGCCCGGTCGGACCGGCCGTGCCCGCGTTGGTCGAGGGCGATGACCCGCCAGCGAGGCCGCAGGGCCTCGGCCAGCGGCGCGAACACGGACGACTCGTTGTAGTGCCCGTGCAGTGCCAGCAGCGGTGACCCCTCCCCGCCGAAGTCGAGAAAGGACAACCGCCGACCCTCGGTCACGACGAACTCACGCACGGCCCGCACCCTAGGACTCATGGCCGACAGGGCCGGGTCCGCCCTCGCGATCGTCTTCGCGAAGGACGACGGCCACGCTGACCGCCATCTCGGCGACGCAGCAAGCTCTGAGGTGCCGCAGCGTGCCGCGACGAGGAAGGGATGTCCCACCGTCGCCGCGGCTCAGCGCGGGGGCATGAGGAAGAGGGCCCGCGCCGGGCACAGCGCGATCGCCGGAGCCGCCTCGTCGGGATCGACGGCCGCCCCTTCGACGATCGGGTAACCGAACTCGTCGAGGCGGACCTGCGCGAGCAGCTGGGCGCAGACCCCGTGCCCGGTGCAGGCGACCCGGTCGACGCCGAGGCGGCTGCTCAGGCCCACGGGCCGGCGGGGGTCCGAGGCGATGCGCGTCGCCCCGCCGACACGGGTTGCGCGGGGGTCAAGCGGTGCGGACATGGTCGGCTCTCCTGTCGAGGTCGGGGCAGCCGCTCGGGGAGCTGCCTGCGGCTGCATGAACGGCGAGATGCGGGCCGAAGACCCGCAGCGCAGAACGGACGAACCCGGCCACGCCATCGGGGAAGCGGCAGGCCCCGCGACCGGGCAGGAGGCCGACCCGCTCCTGGAGCCTGGCCCAGGCCCGAGGATCCGCTCCGACGGCCAGCGCGTGCCAGTCCCCGGCGACCGCGGGCAGCCCGAACATGCACGGCCCGCACTGTCCCGCCGACTCGCCGGCAGCCCAGGCGAGGATCCGGTCGACAATCACGACCGGGCACTGCCGGTCGTCGAACACCTCGATGACGCCGGGGCCGACCGTGGCACCGAACCGTGCGAGGTCCTGGCTCTCCCACCTCAAACCGCGCGCCTCGGCGATCGTGAGGAAGGCGCCCCCGAGACCACCGACGAGGACCGGCGACGTCTCGGGGAAGGGGCCGCCCGCGTGGTGGAGCAGGTCGGCCACGGGCGTCCCTGCCTCGGTCTGGACGACACGCCCCCGTATGCCGGGTGCACTGATCGTGACGAGCCGCGGGCCGGGCTCGACCGCAGTCCCGAACGAGCGGAACCACTCGGGTCCGTAGTCGACGACCTGGCCGATGCGCCACATCGTCTCCGAATTGAGCACGACGGTGGGCCGGATCCGGCGCCCGGTGGAGTCCGTGCCGCCCCGGACGAAGGGCTGGCGCTTCGTCATCGGCCGGGCGAGCCCACCTTGGGCGAGCGAGATGAGCGAGGTCTCCTCGGAGGAGACATAGCGACCCGGGACCTCGAGCAGGTCGAGCCCGGCGGAGCGGAGGCGGAGGGCGGTCGCCGAACCGCGGTGAGCGGCATACCGGATGCGGCGTCGCCGCCCGGGGGCGACGAGGGCGGCGGCCCGCGCGACGGCGTCGAGGTGGTGCTCGACGACCCAACCGTCCTTGGCCGCGCCGAGCTCGCCGTCGCACGCGTTGACGATCAGGTCGGCGTCGTGGGTGTGGGCCGCCTCCACCTTCGTCGCGGTGCTGAAGGCAGCGCCGCCGCGACCGGCGAGGCCGGCGTCCCGCAGATCGGTGACCAGCGTCATGACCACTCCTGGGCTGCGACGGCGAGCCGGCGCTCTCGGTCGGCGTGTGTGGAGGTCAGGCGCCAGGCGACCGCGCCGAGGCCGACCGCAGCGCAGAGGACGGTGATGCCGCGCAGGAGCGGCTCGTTCGCCGTGCCGAGCATGAGGCCGTGGACGATGGCCGTGGGCCAGAGCACGTAGGCGAGCAGGTGCACCCGCTTCCACACCCGCTCCGAGAGCCGGTGACGCAACAGCGAGGTGGCCATGACGGCGACGAGGATGTCGACACCGATCGTTCCGAGGCCGACCCAGGCCGTCTCGTAGCCGGACGTGAACGGCACGATCGCCGAGATGGCGTCGATCGAGACGTACGTCTCCGCCACGGCCGTCGCGACGTGGGCCGCGAGGAAGACGACCGTCCCGAGGGAGAGCCAGCGGTGCAGCGCCATGACGACGGTCGCGGACTCGCCGTACGGGCGTCGCCGACCTGACGTGACCATGCCGAGGACGAGGACGACCGTCATGAGGGCCATGCTGACGACGCCCGTTCCGCGGGAGACATACCAGAGCAGCTCGTTCACCGGGCCACCCCCGATCCGGGATCCGTGGCCGCCGCTGCGACGGGCCACCCCCGAGTCAGGGTGACGGCACCGTCGAGGCCCTCGAGCCGGGCCGGGATGCCGTTCTCCTCGAGCCACCGGGGGGCGTCCGGTCCGAGGACGATCGCCGCCGTCGACGCGGCGTTGGCCTCGAGCGCGGAGGCCGCGGCGCACGAGACCTGCGCCCACGTCGTCGGACTGGTACGGCCGGTCCGCGGGTCGATGATGTGGTGGCGCGGGCCGTCCTCGGTCTGCCAGACCCGGGCCCGCGTCGAGGACGTGGCGACGGCCTGCCCGGTGCTGAGGACCGTCTGCCGGCTCCGCCCGTCGGCCCCCTCGATCCCGATCGCCCAGCCCTGCGGCGGAAGGTCTCCCGCGACGGCGATGTCGCCGCCGAGGTTGACGAGGAAGCCGCCGGGCAGCGTGTCCGCGAGCCTGGCAGCGATCGTGTCGGCGGCGTGCGCCTTGGCCGTGGCACCGAGGTCGAGCAGCGTGTGCGGAGCGACCGAGACGCGACGCCCCGAGAGGTCGAGATGGACCGAGGTCCAGCGGGGGACGGGCCGGACCGCGGTCTGGCGGAAGACGCCGCGGGCGCGGACCGCGCCGAGGTCGACGTCGTAGCCCGTGGCCGCGAGCGGCGCTCCGACCGTCGGGTCGACGAGACCGCCGGTCAGCCGGGCGGCGACGAGCGCGGCCGCCAGGTAGTCCGCGAAGGTCGGCGAGACGAAAGCCGACGCGGGCCCGTGCTGAGCGCGGGCCGCGAGCAGGGACACCTCGGAGTCCGGACGGAAGCGCGAGACGGCCGAGTCGACGAGGCGCAGGTGCCAGCGGGCCGTGTCGAGCGCCTCCCCGAGAGTCTCGGACTGTGTGCAGAGCACGACGTTCGTCGTGCCGATCGCCTCGAACTCGCCCGCGACGACGCCCGTCCGGCTGAGCGTGGCCATCACGAGGCCGCCGAGTTCGACTGCGGCTGAACGGTGCCGCCGAGGAGGTGGGCGACAGCACCGAAGCCGCTCGACTGGCTGCCGGAGTCCTGCGAGCCCTGCGAACCCGAGGAGCTGGACGAGCCGGACGAGCTGGACGAGCTGGACAAGCTCACGTTGGCGTTGCTCGACCCGGCGGTGCCGGCGGAGGTCGACGACCGGGCTGCGACGGCCTGCGCCTGGTCCTGCGCGAGATGGATCCCGACGCCACCGACGAGGAGGGTGGAGGCCGTGAGCAGACCGGCGGTCCACAGCCGGGCGCGGTGAAGGGCACGGGGAACGGGGCGGGAGGGCTGGTTCATGGATGGCTCCTTCGAGGTCACCATCGACGATCGTCACCGATGCTGTGGGCCCGCTGTCCGTCCTCCCTGACCCGGTGATGAACGCTACGGAGCCGGGACGAACCACGCAGCGGACTCGGGCGCGAGCAGGTGGCGCGTCGCCCGCGCACGGTCGTCGGGATCGCTGCTCAGGAGGAGCCGACCCGGGAGGACGACCGGGCGTGCCGAGAAGTTGACGATGCAGTGCCAGCCGTCGGTGCGGGCGAAGTGCAGCACCTGGGCATCGCGTGTGTCGACCCAGCCGAACGCGTCGTCCGTCGCGAGCGTGCGACGCAGCGCCAGGGCCGCACGGTAGAGCTCGAGCGAGCTGTCCGGACGTCCGGACTGCGCCGACACGGCATACGTCGAGAACCAGGAGGGCTGCGGAAGCCAGCTCGTCCCCTCGCCGAAGCCGAAGGAGCTGCCGTCGCTCGTCCACGGAAGCGGCACCCGGCAGCCGTCGCGCCCCTTGAGCTGTCGGCCGGTCCGCTCGAAGACCGGATCCTGCAGGCTCTCCTCCGGCAGGTCGGCGACCTCGAGAAGCCCGAGCTCCTCGCCCTGGTAGAGGTAGGCCGAGCCCGGCAGGGCCAGCATCATCAGGGTCGCCGCTCGAGCCCGCCGATGCGCCGTCGCCTCGTCGAGCTCGAAGGAGGTGCCGTCGCTCCGCAGCCACGCGTCCAGGTCCGTGCCCACCGGAAGCGCGTATCGCGTGGCGTGCCGCGGCACGTCGTGGCTCGAGAGCACCCAGGTGAGGGCGCCGCCCACCCCGGCGTGCTCCTCGATGGACCGCGTGATGACGGCGCGGAACTGGTCGGGGTGCCACTCGGCCTTGAGCAGGGAGAAGTCGAAGACCTGCCCGAGCTCGTCCGGGCGGGCATAGAGGTAGGTCCGGCTGGAGACGGGGTGCCAGGTCTCGGCGACGGCCATCCGGGGCGGGTCGTACTCGTCGAAGAGCGCGCGCCACGACCGGTAGATCTCATGAACCTCGTCGCGGTCGTAGAGCGGGTCGGACCCGTCGAGGGGGAGCATCCCGTCGAGGTTCGGCTGGCTCCGAAGCGGCTCGGAGAGGTCCTTCGCGAGCGAGTGGGCCACGTCGATGCGGAACCCGTCGACGCCACGGTCGGCCCAGAAGCGGAGCGTGCCGAGGAAGTAGTCGCGCACCTGCTGGTTTCCCCAGTTGAGGTCCGGCTGCTCCCGCGCGAACAGGTGGCAGTACCACTGGCCGTCGGCGGTTCGCTCCCACGCCGAGCCCCCGAAGTGCGAGCGCCAGTCGGACGGAGGCCTGCTGCCGTCAGCACCCGTGCCGTCGCGGAAGATGTAGCGGTCGCGCTCGGCCGACCCGGGACCCGCGCGCAGGGCGTCGAGGAACCACGCGTGCTGGTCCGAGGTGTGGTTGGGAACGACATCGATGATGATCCGGATGCCGCGTGCGTGGGCATCGGCGACAAGGCCGTCGAAGTCGTCGAGCGTGCCGAGGCGCGGGTCGACGTCCCGGTGGTCGGTGATGTCGTACCCACCGTCCGCCAGGGGCGAGGGGTAGAAGGGGCTCAGCCAGATCGCATCGACGCCCAGGTCCGACAGGTAGCCCAACCGGCTCCGGATCCCCGGGAGGTCGCCGATCCCGTCACCGTTCGCATCGGCGAAGCTGCGCGGGTAGATCTGGTAGATCACGGCGGTACGCCACCAGTCGGGCTCGGGTGCGCGGTCGGATCCGTGGCTGGGCATGGGTTCGCTCCTTGGAGTCAGGTGTGTGGTGCTGTCGTGCGGGGCGGGCGCTCTGTCTCGGGCGAGCGGGCGAGCGGGCGAGCGGGCGGCCGGGGCCGGGGCCGGGGCCGGCGCCGGGGTCGGCGCCGGTGGACGATGGCCGTGACTGCCGACCGGGTGAGGGGGGTGACCGGTCGGCAGCCACGGGGTCGAGGCGCCTGCGGCGCGGGTCAGCCCTTGACCGCGCCGGCGAGCATCGCCCGGATGAAGTACTTCTGGAAGACCAGGAAGATGAGGATGGTCGGGGCCATGATCAAGAGGGCGCCGGCGTTGAGGAGCACCACATCGGTGGAGTGGGCACCGATGAAGCCCTGGAGGGCGCCGGCCATCGTCCGCTTGCTCGGGTCGTCGATGAGCACGATCGCCAGCAGGAACTGGTTCCACGTGCTGAGGAACATCAGCACGCCGAGGGAGGCGAGTGCCGGCACCGCGAGCGGGAGCTGGATGTGCCGGAACGCCTTCCACGGGCCCGCCCCGTCGACCCATGAGGACTCGGAGATCTCGAGCGGCACCGACTGGAAGTGGGTGCGCATCCAGAACACCGCGAAGGGCATGTTGAGGCCGATGAGCGGCAGGATCAGCCCGAGCTGGGTGTTGAGCAGGCCGAGCGACTGCATCTGGTAGTAGAGCGGCACGACGACGATCTCGTAGGGGAGCGTCAGCCCGAGCAGGAGCAGGAGGAAGAACACGTTGCCGAACGGGATGCGCAGCTGGGCGATGGCGTAGGCGGCCATCGCCGAGATGAGCATGGCGATCGGGACGACGCCGAGGACGAGGATCGAGCTCGACTTCACGAGCGTGGTGATGTTGGCGAGGTTCCACGCGTCGACGAAGTTGTGCCACTGCGGGTCCGTGGGGAAGGAGATGCCCGCCGGGGCCGTGCCCTGCGGTTGCAGTGCCGCGGAGAACATCGAGAGCAGCGGGAAGATCGAGAAGAGCGCCGCGGCCGTGAGCAGGATGGTCTTGGGGGCGGTGTCGCGGAGGCTTCTGAGCATGGGGATCACTTCTCCCTGAAGAAGCGCTGGATGGGCAGGATGACCGCGAGCACGATGATGCTGAGCACGACGGCGAGGGCGGACGACTGGCCGATGCGGTTCTCGGTGAAGGCCAGCTGGTAGACCTGCACGCCGGGCACCTGGGTCGAGTAGCCGGGGCCGCCCTGGGTGGACATGAAGACCACGTCGAAGCTGGCGAGCGCGGCGATGATCGTGATGGTGATGCAGACGCCGATCTCCTGGCGCAGGCCGGGGAGGGTGATGGCGCGGAACTGCTGGATGCGGTTGGCGCCGTCCAGGCTGGCGGCCTCGTAGAGGCTCGTGTCGATCTTCCCGATGCCGGCCATGAGCAGCAGCGTGCAGAGTCCGGTGGCGAGCCACGTGCCGATGATGCCCACCGCGGGCAGCGCCCAGGTGAAGTCGCCGAGCCACGCGCGCTGGAGCGAGGCGAGGCCGACGGCGCCGAGCATCTGGTTGACCGCGCCGTTGGGGGAGTACATCCACGTCCAGGCGATGGCCGAGGCAGCGCCGGGGATGATCTGCGGCAGGAACATCATCGTGCGGGCGGTTGCCCCCAGCGCCTTGCTTTTGATCTCGCGGACGATCGAGGCGACGACGAGCGCCAGCAGCACGGGAAGGAAGGTGAAGAAGATGATGAGGATGAACGAGTGGATGATCGAGGCGAGCAGCTGGGGCTCCGTGAAGACCCGCGTGTAGTTCTTCAGGCCCGCTGGGGTCGCGACGCTGACGCCGTCCCAGTCGAAGAAGCTGTACTGCACCGCCGTGATGATCGGGTAGAGCTCGAACACGGCATACATGACCAGCGCGGGGAGGGCGAACAGCCAGCCGGCCCAGCGGGCCTTGCGACCCAGGGCGGAGCGGGTCGCGCCGCCCCCGGCCCGCCGCCGCACGAGGCGGCGGCGGGAGGCGGAGGCAACCTCGTCGGCGACGTCGACCGGCGCAGTGAGCCCGTCGACGGTGCTCATCGCTTCAGCTCGTCTTCGTACTTGGCCTGCACGTTGGCGACGAACTGCTCGGGGGTCGACTTGCCGGCGAGGAGCAGCTGGCTCTCGGGGTTCCACGCCTGGTTCGAGATGCCGGCGGTGGCGTTCTGCACGAAGGGGACCTGTCCGGCGTCGGCGGAGACGGTGCTGAAGGCCTTCGTGACGTCGTTGAGGACGGAGCCGGCCTTGATCGTCGGTGCCGCCTGGGTGCTGAGCCCGCTCGGCATGAACCCGTTGTCGACCGCGATCTGGCGCGCCTCGTCACTCGAGAGGAAGTTGAGGAACGCGGCCGCGGCGTCCTTGTTCGGGGACTTCGAGGGGATGCCGAACGCGGTCGCGGCATCCGACATCGCGGCCACCTTGCCCCCGGCGGTCATCGGCGGCATCGGGATGAACCCGACCTGCTCCGGCATCGTCTTGTCGAGGTTTGCGGCATCCCAGTTGCCCCACGGGAAGAACAGCCCCTTCTTGCTGGCGAAGAGCGCGTCCGCTGCCGTGGCGTCGAGCGCGTTGACGGCGGGCGGGAAGTAGCCGGCCTTGCTCCACTCGTCGACCTGCTTCGCCGCCGCGACGGACTCGCCGGTGGCGATCGTCGCCCCCGGCGCGTTGAAGACCCACTGGGAGACCTTCTCGGGGCCCATCGACGTATTGAGCAGCAGCTGGTAGGGGAAGACGCCGCCGCCCTCCTTGTTGGCCACGACCATCCCGGTGAGGCCGGCCGCCTTGGCCTTGGACAGGAGGGCCGTGAGGTCGGTGACCGACGCGGGCGGCGCCGTCATGCCAACCTGCTGGGCGAGCTTCTTGTTGTAGTAGAGCCCCGTCATGGTGAAGCCACTGGCCTTGGCGAAGAGCGACCCGGAGCCCGCCACACCGGACTTGGCCCGGAACTGCGCCAGCTGCGAGGCGGGGAGCTGGTCCCAGCCGTAGGCGGTCGCGTAGGCGTCGAGGTTGGTCAGCAGGTTGTTCTTCGTGCCTGCCGTGACCGAGATGACGCGGATCAGGTCGGGCGGCGTCGCCGAGGCGAGCTGCCGGGGCTGGTTCTGGGTCGTGACGTTGTCGGGGTCGTAGGTGGGAGTGACCGTGACGTTCGGGTACTTCTTCGTGAACGCGGCGATGAGCGCGTCGTCGACGGCCTTGAGGCCCTGGCCGTCGTAGAGCTTGAGGGTGACCGGCTTGGTGCCGATCGAGGTGCTGACGGCGGTCGGCGTCGACACCGCGGCCCCGCCGCTCGACGCTGCCGGGCCGGGGGCCGAGCACGCCGCCGCGCCGGCCACCGACAGGGCACCGATCGCTCCGAGGACGGCCCGGCGGGTCAGACGAGAGCTGGATTCTGCGAACTGCATTGGATGCTCCTGCACCGTTGAAGGAGTCGGCCACTCATGTCGCCGACCACCCCTCCCGGGGCGGGAGGGGGAAAGCGTGGAAACGCTTCCAGTTGGAAGGGTGACGGCGACAACCCGTGGCTGTCAAGGGGTGCACGCCAGATTCGAGACCGAACCCAAAAACGCGCGAAAGATGCCGGAAATGGCCGGCTCTCAGTTGGTGAAAGCGTTTCCAATGACTACCCTTGGCCCATGGAGGACGCGACACCGGCGAAGGTGACCCTGACCGACATCGCCCGGATGGCGGGGGTGGGTGTGGGCACCGCGTCACGCGCGCTCAGCAACGCCAAGAACGTCGCCCCCGCGACGCGCGCCCGCGTGCTCCGCGTCGCCGAGGAGAACCACTACGTCGTCTCTCCCGAGGCCTCCCGGCTGGCCAAGGGCAACACGGGACGGGTCGCGCTCGTCGTCCCCCACCTGTCCCGGTGGTTCTTCGGCTCGGTCGTCGAAGGACTCGACTCCGTGCTCCGGGGTGCCGAGCTCGACGTCCTGCTCTACCAGGTCGGCGACGCGCGCGACCGGCACGACTTCTTCGAGCGGCTGCCGGCCCGCCGCAAGGTCGACGCGGTCGTCGTCGTCGGCTTCCAGGTGGAGGACGACGAGAGGACGAGGCTCGAGACGCTCGGGGTCCACATCGTCGCCGCCGGTGGACAGAGCGCCGCCTACCCCTCGGTGCACATCGACGACCACACCGCGAGCCGCCAGGCCGTCGACCACCTGCTCCACCTCGGCCACACCCGGATCGCCATGCTGGAGGCCCTCGACCCCGACCAGCCGCGCCTCAGCTCGACGCGTTCGCCCGCCTACTACGAGGCCCTCGACCGCGCGGGCATCCCCGTCGATCCCTCGCTCGTCGTCACGGCGCCCTGGGGCGGTGAGCACGGAGCGGCGTCGATGAGTCGGCTCCTCGGCCACCCGGACCCGCCGACGGCCGTCTTCGCGCACTCCGACGAGGTCGCCGTCGGCGCCATGCGGACACTGCGTCGAGCGGGGCTTCAGCCCGGCGCGGACGTCTCCGTCGTCGGCATCGACGACCATCCACTCGCCGACCTGTGCGACCTCACGACCGTCCGGCAGCGACCTGCCGAGCAGGGCGTGCTCGCGGGCCGGCTGCTGCTCGACCTGCTTCGCGGCGAGGCGCCGCCGCAGACCTCGACCACCGTGCCGACCGAGCTCGTCGTGCGCGGCAGCACGGCGCCGCCACGTCAGCGCTGACGGCCACCGGGCGGCATACGCGCGTCAGGTCGAGACGGCCCTCAGGCGGCGAGCCGCCAGGCGATGACGCCGAAGAGGACGCCGAGCGCGTTGGTCGCCCAGTGCATCCCCACGCTTGCGAAGAGGCTGCCGCTCCGGCGGCGCAGCTCGGCCGCGACGACGCCCCCGAGGGCCGTGAACAGGACGGTGCCCCCGACGATGGCGACCTTGGCGAAGGCGCCGAGCCCGGCGGCGGCCGACCCCAGCGCAGCGTTGCCGGTGGCCGACGCCATGGCCGGGAAGATGTGCCACAGACCGAAGAGCAGCGACGAGCCGAGGACGACCTGCCACATCCGGGCGTGCCGCGACAGGAAGCCCCAGAGCACCGACCGGAACGCCACCTCCTCGAGCAGTATCGTGCCGACCGGGATGATGACGAACGCCGTGAGCAAGGCCCCGGCGGGAGGCAGGTGGTAGCGGGCGTCGAGGAACGCCGTGCGCGTCGTGGGCAGCAGGACGCCGGCGAGGTAGACGAGCGCAACGATGCCGATCACGCCGAGGCCCCAGCGGATGCCGCGGGCGTGCGTGTGGCGGGCCAGACCGAGCTGGTGCCAGGTCAGCCCGTGCCAGCGCGCGAAGGCGAGGAGGACGACCGCTCCGACCGGGCCGAGCCACATCGAGCCCCAGTTGAGGACGTGGTTGGCGATGTTGATCCCGGCCATGACGAGCACGACCGCGACGGTCGGCGCGACGCCCGTGCCTCGTTTGGGGTGGGCGGGCGCGGGGGCGATCTCGACGGCGGTTGCGGCTTGGGTCATCAGAACCATTGTCTCACGCGCCGAGAGCCGGGCCCGGTTTGTCGGGAAGGTGCGACCCGTACCCCACCGGCCGGAAGGCGAGCATCGGCAGCTGCTCCGCCAGGCGACGGCGCGCCGGCTCCGAACCGTCGTAGCGCCACCCGAGCAGGACCCACAGCGTCGCGCGGATCCCGGGCAGGAGCAGCACGTTGCGTCGCTCGTAGTGGCGGAACACCTCGATCGCCTCGTCGACGTCGAGCACGCGGTATGCCGCTGGGCGCGGTCCGTGGCCGAAGTCGAGGCTCGCCCCTCCCGCAGCCCGGATGTTGCGCACCCAGTCGGCCCGGGGACCGTAGCCCGCCATCACGGTCGCCTCACCGGTCACCCGGTCGTAGTGGGTCACCTCGACGACGGCGTGGTGCAGGAGACCGGTCCGGCGTCCGATGTGCCCGATCCGGACGAAACGGTGGCCGAGGAGCCGGCCGAGGCCGTGGTCGTAGAGCGCGCCGGGTGCGGCATACACCCGCTTGAGCCACGCGGGGAGCGGGCTCGACCACGGGTCGGCGACCGGCTGTGACGTGCTCACGACGCTCTCCGCCCCTCAGGCGCGGCGGGTGACGAGGCCCTTGACGTACTCCGCCTGGCCGAGGTGCTTCATCGCGTCGCCGAGCACGGAGACGACCCGCACCGCGACCGTCACGGGCGGGTCCCACCGCTTGTCGATGACCCCGGCCCACTCGTCGGCTTCCGTCGCGTCGACGTAGGCGATGGTCCGTTCGTGAACGGCGCCCTGGTAGCCGCCGAGCAGTCCCGGGTCGCCCATCCGGAAGGCGCCCACCTCGGCCGACGACTGCCCCCACCCGTGGGCGCTCGCGGCATACGGCAGGTCGAACCGCTCGGCCCAGCCGTCCTCGAGGTAGGCGGACCGGCGTCCGGCGAGGTGGGCGACCTGCTCGTCCTGCTGCCGCGAGAGGTGCCAGAGCAGCCAGGCGATGTGGTTCGCGTCGGCGTCGGGGCGCCACAGCAGCTGTTCGACCGACAGGCCCTCGACGACGAGCGGCACCCCCTCCCGGATCCGGCCGAAGCCGTCGCGCAGCAGGTCACGGGCGAGGGTCGTCGATGCGTCGGTCATCTCCTCAGCATGCCCCACCCGACGCGCCGTCAGGCGTGGACGACGGCAGCCGCGTGAGACTCGCACGGGGCTCGATGTATCTGCAGCGCGGGTCGGCGCACTGTACCCCCGGCGGGCCCCAAGTAGGGCCCAAGCCGGGCCCAAGAGGCCCCACGCACCGTGGTCCCAGCAGCACACGCGGACCACCTCGCCCGAGGCGACGCGTGACCCACCACGAAGGATGCAGCGCCACCCATGCGTCGTGCGTCCGCCACCTGCAAGGAGCCAGCATGACCATCGAACTGACCACCACCACCCGTCGGGCAGCCGGCCTCGCCGGGCTCTGCGACGGTGCGATCCACCTGCCCGGCGACGAGGGCTACGACGCGGTCCGCCTGCCGTGGAACGTCGCCGTCGACCAGCGGCCCGCCGCCGTGGCCGTTCCGAAGACCGTGGCGCAGGTCCAGTCCGTCGTCCGCGCGGCGGCCGCCGCCGGTCTGCGGGTCGCGCCGCAGAGCACGGGCCACAACGCCGGCCCGCTCGTCGCCCAGGGCCTCGACGAGGTCGTCGTCCTGCGCACCTCCGCGCTGCGCGGCGTCTCCATCGACCCGGTGAAGCGGATCGCCCGCGTCGAGGGCGGTGCACTCTGGCTCGACGCCACCGAGCCCGCGGCCGACCACGGCCTCGCCGCACTCCACGGCAGCTCTCCCGACGTCGGCATCGCCGGCTACTCCCTCGGCGGTGGAATCGGCTGGTACGCAAGGAAGCTCGGCCTCGCCACGAACAGCCTGACCGCGATCGAGCTCGTCACGGCCGACGGCGAGCTCGTGCGCGCCGACGCCACGACGAACCGTGAGCTCTTCTGGGCCCTCCGCGGCGGGGGCGGCAACTTCGGTGTCGTCACCGCGCTCGAGTTCCGGCTCTACCCGATCGAGACGGCCTACGCCGGCATGCTCGTCTGGGACCGTGACGACGCGGAGAAGGTGCTGCGCCGCTGGGCCGACTGGGCCCCCGACGCGCCCGACTCCGTGTCGACCTCCTTCCGCGTGCTCAACCTCCCGCCGCTGCCGGACATCCCGGAGCCGTTCCGGGGGCGCTCGCTCGCGGTGATCGACGGCGCGGTCCTCGGCTCGGACGCCGAGGCGGAGTCGATCCTCGGCCTGCTCCGCGGCCTCGAGCCCGAGCTGGACACCTTCGGCCGCGTGCCGGCCCGCTCGCTCGTGCGCCTCCACATGGACCCGGAGGGCCCGACGCCGGCCGTCTCGGACTCCTCCATGCTCACCGAGCTGCCCGACGCGGCGATCGACGCCTTCCTCGAGGAGGTCGGCCCGGGTTCGACGTCGTCGCTCCTCGCGGCCGAGATCCGTCAGCTCGGCGGCGCGCTCGGTCGCCCGCACGAGGGCGGCGGGGCGCTGTCCATGCTCGACGCGTCCTTCCTCACGTTCGGGGTCGCCGTCGCCGCGACGCCGGAGATGGCGATGCAGGGCCAGCTCGACGCGGCCCAGCTCATGGGTGCTCTCGAGCCGTGGGCCACCGACCGCGCCTACCTCAACTTCGCCGAGAACGCCGTGTCGCCGAAGAGCGCCTACGACGAGCCGACCTGGACGCAGCTCAAGGGACTCCGGTCGGCGTTCGACCCGGACGACCGCTTCCTGGCCAACCACCGCGTCCCGCGCCTCTTCGAGGACGGTCGCGTCACCGAGTGAGCCGACGGCGGGAGGGCGCCTTCCCCGGGTATGCCGCCCTCCCGCCGTCACAGCCCACGCGCGGCCAGGCCTTCCCTAGAGTCGGGTGTCATGGCGGTCAAGCGGATCAAGCCGAACGTGCAGTCGGACAACTTCGATGCGAGCCGCGCGTTCTACACCGACGTCATCGGGCTGGAGGAGCAGCGCGGTCTCGACTGGATCCTGTTCTTCGGCACCGACCAGCGCGAGGTGCAGCTCAGTGTCATGAAGCTGGACGTCAAGGCGCACCTCCATCCCGATGTCTCGATCGAGGTCGACGACGTGGACGAGGTCCACGCCCGGGCCGTCGCGGCCGGCGCGGAGATCGTCTACCCCTTGACCGACGAGGACTGGGGGCTGCGCCGGTTCTTCCTGCGGGACCCGAACGGCGCCGTCATCAACGTGACCCAGCACCGCTGACGGCCCGGACTGGCCAGTGGCCGCGGGCCATCAACCGCGGCACTGGCCCCGTGAGAAACGATCGCACGACCGACGGGCTCGACCCTATGCTCGGTCCCGTGAAGGTGGAGGTCCTCGGCTCGGTCGAGGCGTCGCTCGCAGGAGCTCCGGTCGACCTCGGGACACGCAAGCAGCGTGCCCTCGTCGCAGTGCTCGCGCTCGGCACGGGCCGTCCCGTCTCCGTCGACACGATCATCGACACGCTGTGGCCGCAGGACCCTCCGCCCGGCGTGGCCGGCACACTCCAGGCGTATGTCGCCGGGCTGCGCAAGGCGCTCGAGCCGAACCGCCCCCCTCGGGCTCCCGCGACGGTCCTTGTGACCGTCGCACCCGGCTATGCGCTCCGGATCGCCGACGACGCGCTCGACGCCCGGGTCTTCGACCGGACCGTGAGCTCGGCCCACCGGCGCCTGGGACGCAGCAGCGATCCCACGGCCCCGCCCGAGCTCAGCGCCGAGGAGCTCCAGCAGGTCGTCTCCGACCTCGACGACGCCCTCGGCCTCTGGCGCGGCACGCCCTACGTCGAGCTCGAGGACGCGCCCGGCGCGCTCGCGGAGCGGGTTCGTCTCGAGGAGCTGCGCCTCGTCGCCCTCGAGGACCGCGCCGTCGCCCAGCTCGCGCTGGGCCAGCACGCCACCGTGGCCGGCGACCTCGAGTCGCTGACGACGGCCCACCCGCTCCGCGAGCGCCTGTGGGGCCTGCGCGCCCTCGCCCTGACCCGGGCGGGCCGCCAGGCCGAGGCCCTCGACGCGCTCCGACAGGTCCGCGACGTCCTCGACGAGGAGCTCGGCCTCGAGCCGAGCGCCGAGCTGCGCGACCTCCAGTCGGCCGTCCTGCGTCAGGACCCCCGCCTCACCTGGCAGCCCCCGCGGACCAGCACCCTCCCAGCCGCCACCGAGACGACGACCGAGACGACGACCGAGACGACGACTGAGAGGACCGCCGAGAAGACCACCGAGCCGACCGCTGTGCCGACCGCCGGCGCGACGAACGGGACGTCCAACGGAACAGCCGACGGAGCAGCCATCAGGACGGCTCGCACCGGCTCGCGACCGACCACCACGTCGCCGGCGCCCAGTGCAGCGCCCGAGACCCGGCCCGAGGGCGAGGCGGGCCGGCTCGCCGAGCCGGCCCAGCGGCATACGTCGACTCCCCCGCAACCCTGGCCGCTCGTCGGTCGCGAGGAGCAGCTCGCCGAGCTGACCGCGCTCCTCGACGGGGCCGAGAGCGGCGTCCCGTCCTTCGCGACGCTCGTCGGCGAGCCGGGCATCGGCAAGAGCCGGCTCAGCGCCGAGCTCGCCGCCGTCGCGAGCGCCCGCGGCGCGACCGTCCTGCTCGGTCGCTGCTCGCAGGACGACGGCGCGCCGCCGCTCTGGCCGTGGGCGTCCGTGCTGCGCGGCCTCGACGAGCCGCTCCCGATCATCGAGGGAGACGACGGCGGCGGCGCCTTCCGCACGTGGGACGCGATCGTCGACCTCGTCCTGCGCGCCGCCCACGACCGCACCCTCGTCATCGTCCTCGACGACCTGCACTGGGCCGACGTCGCGAGCCTGCGTGTGCTCCGCCTGCTCGCCGAGCTCGCCGACACCGGACGGCTCCTCGTCGTCGGCACGTGGCGCGACCACCCGACCCCCGAGGGACCGTTCGGCGAGGTCGTCGAGTTCCTCGCCCGTCGGCATGCGACCCGCATCCACCTCCAGGGGCTCCCGCCCGACGCCGTGGGCGAGCTCGTCGAGGCCGTCGCCCACTCGGCGGCGTCACCCGCCGAGGCCGACGCGCTCCGAGGCCGGACCGACGGCAACCCGTTCTTCCTCGTCGAGTACGCCCGGCTCGCCAAGGTCGGAGGCGACCTCAGCAAGCTCCTCGACGAGCCGACGCCCCCGTCGGCGGTCGCCGACGTCCTCGTGCGCCGGCTCCAGCGCCTGCCGGAGCCGACGGTCGCCTCCCTGCGCACGGCCGCGGTGATCGGGCGCGAGTTCGACCTCGACACGCTTGCCACCACGCTCGGACACGACGACGAGGACGTCCTCGACGAGCTCGACCCGGCCCTCGCCGCCGGCCTCCTCCGCGACGACGGGGGCGACCGTTTCCGCTTCGCCCACGCCCTCGTGCGCGACACCGCGTATGCCGGACTGCCGGCCTCGCGACGCTCCCGCTGGCACGCGCGCGTGGCCGAGGCCCTCGAGGCCCAGCCCGGCCGCGAGACCGAGGTGGCGCATCACTGGCTGAGCGCCGGTCCGTCGCACGCCGCCCGCGCCTGGCGCTCGGCCGTCGAGGCGACCGTCCTCACCCGGCGTCTCCACGCCCACGAGCAGGGCGCCGAGCTGCTCCGGTCGGCGCTCGAGGCGCTGCCGAGCGACCCCGGCTCGACGGCCCGCGACCGCTACGACGTGCTCATGGGCCTCGCCGAGAACCTCCGCTGGATGGGCGACTGGGAGAGCCTCGTCGCCGTGGTCGACGAGGCGATCGACGTCGCCGAGCAGCTCGGCGACGTCGAGCTGCTCGCCACGGCCGCCACGGCGACCGCGGTCGGGGCGCTGTGGCAGTCGGGACCGCACGGGATGGTCAGCGAGACGGTGGTCGCAGCGCTGCGCCGATGCCTCGACCGCCTGCCCCCGGCGGACGGCCCCACGCGGTGCCGAGTCATGCTCAGCCTTGCCCTCGAGGTCTACTACCGGTCCTCCCACGAGGAGCGCGTCGCCCTCGTCGACGAGGGGCTGGCCATGGCGCGCCGCCTCGGCGACGACGACCTCCTCCTCGACGCCTACCAGCTCGCCTACACGGCCCTCTGGACCGCGTCGACGGCCCCACGCCGGCACGACCTCATCCGCGAGGCCGTCGAGCTCGCCCGCCGCCTCGGCCGGGAGCGTGCCTACGTCGTGTCCGCGACACTCCGCGCCGTCGTCGCGGGCGAGCTCGGGCTCACCGACGAGATGTGGGAGTGGGCCGTCGAGGCACGCCGTCACGCGGAGCGGCTCCGGCTTCCCTACGGCGTCATGGTGCTCGACACGCTCGAGGTGCCGTGGCTCGCGATGCGGGGTGACTTCGAGGCGTGCGAGGAGCGTCTCGCGAGCCTCATTCGCAGCAACGAGCTGATGACGCTCAAGCAGGGCGAGGAGGCCGTCGCCGGGGCGATCATGACGGTCCGGCTCTGGCAGGGTCGGCTCGGGGAGGCGACCCACGTCAGCGACGCCCTCGAGGGTGAGACGTTCCTGCCGATCGACTCCGCGGTCATCGCGCTGCGGCTCCGGATGGGCGACCTCGAGGGAGCCCGGCGCCACCACGCCCTCGGCCGCATCGACCTCACGGCCGACAACTGGCACTCGCTCCTCAACTGGGGGTTCGCCGCCGAGACGGCGCTCGGCGTCGGCGACCGCGACCTCGCCGCGGACGCCTACTCCCGGCTCGCCCCGTTCGAGGGGTACTCGTGCTGCGCCGGGTCGGGCAACGCGATGGGACCGGTCGACGCCTTCCTCGCCATGGCGGCCGCAGCAGTCGGCGAGAGGGCCCTTGCGACGCGCCACGCCGACCGGGCCGAGGAGCTCTGTGCCGCATGGCAGATCCCGCTGGCCGCGCAGTGGCTGCGCGACCAGCGGGAGCGGTTCGGCTACTGACCGTCCCGGTCGAGGTGGCGGAAGGCGCGTCGCTCGCGCCGGGCGAACCCCGCTCGGGTGACCAGCCAGACGAGCCGCTGGGCCCGGCCCGCACGGCCCAGCAGGTCCCGCACGACCGGACCCGGCAGCCCGTGCAGGCACCACGGGACGAGCGCGAGGAGCTGCGCGGGGCGCAGGCCGGCGCGGAAGTGCTCCTCCTCGATCGCGTCCCACTCCTCGTGCGTCAGGACCTGTTGGACGATCGCCAGCGCGTCCCGTTCCTCGTGCGCGAGGTGCCGTCCGAGGCCCTCCCGAGCCGCGCAGAGGCGGACGGCGAGGGCCGCACGGGCGTCCTCGTCGGCGTGCCCCGACAGCCGCCGGAACCCGGCGTCGCACGCCTCGAGGACCGGGTCGACCTCGGCGTGCTCGGCCTCCATCGCCCGGAGGACCCGCCTGCCGGCGTCGTCGGTCCGCGCGAGGAGCGCAGGCCAGAGGCCTGCGTCCTCGCCCGCGTGGTGGTGGTGCAGGGCCTCGGCGAGGAGCTCCCAACGGCGGGCGAGCGCCTGCCACGTGCCGCGGTCGGCCGCAGGTGTCACCCGGACCGCCTCTGCGAAGGCCCCGAGGTCACGCCGGAAGGCGTGGTGCATGACGTACATCATCGTCAGGTCGACCGGTCCTCGGTGCGTGGCCGCCTGGCCCGGCAGGCGGACCTGCACCGGCCACGCCGCTGTCGTCGCGCTCATCGCTCTGTCCTCAGCGCGTCGCGACGGGCGCGGGCTCGTCGGACCCCGTGGTCGCGCCACCGCCCTCGCCGTATGCCGCTGGGCTGCCGTGCGCTGCCACCGCCGTCGCGAGCGTGGCGGCGTGAGGGGCGGGACGGCCGACCGGGTGACCGGCAGCACGCGCGGCCGAGGCGGCCCGACCGCTCGGGAGTGCTGCGGTGGAGGCCGGCCCAGCGGCATACCCGGGCTGGGGGGTGGCAACCGCGTGGCCTTCGGTGTCGATCGTCGGCAGGAGACGGTCGAGCCACGCGGGCAGCCACCAGTTGAGGCGACCGAGGAGCGACATCGTCGCGGGGACGAGGACCATCCGCACGACGGTCGCGTCGAGGAAGACCGCGACTGCCATGCCGACGCCGAGCATCTTGACGACGACGTCGACCTCGGAGGCGAAGCCGAGGAACACCGCGACCATGATCGCCGCCGCCGAGGAGATGACCCGGCCGGTAGACGAGAGGCCATGGACGACGCTCGCCCGCGGGTCACCGGTCGCGAGCCACTCCTCGCGGATCCGCGAGAGGAGGAAGACCTCGTAGTCCATCGACAGGCCGAAGAGGATCGCGAACATGAGGATCGGCACCCAGCTCGAGACCGGGACCGCGTGGTCGAGACCGAGCAGGCCGGTGCCCCATCCCCACTGGAACACGGCCGTCATGACGCCGTAGGCAGCGGCGATGCTGAGCAGGTTCATGACCGCCGCCTTGACGGGGATGACGACCGATCGGAAGACCATCGCGAGGAGGAGGACCGAGACGGCGACGACGAACGCGATGACGAGCCAGAGCCGACCGGCCAGCAGGTCCGAGATGTCGGCGAACACCGCGGTCCCGCCGGTCAGCTCGACGCCGGAGGGGAGCCCGGCTCGCACGGACTCGACGAGCGCGCCGGTCCGGGCGTCGCTCGCGGCGAAGGCGGGCTGGGCCTGCAGGAGGGCGAGCGCCCCGTCATGTGAGGTCGTGGCGGGCGTCACCGCGACGATGTCCGCCCGGGCCGCGAGGTCGGCCGCGACGGCGGCGACGGCGGCGTCGGTGACCTTCGTGCGGTCGGCGACGACGAGAAGGGGACCGTTCGCCCCGGGGCCGTACTCAGCCGAGACGAGGTCGAACGCTCTCCTCGTCGTCAGCGAGCTCGACTGGGTGCTCGGGTCCTGCGGCCAGGTGCGCATGTCGAGGGCCGGCACGGCGAGCGTGAGCATGAGGACGGCGGCGCCGATGGCCCAGGGCAGCGGCCGACGCCCGACGCGCGAGGCCCAGCGGGTGGTGAGCGGGGTCCGGTCGCTCGTCCGACCACGGCGGACCCGGCGGGAGAGCATGCGCCGCCCGGCCAGCCGGCAGAGCGCCGGGACGAGCGTGAGGGACGCGGCCAGGACGGCGAGGACCGCGATCGCCGTCGCGAAGCCGAAGGACGAGTACACCGGCAGGCCGGC
Source organism: Intrasporangium oryzae NRRL B-24470 (assembly GCF_000576595.1). GTDB lineage: Bacteria > Actinomycetota > Actinomycetes > Actinomycetales > Dermatophilaceae > Intrasporangium_C > Intrasporangium_C oryzae. Next base: position 17,862 of record NZ_AWSA01000024.1, on the reverse strand, counting down.
GAGCGGCAGTCCCATGAGCGAGACGAGGACCGTCGAGGCGGCGAAGACGACCGAGCGGCCCGCTGTCGCCGTGGCGTGCCCGGCGGCGTCGGTGACGGAGTGCCCGGCGCGGAGGTGCTCGATGTGCCGGCTCGCGAGCAGGAGGGCGTAGTCGATGCCGACGCCGAGCCCGACCATCGTCGCGACGGTCGGGGCAGCCGTGCTCACGTCCATCGTCGCCGCGAGGAGCGTGACGCCGCCGCTGCCGACGGCGAGGCCGACGATCGCGGTGAGGAGCGGCAGGCCGGCCGCGACGACGGAGCCGAACGCGAGGACGAGGATGACGAGGGCGGCGGCGAGCCCGATCGCCTCACCGCGCCCCTCCATCGGCGCGGCGGCGCTCTCGGGGACCTCGCCCCCGAGCTCGACCTGCAGGCCGGCGGCTCGCGCCGGAGCGACGGCCGTCTCGAGCGGGGTCAGGTTGCCCATGAGGTCGGCGTCGGTGACGGGCACGTCGTAGGTGATCGTGTAGAGCGCCGTGTCGCCGTCGGCCGACGGGACCGGAAGCGACACCGTGACGACGTGGTCCATCGCAGCGAGGCGGGCCGTGAGGCCGCGGAGCTGGAGCGCGTCGGGTGCGGCCCCCGAGCGGTTGTGGACGACGACCCGGGCCGACGCGTCGCCGGCGCCGGGCTGGTGGTCGCGCAGCTGCTCGATGCCGACCTGAGCCCGGGCGGCGGGCACGTCGTAGTCGTCGTGCGGAGTGCCGCCGAACGCGGCCGCGAGCCCGAGGACTGCGGCGGCGAGGACGAGCCAGGCGGAGATCGTCCGCCAGGGGTGGGCCGCGGCGCCGTGGCCGAGCCGGAAGAGCAAGCGGGACATGGTGAGTTCCTTGTGGTCGGTGGGCTGGTTCCCGACCAGCGTCGGACCGACCGCTTGAGCCGCACTTGGGCTCCACTTGGGGGCCCCGCGTCCCCCGGGGCTCACCTCGCGCGCCTCACCTCGCGCGCGTCACCTCTTGCGTGGGGTCAGCTGAACGGCGGGCGGTCGTCGAGCCGCAGCGACTGCCGCCCCGCCCAGCGCCAGACCCGGGCCGCGGCGTCGCGGTCCTCCTCGGTGACGAGGTTGCCCATCCAGCGCAGCGCGAGCGTCATCATCCACGTGGACCGCATGCCGATCGGACCGAGCGTCGGCAGCAGGCGCGGCACGGTCACGAGGCCCGCGAGGCGGCGCGCGATCGAGAACGCCTCGCCGTAGTGCTCGGTGAGGACCGCCGGCCACGTCGTGCCGAGCGGGTCGCCCGCGTGGATCGTCTCGGCGACGAGGCGCCCGGTCTCGAGGCCGTAGTCGATGCCCTCGCCGTTGAGCGGGTTGACGCACCCGGCGGCGTCGCCGATGAGCGCCCAGTTGGGGCCGGCCACGCCGGTCACCGCCCCTCCCATCGGGAGCATCGCGGACGTCGGCAGCTGGAGCGGCCCGCTCAGGCCGAACTCCTCCGCCTGGCTGTCCGCGTAGAACTGCATGAGCGGCCGGAGCTGGACGTTGGCCGGGCGCTTCAGCGTCGCGAGCGTGCCGACGCCGACGTTCACCTGACCGCCGCCGAGCGGGAAGATCCAGCCGTAGCCGGAGAGCAGCTCGCCCTCGACCCCGCGCAGCTCGAGGTGCGAGCTGATCCACGGGTCGGTCGAGCGGTCCGACTCGACGTAGGAGCGGGCGGCCACGCCGTAGACGGTGTCGCGGTGCCACTCGCGGCCGAGCAGGCGACCGAGCTGCGAGCGGACGCCGTCGGCGACGACGAGGTGGCGGCAGCGGACCGTGTGCCGCTCGCCGTCACGCTCGAGGACGACCCCGGCGACCCGCTCGCCGTCCCACACGACGTCGACGGCACGAGCCCCGTCGATGCCGATCGCGCCCGCCTTGACCGCTCCGGTCCGGATGTGGTCGTCGAGCTCGGTGCGCGGCACGGCCGAGCCGTGGTCGGGCAGGGAGCCGCCCGGCCACGGCAGCTCGAGCGTCTGGCCGAACCCGTGGGCGCGCAGGCCCTGGTTGACGACGTGGGCCCGAACCCAGTCGGCGAGACCGAGGCGCTCGAGCTCGGCGACGGCGCGCGGGGTCAGGCCGTCGCCGCACGTCTTGTCGCGGGGGAAGACGGCCGAGTCGGCGAGGACGACGTCGTGGCCGAGTCGGGCGGCCCAGGTGGCCGCCGCCGACCCGGCCGGACCGGCACCGACGACGAGGACATCGGTCTGCGCAGGGATGGGCTGGACACTCACGCGCCCCATTGTCCCAGTTCACGAGGGGTGCCGCGGACACCGCCGTTCCGCGCCGGACGGGACCCCCCGCGCCGGTATGCCGTCCAGCCGGCCACGTGCCCACCGCGCGGGTCCGCTCGAGCCAGCCCAGCGGCATACCGCATCGGGGTGCACCCGCGCTGCCGCCGGCCGACTCGGCTGCGAGGATCGGGGCATGGCCTACGACGTCGAGACGATCCGCTCCCACTTCCCGGCCCTGCGCGAGGGTGCGGCCCATTTCGACGGGCCCGGCGGCTCTCAGACGCCCGACGTCGTGGCGCGGGCCGTCGCCGACACCCTGACGTCGGCGATCTCCAACCGCGGCTCGTGCACGCCGGCCGAGCGCCGGGCCGACGCCGTCGTGCTCGAGGCGCGGGCGGCCGTCGGCGACCTGCTCGCGGTCGACCCGGGCGGCGTCGTCTTCGGCCGCTCGGCCACCGAGCTGACCTTCCACCTCGCCCGGACGCTCTCCGCCGGCTGGGGCCCGGGCGACGAGGTTGTCGTGACCCGGCTCGACCACGACGCCAACGTCCGCCCCTGGGTCATCGCCGCCCAGCGCTCGGGTGCAACGGTCCGCTGGGCCGAGTTCGACCCGGTGACCGGCGAGCTCGACCCGGCGCGGTTCGCGGAGCTCGTCACCCCGCGGACGCGTCTCGTCGCCGTGACCGCCGCCTCCAACCTCATCGGGACCCGGCCCGACCTGCCCGCCATCGCCGAGATCGCCCACGCGGCCGGGGCGCTCTTCTGGGTCGACGGAGTCCACGCGACCGCGCACGTCGCGACCGACGTCACCGCGAGCGGGGCGGACTTCTGGGTCTGCTCGCCCTACAAGTTCCTCGGCCCGCACCACGGCGTCCTCGCGGCCCGGCCCGAGCTGCTCGAGACCCTCCGCCCCGACAAGCTCGTCCCGTCGTCCGACGCCGTCCCCGAGCGCTTCGAGCTAGGCACCCTGCCCTACGAGCTGCTTGCCGGGACGACGGCCGCCATCGACTTCCTCGCCTCCATCACCGAGCCGGCCGGGCCGACCGGCCGGAACGAACGCGCCGAACCGCCGCTGGACGCCGCACCCGGGGCTTCGGTCCGGCCGGTTGACCCGACGCGGCGGGAGCGCCTCGTCGCCTCCTTCGCCGCGATCGAGGAGCACGAGGACGCCCTCCTCGCCACGCTGGAACCGCGCCTGCGAGCGCTGCCCGGCGTCACGGCATACAGCAACGCGAAGCGCCGGACGCCGACGCTGCTCCTCACGGCCGAGGGGCACGACCCGCAGGCGATCCGCAGCGCGCTCGCCGAGCGCGGGGTCAACGCGCCGGCCGGGCACTTCTACGCGTGGGAGTGCAGCCACCACCTCGGGCTCGGGTCCACCGGAGGCGTGCGGGTCGGGCTCGCGGCCTACACGAACCACGACGACGTCGAGCGCCTCGTCGACGGGCTCACCGACAGCCTCGGCAGGCCTGCCTGAGGGAGCGTTCGACGCCCCCGACACGTGAGCCCGCCGGATGGCATCGTGGGGACATGGAGCTGATCGCCGTCATCGGACGCCCGTCGTGACCCGCCACCCTGCCCCGGACCCTGCCGGCCCCGGGCAGGAGTCCGTCTGGGACTACCCCCGCCCGCCGCGGGTCGAACCGAGCAGCGAGCTCGTCGAGGTGCACCTCGGCGGGCAGGTCGTCGCACGAACCGACCAGGCGCTGCGGGTCCTCGAGACGAGCCACCCCCCGACGTACTACCTGCCCCGCGACGCCTTCGTCGAGGGCGTCCTCGTCGCCGTGCCCGGCAGCACCGTCTGCGAGTTCAAGGGTCGCGCCGCCTACTTCGACGTCGTCGCGGGCGGCACGCGCGCCTCCCGCGCGGCGTGGCACTACCCGGAGCCGGTGGCCGGCTTCGAGCCGCTCCGCGACCACGTCGCCGTCATGCCGAGTGCGATGGACGCGTGCTTCGTCGACGGCGAACGCGTGCGGCCGCAGGAGGGCGGCTTCTACGGCGGGTGGATCACGGACCGGGTCGTCGGCCCGTTCAAGGGGGCCCCGGGCAGCCTCTGGTGGTGAGCCTCTGGTGGTGAGCCTCTGGCGGTGAGGGGGTCGCAGCGCCCCACGCGCACAAGGTCGTGGGCTAGGTTCTGCTGTCCGTGGACTGGTACCAGCAGATTCGTGAGCGCGTCATCCCCGCAACCGGCGAGGTGGCGGTCAACGCGCCCCTGCTCGTCTGGGTCCTCCTCATCGCGGTCGTCGCGCTGTGGCTCCCGCCCGTGTGGGCGGTCGTGCGGCTCGCCGTGACCCTGGTCCACGAGCTCGGCCACGCGGTGGTTGGGGTGCTCGTCGGCCGCAAGTTCACCGGCTTCGTCCTGCGCGGCGACATGTCGGGTCAGGCGGTGACGCGGGGGCGCCCGACCGGCCCGGGCCGGGTGGCCTCGACGTGGGCCGGCTATCCCGCACCCGCCGTCGTGGGGGGCGCGATGGTGTTCCTCGCGGCCCGGGGGTGGGCGGCGCCCGTCATCACGGTCGTCATCGCGATCCTGCTCTTCGCCCTCGTCCGGGTCCGATCGGCGCTGACGGCCGTCGTCATGGCGGTCGCCCTCGGCGGCTCGGTGGCCCTCTGGTGGTGGCGCGACGATGTCGTCCAGCTCCACGTCCTGATCGGTGTGGGCATCGTCCTCGTCGTCGGCGCCTGGCGACACCTGGCCGCGGTGCGTCGCGACCGCACCGGCGGCAGCGACCCCGCTGTCCTCGCGTCCCTGACCCACGTCCCGCGGCTCGTCTGGAACCTCTCCTTCGCGCTCGTGTGTGCGCTCGCGACGTGGGTCGTCGGGGTCCAGCTCCTCGCCGTCCGCCGCTGACCCGTCCCGGCGTGCCGGCGTATGCCGCTGGGTGCGGTCAGGAGGTCGGCCGCGGTCAGCGCCTCCCGTCCTGGCGCACCTGCTCGAGGACGTCGCGGACGGTCGCCTCGATGAGCTCGACCTTGTACCCGGTCTCGGGGAGCGGGTTGGCGCCGTCGCTGCAGGCCCGCGCCGCGGCCCCGATCGCCTCGTCGTCGAGCCGCGTCCCGACGAGGACCGACTCGGCGGCGGGCATCCGGAGGGGGGTCGGGGCGACGCCCCCGATCGCGACGGCGCACGACGTGACAGCACCGGACTCGTCACGGAGCACCCGGCATACGGCCTCGACGAGGGGCCATTCCGCCTCGAAGCGGCTGATCGTCCGCAGGTAGGCCGCGCGCTCCCCGGCGGCGGGTGGGGGCAGGACGACACTCGTGAGGACCTCGGCCTCGCCGAGGGTGTGGTCACGGGTCGGGTCGGAGCCGTCGCCGAGCAGGTCGGCGACGCCGAGCGGGTCGCGCCCGGTCACGGTGACCTGCGCGTCGTACGTGAGCAAGGCCATCGCGAGCGACGAGGGGTGCGGGTGGACGCAGGGCGCCGTGTCGAACGCGACGCCGTAGAGATGGCGACCGTCGCGCGCGGGGCACGAGTCGCCACCGTTCTTGAAGCACGACGTGTGCGGGTGGCGGTAGTACCAGCAGCGGGTCCGCTGGAGCAGGTTGCCGCCGATGGTCCCGGTGGCACGCACCTGGGGCGTCGCGAGGCCGCGGGCGGTGAGGGCGAGCGCCGGGTAGTCGTCGGCCAGCTCACGGGCGACCGTCGCGACCGTCGTCCCCGCCCCGATAACGGTCGACCCGGCATCGCGGGTGATCCCCGAGAAGCCCGGTATGCCGGTCAGGTCGAGGATGTGTGGGGTCTCGCCCCGGGTCCGGAGCCGCTCCTGCAGGTCGGTGCCGCCGGCCCGGTAGACGACGCCATCAGCGGCGTCGATGCCCTCGGGGCGCTCGTCGGCGCTTCCCAGGATGGTGATGCCGCTCATCGAACCGCGTCCGCCCGGAGCCCGGCGAGGAGCCGGTCGGGACGGACCGGAAGGGTCGTGGGCCGCCAGCCCGTCGCGTTGAAGATCGCATTGCCGAGGGAGGCGGCGGGACTGATCGTCGCCACCTCGCCGAGACCGACGCCCCCGCCCGGCACGCGGTCCCAGCCCTCCTCGTGGAAGTGGATGTCGATCTCGGGGGTGTCCCCGAGCTGCGGGATCCGGTAGTCCTCGAGGTTGGCCGTGAGGGTGAGGCCGCTGTGCGGGTCGAGGACCTGCTGCTCGTGGAGCGCGAGGCCGACACCCTGGATGATCGACCCCTCGCACTGGCTCCGGGCCAGGGCCGGCGCGTGGATCCGCCCGACAGCGATGCCGCCGTGGACCCGAAGGACACGGGTCCGTCCGGTGCGGGTGTCGACCTCCACCTCGCTCACGTGCAGGGCCGCGGAGAACCCACGGCCGACCTGGATGCCTCCCACGGTGAACGGCACCGCGCGCAGACCGCGGTCGCCACCGCGCCTGGCTGTGGCGGAGACGCCGTCGTGGGCCGAGGTGACCGCACCGGCGCCGACCTGGGCGCGCACGGCAGTGGCCGCCTCGACGGCGGTCGACCAGAGCGAGACGGTCGTCCGGCTGCCGCCCGACGCCGGCCCGTGGGCGAGGGAGGCGTCGCTGCGCCCGAGGCGCACGACGACGTCGGTCGGCTCGACGTCGAAGACACCGGCGACCGCCCGGGCAAGGACCGTGCGGCTGCCGGTCCCCATGTCCTGGCTCGCGCACGTGACGACGAGCCTGCCGCCCTCCACCGAGACGACGACCTCGGTGTCGGCGTCGACGAAGTAGAGCCAGTTGGCCGCGGCGACGCCGACCCCGCGGCGGAAGCGTCCGGTCTGGCTGCCCGTCGCCGGGCGCTCACGCCACGTCGGCAGCGCCCGGGCCCACCGGTAGAGGGCCTGGCGTTTCTCGTTGCCGTCCCACTGGGCACGCAGGTCGATCGGGTCGCGGCCGAAACGGTGCGCGACCTCGTCGACCGTCTGCTCGAGCGCCCAGGCGTAGGTCGGGCCGCCCGGTCCGCGAAAGGGTGCACCGGGCGGGGCGTTCGTGACGACGTCGACATCGCGCGCGAGACGTGGGGTCCGCTCGTAGACGAGCATCGAGAGGGCGCCGACCGTGCTGCCGATCGCGACGCCCCCATGGCTCTCGGTGTCGACGAGTAGCGCCTCGATGCCGTGGGTCCTTTCGTCGACGAGGAGCGAGACCCGCGACCTGCCCCCGGGGCGGTTGCCGGTCGCAGTGAGCTCCTCGTGGCGGTCGAGGGCGATCTTGACCGGGCGTCGGCTCAGGCGGCTCAGGCGGATGGCCGCGACCGTCTCCGTCGTCAGCGACAGCTTGGAGCCGAAGCCGCCCCCGACGTAGTCGGCGACGACCTCGACCTTGGCCGGGTCGAGGTCGAAGCGCTCGGCGATGGCCAGACGCATCGCCTCGACGCCCTGGGTGCTCATCCACACCCGCAGCCGGTCGGGGTCGCTCCAGTCCGCGACGCACGCGTGCGGCTCGAAGCTCGTGTGCAGCTGCGCCGCGGTGTGGAACTCGAGCTCGACGAGGCCGCGTCGACCGGTCGTGCGGGCCTTGGCGACCCGGCTCTTGGCGAGGCTGCCGAGGTACGGGGTGCGGGACGGCCCGCGGCGGTTGCCCTTCCACGACGCCGGGAACACCGTCCCCTCGGAACCGTTGGGCGCCCGCTTGCGCTCGTCCTTCGTCTCGTAGACGAGGGGCGCGCCGGGGCGGCTCGCGATCTCGGGGTCGGTGACGAACGCGAGCGGGGTGAACGGGACCCCGAGAGCGGCGGCCGCGCGGCGGGCCTCGTCGAGCGTCTCGGCGGCGGCGACGGCGACCGGCTGGCCGGCCCACCGCACCCGGCGGTCCGGGGGCAGGAGGTCGACGGCGAGGGTGCCCGGCGGGATCGTCAGGGGGCCGACGCGGGCGGCGGCGATGTCGGCTCGGCGGATGACGGCATACAGCATGCCGGGAAGGGTGACGTCGGTCGTGTAGACGGCCGACCCGGTGACCTTCTCGGGCCCGTCGACGCGCGCGACCGTGCCTGCGCCGCCGTCGTGCTCGCCGCGGCAGGCGGCCGCGACGGCACGGAAGATGCCCTCGTAGGAGCCGCACCGGCACAGGTGACCGGCGAGCGCGTCGGCGATCGTGTGCCGGTCGGGCTCGGTCGTCCCGTGCTCGGCGCGCCACCGGTCGTGGAAGGCGACGGCGCCGACGACGAACCCCGGCGTGCAGTAGCCGCACTGGAGCCCGTCGTGCTCGAGGAAGGCCCGCTGGACCGGGTGGAGGTCGTCGCCGTCGGCGATCCCCTCGACCGTCGTGACCGTGGCGTCGCGCAGGCGGGTCGCCGGGGTGAGGCACGAGACGACGGGATCGCCGTCGAGCAGGATCGTGCAGGCACCGCACACGCCGCCGCCGCAGACGACCTTCGTCCCCGTCAGGCCGAAGTCGTCCCGGATGACCTGGGCGGCGGACTCGTGCCCGTCCACCCGGGCGACGCGTGACTCGTCGTTGACCGACGGCGTGAACTCCATGAGGGCTCCTCGCGGACCGCGTGCGCCGGGGCGGGCGCAGGACTCCGACGCTACCTCCGCACCCGGCCCCCGTCACCCGCTGCCAGCGACGTGAACGCTGCGTTCGTTCTCGAACTCCGTGTTCTGGGGCTGAGTTCGAGGACGAACGCCGCGTTCACGCGACGGGGAGGGGCGGGTATGCCGCTGGGCCGGGTTGCGCTCCGGGCGCCTCCGACCGGCCGGACATCAGTTGAGGCTGAGCGGGGGCTCGGGGCGCTGCGGCACCGCACCGAACGACTGGGTCAGGGCCCGTTCGCGGCGGACGATGCGCAGCCCGAGCCGCAGCCGGGACTCGGTGTCGCTGCTCGCGAGGAGCGACTGCCGGTCGGCGAGGTCGAGGGCGACGCCCTCAGGAACCCAGTAGGACAGGTCGTGGTCGCCGGCGGGCGGGTCGACGGGCTCCATGCCGAGCGTCGCCCGGTAGGCGGTGAGCTCGACCCGCAGCTGCCGGGCGAGCTCGGGCACGACGCTACCGTCGCCGTCGGGCTCGTCGAGCCAGGTGACCTGCGCGGTGACGTACGGGGTGCCGGCCGTCTCGTCGATCCCGTCGAGGGTGAACCGGCTCGTGCCCTCGGAGATGACGAGGTAGCGCTGGCCTCCGAGAACGGCGGCCTGCGTCAGCAGGGCTGCGCAACCCACCGGATGGAGGGCCCGGACGCCCGCGTCGCCGACCTCGAAACCCTCACGGATCGCGACCACGCCGAAGATCGGCAGCTGCTCGTCCTGGGCCTCGAGCAGGTCGCGCAGGAGCCTCACGTAGCGCGGCTCGAAGATCTGCAGCGGGAGCTGAGCGCCCGGCATGAGCACCGTGCCGAGAGGGAAGAGGGGCAGCGTTGCCATCACTCCAGCGTAGGGCTGGCCGCCCCCTGCCGCACCGGCCGCACGAAGGGGCCGGGGTCAGGACGGCGCCCGGGCCCCGTCGGCCGCTGAGGTGAGGCTCGAGAGCGCGGCCGACAGGCGCCGGCTCGCCTCCGAGGCGACCTCGGCGAGCGCCGGGTTTCCGGTGAGCTCGACCATGACCTCGGGGTCCATCGCCTCGACGAGGACCTGTCCGTGCCCGAGCGACCGGACGACGACGTTGCACGGGAGCAGCAGCCCGATCGACGGCTCCGCCTGGAGCGCGGCGAAGGCGAGCGGTGGCCGGCACGCTCCGAGGATCACCTGGGGCTCGATCTCGGCGTCGATCTTCGCCTTGAGCGTCGCCTTCATGTCGATCTCGGTGAGGACGCCGAAACCCTCCATCGCCAGGGCGACCCGGGTCGCCTCGACCGCCTCGCCGAAGTCCCGTTCGATCAACCTGCTCAGTGCGTACCCCATGACGTGCCTCCTCGGTGGCTCTCCCTCCACTCTATGCCCGCAGGGGTATGCCGCCGAGCCGGGCGGCCGAAGGCGCCGGGCGGGCGCCGGGCGGGACGGCGGCTCAGGCGATGCGGTCGGGGGAGTCCGGTGAGCCGGCGGGCATGAAGAGGGTCGGCGAGCTCTCCGAGAGCTCGGCCATGCCGTCGGCGTGGTCGGTCATCGCCTGAGCCAGGCCGAGGGCGTGGGAGATGAGCTCCTGGTCGCCGAGGCCGAGCCGGACGGCGATGGCCTCCGCGCTCGACGGACGGCTCAGGGGGTCCTTGGCCAGGCAGTCCTCGACGACGCGGGCGAGGTCCTCCGGGACGTCGTCGGGCAGCGGCGGCGGCTCCTCGCGGACGTGGCTGAGCGCGGTCGCGATGGGCGTGCCCCGGTCGAAGGGCTTGCGGCCGGTCAGCATCTCGTGGCCGACGACCCCGAGGGCGTAGAGGTCGCTCGCGCCGGTCGCCGGCTCGCCGAGGGCCTGCTCCGGGCTGATGTAGTTGGGGGTCCCGAGCATCTCGCCCGTGCGGGTGTGGCCGGCGGCGTCGAGCGCGCGGGCGATCCCGAAGTCGGTGAGCTTCACGACCCCGTCAGGGCGGAGCATGATGTTCGCCGGCTTGACGTCGCGGTGGACGACCCGGGCCTCGTGGGCGACCCCGAGGGCGAGGGCCGCCTGGCCGAGGATCGAACGCACCTCGGCGTGCGAGAGGGGAGCGCGCTGGCGCAGGATCGAGGAGAGTGGCTCGCCCGGGACGAGCTCCATGACGAGGAACGCGAGCCCCTCGTGCTCGCCGTAGTCGAAGATCGTCGCGATGTTGCCGTGCATGAGGGCTGCGGCGTGCACCGCCTCGTCGCGGAAGCGGAGGGCGAAGAGCTCCTCGTGGCCGATGTCCGGGCGCATGACCTTGATGGCGACCTCGCGCTTGAGGACGTCGTCCATCCCCGACCACACGTCCGCCATGCCGCCCGACGCGATGCGCCGGTCGAGCACGTAGCGGTCACCGAGGGTGTAACCCTCGTGCAAGCGATTCATCTGCGGTGCACCCTGCTGCCTCTCGGAGGACGGTCCGGGGTCAGGCTGACTCCGGTCTGGCTCTCGTCACCGGTCGTATCGAACCAGATCTGGGACGGGCCGTGGCCCGGCGTGGCGAATCCGGTGACCCCTGAGGCGGCTGCGCACACACGGGGTGTCTATACCCCATGGGGCACCGCCACTAACGCAATGGTAACCGTCGCTCATCGGGCCACAGCCATGACGATCACGCAGGCGATGGCCGCCACTCCCACGAGCGTGGCGATGACCGCAGTGCGCGCGATGCTCGGAGCGTGGGGGGGCGGCACGCCGTCTCCACGGAGGTGGCGGCGGCCCTCGTCGTACCTCCGTCGGGCCGTCAGGGTGAGGTCGAGGCACCAGAGCAGGCCGAGCACGGCAAGGGCGTAGCCGAGGGCGCCCAGCGAGGGAGGCAGCACCTTGAGGGCGACGAGGGAGCCGACCGCGACGGAGATCGCCGTGCGGCGCCACGCGAGCGAGGTGCGCTCCGCCGGCAGGCCGGGATCGGCGGGGGCGGCTGGGTCGACGGGACCGGCGGGAGTGCTCATGCGACAAGGAGCCCGACGAGGACCGCGAGCGCGACGACACCGAGCAGCACGGCGATCGGGAGCTTGAGTCCCGAGGACGGCAGGGGTGCGAGGTGGCGCAGCGCGCGCTCGGTCCGGGTCCAGCCCAGCCAGGCCTGCGCGGCCGCGGCGATGCCCGTGAGGACGAGGAGCACGGCGATGGTCGTCCGCAGCCAGTGCGCCTGGACGACCGCCAACGCCTCGACGGCGATCCCGGCCGCGACGAACGCGAGCGACGTGCGGATCCAGGCGAGGAACGTCCGCTCGTTGGCCATGCTGAACCGCGCGTCAGGGTCCTGGCCTGCGCCGTAGACCGACCGCGGGAAGCGCCGGTCCGGCGCGGGCGCTGGGGGCGTTGCGGGCGGGTTCACGGTCCTCCTCCGAGCCTCATCCGACGCCGGGCCTCCCCCGGGGACCGACGGCTCGAGACCACGTTAGCCGCGAACCGGACCCGCCCGGGCGACGTCGCGGTCAGGTCCGAGTCGCGGACTCCGTGTCGGCCGTCCGGCCCACGCTGTGCGGGAACCGGTGCACCTCCTGCGGCCAACCGACCGCTACCGCGATCCGACCCGCCCAGTACCGCGCCTGGGCGTCGTCGGGCACATTGATCACCGCGAAGCCGCCGAGGTGCTCCTTGGTCTCGACGTACGGCCCGTCGGTGAAGACGGGCGAGCCGCTGCTCGGGTCGACGCTGCAGACGACCGTCGACGCGTCGAGCGCGCCGTCGCTGAAGATGAAGACTCCGGCGTCCCTCATCTCCGCGATGACGGCCCTGGCCGCGGCGCCCCTGTCGCGGGTGTCATCCTCCGTGAGGTCGGGCACCCACTCGTCGTTGAAGGCGATCAGGTAGTTCGTCATGTCGACTCCTCTGCTCAGGGCAGCCGGGACGCTGCCGCTCACCTTCTCCACGAACGTGCTCGCCTCGATCCGACACCGCGGCGACGTGCATTTCAAGCCGTTCCGGAGCAGGTGTCCGTCGAGTCGTGAAACACCGCGAGGGCCCGTCGCGCCGGCCACCCTGAGCCAAGGTCTGCCAATCTGCGCGCCCAGTCAGCCGACTCGGGTTGGTCGACCCCACTCTCGCACCAGGAGGCCGACATCCCCGGCGGCGATTAGGCGCATCGTGCCAGCTTGTCAGAGGGTCTCCGCCGCGCGGCAGACGCCCCGTCGGACTAGGTCGCCGTATCGCTTGCGCGAGGGGGACGCCGTCGCCTCCGCTGCGCTCCGGCTCCTCCCAAATCCACCTGTCCATACGCGAACGAGGAAGGGCCCAAGCAGCAGGAAGGGCCCCGGTCACCCGACCGGGGCCCTTCCTCATTCGCGTGCGCGAGGGGGGATTTGAACCCCCACGCCCTTTCGGACACTGGCACCTGAAGCCAGCGCGTCTGCCGTTCCGCCACTCGCGCAGTGACAAGGAGACAGTGTGGTGCATGACCCGGCGAAACTCCAAACCGGGCGGGCGATGTGTCGCAGCCCAGCGGCATACGCCCGATGCCTGTGCCCGGAGGGGCTAGGGAACCGAGGGTGCGCCGGGCGCGTTGACGGCCTCCACGGCGCCGGCCTCGCCCTCCTCGACCCGCCGGGCCCCGCTGCCGAGCGACAGCGTGGCGAGCAGCCCGAGGACGAGGAACCCGGCCGCCGTGAAGGCTGCCCACCGGGTTGCATCCGAGAACGCCTGTTCGGCAATGGGGGCGATCGGTGCGGTCTGGGGGTTCTTGGCCAGTGCGGGGATCGCCCCACCCGCGCTCTCGACGACGGCGTTGACGACCTGCGTCCGAGCGGCGGCGGGCACCCCCTGCTCAGCCAGTCCGCTGTCGAGCCGGGCGCCGGCCGTTGTGAACAGGACGGTCCCGAGGATCGCGATCCCGAGCGCCGAGCCGATCTGACGGGACGTGCTCTGGACGCCGGAGCCCTCGCCGCTCCGCTGCACGGGCACGTCGACGAGGACGACACCGGTCAGCTGCGCCGTCGCGAGCCCGACGCCGAACCCGTAGACGAAGAGGCAGGGGACGATCGCCACCCACGACGTGGACGGGCCGATGACGAGCCCGAGCCCGGCGATCCCGACGATCTCCGCGACGAGGCCGGTCCGGACGATCGCCGCGGGCTGCAGGCGCGAGCTGAGCGGGGCGGAGAGACCGCTCGCGGTGAACGACCCGATCGCGAGCGCGAGCAGGACGAGGCCGGTCTGGAAGGCGGTGTAGCCGAGGACGTTCTGGAGCCACAGCGGCAGCGACAGGACGATGCCGAACTCGCCGAGGCTGACGATCATCGCCGCGATGTTGCCGTTGCGGAACGACGGGATCGAGAAGAGGTCGAAGCGCAGGAGCGTCGGCTTCCCCTCCCGGGTGCGCCGGAGCGTCCGCCAGACGAACGTGGCCCCGGCGACGAGGGTGACGGCGAACGCCAGTGGCACCGGCGAGATCGCGAGCGGCCAGGTCCAGTCGCCGATCTTCAGGCCGTCGGCAGCCGTCCACCAGCCGTAGGTGCGGCCCTCGATGAGGCCGAAGGCCAGCGTCGCGAAGGTGATCGCCGAGAGGAGCGCGCCGACCACGTCGATCCGGCCCCGGGCATCCGAGCGCGACTCGGGCACGAACAGCAGGACGCCGGCGACGATGAGCAGGCCGAGCGGCAGGTTGATCCCGAACGCCCAGCGCCACGAGAACGACGTCGTCAGCCACCCGCCGAGGAGCGGCCCCACGGCGACCATGCCACCGATCGTCGAGCCCCACACGGCGAAGGCGATGCCGCGGTCACGCCCGGTGAACCCCGCGTTGATGAGCGACAGGGTGGTCGGCAGGATCATCGCTCCGCCGAAGCCCTGGATGATGCGGGCCCCGATGAGCGCCGACCCGGACCCGGCGAGGGCTGCGAGGACCGATGCCAGGACGAAGACCACGACGCCGATGAGGAGCATCCGCCGGCGCCCGATCCGGTCGGCGACGGTCCCCCAGATGAGCAGGGTCGCCGCGAAGACGAGCGTGTAGGACTCCTGGACCCATTGGACCTGCGACGACGTCAGCCCGAGGTCGTCGACGACGTAGGGGATCGCGACGTTGACGATCGTCGAGTCGACGATGATCAGGGCGACCGCGACGCTGATCGCCACGAGACCCCACCACCGGCGGCGGTCCGCGGCCTCGGCGGCGGGAGCAGGGCTGTCCGACATGAATGACCTCTCATCCGAAGTATTTCGACTACCTAAACATATGACAGCAGTAGAATGCTCGGATGGCAAGTTCGTCACGCAGCGCCCACCAGGAGCAGGACGCCACGAGCAGCGCGCCGCCCGCCGGTCACGGTGCAGCTCACGCGCCCGAGACGCACGCCCTGCGAGCGCTCGGCAGCGCAAGCACCGACGCCTCCGCGGCCCTCGCCCGTCGGATGGCCATGAACCCCACCGACCTCGCCGCCATGAGCCACATCGCGTATGCCGCTGACCCCCTTGGGCCTCGCGAGCTCAGTTCGCGTCTCGGCATCACGCCCGCAGCCATGACCGATGTGGTCGACCGGCTCGAGGCAGCAGGGCACCTCCTCCGGGAGCGCGACACGAACGACCGCAGGCGCGTCCGTCTCCTCGCGACCGAGTCCGCCAACGAGGAGGTCCGCCGTGAGCTGCGCGAGCTGCTCGACATGCTCGACGCGATCACCGACGACTTCACGCCGACCGAGCGCGCAGCAATCCAGCGCTACCTCGCGGCCGCCACCGACGCCTACCGCCGCTACGCCGAGAACCCCGAGCCCAACCCCTGACTCCCGTTCGATGTATCAGCGCGTGCTATCCGCCGCGCAGATACATCGAACGCGAAGGAGGAGAGGTCGGTCAGAGGCCGTCGACGACGACCGCGGCCATCTCCATGCACGAGTCGTGCGTGCGCTTGGCGATCTTGAGCGGGTCGAGGTGGAGGCCAGGCGCCAGCATCGGGTCGTAGGGGATGTCGACGACGGCACGCACCCACTGCTCGAAGTGCTCGCGCGTGTGGACGCCCGCCCCGAGGTCGTTGCCCTTGGCGGACGTGTGCGAGATGACGCAGACGGCGTTCCTCACGAGGTCGGCCCGGCCCATGGCGACGAGCGCGTCGAGGTTCTTGGCCGCGACGACCGACGTGTCGTCCTTGAGCGACGTCGCGAAGACGAGCATGTCGGCCTTGTTGGCCGCCGAAAGCCAGTTGGGCGACAGGCGGTTGTTGCCCGTGTCGATGACGATCATCCGGTAGAAGCGCGAGAGCTGCGTGTGCAGCGCCTCGAACTCCTGCTCGCCGATGATGCGCATCGCCTCGTCGTCGTCGGCCGACGCGAGGACGTCGAAGCTGAGCGCGCGCTGCTCACGCACCCAGTGCTCGAGCTCGCTCGACCCCGCGTTGGGGTCGGCGGCGATCTGCGGCAGCGCAGCCAACAGGTCGACGACCGTGCGGTGGTGCGGCTGCGACGGGGCGCGCATGCCGAGAGTGCCCTCGGTCTCGTTGTTGTCCCAGGCGAGGACCGAGCCCGAGCGGTAACGCCCGAGGTACGAGGCGAGCATGAGGGTGACGAGCGTCTTGCCGCCACCGCCCTTGGTGTTGATGACCATGATCGTCTTGCGACCGTTGAGCGGCCGAGCGATGCGGTCGATGCGCTCGCGCTCGAGCAGCTCCTTGGGACCGGGACCGAGGCCGAACGCCTTGCGCAGCCCCGAGGTCGCCTTCGTCTTCTGCCGCTCGCCCTTGGAGCGGACGGTGATGAGGTCGTCGGCGCTCGGGCGCTCGCCGCCACGATCGCCGTGCAGGTCGTAGTCGGTCGACTCGAGGTCGCGGCCGAGCTCGAGCGCCGCCGCGGCCACGTCGGGGTCGACCGCCGGCCGAGCGGCATACGACCGCTGCGCCTCCAGGTGGTCGGATGTGAAGGTCGACGAGCCCGCCGGGGTCCAACCGGAGTACTCCTCGGCAGAGGCGGCCTCCGTCTCCGCGTTGTGCTGCAGGTCGGACCAGTGCGCCTCGCTCGAGCCCGTGCCCGAGTCGAAAGAGTCCCACGAGCTCCAGCTCTGGGTGGCCTCCGAGCCGGCATGGTCGTAGGAGTCGGACCAGTCGTTCAGACCCGAGGCAGCGGTGCCCGTCGTGTCAGCTGCCGAGTCGCTGGGGGAGGAGCCGTAGGGGCTGTCGAAGGAGCCGTAGGTGCTCGCGCTCGACTCCGTGCCATAGTCACCCGTCGCGTAGCCCGAGCCGTAGGAGGAGTCGTAGGCCGAGTCGTAGCCGTAGTCGGACGAGGTCGTGGAGTGGCCGTTGAGGTAACCGTTGGGCGCGCCGTTGGCGGACGCGGTCGGCACGGCCGGGATGGTCCACGAGGTGTCCTCCCACGTCGTGGACCAGGGGTCGGCGGGCTCGGAGTGGTGTTCCGGAGCCGACGCAGCGGGCACGGGGAGGATGAAACCGGTGGGGAACGAGGTGTTCGCGGGGTAGCCCGGCAGGCCCGCGACCTCGGTGTTGTCGGTGTCGTCATTGCTCATAGAGCACTCCTTGCTGGCCAACCACGTGCGTGGTCCCGCGTCGGGACCCTTGGTGATGGTCCCATGCTTCGGCCTCAGGGCAAACACGACGCCCACGTGACAAGAGCCCTGATCGGCGGGTCGCCGCACTTGGGACGGGGTAGGCGGTCTGTCGGATGGGGTCCGCGCGGGGCTCGACGGTTACGATGAATCCGCCTCAGGATCAGAAGGAGACACGCGTGGGAATCATCAACCGAGTCGAGCATGGGCTCGCCAAGGCTGTCCACGGTGCCTTCGCCAAGGCTTTCAAGTCCGAGGTCCAGCCCGTCGAGATCGCCTCGGCGATCCGTCGCGCGATGGACGACCGCGCCGCGATCCTCGGCCACGGGCGGGCCATGGTGCCCAACCTCTACACGATCGAGCTGAGCGCGACCGACTACGAACGGCTCGGCGACTACGAGGACGACCTCTCCGAGGACCTGGTCGCCGCGGCGCAGGAGCACGCCGACTCGCAGGGCTACCAGCCGGGCGGGCCCCTCGAGGTCGTGCTCGTCGAGGGCGAAGGTCTCGAGACCGGCGTCTTCCGCGTCCGCCCGGCCACGGCGAAGCGGGCCGGAGAGCCCGCGGTCGGCCATTCCGCACCCGCCGGCCACCCCGGCCCGGCGGGCTACCCGCCCGCCGGCGGAAGCCCCGCTGCG
>NZ_AWSA01000023.1 GCF_000576595.1 Intrasporangium oryzae NRRL B-24470 | reverse complement strand
CCCGCGCCTCCGCCCCGGCGCGCTCGGGCGGCCCCGCGGCCGCGGCGACAGCCGGTGGCGGGCAGACCCGCCTCGTCCACCTCGTCGGCACGGACGGCTGGGTCAGTATGCCGCTGGGCTCGCCGGCCGACCTGCCCTTCTTCCCCGACTCGCTCGCTCCGAGCCCCTTCGACACCTACGTCTTCGGGTTCCGTGACGTCACGGGAATGTCGGACACCCAGGTCGCCGCCCAGCGCGGGAAGGCCCAGATCAGCGCGCCGATGCTCGTCTTCGACGAGGAGGACGACATCACGATCAAGCTGAGCAACCTCGGCCTCGTCCAGCGCCCGGACCTCTTCGACGGCCACACCCTGCACTGGCACGGCTTCCGCAACGCGATCCCCCTCTTCGACGGCGTCCCGGAGCTGTCGCTCGCCGTCCCCATCGGGCGCGACCTGTCGTACTTCTACCGTCCCCACGACGCGGGCACGTACATGTACCACTGCCACTTCGAGGACGTCGAGCACGTGCAGATGGGCATGACGGGCATGGTCTTCATCCGGCCCAAGCAGAACCGCACCCCCGTCGGGACCGACCCGGTCGGGACGAAGTACGCCTACAACGACGGCGACGGCTCGACGCGCTACGACCGGGAGTTCGCGTTCATGATCACCGAGCTCTGGTCGGCGGCGCACTACCGCGACGCGCACATCCAGGTCAGTGACTGGACCGACTACGACCCCAGCTTCTGGCTGCTCAACGGCCGGGGGTACCCGGACACGATCGCGCCGAACGGCGACCCGCTTGTCACGACGGCGGGCCGCCTTCAGTACCAGCCAATCTCGTCACTCATCACGTGCAACGTCGGCGACACCGTGTTGCTCCGGCTGTCGAACCTCGGCTACCAGAACCACCCGATGACGATCGACAACCTCGACCTGCAGGTCATCGCGAAGGACGCGAGCCTCCTTCGAGGGCGCGACGGGTTCACCAACTACCAGGTGACCAACACCGTCGACCTCGGCCCGGGTGAGAGCCGAGACGTGCTCGTCCGTCCCGACCGGGTCGGCGAGTTCCTCTTCTACGACCGCCACTACTCCTACCTCGGCAACGGTGGCGGCACCGGCTGGGGAGGAATGATGACCGTCCTTCGAGTCGGCGCGCCGGGCACCTACCCGGCCCAGACGCTCCCCAACACGTGAGGCCCGGAGGTCCACGATGAGACTCACCACCGCTCGCCGTTCCCGCGCCATCGGCGCCGTCGCCGTCGCGGCCCTCGCCATCGGCGCGGGTGCGCTCGCCACCCGGCAGGGCGCCGTCGCCGCGACCTCTGAGGGGCTGCTCTGCGAGGCCAACGCGCAGCAGACCTTCTCGCTGACGGCCGGGAAGGGCTTCGTGTCGACACCCGACGGCAACACGATCCTCACATGGAGCTACGGAATGAGCACCCGAGGGTTTCAGCTCCCCGGCCCGACCCTCTGCGTCGAGTCGGGCAAGGACGTCACGGTGATCCTGCACAACGACCTCCCCGAGGCGACGTCGATCATCTTCCCCGGGCAGACCGGCGTGAAGGCCGACGGCAACCCGGCCCAGCCCGAGTTCGACACGGGCGGCTCGCTGACCTCACTCGTCCACCCGGCTGCGGCCGCAGGCGGATCGGTCACCTACACCTTCACGGCCGGCAAGCCGGGCACGTACCTCTACTCGAGCGGCACGGACGTGCGCAAGCAGCAGCAGATGGGCCTCTACGGCGCGCTCGTCGTGCGCCCGGCCGGGCACGCCGGCCAGGTCAACGACCGTGCGGACTCCGCGTTCAATCCGAGCCACGAGTACGTCTTCCTCCTGTCCGAGGTCGACCCCGAGGTGCACCTCGCGGTCGAGCGCGGCGAGCCGGTCGACTGGGCCGCGTACAACGCCCGGTACTTCATGATCAACGGGCGGAGCATGCCCGACACGCTCGCCCCGAACCACGCGTCGTGGCTGCCCAACCAGCCCTACGGGGCGCTCGTTCACATCCGGCCGTACGACGCAGCGACCAACCCGCTGCCGGCCGTGATCCGCTACGTCAACGCCGGCACGGTCAACTACCCGTTCCACCCGCACGGGAGCGACGAGCGTGTCGTCAACAAGGACGGCCGGGCCCTGCAGGGCACGAGTGGCCAGGACGTCGGCTACCTCAAGTACGACATCGACGTGAAGCCCGGACAGACCGTCGACGCCCTCATGGACTGGCGCGACGTCGAGCACTGGGACCCAGTGACCAACCCGGTGCCGACCCAGCTGCCGGTGATCACCGACCAGCTCCTCGTCGGCCCGGACACGTGGTTCAGCGAGAGCCCCTACCTCGGCAAGAAGGGCGAGCTGCCGTCGAACATCACCTCGCTCAACGAGTGCGGCGAGTACTACCACGTGGCCCACAGCCACGCGCTCCAGCAGGCGACCAACTACGGCGCGGCCTTCGGCGGCATGATGACGGTCTTCCGCATCGACCCGCCCAGTGGCTGTCCGGCGAACTGAGGACACGGCGATGACCACGGACACCTCCTCGAACCCCCGCCGGCCGGACGCCCGACGCCGGACCGCCCGCGCCCGGATCTCGGCCGTCGTGGCTGCCCTCGCACTCGTGGTCGCGGCCGGTCCGGCGCTCACGGCAGTCGCCGCGGGCTCCGCCCCTGCCACCGCTGCGGCTCCGGCGGCCTTCGTCCCCGCCGCGCCGGTCGGCAAGCTCACCCCGCGTGGCTGCACGGCCACCGCCCCCGGTGAGATCGCCTGCGACCTCTGGGCCATGCCCGGCACGAACCAGGTACTCGGCACGAACGTCCCCGTGTGGGGCTACTCGACGACTGGCGTGGCCGGCTCGGCGACGGCGCCGGGCCCGGTCCTCGTCGTGACCCAGGGCGACCGGGTGACGATCACCCTGCACAACGGGCTCTCGGAGGCCACCTCGCTCGCCCTTCCGGGCCAGCCGGCCGCGTCGTTCTCGGCGGGTCTCCCGGCCACCGCCGCGGCCGCCGGTGTGGCACCCGGGGGCTCAGCGGCATACAGCTTCACGGCGACGCGCGCCGGCACGTTCCTCTACGAGGCCGGCCACACGGCGGGCGGAGCCCGTCAGGTGGCGATGGGTCTCGCGGGTGCCCTCGTCGTCCTCGAGAGCGGCACGTCGGCCGGCACGGCCTATGGGACCGCCTATGCCGACGAGGCCGTCGTCGTGCTGAGCGAGATCGACCCGGCGCTCAACGCCGACCCCGCCCACTTCGACATGCGGCACTTCCGGCCGCGCTACCGGCTCATCAACGGCAAGCCCTTCCCGGCCAGCGACCCCATCCCCACGGACCAGGACCACCAGGTCCTGCTGCGCTACGTCGACGCGGGAGCCGAAGCCCACCCGATGAGCCTGCTCGGGTCGGAGCAGACGGTCCTCGCCACCGACGGCCACAAGCTGGCCAACCCCGAGGCGGTCGTCGTGGCCGCGCTCGAGCCCGGCATGACCCTCGACGCCCTGGTGCACATGCCGACGGGCCCCGAGTCGAAGCTCGCGCTCTACGAGTCCGCGGGGCACCTCGACAACAACGGCCAGTCGACGGCCGACCCGCTCGCCGTCGCCTTCGGTGGCATGCTCACCTTCCTCGACACGGCCGCGCCCGCGCCCAGCACCGACGGTGTGGGGCCGGTGTCGTCGTCGATCGCTGCCGCCCCCAACCCGTCCGACGGCCTCGCGCCGGTCACCGTGACCGCCCAGGTCAGCGACACGCGCACGGGCAACAGCAAGGTCGACCAGGCCGAGCTCGTCGTCGACGACGCGGTCACGACCGGACCGGGGTTCGGCACCCCGATGACCGCGACGACCGGAACCTTCGGCGCCGACACCACCGTGTCCGTCACTGGAACCATCCCGGCGACGCCCACCGCCCCGGCGACGTGCACCTCGACGCCGCCCCCGCTCGCGCTCAGCTGTCTCGATGCGGGCAAGCACCTCGTCTACGTCCGCGGCCACGATCTGGCCGGCAACTGGGGCGTCATCGGCTCGGTCGTGCTCAACCTGCCGAAGACCGGCCCGGCGACGACCGCGGGCTCGGTCGTTCCGAGCCCGGCCAACGGCACGAAGGACGTCGTCCTCAAGGCGACCGGCGACGACAGCGCCGCCGGCGGCACGATCACGGCCGCCGAGTACTTCACCGGCACCGTCGGCGCCAACGGGACGGGCACGGCCATGACGCTCAACCGGTCGGCCACCCTCGTCAGCGAGACGGCGACCCTCACGGCGGCGACCGTCGCCGCACTCGGCGAGGGCGACACCCACCTGTTCGTCCACAGCAAGGACTCGCTCGGACTGTGGGGCCCGCCTCTCGACGTCACGGTGGGCGTGGACCTCACGGCGCCCGGCGTCGCGGCCGCCTCGGTCGGGCCCAACCCGACGAACGGCCTCATCAGCGACAAGAGCCACCCCGGCTACCTCGTCGTCTCGGCCCAGATCGAGGACCGTGACGCCCGCGGCGGTGCCCAGAGCACGCTCATCGACGCCGAGGCCTTCCTCGACCCGGCATCGACGACGCTCGCGGGCGGCACCGGCCTGCAGCTGGTCCCCGTCGACGGAGCCCTCGACTCCTGGTCGGAGTCCGTCTACGGGCTGATCCCGCTCTCCCAGGTCCGCGCCCTCTCCCAGGGCACGCACCACGTCGTGGTCCGCGGGCAGGACGCGGCCGGCAACTGGGGCAGCCTGACCGGCACGAACGCGAGCGTCGAGCTCGTCGTCGACACGACCGCCCCGGTTCTGGGTTCCCTCACGGCAGCCCCGAACCCGACGCGAGGCGCGACATCGGTCACCCTGACCGGCACGGTCAGCGAGCCGGGGCTGCAGGCGGCAGAGTTCTGGCTCGGCACGACCGACCCGGGCGTCGGCAAGGGCACGCGGGTGCCGGTGAGCGTCACGGGCGGCACGGCCTCGGCGACGATCAGCCTCACCGGGATCCCGCTCGGGTCTCAGCGCTTCAACCTGCGGGTTCTCGACCTCGCCGGCAACTGGAGCAACGCGTCGAACGTGACCGTGCAGGTCGACCGGCCGAACGCGATCTTCAGCGACACGTTCAACTCGGGGACCCTGTCGGCCTGGTCCTCGGTGACCGGCACGCCCACCGTCACCGCCGCGGCGGGGATGCCGGTCACGGCCGGCAACCTGGGCCTGCAGGTGACCCTCGCGGGTGGGCGCGACAACGCCGCGGCGTTCGTCACGGACAACACGCCCAGCGTCGAGACCGAGTACCACGCCCAGTTCGGCTTCAACCCGAACACACTGAGAACCGGCACCGAAGGCCCGCTGACCCTCCTCGAGGGCCGCAACGGCCAGGCGAACAACAGCACCCAGGTCTTCCAGGTGCAGTACCAGCGGCCCACCGCGACCACCGCCGCCCAGGTGCGGGTCGTCATGACGCGCCCGGGCACGACGGCCCTGACGAGCCCGTGGCTCACGCTCGCCGCCGGCGCCCACACCGTCCGGGTCGACTGGGTCTCGGGCGCCGCGGGCACGCTCCAGCTCTCGGTCGACGGTCAGGCGCCGCAGACCGGGCAGAGGCTGACCGGCAACACCGGCACGCTCCGCATCGAGGCCGCACGCCTCGGCCTGACCGCGGGCGTGGTCAACAGCAGGACGACGGCGGAGGCGGGCACGGCCTTCTTCGACTCGTTCGTCTCCACGCGGTTCACGCTTCCGTAACCGCACCCACTCGTGCCGGGGTCACCTGCCCGTGACCCCGGCCGCCACTTCCGGAGGGCAGTCCGAGAATGAGCATCAACCAGCACCTGAACCCGCGGGCCTGGCCCGTGCGCATCGTGCTCGGCGTCGTCGTCGTCGCACTCCTCGCCCTCGGCGCCCACACGGTCTGGTCGGACCGGAGCGACGCCGCGCGCGCCGTCCCGCAGTCGACGGCCATGGAGTCGGCCCTGGGCATCCGCTTCTCGCGGGTGGCCGTCGTCGGTGACGGAGGCCTCGTGACGCTCTTCTACGTCGTCCTCGACGCCGAGAAGGCGAACACGTTCCAGTCCGACCTCAAGCATCCGCCGGTCCTCACGAGCGAGGCCCGCGACGGGAGCACGAGGCGGGTCTCGATCATGCGTCCGGGTCACGGCCTGCGGCCCGGCTCGACCGCCTACCTCGTCTACGAGAACACTGCCGGGGCCCTTCGCCCGAACGAGCTCGTCACGATCAGCTACGGCGGGATGACGCTGCAGCACGTCCCGGTGCTGTGATGTCCCTGCCGACGTCCAAACCGACGTCCCCGCCGACGTCCCCGCCGAGGTCCGGAACGGGGACCCCGCCGGTACGGAGGCGCGGCCGCCTGGGCCGGTCCGTGGTGCTGGGCCTCGTCGTCGCCGTCGCCGGGGTTGTGCTGCCGGCCGGGACGAGCCAGGCCCATGCGTACCTCGCCGCGAGCTCTCCCGCGGACGGGGACAGCGTCGAGCGCGCCCCCGATCGACTTCGCCTCGACTTCAGCGAGCACGTCCAGCTCGCGTCCACGCGGATCACACTCGTCGACCAGGAGGGTCACGCGACGATCCTCGGGAACCTGGAGCTCGAGTCGGGCACTCCTGAGCCCGGCCCGGATGCCGCCCCCGACGAGGCAGCCACCGCAGGCCCCGGGGCCGGGGCCGAGGACACGGAGTCGCCGGTGTCGGTCGTCGCGCCGCTGCCCGATCTCCGTCAGGGCGCCTACCACGTCGCGTGGGAGACGCTCTCGAGCGACGACCTGCACCGGACCGCGGGCGTGCTCGCCTTCGGCGTCGGAGACACGGTCGACGCCGTGGGGCTCAGCGAGACGGCACCCGAGGGCACCGAGGTGCTCGGCCGTTGGGCCGTCCTCGCCGGTCTCGCACTCGCCCTCGGCTCCCTCGTCGTCTCGACCCTGCTCCTGTCGTCCGTCGGCGACGAGAGGGCGCGGACCCGCCTGCGGCGCAGGCTGACCCGACTCAGGAGGGCCGGTGCCGCAGGCGCCGCCCTCGCGGCGCTCGCGCTGCTCATCGTCGAGCTGTCCCGCTCCGGCACAGAGGCGCTGTCGACGCCGTATGCCGTCAAGTGGGCAGCCCGCACGGCCGGCCTCGTCCTGCTCGCCCTTCCTGGCGCGGGACCGGTCGCGGCGGATCGGCGCCCGCGAGCCCGGGGCACGTCGTCGGTCGACACCGTCGTGCTCGGGCTGGGCGTCGTCCTCGCGTGTGTCGGCACGGTCCTGCTCGGTCACGTCGGGGCGCGCGGTGGCCCGACGTGGTACCTGGCCGCCACGCTGCACCTCGCCTCAGGTGCCGCCTGGGCCGGAGCGGTCACCCTCCTCGCCGGGACCGCGACCCGGCGACGACCGCTGCGGCTCGGGGGCGGGGACCTCGGGTCCCTCCTCCGGGCCTTCCGCTGGCCCGCCGCCGGACTCGTCACCGTCGTCGGCGTCACGGGAGTCCTCCTGGCGAGTGACGTGGTCGGGTCGGTCGACGCGGCGCTCGTCACGGTGTACGGCCGCGTCCTGCTCCTCAAGTCCGGGCTCGTCGCCGTGGCCCTGCTCCTCGCCCTGTGGACGACCCTCGCCCTACGCACGCGACCGGCTGCGCGCTCCGCCACGCGGATCGCGGTCGAGGCGACCGTCGCGGTAGGGGTTCTCGGCCTTGCTGCGGCCCTGGCAAGTGGTCAGCCGGCCCTCCAGCCCGAGCTCGTCTCCTCCGGTCCGACCGCGTCGACGATCGTCGACCGCCATGTCGCCGACCTGCAGGAGACGCTCACGCTCCGGCCGAACCGGCCCGGCGCGTCGATCGCCTTCGTCGACGTCCTCGACACGCGTCGCCCCTCGATCGGACCGGTGCTCGGCGTCACCGTCACGGTGGGCCGGGGTCGTCCCGTCGAGGCGAGCCGGGTCGACGGCACGAGATGGGCCGCACCCGTCACCCTGCCCGCCACCGGGACGACCCCGGTCCGCGTGGACGTGCGCCGGCGTGGTGTCGACCCGGTCTCGGCCGACCACACGTGGGTCGTCGGGCGGGCTGGGGCTGTTCGGCCGATCCTCGTGTCGACCGCGCCCGTCGCTGGCTCGCTCCGCGCCTCGGGCGCCGTCCTCCTCGTCCTGGCTGGGCTCGGCTGGTGGTTCGCGCTGCAGCGACGCCGCGCCCGTTCCTCGGCCGAGCCGCTTCTCGTCGTCGAGTCCGTCCGCGAGGAGGGAGTCCAGGCATGATGCCTCGGGCATGGTCGCCGGCCGGTCGGCGTGCCGGCCGCCGGAGCGCTGCGACGGCGGGTGGGTGCAGGGTGGACTCGTGACGGGGATCCCCGTCCGGCGTCAGGCGGAGGGACGTAGAGTCGGAGGGGTGAGCAGGTCCGGGGCTAGGAGGCGCGTCCGTGCGGGTGCAGCGGTCCGGCTCGGCCTCGTCGCCCCCGTCCTTGCCCTCGTCGTCGCCCTTGTCTGGGCACTCGTCGGGGGCCCAGCCGCCGTCGCCCTGACGGCCGGTTCCGCCCCGGCCGACGCGACGGCGACGAGCACGCCGACGCCCTCGTCCACGATCCTGCTGCCGTCCCCCTGGGCGTCCAGCCAGCCGAACTCCACTGGCACGACGGCAACGACGGGCGCGACGCCCAGCCTGCCTCCGGGTTCTGTCGTCGGCGGCTTCGGGGCGATCACCGGGGCGTCGGTGTCCCCGCTCTACGACCGGCTGCGCCTTGCCGCGGCCTACATCGTCGCCGCCCGCACCGAGCCGGGCGGCGGGTCGTCGGGCGCCGACTGGAAGCCGCCCGCCGACCTGCGGACCCCGACCGCCCCGCCGTCCCCGGCTGCACGGCCCGGCCCCGCGGGTCCGATGACGCAGGACCAGCTGCTGTGGGCGGCATACTCCTCGGCGGCCGACGCATTGAGCACGACCTGCCACCTTCCCGTCACGCTCCTCGCGGCGATCGGCGAGGTCGAGTCGAGCTCGCTCCGCGGCCGCCGGCTCGACTCCCGGCACGATGTCGTCCCGCCGGTCATCGGGCCCGCCCTGTCCGGGGGGCAGTTCGCGTCGGTCCGCGACACCGACGGCGGCCGGCTCGACGGCGACCCGGTCTGGGACCACGCCGTGGGACCGATGCAGTTCATCCCGGCGACGTGGCGCATCTGGGGCGCTGACGGCAACGGCGACGGCGTCGCCGACCCCGAGAACATCGAGGACGCCGCGCTCACCGCGGGCCGCTACCTCTGCGCGGGTGGCCGCGACCTGTCGCGCCGGGCGGACCTCCAGGACGCGATCCTGTCCTACAACCACTCCCAGCGCTATCTCGCGACGGTGCTCGGGCTCGTCGACGCGATGACGAACGGGGTGGCCGCGGGACCCTGACCCGCGAGCCCCGCCCAGCCACCCCGGTACCGCATGACCCCATCAACTCCGCCGGGGCGGAGGCAATCCGGTCCGGCCGCCCGTGCGAGCGCAGCAACTTCGCCGGGGCGGAGGTAGTCCGGTCCGGGGGCCCGTGTGAGCGCAGCAACTCCGCCGGGGCGGAGGTGATCCGGTCCGGCCGGCCGTGTGACCGCAGCAACTCCGCCGGGGCGAAGCCGACCAATCCCCACCGAGGCGGTGGGATAGGGCCGGATGATGGACCGGATTGGGCCGTAAATAAGTGGCGGTTATACATTCGATTACATGACCGTCA
The DNA here is from genome assembly GCF_000576595.1 of Intrasporangium oryzae NRRL B-24470. Taxonomy (GTDB): domain Bacteria; phylum Actinomycetota; class Actinomycetes; order Actinomycetales; family Dermatophilaceae; genus Intrasporangium_C; species Intrasporangium_C oryzae. Next base: position 57,795 of record NZ_AWSA01000023.1, on the reverse strand, counting down.
CCGACAGCCACCCCGGCCACGGCGCCCCGGCCACCCCGGAGCGCCCCGTCCGGCCCCCGCGCGCCGACCGCTCCAACGGGCAGTGGAAGGTCGACGGGACGGTCCCCCTCAACCCGAACGAGACGTGGAAGCAGGAGGACGGCGGCCTCAACGTCCGTGAGCGGATCGAGTCGATCTACTCGAAGGAGGGCTTCGCCTCGATCCCGCCGCAGGACCTCAGCGGCCGGTTCCGGTGGTGGGGCCTCTACACCCAGCGTCGGCCCGGCATCGACGGCGGCCGGACCGCCCAGCTCGACGACTCCGAGCTCTCGGACGAGTACTTCATGCTCCGGGTGCGCCTCGACGGCGGCGCTCTCACGCTCGAGCAGCTGCACACGGTCGCCGACATCTCCCGAGAGTTCGCCCGCGACACGGCCGACATCAGCGACCGCCAGAACATCCAGTACCACTGGATCCGCGTCGAAGACGTCCCCGAGATCTGGCGCCGGCTCGAGGCGGTCGGCCTCCAGACGACGGAGGCCTGCGGCGACACGCCCCGCGTCATCCTCGGCAGCCCGCTCGCCGGAATCGCCAAGGACGAGATCCTCGACCCGACGCCCGTCATCGACGAGATCCTCGAGCGGTTCATCGGCGACCCCGAGCTGGCCAACCTCCCGCGCAAGTTCAAGTCGGCGATCACCGGGCACCCGAGCCTCGACGTCGTCCACGAGATCAACGACATCTCCCTCGTCGGGGTCCTCCACCCCGAGCTGGGGCCGGGCTACGACCTCTGGGTGGGGGGCGGCCTCTCGACGAGCCCGCGCCTCGCCGAGCGCCTCGGCGTCTTCGTCGCCCCCGACGCGGCCGCCGACGTGTGGCACGGCGTCATCCGGGTCTTCCGCGACTACGGCTACCGCCGCCTCCGCAACAAGGCCCGCCTCAAGTTCCTCCTCGCCGAGTGGGGTCCGGCCAGGTTCCGCGAGGTCCTCGAGACCGAGTACCTCGGGCGTGCGCTCCCCGACGGCCCGGCGCCTGCTCCCGCGTCGGGCCCCGGGGACCACGTCGGTGTCCACGAGCAGAAGGACGGCCGCTTCTACATCGGCGCGGCCCCGGTCGTCGGCCGGATCAGCGGCAGCGTGCTCGCGGGTCTGGCCGACCTGCTCGAGGCCGCCGGCTCCGACCGCCTTCGGCTCACCCCGCACCAGAAGCTCGTCGTCCTCGACGTCCCCGCCGACCGGGTCGACGCCACCGTCGCCGGGCTCGAGGACCTGGGCCTCACGACGGCCCCGAGCCCCTTCCGCCGCAACACGATGGCGTGCACGGGCATCGAGTTCTGCAAGCTCGCCATCGTCGAGACCAAGGCGACGGCGGCGGCGACGATCGCCGAGCTCGAGCGCCGGCTCGCCGACGTCACCCCGCAGCTCGGCCGGCCGATCTCGCTCAACGTCAACGGGTGCCCCAACTCGTGCGCCCGCATCCAGGTCGCCGACATCGGCCTCAAGGGCCAGATCGTCACCGTCGACACCGCGGACGGCCCGGCACAGGTGCCCGGCTTCCAGGTGCACCTCGGCGGCGGCCTCGCCTCCGCCGACCGTGACGAGGCCGGCCTCGGCCGCACCGTCCGCGGCCTCAAGGTCACGGCCGACGAGCTGCCCGACTACGTCGAGCGTGTCGTGCGGACCTTCCTCGACCAGCGCATCGACGGCGAGTCCTTCTCCGAGTGGACCCGCCGAGCAGACGAAGGAGCCCTCCAGTGACAGCTGTGTCCCTCGGCACCCCGGCCGTGCCGCGCAAGCGACGGAGCGAGGCCGAGCTCAAGGCCATCGTCGACGACTTCAACTCGACGCTCGCCGCCGACCCGACGCACGAGCCGACCGCCGACGAGGTCGCCGCCTGGGCGGCGTTCCACTTCGACGGGACGCTCGCCGTGGCGTGCTCGATGGCGGATGCCGTTCTGCCGCACGTGATCTCGCGGTTCGCACCAGGGGTCGACGTCCTCTTCCTGGACACGGGATACCACTTCTCGGACACCCTCGTCACCCGCGACATCGTCGCCGAGGACCTCCCGATCACGCTCGTCAACGTGACGCCCGAGCTGACCGTCGCCGAGCAGGACGAGAAGTACGGCGCCCGGCTCTACGAGCGCGACCCTGCGCTCTGCTGCCAGATGCGCAAGGTCGAGCCGCTCGCGCGCACGCTACCGACGTACGAGGCCTGGGTGACCGGCGTCCGTCGCGACGAGGCCGCGACCCGCACGAACACTCCCCTCGTCACGTGGGACGAGAAGAACGGCCTCGTCAAGATCAACCCGCTCGCCGCGTGGACCTTCGACGAGCTCCAGACGTATGCCGCCGAGCACAGCGTCGAGGTCAACTCCCTCCTCTCGGACGGGTTCCTCTCGATCGGCTGCGAGCCCTGCACGCGGCGGGTCGAGCCGGGCGAGGACCCTCGCGCCGGACGGTGGGCAGGCTTCGCCAAGACCGAGTGCGGGCTCCACACGTGACGACGACAACGAGTCAACCGACGAAGCAGCCGGTGAACCCCGTTCTGGACCAGGCCATCTCGACGACGGAGGGCGACCTCATGACGAGCCCGGCGGCATACCCGCAGTCAGCAACCCCGGCGATGGGAGAGCGCCGGCTGAGCCAGCTCGATGCGCTCGAGGCGGAGTCGATCCTCGTCATCCGGGAGATCGCGGCCGAGCTGGAGCGGCCGGTGCTCCTCTTCAGCGGCGGCAAGGACTCCGTCGTGATGCTCCACCTCGCGGCCAAGGCCTTCTGGCCGGCGCCGATCCCCTTCCCCGTCCTGCACGTCGACACCGGACACAACTTCCCCGAGGTGCTCGCCTACCGCGACGAGACGGTCGAGCGGCTCGGGCTGCGGCTCGAGGTCGCGAGCGTCCAGGACTACATCGACGACGGTCGCCTGCGCGAGCGGGCGGACGGCACGCGCAACCCGCTGCAGACCCAGCCCCTCCTCGACGCCATCGCCGAGCACCGGTTCGACGGTGTCTTCGGCGGTGGCCGCCGCGATGAGGAGAAGGCGCGCGCGAAGGAACGCATCGTCAGCCTGCGGGACGAGTTCGGCCAGTGGGACCCGAAGAACCAGCGCCCCGAGCTGTGGAACCTCTTCAACCCGCGGCACCGTCCCGGCGAGCACGTGCGCGTCTTCCCGATCAGCAACTGGACCGAGCTCGACGTGTGGCGCTACATCGAGCGGGAGGACATCCCGCTCGCGCCGCTCTACTACGCCCACGAGCGCGAGGTCTTCCGGCGCGACGGCATGTGGCTCGCGGTCGGGCCGTACTCCCAGCCGCGCGACGACGAGACGGTCGAGACGCGCCTCGTTCGCTACCGGACCGTCGGCGACATGTCGTGCACCGGTGCGGTCGAGTCGTCCGCGTCCACCAACGCCGAGATCGTCCTCGAGGTGGCGGCGTCGACGCTGACCGAGCGCGGCGCGACCCGGGCAGACGACCGGATCTCGGAGGCCGCCATGGAGGACCGCAAGAAGGAGGGCTACTTCTGATGGCCACCACAATCACCGCCACCACACTCACTGCCGCTGCACCCGGCGCCACCACCGCGCCGGTCCAGCCCACGCTGCTCCGGCTGGCGACGGCCGGCTCGGTCGACGACGGCAAGTCGACGCTCGTCGGACGGCTCCTCCACGACACGAAGTCCGTCATGTCCGACCAGATCGCCGCCGTCGAGCGGGTCAGCCGCGACCGGGGACTGACTGGCGCCGACCTCGCCCTGCTCACCGACGGCCTGCGCGCGGAGCGCGAGCAGGGCATCACGATCGACGTCGCCTACCGGTACTTCGCGACGGCGACGCGCTCGTTCGTCCTCGCGGACTGCCCCGGGCACGTGCAGTACACCCGCAACACCGTGACCGGGTCGTCCACGGCCGACGTTGTCGTCCTCCTCGTCGACGCGCGCAAGGGCGTCCTCGAGCAGACGCGCCGCCACCTCGCGGTGACGGCGCTCCTCCGCGTGCCGCACGTCGTCGTCGCCGTCAACAAGATCGACCTCGTCGACTTCTCGCAGGAGGTCTTCGACCGGGTCGAGGCGGAGGTCCAGGCGGTCGCCCGCGACCTCGGTGTCGAGGACGCGATCGCGATCCCCGTGTCGGCCCTCGACGGCGACAACATCGCCGAGCGGTCGGACCGGACGCCGTGGTACGCCGGGCCGAGCCTGCTCGAGCTCCTCGAGTCGATCCCGTCGTCGGAGGACCCGGCCCACGAGGCCTTCCGGATGCCGGTCCAGCTCGTCATCCGCCCGCAGGGGGCTGCGCTCGACCCGAGCCACGTCGACTACCGGGGGTATGCCGGCCAGGTGGCCTCGGGCGTCGTCCGCGTCGGAGACGAGGTCGTGGCGCTCCCCTCGGGCCGGCGCACGACGGTCGTCGGCATCGACCTCGGCGAGCGCACGTTGGAGGAGGCGTTCGCGCCGCAGTCGGTGACGCTGCGCCTCGCCGACGAGATCGACATCTCGCGCGGGGACGTCATCGCTGCGGCCGCCGACGCGCCCGCGCCGACGCAGGACATCGAGGCCGTCGTCTGCTGGCTCGGGGACGCACCCCTGCGGCCCGGCCAGCGCCTCCTGCTCAAGCACGGCGCGAAGACCGTCCAGGCCTTCGCCCGGACGATCGACGGAGTCCTCGACCTCGACGACCTCGGCGCTGTGCCCGCGGACTCCTTGTCCCTCAACGACATCGGCCGAGTCACACTGCGTCTTGCGGCTCCGGTCCCGGTCGAGGACTACGCCGTCTCGCGCCGCGGCGGCGCGTTCCTGCTCATCGACGGGCACGACGGACGCACGGTCGCGGCCGGCATGGTCGGCGCGTCGCTGCGGACGCTCGACCCGGCGCCGACGCGACCGGAGGGCGACGAGGAATGGGACATCTGACCTCCGCGCTCCCTGTCGTCCTGGACCTGAGCGGCAGGCTCGTCGTCGTCGTGGGCGGCGGTCCAGTCTCGGCCGGCCGGGTCAGCGCCTTCGTCGACGAGGGCGCTGTCGTCCGGGTGGTCTCGCCGTGGCTCTGTGAGGACCTGCTCGACCTCGCGGTCGAGGGGCTCGTCGAGTGGCGCGCCCGTGACTACGCCGGCCCGGCCGACCTCGACGGCGCCTGGCTGGTCCACACGGCGACCGGCGACGCCCGCGTCGACGCCCGCGTCCGGGCCGACTCGGAGGCGGCTCGCACGTGGTGCATCGACGAGGCCGACCCCGACGGCAGCCCCGCCGCCGTCCCCCCTCGCGCCGACGTCATCACCGCAGACGGCCGCGTCACCATCTCGACGTATGCCGCTCAGGACCCCGGCCTGTCCGTGGCCCTTCGCGACGGGGTCGAGCGGGCGCTCGTCTCCGGTGAGCTCGACCTGCGCCGCACCCGGCCCCGGGGGGAGGGCTGGGTGGCCCTCGTCGGCGGTGGTCCCGGTGCCGACGGCCTGCTCACCGTGCGCGGGCATGAGCTGCTCATGGCGGCCGACGTCGTCGTCGTCGACCGCCTCGCGCCCCGAGCGGTCGTCGACCGCCTCCCGGCGTCGGTGCGGGTCATCGACGTCGGCAAGACGCCCGGAAACCACCCCGTGCCCCAGTGGCGGATCAACGAGATCCTCGTCGAGGAGGCGTCGCGCGGCCTCGGGGTCGTCCGGCTCAAGGGCGGCGACCCCTACGTCCTCGGCCGCGGGGGCGAGGAGCGAGAGGCGTGCGAGGCCAACGGTGTGCGGGTCGAGGTCGTGCCCGGCGTCACGAGCGCGGTCGCCGTCCCCGCCGCCGCCGGCATCCCGGTCACCCACCGCGGCGTGGCCCGCGGCTTCTCCGTCGTCACGGGGCACGAGGAGATTCCCGTGCTGCCGACCGGCGGAGACCACACGCTGCTGCTGCTCATGGCCGTCAACGGTCTGCGCTGGACGGCGAAGCTGCTCGTCGAGCACGGACGCAGCCCGGACTGCCCGGTGGCGATCATCGAGCGCGGCTTCGCTCCCGACCAGCGCGTCACGACCGGCACCGTCGCGAACATCGCCGACCTCGCCGTCGAGCGCGGCGTCGAGTCGCCGGCCGTCGTCGTCGTGGGCGACGTCGTCCGCCTCGGCCCCGACTGGCCCTGACCGCCGGCCGTCACCGAGGGGAGAAGCAGCGCTCACGGCCCCGTATCACGCGTGATACCTTCGCCTCATGGGTGAGGTGTCTGTCCGCGACCTGCGCAACCACGGGGGCGAGGTGCTTGATCGCGTTCTCGCTGGCGAGCACATCACGGTCACGCGCTCCGGCACGCCCGTCGTCGACCTGGTGAAGCACCGGCAACCGGGTCTGACGGTCGAGGTGCTCATCGAGCATCGTCGGCACCTGCCGCGCGTCGATGCGAGCGCCCTGCGCGCCGATCTCGAGGGCGTGATGGACGCCGGCCTGTGAGCACCCGTCATCGACACGGCATCCTCGACACCTCCACGCTGATCGATCTCTCGACGATCGACCCGCGGCACCTGCCGGAGCAGCCGTTCATCACCACGATCACACTCGCCGAGCTGAGTGTGGGTCCACTGGTCGCCGTCGACGAGCACGAGCGGAGCGCAAGGCAGGCCCATCTCCAGCAGGCCGAGGCGGACTTCTCCCCCTTGCCCTTCGACGCAGCGGCCGCGCGGGCCTTCGGCCGAGTCGCGGCCTCCGTGCGGCGGTCGGGACGTAAGGCCTCTGCCCGCTCGTACGACGGGATGATCGCAGCCATCGCCATCGCGACCGCCCTGCCGATCTACACGTGCAACCCAGCAGACTTCGCGGGGATCGACGAGCTCGTCGTGGTCCCGGTGCCCCGCCTCCACGGCTGAGCTCGCGGGTCGACCGAGAGGACTGGTGTCGGGCTGCCCGCACCGCTGGCCGGCGCGGGGTCAGGTGACGGCGGCGAGGATGCGGTCGATGCGGGCCAGGGTCACCGGGTCGTCGGGGGTCTCGAGAAACCACGAGGCGAGCCGGCGGCGCTCGGCCTCGTCGTCGGTGCCGATCCAGCGCGAGCACGCGAGCTGGGCGATGTGGGCCTGCTGGGCCACGAGCATCGTGAAGTGACCCCTGCGCGTCACTCTCCCGGGACCGCCCGCCTCGATGTATGCCGTGTGCAGCCTCCGCGCCCGCGCCGGGTCGTCGAGGCCGAACTCGAAGAGGAGCATCGCGAGCTCCTGGCTCGGGTCGGCGGGCCCCATGTTCTCGAAGTCGATGACGCAGACCCGGCCGTCGGTGGTCGCGAGGACGTTGTCGGCCCAGAGGTCGCGGTGGGCCGTGATCGGCGACTCGTGCGGCTCGACGACCGACTCGACCGCGACGAGGTCGCTGAGGAGGGCCCCCAGCTCGCCGGCGAAGGGCGCACCGGCGGCGACGACCCGGGCGTGCAGCTGTCTCCACGACCGCTCGCCGACGCCGGTCGCGAACCAGGCTGGCACGCCGTCGGTGGACGGCCGTCCGGCCCGGTGGAGCGCGGCGGCAAGAACCCCGACCTTCTCGGGGTCGAGGCCCCGGTCACGCGGCCGGAGGTCGACCCACTCCCAAGCCCGGACGAGCGTCCCGCGGACGTGCACGCTCGCCTCCCCGTCGGGCGTCCGAATGACCTTGGGAGTGAGCACGCCTGCGGCACGGACGGATTCGGCGAAGGCGGCGTCGCGCTCGATGGCGTCGACGCCCGGCCCGGCGAACCACTCCTTGACGGCGACATCGTCGACCTCGGACCCGTCGAGGCTCAGCCGCCAGACCTGGCCGAGCTGACCTCGTGCGACAGGACCTTCGAGGCGCGCCTCGTGGTGCAGGCCGAAAGCGGTGGCCACCGCGCCCGCGTCCTCGGGTCTGAGCATGGTCAGGGCAGGACCCGCCAGACGGCGACGCCGACCGTCACGACAGCGAGCGCGAGGGCGCTCCACCCGAGCGCGTCGCGCCCGGACCGTCCACGGCTGAGGAGCAGGAGGAGCGCGGCGAGGACGGAGAGGATCGCCGCGATGATCGTCTCTTCGACGTAGCGGTCGACTGTGTCGATGAGGAGCCGGTCGCTGCCGCCCACCCGGGCGACCCGTCCGAGGACCCGGACGAGGACGAAGACCCACCAGCCGACCGTCATCCAGAAGAGGGCGACCCCGACGGCCCCCAGGAGCGGGTCGACCTCGGCCTCTGCCGGGACGGTCCCGGCCCCGGTGCCCCGGCTGAGCGCGGGAGCGGGCACGACAGCGGGAGTCGGCGTGTCCGTGGGAGGCGGCTCGGCGGCATACGGCACGAAGGTCGGCAGGGGCACGGTCGCGAGCGGCTCGCGAGAGGGCGAGCCGGCCGGGATCGCCTGGGTGACAGCGGGACCGGGCGCTTCCGGCGCAGCAGCCGCCTCGTCGTCCCAGCGTGGCACCGGGACGGTGAACATCTCTTCCGAGGACCGACGGGCGTGCGTCGTCGGGTCCGGAGCACTCCCGGGGGCGGGGTCCATGGCGACAAGGTACCCCCGTGGACCGACGCAACGGTGCGGGACGGGCCCGGACGGGGCGGCGGCGGGTCGGGAAGATAACAAGTCATACGCAGCGCCACAAGAGGGTTGCAAAAAGCAGATTAATGTCTCTAACATCCCCCGATTAGGCGGATGTAGCCGCCGCGAGGCGTCCCAACGGCGGGGCGCCAGGGACAGGAAACGGAGACCGACGTGTTGCGTCGTCAGTTTGTGATCGGAACCTCTCTGGCCGTGGCGGCAGCCCTCGGCCTGTCCGCCTGCGGTGGAGGCGAGGACCAGGAAGCCGGGTCGAAGACCCTGCGCGTCACCCTCGCGAACCACGTGTGGACGGACAACATCAAGAAGGCGCTTCCCGAGTTCGAGAATCAGACCGGCCTCAAGGTCGAGCTGACCCAGCTCGGTGAGGACCAGCTCTCCGACCAGTACAACGTCAAGCTCAACGCCGGCTCGGGCGACATCGACGTGATGATGTACCGGCCCCTGCAGGAGGGGAAGCTCTTCGCCAAGAACGGCTACCTCGCCGACCTCACCGCGAAGACGAAGAGCAACGCCGACTGGGCGTGGAGCGACTTCCAGGCCGGCCCCGTCGCCGCGACCACGTACAAGGACAAGGTGGTCGGGGTCCCGATCATCACCGAGCAGGAGGTCCTCTACTACCGCAAGGACCTCCTCCAGAAGGCCGGGATCACGGCACCGCCGAAGACGCTCGACGAGCTCAAGGCCGCCGCGGCCAAGGTCTCCGCCGCCAACCCCGGCGTCGCAGGCTTCGTCGCCCGCACCGGCAAGACCGCCGCGGTCACGCAGTTCTCGAGCTTCCTCTACAGCTTCGGCGGCGACTTCGTCGACGCGAACGGCAAGGCGACCGTCAACAGCCCCGCGGCGAAGCAGGCCTACGCCTTCTACGGCGGCCTCATCAAGGACCTCGGCCCGAAGAACGTCAGCACCGACATGGGCTGGCCCGAGGCGATGGCGATCTTCACCCAGGGTAAGGCGGCCTTCTACACCGAGGCCGACTCGCTCTACAAGAACGCCACCGACCCGGCCAAGTCGAAGGTCGCCGACTCGGTGGGCTTCGCTCCCTTCCCCGCCGGCCCCGCGGGCTCCAAGGCCTACAACGTCCCGTCGTGGGCCCTCGGCGTCAACGCCGCCTCGGAGAACCAGGACAACGCCTGGAAGTTCATCGAGTGGGCGACGAGCAAGACGCAGACGCTCGCGAACCAGAAGGCAGGTGTCCCCGGCGCTCGCACCTCCGTCTGGGCCGACCCGGCCGGCACCTCGACGTACCCGAAGGACCTTGCGGACGCCATCGCGGCGAGCACGCCGACCGGCGTGGGCCACGACCGTCCGCTCGTCGTGAAGGTCGCCGCGGCCCGCGAGATCGTCGGCCAGCCGATCGTCGACGCGATCACAGGCAAGGACGCCGCCGCCTCCGCGGACGCGGCGAACACGGCCTTCCAGACCTTCCTCGACTCGGAGAAGTGACCCGAGCAGAGGCCTGAGAGCCCGAATGCCGGGTGGCCGGGTGCCGCGGCGCCCTGGGCGGGCGTGACCGCCCTCGTCCCGACCACCGCGCCTCGGCCACCTCGCCCGGCCACCCGGCATACCCCTCCCGCACGCCCGCACCTGGAGCACCCCATGTCAGCCAGCACCATCGAGTCGTCAGCCAGACCCCTCGCACCCGCGCGGGCCACCCCGACCTGGTCCCGCTGGGCCAACGACCACCGCAAGTGGCTCTTCGCCGCCCCGGCCATGGCCTTCGTCGCCGTCCTCATCGTGTTCCCGGTGGCCTGGACGGTCTGGCTCAGCCTCACCGACGCCGAGGGTTCGGTCCGCGCCGAGCACTCCTTCATCGGCCTCGGCAACTACCTGACGGTCCTCACCGACACGACCCGGTTCTGGCCCGCCGTGCTGCGGACGCTCGAGTTCACCGGCGGCGTCCTCGTCGTCGAGGTCGTGCTCGGCATGGCGATCGCCCTGCTCCTCTGGCGGCCCTTCCGATGCGAGAAGTGGGTGCGCGTCGCCATCCTGCTCCCGCTCGTCGCGACACCCGTCGCGGTCGGCATGATGTGGCGGCTCATCTTCGACCCGAACATCGGCCTGGCCAACACGGTCCTCGGCTGGTTCGGCATCGGGCCGCAGCCGTGGCTCGCCGGCGAGCAGAGCGCCCTGCCGACGACGATGCTCATCGACATCTGGCAGTGGACGCCGATGGTCGTGCTCATCCTCCTCGCCGGGCTGACCTCCCTGTCCGACGAGCCGCTGGAGGCCGCGCTCATCGACGGGGCCGGCGCCTGGCAGCGCTTCCGGCACATCATCCTGCCGCTCATGATGCCCACCGTCATCGTCGCGATCCTGCTGCGCGGCATCGACGCCCTCAAGACCTTCGACATCCTCTACGCGACGAAGGGCAAGGGCGGCGGCTCGTTCCACGAGGTCGAGACGCTCAACGTCTACGCCTACGGCCTCAGCTTCGACTACAACGAGTACGGCATCTCCTCGACCGTCCTCATCATCTTCTTCCTCATCATCGTCGGCTCCATGTGGGTCCTCACCTCGCGGAAGAAGGAGGCGGCCTGATGCGCGCCCGTACCCCGTTCACCGTCTTCCGCGTCGTCGCGCTGACCGTCGTCGTCCTCACGCTCATCGCCCCGCTCGTCTGGATGGTCGCGGCGTCGCTCAAGACGAACGTCGACATCTACGACCCGGGCAAGGCCCTCGCGTTCACCCCGACGCTCGAGAACTACACGAAGGTCCTCCAGCAGGCGAACTACGTCGACTTCATCGTCAACAGCCTCTGGATCGCCTTCGCCTCGACCGTCCTCTCGCTGCTCATCGGGGTCCCGGCGGCCTACTCGATGAGCCGGTTCGCGATGCGGCGCTCGGCCCTCGTCGTGCTCATGGCCAGGGTCATCCCCGCCGTGTCGCTGCTCGTCCCCTGGTACTACGTCTTCTCGAACCTCAAGATGGTCGGGGGCTTCTCGGTCCTCATCCTCAGCCACATGTTCGTGGCCCTGCCGCTCATCGTCTACATCATGATGGGCTACTTCGACGGGCTGCCCCTCGAGCTCGAGGAGTCGGCGCTCGTCGACGGCCTGACCCCGATCGGGGCCTTCCGGCGGATCACCCTGCCCCTGTCGACGCCGGGCATCGCGACCGCGGGGATCCTGTCGTTCATCTTCTCGTGGAACAACTTCATGTTCGCCCTGGTCCTCTCCGGCGCCGACACCAAGACGCTCCCCGTGGCGATCTTCGACTTCGTCGGCTACGCGAGCATCGACTGGGGTGGCCTCATGGCCGCCTCGACCGTGGTGACCGTCCCGATCATGGTCATCGCCCTCTTCGCCCAGAAGTACGTCGTCTCCGGGCTCACCGCCGGCGCGACGAAGGGCTGAGCGATGGAACGGATCACGAGGGTCGAGACCTTCCTCGTCGCCCCTCGCTGGCTCTTCGTCCGCGTCGAGACCGAGAGCGGGATCGTCGGCTGGGGCGAGGCGACGTGCGAGGGCCGCTCGGAGACGGTGCGGACCGCCGTCGACCAGCTCGCCGAGGTGCTCGTCGGGCAGGACGCGCTCCGGATCGAGGACCACTGGCAGGTCATGACGAAGGGGTCCTTCTACCGGGGCGGCCCCATCCTGGCGAGCGCGGTGTCCGGCCTCGACCAGGCGCTGTGGGACATCGCCGGCAAGCACTTCGGCGCGCCGGTGCACCAGCTGCTCGGTGGTCCCGTGCGCGACCGGATCCGGGTCTACGGCTGGGTCGGGGGCGACGAGCCCTCCGAGGTGGCCGACCACATCAGTGAGCAGGTCGAGGCGGGCCTGACCGCGGTCAAGATGAACGCCTCGGGCCGGATGAGCCGGATCGCCACGGTGGCCGAGATCGACGGGGTCGTCGAGCGGGTCGCCGCCGCGCGTGAGGTCCTCGGGGACCACCGTGACGTGGCCGTCGACCTCCACGGCCGGTTCACCCTCGCCGACGCCCGCCGGGTCGCGCCGCTCCTCGAGCCCTACCGACCCTTCTTCCTCGAGGAGCCGGTCGTCCCGGAGAGCTCGCACCTCATCGGCGAGGTCGTCCGGTCGACGTCGACGCCCGTGTCGACCGGCGAGCGGCTCTACAGCCGCCAGGAGTTCCTCCCGGTCCTCCAGGCGGGAATCGCCGTCGCGCAGCCGGACCTCTCGCACGCCGGCGGGATCACCGAGACGCGCAAGATCGCCTCCCTCGCCGAGGTGTATGACGTCCAGCTCGCTCCGCACTGCCCGCTCGGACCGCTGGCCCTCGCCGCGTGCCTCCAGGTCGGGTTCGCGACGCCGAACTTCCTCATCCAGGAGCAGAGCATCGGCATCCACTACAACCAGGGCGCCGAGGTCCTCGACTACGTCGCCGACACCGCGCCCCTGCAGTTCGTGGACGGCCACATCGAGCGGCTCACCGGCCCCGGCCTCGGCATCGAGGTCGACGAGCAGGCCGTGCGCGCGGCGGACCAGCGCGGTCACGCGTGGCGCGGCCCGGTGTGGCGCCACCCCGACGGCTCGTTCGCCGAGTGGTGAGCAGCGTCATGGGTGCACGCACACCTGCGGGCCCACCGGGGGACGCGCAGCACGGCTCGTTCGTCGCCGACCTCACGGCGTCGCGGGTCATGGCGATCATCCGCGGGACGGACACAGCAGCTGCGGTGGGGGCGGCCGTGACCCTCTTCGAGGAGGGGGTCCGGTTCGTCGAGGTCGCCCTGACGACACCCGGCGCGCTTCGGGCGATCGAGGCGATCCGGCCGCACGTCCCCGCGGGGGCGAGCATCGGCGCCGGCACGGTCCTCACGGCCGGTGACGTCGTCGACGTCGAGGCTGCCGGGGCGCAGTTCGTCGTCACCCCGGCCGTCACCCCGTCGATCGCGGAGGCCAGTGCCCGCGGACTGCCCGTCGCCGCTGGGGCGCTGACCCCGACGGAGGCGTGGACGGCGATGCAGCAGGGCGCGTCGGCCGTCAAGCTCTTCCCGTCGTCCGTCGGCGGACCTGCCTACCTCAAGGCCGTCCGCGACCCGTTCCCCGACATCCCGTTCCTCGCGGTCGGTGGCGTCGGCCTTGACGACGTCGCGGCGTACCTGGGCGTCGGTGCCATCGGCGTCGGCGTCGGCGGTCCGCTCGTGGGTGATGCCGCCTCAGGCGGGGACCTCGCGGCGCTCCGACGGCGGGCCCGCTCGTATATCGCTGTCGCACAACGGATCTCATCATGAGCGCCGGGATCGACGTCCTCACCTTCGGTGAGTCGATGGTCGCCTTCCGGTCCGACGGACCCCTCGTCCAGGGAGGACTCCAGACGACTCGGGTGGCCGGGGCAGAGTCCAACGTCGCCATCGGGCTCGCCCGCCTCGGCCACTCCGTCGCCTGGGCGGGCCGGGTCGGTGCCGACCCGTTCGGCCGGCTCGTCCTGCGTGAGCTGCGTGCCGAGGGCGTCGACACGACGTATGCCGTCGTCGACGTCGAGCGCCCGACCGGGCTCATGTTCGTCGAGCAGCGGACGGCCGACCTCACCCTGGTGGAGTACCGCCGGACCGGGTCGGCCGGCTCGGCCCTCGACCCAGCCGATGTGGGCGCGGCGGTCGCCAGGACCCGGCCACGGCTGCTCCACCTGACGGGCATCACCCCGGCCCTCTCGGCGTCGGCCCTCGAGTGCGTCACCTCCGTGGCCGAGTCCGCCTCTGCTGCAGGCGTTCTCGTCTCGCTCGACGTGAACCACCGCAACCGTCTGTGGACCCGGGAGCAGGCGAAGGAGGCGCTGACCCCGATCGCCCGCCGAGCGGCATACGTCATCGCCTCGGACGACGAGCTCGACCTCGTCGCGGACGGGACCGAGGAGGAGGCGGTCGCGAGCCTGCTCGCGCACGGTGTCGTCCAGGTGGCCGTGAAGCGGGGGCCCCGCGGAGCGAGCGTCCACACGGTCGCCGGTCGCGTCGACGTGGACGCCGTCCCGGTCACCGCGGTCGATCCCATCGGTGCCGGCGACGCGTTCACCGCCGGCTTCCTCTCGGGGGTCCTCGACGGGCTCGACCCCGGCGAGTGCCTGCGGCGCGGCGCCGAGGCGGGCGCGTTCGCCGTGTCCGCGAAGGGGGACTGGGAGGGCGCCCCGACGCGTGCCGACCTCGCCCTCCTGCACGGCCACCGGCCGGGAGCCACCGTGCGCTGACCGCGCACGACCCCGCACCACCGCCCGACCGGCGGACCCGCCGAAGCTCACCACCGCACGACTACCGCACGACCACCGCACGACCACCCAGAAAGGCCCAGCGTGAAGATCGTCACCGCCGACGTCATCGTCTCCAGCCCCGACCGCAACTTCGTCACCCTGCGGATCACGACCGACGAGGGGCTGACCGGCGTCGGCGACGGCACGCTCAACGGCCGGGAGCTCGCGGTCGCCTCCTACCTCGCCGACCACGTCGTCCCGCTCCTCATCGGCCGCGACCCACACCGGATCGAGGACACCTGGCAGTTCCTCTACCGGTCGGCCTACTGGCGGCGCGGGCCCGTGACGATGGCCGCGATCGCCGCCGTCGACGTCGCCCTGTGGGACATCAAGGCCAAGGCCGCCGGTATGCCGCTCTACCAGCTCCTCGGTGGAGCCTCCCGCACCGGGATCATGGCGTACGGGCACGCGTCCGGCCGGGACACGCAGGAGCTCTTCGACTCGATCCGCAAGCACCTCGAGCTCGGCTACCGGTCCATCCGCGTCCAGACGTCGGTCCCCGGCATCAACGCCGTCTACGGTGTCGCGGCCCAGGCCGAGGCCTACGGCGGCCGTTACGACTACGAGCCGGCCCGCCGCACCCCTCTTCCGGCCGAGGAGGACTGGGACACCCGCGCCTACCTCCGCCACCTCCCCACGGTGTTCGAGGCGGTCCGGAACGAGTTCGGTCCCGAGCTGCCGCTCCTGCACGACGGCCATCACCGGATGACCCCGATCCAGGCCGCCCGCCTCGGCAAGGACCTCGAGCCCTACGACCTCTTCTGGCTCGAGGACTGCACCCCGGCCGAGAACCAGGAGGCGCTGCGCCTCGTCCGCCAGCACACGACGACGCCGCTCGCGATCGGCGAGATCTTCAACACGGTCTGGGACTACCAGACCCTCATCCGCGAGCAGCTCATCGACGTCCGCTCGGCGGTGACGCACACCGGCGGCATCACGGCGATGCGCAAGCTGCTCGACTTCGCAGCGCAGTACCAGATCAAGTCCGGCATCCACGGCCCGACGGACATCTCGCCGGTCGGCATGGCCGCAGCGCTCCACCTCGACCTTGCGATCCACAACTTCGGGATCCAGGAGTACATGCAGCACGGGCCGCTGACGAACGAGGTGTTCAGCCAGTCGTTCACTTTCGAGAACGGCTACCTGCACCCGGGCGACGAGCCGGGTCTCGGCGTCGACATCGACGTCGAGGCAGCGGCCCGCTTCCCGTACCAGCCGGCATACCTGCCGTTCAACCGTCTCAAGGACGGGACCGTCCATGACTGGTGAGGCGACGGTTGAGCCGACGTGTGAGCCGACGTGTGAGCCGCTGCGGACGCGGCACGTCGTCGTGATGGGTGTGTCCGGGTGCGGCAAGACGACCGTGGCGCGGGGTGTCGCCGCCGCCACCGGGTTCGTCATGGCCGAGGGGGACGAGTTCCACCCGCCGGCCAACGTCGAGAAGATGCGGGCCGGCATACCCCTGGACGACGAGGACCGGTGGCCGTGGCTGCGCGACCTCGCGGGCTGGATGGGAGCCCGAGCGGCGGAAGGGCGCTCGACCGTCATCTCCTGCTCGGCCCTCAAGCGGGCGTATCGCACGGTCCTCGCCGAGGGGCTGCCGATCGTCGAGTTCGTCCACCTCGACGGCTCGGCCGACGTGATCCGCGGGCGGATGTCCTCACGGGCGGGGCACTACATGCCGACGAGCCTGCTCGACTCGCAGGTCGCGACGCTCGAGCCGCTCGGCGCCGACGAGTCGGGTCTCGTGCTCGACGTGGCGCTCTCGCCGTCCGAGCTCGTCGACCGAGCCGTCGAGGGGCTCGGACTCCGCCGGGGCGCTCCCCCTCAGTCCGACGACGCGTGCCGCTGCTCCTCGCTGAACGTCATGAGCTCGCCCGCCTCCGAGGCGGACAGGCCGGCCGCGCGCGCGGTCCGGTAGCGCCCGATGTTGCCGGACGCCGCCGCCATCATCGCGGCGACCTTGCCGCGGCTGTAGGTCATCGAGTGCTCCGGCGCGACGCCGATGCTCGCCCCGACCTCGATCGCGTCCTGGTCGGCCCCCATGTAGAGGAACTGCCAGCCGTACTCCTTCGTCTGGCGCTCGATCATCGCCTTGACGGTGGCGTGGGTCAGCTCGCGTGAGGCATTCTCGTGGCCGTCGGTCATGATGCCGACGACGACGCTGCCGGGCCGCTCGTCCTCCGGGAGCGCCGCGAGGCGCGCGCCGGCCTCGGAGACGAGGCGTCCGATGGAGTCGAGCAGGGCGGTCATGCCGCGGGGGCGCAGCTCGAGCCGCGGCACGTCGGCGATCGGCCGGTCGCGGTAGACCTCCTCGTACTCGTTGTCGAACTGTGCGAGGGTGACGCGGCACTCGCCCGCGGTGGCGCGCTGCTCGGCGACGAACGCGTTGAAACCGCCCTCGGTGTCGTCCTTGATCGACTCCATCGACCCGCTCCGGTCGAGCAGGAAGTAGAGGTGCGTCAGGTTCGGGTTGGTCATGTCTCCCCCTTCGGTGGCCGGCGCGAGGGTCGTGCCGGGTGGTGCTGGGTCTGCGGTGGTCTCGTGGTGTTCAGGTGGGGCGTCGCGCGCGGAAGCGCAGCGGCCGGGGCGCCTCGCCGAGGGCGGAGGCGTCCCGATGCCTGCCCTCCTCGAGGTCGTAGCGGGCTCGTTCCACGCCCGCCGCGGTCACGCGTCCGGACTCCGAGCCGTATGCCGCGAGCTGGGTCGTGCGCGCGAGGCGCGGTCCCACGGCGTTCTCGGACAGGCCCGCGAGCTGCCCGGCCGTGCGGATCGTGCCCCCCTCGGAGAGGAGGACGGCGGCCATCGCCTCGTCGATCGCCCGGGTCAGGTGCTCCTGGGCGGCGCGCATGAGCGGGAGGGCCTCGCTCGGGCGGCTCGGGTCGACGCCGGAGAGCGCGGAGGTCGTGGCACGCAGGGCTGCTGCGACGGGGTCGCCCGGGCTGCCGGGAACGGGTCGTCGGGTGGTGGCCATTCCTCACCATAGGCGCAGTAACTGCGGCACCGCAATACTCGAGGCGCTGCTTGCTAGAGCCGGCGTCGGGGTTGGGGCCGAGGTCGGGGCGTGCCGGGGGTCTCAGGAGGTGAACCCCGAGCCGCCCCGGCTCGTCTTCCCAGAGGCAGGGGGTTCCGACAAAGGAGTCATCATGCGCACTGTCATCGTCGCCCTGCTGTCCCTCGGAGCGATCTTCTTCGCGGGGGCCGCGCAGGCCTCAGCGGCCGCCAACCCCAGCGGCACCGGACCGCCGAGCCAGTCCTGTCAGGACATCGAGGCCGCGGGTGGCACCACCCCGGGCCACGCCAGCTCGTCGCCGGGGTCGCCGTTCAACGAGCCGGGCATCAACTCGGTGGCCGGCGGGATCGGCGGCCAGCACTACAGCGAGTCCTCGCAGTACGACGTGGCCTGCTTCCAGGTCTCGCACCGATAAGGACGGAGGTTCAGCCCGGAGGCTCACACACCGCTTCGGTCGGGTCCGCCACGTCTGGGGGCTTGGCTGGCCCGCTCGAAGTCGGTGGGTCCCTACGTCACCTCGAACTGCAGGGAGTCGACGATCGGCTGGACTGTGGCGCGATACTCCTCGCTTGAAACCCGGTCCTTGACACTCGTGATCTCGAGGACCACATTCCCATTCTTCCAATCGAGAATGATCAGGCGGACGTCGAGCTCGTGCAGAATGACATGGTGCAGTTCGGACACCCCGTTTCCGATGACGAGCGGGATGCCCGGATGCCCTTCGAAGGAGCAGGCTCTGGTGCCGGGCTTGAGCGCCAGGTCGATCTGGAAACCGGATAGACCCCCCACGGTCACCGACTTGGGAGACGACACGACCAGGCCAGGAATGGTTTGGTACCAGACGATGAGTTGCCCTGGCGTGATCCCTACGCCGGGCTGGGCGGCCTCGGAGCAGTCGATCGCGGCTGCCCGGACATTCTGGTAGATCCCGAGGTAGCTGCCGCCCACGACACCGCTCTGCGGGTCATTACTGCGATACAGGAAGAAGTTGCCTGGGAGATCCTCGTCATTGCGCCATCCGGGGGGCACGGTGTACGAGAAGCCAGGGCGAAACTGCCTCGTGCCGTACGTGCCGGCGGCAAGGTCCCCGAGGCAGTCTCCACCGCCCGGGTTGGAGCAGGACGCCGCCTTGCTCGCACTCGAGCTCGCATGAGACGGCGTTCTTGACACCTCGGGAGAGGTCGGGGGCCCGGCGCAAGCGGTCACGCTGAGGAACAGGGTCGCGATGATGATCTGGCGGTACCTCGGCATGGGTGCCTCCCCTTAGCATCGAAGGACGCTATCGAGTCTCCGGCACGGATGAGTTCCGGCAAAACGAAATACGCGGGTCGCACAGCAGCCCGTGGTCGTCGTCGGCGACACAGAGCGGGTCTTCGATTCAGACGGGCAGGCGGGGGTGTTTGTCGTGAATGGATCCACACGGTTGGCGTTTGCTGGAGGTCTGGCGGCGATGGTCGGTGGGCTGTTCTGGGCCCTCAAGGCCGCCTGTCTCATGATTGCGAGGTTTCAGCCGCCAGTCGTCTACGAGGTCGCCCCGGTGTTCTTTCCGATCGCCGTCATCGGGTTGTACGGATCGCTCGACGGCAACCGCTCAAGGTTGGCCCGTTCCGGATTGACGTCTGCAGGCATTGCGGAGCTGTGCGCCCTCGTGTCCGTGCTCGGGCTGTTCCTGGGTCCAGCCGAATGGACCCCGACGGGAGACACCGTCACCGTGCTCACCCCGTTCATCACGCTGTCGGCTCTTGGCTCGATCCTCGGACTCCTCCTTGTCGGAATCGTGGTTCGACGGACGGCCTCCCTGCCCGGCGGGTGGAAGAACTTCCCGATGTCCGTTGCCATCTCAATCATCCCGTTGATCGCGTCGAGCGCGCTGATGAAGGACATCAACGAGCGGCTCTTCGAGCTGCCGACCCTGATCATCGGACTCGAATGGATGGTCTTGGGGGCAGTCATGGTCAGGCGGCTCCCATCATTCGCCAGAACGCCCGCATCAGCCCGACCGGGAAGGGCTCCCCGTCCTGGATAGGGTGCATTCCGTGCCGCACGGGTCATGGGTCGCAGAGGCGCGCGAGTCCTACGACCGGGTCGCCCATCGCTACGCCCACCTCGTGCCGTCGGGGCTGGAGGGGCTTCCGCTGGAATCGGCCCTTGTCGACTCCTTCGCGCGACGGGTCATCGAGGCAGGCGAAGGCCTGGTGATCGATGCCGAATGGGCCGCCATTGCCGAGCGTTGCGTGGCTCGGACCTGCGTCACACGAGCGCATGACCGAGGTGGCGACTGCGTGACTCCATGACCTCATGGTCAGCTGATGTGCTCCATCGCCACGCGCCAGGTGCCGTCGGCGTCTCTCCTCCAGACGATGAGTCCCCGCACGTTCACCGTCGTCGGCTCGCTCCCGGGATCCCCGCTGACCCAGGACGCCTGCGCCCATACCACCGCGAGGTCGCCGTGACCCTCGGTGCGCAGCGGTCGGATCGACACCATCCGCAACGGCCGCATGGAACTGGCCATCGCGAGCAGCGATTCGCGGCCCACCACGGCGTGTTCGCCACCCCCGTCGAACACCGCGTCCTCGGTGTACTCGAGGACCCAGGCGGTGGGGTCGTCCGCTTCGAGGGCACGCTCCAACCGACGCTCTGCAGCTCGGATGTCCAGCTCCTCGAACGTCGACCGAGGCTCCATGTCACTCACCCTTGCCGGGCCGGAGCCCTGTCGGCAGTCCGACCGTGTGGCCGTCACGACCATTGTGGTGGTCGGACCGGCCGAAGGCACAGACCCATCTGCCTTGGGCGGTTCTCGACCATCGCCCTCCGCTCCGGGGAGCGCGTCCTGGCCGATGTCCTCGGCGGCCCGTTGCGGTTCTGAGACCGCCTTGGGAGGATCTGGGCCGGTCTGGGATCGTTACAGTCGAACGATCACGGGCTGACCGTCCGTGACCTCCCGACCACGTGAGCGACTCGACCATGGCGACGCAGACTCTTGCCCCCGCCGATACCGTCCGGCGGACGCGGCTCCTCGACCCCCGGCCCCGGCGCCTCGTCCTCGTCCCGTTGACCCTCGCGGTCGCCTCCTTGCTGACCCAGGGGTTCGCACAGGCGGTCACCCCGTTCATCCGGCAGGACGACTGGACGTTCCTGCTGCCCGACCGGACGCGTGGCGTGGCCCCGCCGTCCTACTACAACATCAGCGAAGGCCGCTGGCTCGACACCGCGTGGTGGTTCGTCATCGGGCAGCACGGCACCCCGACGACCGCGGCGCTCACGTATGCCGTCGGCTACGCCGTTCTCGTAGCGGGCATGTGGCGCGTGCTCCACCTCTCCGGGGTCCGCCCCGGGCCGGTCGTCGACGTCCTCCTCGGGATCGCGCTCTTCGCCTCGGCGGTCTGGGTCCAGCTGGTCTACTGGCCGGGCGCGCTCACGCCGTCGATCATCGTGGCTGCCACGGCGATCTGGGTGCTGCCCTGGGCGGCTCGCTCGGGCGCGAGGCTGAGACTGTGGCTCCTCGCTGTCGGGGTCGCCGCCGTGCTCACCTACCCCCCGGTCGGTGTCGTCCTGCTGGCGTTCGCCATCGTGTTCCTGGGCGACGTCCCGTGGCGCCGTCTGCTCGCGGTGGTCGGAACCTGGGTGGCGGCCTTCGGCCTCGGGGTCGGCGTCGCCTACACCTTGAACTGGATCGTCAACCAGCACTTCGGGCTCAAGGTTGCTTCTTGGCGCCAACCCAACCCGCTGACCTCGCTCGACGCCCTTCTGGTCAACACGGGTCGCTGGCTCGATGCCGCCGGGTCCCTCTGGACCACCCAGTGGTGGGTCGCGCTCGTGGGTCTCGTCGCCATCGCCCTCGGCTGGCGGGACGCGACGGTCCGTCCTCGTCTGCAGCGCCTTCTCGTGGCCTTCGGTGTCGCCTGTGGACTCGACGCCGCGCAGACGCTCGCGACCGGCATCGTCACGGAGGCCAGGGGCCAGCTCTGGACGTGGCTCTTCGCGGTGCTGCCCGTCTCCCTCCTGTTGGTCGAAAGGCGACCCCGGGTCGACGCGCCGAGCACGCGTGGCTCGTGGGTCGAGCGCACGGCCACCCTCCTGCTGGCGGTGCTCGCCGTCGGCGGGGTGCTGTCGTGGCGCGCCGACATCGGCCAGCACCAGGCAACGCGGATGCAGTATGCCGCGATCGCGGAGGCCGCGACCGCGCGCACGATGGGGATGGCGCCGCCGACGGTCGTCGTCTACCAGGACCCGCGGGTCCGCAACACCCGTGACGGCCGGCTCATGGCCAGCACCATGTTCATGGCAGTGCGCCAGGAGCAGGGCGGCATCCTGCCGCGGTGGTGCAAGGGCCTTGAGTGCCGCGAGCTGGCCGCTCACCCGCAGTCCGACTCGGTCGTCCACCTCGGCACCGCCGCATCAGGCCATGCCATCGTCGGCATCATCGTGCCCACGCCGCCCGGCTGGCTCTGAGGCAGCGCACCCCAGGAGATACATCGGCGCCTGGCCCTCGGCTCAGACGACGTGGAACTCGACCCGGTAGACCAGGGTGGCGTCGTCGATCGGGCCCGAGTGAGCCGCTCGCTCGCGCAGGGTCTCGCGGTCGGTCTCGCCGGAGGCGCGCACGTCGTCCTCGGTCACCGCGGAGAACGGCAGGACGTCGAGTGAGTCGACCTCGATCAGCACGCCTGCGGTCGGGTAGCGGCCACCGACCTTGACCTGCGGGCGGCTCCACAGGCGGATCGAGACCGTGATCTCGCCTCGCGCCACGGCGTCGCGGAGCTCCCGACTGAACATCACCGCACCACGCTACGTCGGCGCGGCCGGCGCATGTCGCGGCAGCGCGTCCGCCATACGGCCACGACCGGCTCCCCGCGGCAGACGAGCCGCACGGCACGGTCTTTGGCGGATCGTCAGCGCCGGACGGTGGAGCCGGATTATGTTGGCCGGACGAACGCATGTCCAGAAACGAGCGCGAGACCCTCGCCCGAGGAGGCGGATCGAGCTGACTGACGCGAAGGCGCCACCCGGCGCACCGACCAGCCTCGACCCGGCGAGCATCGTCCGGTCCAGGGCCTACCTGTCCGCGCTGGTGCTCGCTGCCCTGCTCGGCATCCCGATCTCGGCCATCGCCTACGGCTTCCTCGCGCTCGTGGGCGAGATCCAGACCTACCTCTTCGTCACCCTCCCGGCCGACCTGTTCAGTGGTGGCACCCCGGCCTGGTGGCCGGTCCCCTGGCTCATGCTCTGCGGACTGCTGGTGTCTCTCACGATCCGCCACCTTCCCGGCACCGCGGGCCACTCTCCAGCCCTGGGTTTCACGACGGGGTCGGGCCCGGCAGCGAGTCGGGACCTCGCCGGCATCGTGCTCGCGTCGCTCGCCACGCTCAGCCTCGGGGCGGTCCTCGGCCCGGAGGCGCCTCTCATCGCGATCGGTGGCGGCCTCGCGGCCCTCACGGTGCGCCTGGTGAAGAAGGACGCTCCGCCGATGGCGGTGACCATCATGGCCTCGGCCGGGAGCTTCGCGGCCGTCAGCACGCTGCTCGGCTCGCCCCTGCTCGGTGCCTTCCTCATCATGGAGGCCGCCGGCATCGCCGGGGCGACCCTCAGCCTCGTCGCGCTCCCGGGCCTGCTCGCCTCCGGCATCGGCGCCCTCGTGTTCGTCGGGATGAACTCCTGGACGGGGCTCGGCAGCTTCTCGCTCGCACTCACCACCGTGCCGCCCGGAGTCGAGCCCACGATCGCCTCCATCCTGTGGGCGCTCCCCGTGGGTCTTCTCGGCGCACTGCTCGGCTGGGCGATCCGGTGGCTCGCTCTCACGGTTCGGCCCCTCGTCCACCGCAACCGGGTCCCCGTGACTGTGGGACTGGGGCTGCTCATCGGCCTGTGCGCCACGGCGTATGCCGTCACCACCGGGCGCGAGTTCAGCCAGGTCCTCTTCTCCGGGCAGAGCGCCCTGCCCGGGCTTGTCGCGAATGCCGCCAACTACTCGCTCGGCGTGCTGTTGCTCCTCGGGCTGTTCAAGGCCCTCGCCTACGGTCTGTCGCTGAGCGCCTTCCGCGGTGGCCCGGTGTTTCCCGCCATGTTCATCGGGGCCGTACTGGGCATCGCCGTGAGCGGGCTGCCCGGCATGGACCTCGCTCCCGCCATCGGCATGGGGATCGGCGCCACGTGCTGCGCGATGCTCCGGCTGCCCCTCACCTCGGTGCTGCTCGCCACCCTGTTGATGGGCACCGACGGCCTCAAGATCACGCCCCAGGTGGTCGTGGCCGTGGTCGTGTCGTTCGTCGTCACTGCCGTGCTGCCCACACCCGGTCCGGACCAGCCGGCTGCCCAGCGGGAGCCGGCCGGATGAGGGCGAGACCGCACCGCCTGAACGCGACCATCGCCTGGCTCTTCATGATCGGCTCGGCGTGCTTCGTGATCGGCTCGGTGCCGGCATACGCGAATGCGACGGGCGGCTGGGTGGACGGCATCACCTATGTCGTCGGGTCGGTCTTCTTCACGGGCGCCTCGTACCTCCAGCTTGTGCAGGCGCAAAGCCCCGCCGCGACCGCTGTCGACGAGGTCACCCAGCACGACCCCGCCCGGGTGCGGCTGTGGGGCTGGCTCCCGCACGACCGCAGCTGGCTTGCCGCGGCCATCCAGTTCCCGGGCACGGTGTTCTTCAACGTCAGCACCATCGCCGCCCTCACCCACAACGCGACGGCCGCCGAGTCCGACCGCTACGTGTGGCGCCCGGACCTCTACGGGTCGGTGCTGTTCCTCGTCTCGAGCGTCTTCGCCGTGCTCGCGGTCTCACGACGGTTCTTCAGCTTCGAGCCCCGGTCGTTCCCGTGGCGGATCGCCTGGGTCAACCTGCTCGGTTCCGTGCTCTTCATGGCCTCGGCTATCGCCGGCTATGTCATGCCGACCACCGACGCCCTGGTGAGCACGCGCCTCGCCGTCGCGGGAACCTTCTGGGGCGCCGTGTGCTTCCTCGTCGGCGCGGCACTCATGTTCCCGACCTGGCGTCGGGAGGTCGCGAGCGCCACTGCGGCGACCTCCGCCTGACCGAAGACCTCGGGCTCGGCGGGCGAGCCGTCAAGCGTGGGTCATCGCGTCACGCACGTGCGGGCCACCGTCCTGAGGTTCACTGGTGGCGTGGCGGCAGAGGCCCAGCGCCTGGGGATGGCGCGTCTCGGCGATGAAGGACGGGTGGCCTACGCCCTGACCGGATCGGGGCCGTTCCTGCTCGTGGCGCCCGGATGGCTCAGCCACCTCGAGCTCGGGTGGGCCATCCCTGCCGATCGCGTGTTCCACGAGTCGCTGTCCTCCGGTCGCACCCTGGTGCGCTACGACCGACCCGGTTGCGGGCTCTCTGATCCCTATGAGGGCCCGCGCACGATGGAGCTAGAGCTCGCCACGATCGCCGCGGTGACCGAGGCGGTCGGCATGGACCGCTTCGACGTCCTGGGCTGGTCCATGGGGGCGGCGGTCGCCGCCCAGTGGGCCGCCGACCGCCCCGACACCGTCTCGCGGCTGGTGCTGTACGGCGGTTGGGCCACCGGCGCCGCCATCGGTGACGAGGACAGCCGGCGGCACATCCTCGGGCTCCTTGCGACCCACTGGGGTCTGGGCTCGGACCTGCTCACCGACCTCTTCGCCCCCGAGGCGGATGCCGGCACGCGGCTCGGGCTCGCCGGCTACCAGCGTGCCGCCTCCTCCGCAGAGACCGCGGTCGCTCTGCTGCGCCTCGCCTACGACATGGACGTGCGCGCGGCCCTTCCGCGGATCCAGGCGCCGACGGTCGTGCTGCACAGGATCGCAGACCGGGCCGCCCCGGTCAGTCAGGGCAGGGCCCTCGCCGCAGCGATCCCGGGCGCAGAGCTCGTGGAGCTGGAGGGTCGCTCACATCTGCCCGCGATCGGCGATGCGGAGTCCGTGGTCGCCGAGATCCGTCGCTTCCTCGGGCTGCGCCGCCTCAGGAGCTCGATGCCGACCGGGCTCACCGCCCGCCAGACGGAGGTCGCCGCCCTCGTCGCCGAGGGCCTGACGAACCGTCAGCTGGCCGAGCGGCTGGGCATCACCGAACGGTCGGCCGAGTCGCACGTGGAACGGATCCGGTTGCGCCTCGGGTTCCGGTCGCGCTCCCAGGTGGCCGCCTGGTACGTCGCGACCGGACCTCACGAGTGAGGTATTTCCACGGCTGCTTCGCCACGCGGGTCTCCGGACCATGGAGGCATGCACAGACGCCCCGCCCATCTCGCCCTGTCAGCGCTCGGCTGGTTCGGCTTCGTCGCCGTCACGCTGTGGACGATGGCCTTCCTCGCTGACGTCATCGTCCCCCGGACCGTCGACGGACCCGCCCGCACGACGGCCCCCCGAGCGATCGCCGTCGACCTGCTCCTCCTCCTGCTCTTCGCCGCCCAGCACTCGGTGATGGCCCGTCGTCGGGTGAAGTCGTGGCTGGGCCGGCGCATCCCCGCGGAGCTCGAGCGGACGGCATACGTCCTCGCCACCGACCTCTGCCTCGTCCTGCTGCTGGTGCTCTGGCAGCCGTGGGGCGGGCAGGTCTGGCGCGTGGACGGCGCGGCCGCGACCCTGCTGTGGTCCCTCTGCGCGGTGGGCTGGGTCGTCGCCATCGTGTCGACGTTCGCGGTCGACCACCTCGAGCTCGTCGGCCTGCGGCAGGCGGGCTGGGTGGCCGCTCGGGACACGGAGGCGACCACGACCCTGCGGGTCGGTGGCCTCTACGGCGTCGTGCGCCACCCGTTGATGACGGGACTGCTCCTCGCATTCTGGGCGACACCGCGGATGGGCGCCGCCCATCTGTTGTTCGCGCTCGCGGCGACCGGCTACGTCGCCGTGGGGATCTTCTTCGAGGAGCGCGACCTCCGTCGGGAGTTCGGCGTGGCCTACGAGGAGTATGCCGCCCACGTCCCGGCGCTCGTGCCCGGCGTGCGCCTCCGGCGCCGCGCGGTCGCTCCCCGAGCTGCTTCGCCCGTCGGCTCGCAGCAGAAACATCCCCGCTGAGCCCGTCCCGATCCGCGAGCGGGACCAGGCGGACAGGCGCGGGTGCCACACTGGGTGGCATGTCCATCGAGCAGTGGTGGCCCGCCCTGCAGCCGTCGACGCGTGAGTGGCTCATCGCGAACAACGGCGACGTCGTGCCGCCCCACGTCGTCGAGGAGATCGCGCGGGCGGGCGGGGATGTCACGTCCGACGCCTGGTGGGTCGGTCAGAAGGGACCGTCCGGATTCTCCCTCTCGGATGCAGCCATCGACTGGGTCGAGGCGGTCGCCAACGGAGAGACCCCCGAGGCCCCCGGTCCAGACCATCGATGAGTCGAGGCTGAGCCGGCGATCGGCGCCGTGCCCCCGGTTCGATGTCTTCCACGGTCACGGTTGACCGCCGAGGACATCGAACCGGGAGGCATCACGCGAACGAGACGAAGGCGATCGGCTGGCTCGTCGGCTGGGCCGAACCGCCGGCCGGCTCGACCGTGATCCCGGCCCCGGTGGCACCGGCAGCATCGCCGTCGAGGACGACGACCTGGTCGGCCCGGTCCGGCATGAGCCCGGCGGAGGTGAGCTTGCCGGAACGGTCCTGCAGCCAGAGCTGGTAGACCTTGCCGCTCGGTGGCGACGGCATCCTCGAGGTCACGACGACCGCCTTGTGCAGGGACGGCGACCGGACGAACATCGCGTTGGCCCCGCCCGGGAAGTCCTTGGTCACCCTCGTCGCGTCGTGCGCCGCAAGAACCTGCTCGGCGACCGTCCGGCGGGGCTCCTGGGTCGTGGCCCGGTAGACCGTGACCCCACCGATGAGCAGGACCGCCGCCGCGGCCGCTGCCACGAGGCCGCGCCACGGCCCCGACCAGCGCGGCGCTCGCCGATCGGGCCGATTGGCCAGCCCCGGCACCGAGTCGGCACCAGGCACCTCGGCGCCGACCACCTCGGCACCAGGCACCTCCGCGCCCGGACCGGCGTCGCCCGGATCCCCGGCGACCGTGGTCACGTCGCCGGACACCGGAGGCAGCGGACGCACGGTCTTGATGTCGCGCAGCACCGCGTCCCTGAGAGACGGCGGCGGCGGCGTCACCGTCATGGCCGAGAGCTCGGCCCCGGCGGCGGCCAGGCTGTCCACCTCGGCCCGGCATGCCTCGCAGTTGGCGAGGTGCCGCTCGAACCGGGCCCGCTCGACGTCGTCGAGGGCGTCCACGGCATACGCACCGGAGAGCGCGTGGATGTCGTCGCTCATGAGGTCACCCCCAACGTGTCCCGAAGTCTGATGAGTCCGTCCCGGATCCGCGTCTTCGCGGTGCCCAGTGGCAGGTCGAGCAGGGTCGCCACCTCCGTGTGGGTGTAGCCGGAGAGGTAGGCGAGCTCGAGCGCTCCGCGCTGGGCCTCCGTGAGCGTGTCGAGCGCGCGGTGGACGCGCTCGGCGTCGAGCCGTTGGACGACCGCCTCGGCGGTCGAGTCGTGGCTGACGTCGTGGGTGGCGGCGCCGTAGCTGTCGTCACGCCCGCGCGCCGCCTCGGCCGAGCGGACCCGGTCGACGGCCCTGCGGTGGGCGATCGTCATCATCCACGAGAGGGCGCTGCCCCTGGCCGGGTCGAAGCGTGCGCTGTGACGCCAGATCTCGAGGAACACTTCCTGGGCGACCTCCTCGGACTGGGCCGGGTCACGCACGACCCGGCGGACGAGGCCGTAGAGCCGCGGGGACACCTCGTCGTAGAGCTCGGCGAAGGCCGCCTCGTCCCCGCCCGCCGCACGCCTGAGCAGCGCCGCGAGCAGGGCCGGCCCGGCGGTCTCCTCCGGCGACGGCTCGCCGGAGGAGACCACGGAGAAACGCGACATGGGACTCATTCTGGCTGAGTGGGAGGGATTTGGCGCCGGCCGCTCAGGGCAGCAGGACGGTGTCGACGATGTAGACCGTGGCGTTCGCCGTCGGCACGTTGCCGCAGAGGACCTTGGCCTTCTCCTTGCCGACGGTGAACATCTGGCCCGACCCCTCCACGGTGAGCTCGGTGCCGGCAAGCGTCTTGTGGGTGCCGGCGAGCTGGTCGGGGGCGATCTTGCCGGCGACGACGTGGTTCGTGAGGATCTTCGTCAGCGTCGGCTTGTCGGCGAGGACCTTCTTGAGGGTGTCGGCCGGGATCTTGGCGAAGGCGTCGTTCGTCGGCGCGAACACCGTCACCTCGGGGGCCGAGTTGAGGGTGTCGACGAGCCCGGCCTGCTTGACCGCCGTGACGAGCGTGGACAGGAGCGGGTTGTTGCTCGCAGCGGTGGCCACGGGGTCGGTCGCCATGCCGCTGAACGAGCCCTTGCCGTCCTTCGGCACGGCCGAGCAGGCCTCGCCGAAGACCTGGGATGCCGGGGCGGCCATCGCGTCGCTCGACGTCATCGAGCCGGTGGCCGTCGCGCTCGGGGGCGTCGAGGCGGCTTCGGTGGAGGTGCTGCAGGCGGCGAGGCCGAGCGGCAGGGCGAGGGCGAGGGCGACGAGCGTGGTGCGGGTCTTCATGTCATTCACTCCTTGGGAGGGTGTGGCGGGCAGTGTCAGAAGGGGTTCGGTGCCGTGCTCGTATCGGATTGGTCTGGGGCTGAGTTCTTTCCGGCCGGGTGGCGTCTCACTCGATGGTGACGACGACCTCCTGTATGCCGCTCGAGCCGTTCGGGAAGGGCGTGGCCCTCTCGGTCGGCTGGGGATTCCCGCGCAGGTCGATGGCCCGCACGGAGAGGCGGTGCAGGCCGGGCGCCGCGTCCCACGGCAGGTACCACTGCCGCCAGGAGTCGACGCCGATGTCGGGCCCGAGCCGGGCCGGCTGCCACGGCCCGCCGTCGATGCGGACCTCGACCGTGCCGATGCCGCGGTGCTGGGCCCACGCGACGCCGCCGATCGCCGTGCGCCCGGCCCGGATCGTCGACAGCGGTGCGGGCGTGTCGATGCGGGCACTCGTCTTGATCGGGGCCTCGGTCGCCCACTGTCGCCTCGTCCAGTAGGCCTGCTCAGCGGCATACGTCGTGAGGGTGAGCCTGGTGAGCCACTTCGTGGCGCCGACGAACCCGTAGAGCCCGGGCGTCACGAGTCGGGCGGGGAAGCCGTGGACGTCGGTCAGCTGGGCGCCGTTCATCCCGATGGCGATCATCGCGTCGCGGCCGTCACGGATGGCGGCGAGCGGCGTGCTGATGGTGAACCCGTCGACGGCCGTGCTGAGCACTTGGTCGGGCCGGCCCCTCACCCCGGCCCGACCAAGCACGTCCGTGAGGCGCACGCCGAGCCAGCGGGCGGCGCCGACGTAGCCGCCGCCGACCTCGTTGGAGACGCACGTGAGGGTGATGTCGCGCTCGATGAGCGGCATCGCGGCGAGCTCGGCGAAGGTCAGCGAGAAGGGCCGCTCGACCATGCCGTCGACGCTGAGCGTCCAGCGGTCGACGTCGACAGGCGGAACGACGAGGTTGGTGTCGACCCGGTAGAACCGCGCGGTCGGGGTCTGCAGCGGTGAGATGCCGGGGACGGTCCGCTCGAGCCCTGCCGGTAGAGCTGGCGCAGGCTGTGCGGGACGTGGGAGGGCGAGCCGCCTGGCGCTCTGTGCGCCGCTCCGCACCTGGCCGGCCAGTCCGGCGAGGGCCGCTGCGACGGTGACGCCTGCGGCCCCGAGGACGAAACCGCGACGTCCCGCGTATGCCGCCGGGCCGGCCTCCGCACTCGGGTCGCGTCGCGCTCGGGGCTCGCTGGCGGACCGCCCAGCGAGACGGCCGAGACCGAGCAGGGTCGCGACGCCGACGAGGAGGGCCACGACGGCCGGCAGCAGGTCGATCGGCTCGGCCATGGGCCGGGACGCCGCTGCGGCGCCCGCGAGGACGACGAGGGCGGCGAGGAGGGCCGCGCCGAGCCACGGGCGCCGCCGGGACAGGACGCCCGCGACCGCCGCGGCGGCGAGCGTCACGGCGAGGACCGAGCCTTCGAGGACCGCCTTGTCGGCCGTCCCGAAGCGGGCGACCGCCCACTCCTTGACCGGTGTCGGCGTCAGGTCGATGACCGTCGAGCCGATCGCGAGCACGGGCGAGGCCGCCGGGTCGACGACTGCCGCGACGAGATGGCCGGCCGCGATCCCCGCCACGGCGGCGAGGATCCCGGTCAGGGCGTGGCGGGCGAGTCTCATGCGCAGGGGTTCGCCGCGAGCGCCGTCCCGGATTGGTCGACCCACCTCTGGGGGTTCGGTACCGTCGTCAGGTGGAGCTCCGCACGAAGCGCGTCTACGACGAGCCGTCACCGGACGACGGGACGCGGGTCCTCGCCGACCGGCTCTGGCCACGGGGCATCACCAGGGAGCGGGCCCACGTCGCACTGTGGGCCAAGGAGGTCGCCCCCTCGAACGAGCTCCGCCAGTGGTACGCGCACGATCCCGAGCGGTTCGACGAGTTCGAGGCCCGTTACCGCGCCGAGCTCGACACGCCCGAGGGGCAGGCCGCCCTCCGGGCCGTCGTCGACGCGGTCGAGCCCGGCGGTCCGCTCACGCTGCTGACGTCGACCACGGCGATCGAGCTCTCGCATCTCGCCGTCCTGACGAAGGTCCTGTCCGAGCTCGCCTGAGCGCGGCACGGCCTGACGGCCCCGCGGCCGGGCTACGCGGGAGTGCGAGCGAGGAGCTTGCGCAGGGTCGTGCCGTATGCCGCTCGTGCGACTCGGGCGACGACCGGGTCGAAGACGCGAGGGATGCCACGCACGGAGATGTCCTGCGACCACTCGACGCGCGATCCGGTGCCCTGCGGCGTGATGGTCAGCTCGATGAGGCCGCGGATCGCCTTGCCCTCCTTGCGGATCCGCGCCCAGGCTCCATGTCCAGCGGTCGGCTGCGTCACCTCGTCGACGACCATGCTGTCGTCGAAGCCGATCGGACCGAGGGCGGTGCGCGCGACGAAGCGCGACCCGGGGACGAGCCCAGCGGCATACAGGATGTCCCCCGTCAGGGTCGTCAAGGGGATGACGGCGCTGTGCGCGCGGAGGTCGAGGATGCGTGCCCACGCCTGGTCGGCGGGGAGCGGCGAGAGGATGCGGACGGCGAAGTGGGCCACCCGTCCATCATCCCCACTGAACGGCCGTGGCGTGCGCCCGCCGCGGCCGGACCAGCGGGGGCGCCTCAGTAGGAAGTGCGGCAGACGACGGTGGTCGAGCCGTTGCCGACGGCGCTCGCCCGCTGCACGACCTTGCCGTGCACCGTCACCGAGCACTTGATCATCGTGCTGCCGTCACTCGTCGTCGCCGAGACGAGGACCGTGCCGTGATCAGAGGGTCCCGACCCGGACCACGACGTGCCGACGTCGGTCCGCGTGACCTTCTTGCCGTTCGAGTCGAGGAAGGTGACGCTCTTGATGCTTGCGTCGGAGGTCACGGTGTAGACGACCGCGGAGCTCTGCACCTTGCTGTCTGCATTGCTGCCGCCGTTGCTCTCGGCCGTGCTCTTGACGGTGGCCTTGCTCGAACTGCTCTGGGCGATCGTCTGACAGCTCTTCTGCGCCCCGGTCAGGGCGACGACGACCACGACAGCCGCGAACACCCTGATCGCGCGGGACTGCCGACTGACTTCGTGGTGCGCCATCACATCGCCCCCTGTGGCGAGTGTCGGGAGGCGCCCGAGGCGCCGACTGCTCCTCGGGACGTTCGGCTCCACCGTTCACCTCAAGGTTGGTCGCGTGCCGACAAGGCTGTCAAGGTTCGTGCGCCAAGCGGTCCCTCCTGGGTCGATGTATCGGCGCGAGCCACAGGGTGCGCAGATACATCGAACGGGAAGTCGTGTCGAGGTGGGCGACTGTCGCTCGACGTCATGGTGCAGGCTGGGACCCCACCCGGCCGAGACCGAACCGACACGAGGAGACGCCCATGCGCTACCTGCTGATCCACAAGCTCGACGAGAGCCACCCCGAGGCGTGGAACCCGAGCCCCGAGTTCGTCGACGCGATGGGCGTGTTCATGACCGAGGTCGCCGAGAAGGGCGTCCTGCTCGCGGCCGAGGGCGTCCACAAGAGCGACGAGGGCGCGATCGTCCGCAAGGCCAGCGGAGGCGGCCTCTCGGTGACCGACGGCCCGTTCGCCGAAGCGCGTGAGGTCATCGGCGGCTTCGCCCTCATCAACGTCGACTCCAAGGCCCAGGCGGTCGAGCTCGCCGAGCGGTTCGCCTCGATGTTCGACGAGGTCTCGGTCGAGATCCGGCGCGTCATGGAGTTCGAGGACCTCCCCGAGGACGTGCAGGCCCAACAGGCCGCCCACGACATCGAGGTCGCGCAGGGCCACCCCGCACCTCAGTGACCTGAGCGCTCGTCACCGGTCGACGACGCCGGTCAACGAGCCGTACGTGGCCCGCCCTCTCTCGAGGGCGGCCACGTACCCGGCCCGCTCGTATGCCGTCGGGTCGGCGTCCCGGGGCACCGCGAGCCTCCCGCGCACGTCCGCGAGGGACGCGAACCCCTTGCGCTCCATCCAGCTCTCCAGCCCCTCGACGAGCGCAGTGGCGTGCGTGGTGCCGTGGCGCAGCAGGGCGGAGGCGGTCATGACGACGTCGGCGCCGGCGAGGAGGTAGGCCGCGACGTCCTCCGCCGTCTCCACCCCGGTGGTCGCCGCGAGCGAACCGGCCACGTGGCCGTGGAGGATCGCGATCCACGCCCGCGGGAGCCGAGCCTCCTGCGGCGTGGAGAGCGTCACCCCCGGTTCGACGGTCAGCGTCTCGGGGTCGACGTCGGGGTGGAGGAAGCGGTTGAAGAGGACGAGCCCGTCGGCCCCCGTCCGGTCGAGCCGGAGGGCGAGCTCGCCGACGGAGCTGAAGTGGGGACTCAGCTTCACGGCGACCGGGACGTCCACGACCGCCTTGACCGCGTGGAGGATCTCGACGTGCCGGTCCTCGACGACCCGGCCCGACGTGTGCGGGTCACCCGGCACGGCATAGATGTTGAGCTCGACGGCCGCCGCTCCGGCCGACTCCATCGACGCTGCGAAGCCGGCCCAGCCGCCCGGCGTGCTGCCGTTGAGGCTGGCGATGACGGGGACGTCGACGGTGGCGACCGCCCGCTCGATCTGCTTGAGGTAGTGGTGGGCCGCGCCCGGCTCGGGCAGGTGCTGGCGCGGGAAGTAGCTGAGGGCTTCGCCGAACGCGTCCTCGTGCGCCTCGACGATCCGCAGGTCGTGCAGCTGCTCGCGGTTCACCTCCTCCTCGAAGAGCGAGTAGAGGACGATGGCGCCGACACCGGCGTCCGCGAGCGCCCGGACGCCGTCGAGGTGCAGGGAGAGCGGCGAGGCGCTCGCGACGACCGGGTTGCGCAGGGCGAGCCCGAGGTAGTGGCTGGTCAGGTCGGTCACGAGGGTCACCGCCTCCTTCGGGCGTCGGCGGCATACCGGGCGGGCGGTCGGGTCGCCATCTCCTCGTAGGTCGCCCACCGCTGGTCGACGGCCTCCTGCGCGAGCCGGAGCAGGCGCTCGGCCTCCGCGGGGTCCGAGGTGCGCAGCATTCGGTAGCGCAGCTCGTTGTAGACGTAGTCGCCGAGCGGGATGCGCGGCCGCGGCGAGTCGAGCTGGAACGGGTTGCCCCCCCGGGCCCGCACGGTCGGGTCGTAGCGGACGAGCGGCCAGTGCCCCGAGGCGACCGCGCGGTACTGCTGGTCGAGACCCTTGCTCATCTCGATGCCGTGGGCGATGCAGTGGCTGTAGGCGATGATGAGGCTCGGCCCGTCGTAGGCCTCCGCCTCGCGGAACGCGGTCAGGGTCTGGTGCGGGTCGGCGCCCATGGCCACCCGCGCGACATAGACGTTGCCGTAGGCGATGGCCTGGAGAGCGAGGTCCTTCTTGGCGGTGGCCTTGCCGCCGGAGGCGAACTTCGCCACCGCGGCGAGAGGGGTGGCCTTGGACGACTGCCCGCCGGTGTTGGAGTAGACCTCGGTGTCGAGGACGAGCACGTTGACGTCGCGGCCCGAAGCGAGGACGTGGTCGAGGCCGCCGGAACCGATGTCGTAGGCCCAGCCGTCGCCGCCCACGATCCAGATGCTCCGTCGCAGGAGGTGGTCGGCGACGCTCCGCAGGTCAGCGACGGCAGGTCCGCCGAGGTCGCCGATGTCGGCGAGGCGGCGCAGCAGCTCGGCGACCCGCTCGCGCTGGGCCGTCAGCTCGAACTCGCGGACCTGGCGGGCGTCGAGGATCGCGTCGGCGAGCTCGGCCCCGACGACGTCCCGCAGCTCGTGCAAGCGCTCGCGGGCGAGCCTCGTGTGCAGGTCGGCGGCGAGGCGCAGGCCGAGGCCGAACTCGGCGTTGTCCTCGAAGAGGGAGTTCGACCAGGCCGGGCCCCGGCCGTCGGCGTTCTTGGCCCACGGCGTCGTCGGAAGGTTGCCGCCGTAGATCGAGGAGCAGCCCGTCGCGTTGGCGACGGTCGCACGCTCGCCGAAGAGCTGGGTGAGCAGCTTGAGGTAGGGCGTCTCGCCGCAGCCCGAGCAGGCGCCGGAGAACTCGAAGAGCGGCTGGAGGAACTGTGTCCCGCGCACCGTCCCGAAGTCGACCCGGGAGCGCGTGTTGACCGGGAGCGACTCGAAGAAGGCGACGTTGGCGCGCTGCGCCTCCACCTGCGGCTCGAGCGGCTCGAGGTTGATCGCCTTGCGATGCGGCTCGCCGACCGGGCTGACCGGGCACGCCTCGACGCAGAGCGCGCAGCCGGTGCAGTCCTCGGCGTAGACCTGCAGCGTGTAGCGGGTGTCCGGGAGCCCGACGGCGTCGAGGGGCGCCGTGGCGAAGCTCCCGGGCGCCTCGGCGAGGGCGTCCTCGCCGACGTACTTCGCCCGCAGGACGCTGTGCGGGCAGACGAAGCTGCAGTTGCCGCACTGGATGCACATGTCCGGGTCCCACGTCGCGACGAGGTCGCTGATCCGCCTCTTCTCGTATGCCGTCGTGCCACTCGGATACGTACCGTCGACGGGCAGGGCGCTGACCGGGATCTCGTCCCCCCGGCCGGACATCATCGCCGCGGTGACGGTCCGGACGAACTCCGGTGCGTCGGAGGGGACCGCGGGCTCGGGCTCGCGATCGGTCGTGATCGCCGCCGGCCCCGGGATCTCGTGGAGGGCGGCGAGGGTCGCGTCGACGGCGGCCTCGTTGCGCCGGACGACCTCCGAGCCGCGGCGGCCGTAGGTCTTGCGGATCGCGGCCTTGACCTTCTCGATCGCGGACTGGCGCGGGAGCACGCCGGAGATCGCGAAGAAGCAGGTCTGCAGGACGGTGTTGGTGCGACCGGGCAGGCCGGCCTCCCGGGCGACCGTGTCCGCGTCGATGGCCCAGACCGTGAGCTTCTTGTCGATGACCTGCTGCTGGACCGGCCTCGGCAGCGCGTCCCAGACCTCGGCGGCGGGCTGCGGTGCGTTGAGCAGGAGCGTCGCCCCCTCGCCCGCGCTCGCGAGGACGTCGATCTTCTCGAGCAGGCCGAGGTGGTGGCAGCCGACGAAGTGCGCCTTCGACACGAGGTAGGGCGCCCGGATCGGGTGCGGGCCGAAGCGCAGGTGGGACACGGTGAGCCCGCCCGACTTCTTCGAGTCGTAGACGAAGTAGGCCTGGGCGTGCACGTCGGGGTCGGAGCCGAGGATCTTGATCGTGTTCTTGTTCGCGCCGACCGTCCCGTCGGAGCCGATCCCGTAGAACACGGCCCGCAGCGTCTTCGGGTCCTCGATGACGAGGTCGGGGTCCCAGGGCAGGCTCGTGCCGCCGACGTCGTCGGTGATCCCGATCGTGAAGCGGGACCGGGGGCGCTCCTCCCAGAGCTCGTCGAAGACCGCGCAGACCATGCCCGGGGTCAGCTCCTTGGACGACAGGCCGTAGCGCCCGCCGACGACCTGCGGCATCGTCATGAGGTCGCCGCGCTGGTGCGCCTCCGAGAGCGTCGTCAGGACGTCGAGGAAGAGCGGCTCGCCGTTGGAACCGGGCTCCTTGGTCCGGTCGAGCACCGCGACCCGCCGGACCCCGGCCGGCAGCGCAGCGACGAGCTCGGACGCCGGGAAGGGCCGATAGAGCCGCACCTGGAGCGCGCCGGCCCGAGCACCCCCGGCGACGAGGTGGGCCACGGTCTCGCGGACCGTCTGCGAACCCGACCCCATGCAGACGACGACGACCTCGGGAGCGTCGTGACCGGCATACTCGACCAGCCGGTAGCCCCGCCCCGTGTGGGAGGCCAGCTCGTCCATGACCGACTGCACGACACCCGGGGTGCGGCTGTAGAACGGGTTGACCGTCTCGCGCGCCTGGAAGTAGACGTCGGGGTTCTGTGCGGTGCCGCGGACGAAGGGCCGTTCCGGGGTGAGCGCACGCAGGCGGTGCTCGCGCACGAGCTGCTCGGGCACGAGGGCGCGCAGGACGTCGTCGGGGAGCAGCTCGATCGTGTTGAGCTCGTGCGACGTGCGGAAACCGTCGAAGAAGTGGACGAAGGGAACGCGCGTGCGCAGTGTGGCCGCCTGGGCGACGAGGGCGAGGTCGTGCGCCTCCTGGACCGATGCCGACGAGAGCAGCGCGAAGCCGGTCTGCCGCACGGCCATCACGTCGGAGTGGTCACCGAAGATCGAGAGCCCTTGTGCAGCAATGGATCTCGCGGCGACCTGGAAGACGGTGGAGGTGAGCTCCCCCGCGATCTTGTACATGTTGGGGATCATGAGGAGCAGCCCCTGCGAGGCCGTGAACGTCGTGCTCAGTGCGCCGCCCTGGAGGGCGCCGTGCATGGCCCCGGCGGCGCCGCCCTCACTCTGCATCTCCATGACCGTCGGGACCGTCCCCCAGACGTTGGGTCGATGGTGGCTCGACCACTCGTCGGCGAGCTCGGCCATCGTCGACGACGGGGTGATCGGGTAGATCGCGCAGAGCTCGTTGAGGCGGTAGGCGACGTCTGCCGCCGCCTCGTTGCCGTCGATGGTGACGCGCATGGCAGCTCAGCCCCCCGCTCTCGGCTCGGGCACCATCTCGATAGCGTGGACCGGACACTGCCGGTAGCAGGCGCTGCAGCCGGTGCAGCGGCCGAGGTCGAACTCGTAGCGGAGACCCACGCCGAGCTTGATCACGGCGTCCTCCGGGCAGGCCCCGAGGCAGCCGTCGCACTCGAAGCAGTTGCCGCACGAGAGGCACCGCCCGGCCTCGTAGGTGGCCTCCACCGGTGTCAGGCCGGTCAGCACCTCGTCGAACGTGTGGCTCCGCGCGGCCGCGTCGATCTCGTGCTGCTCCCGGCGGTCGTGCTCGCCGAAGTACCAGAGGTTGAGCTTGTCGAAGTCGGCGCGCTCGTGCTTCGGCGCCGGCGCCCACGCCGTGTCGCGGAGCCACGCGTCGATCGTGCGAGCTGCCCGCTTGCCGTGTCCGACGCCGATCGTGACCGTCCGCTGGCTGGGGACCGCGTCGCCGCCGGCGAAGACGCCGGGAGCGCCGGTCATGAGGGTCGCCTTGTCGACCCGGACCGTGTCGTCGTCGAACTCGATGCCCGGTATGCCGCGCAGGAACGTCGTGTCGCTCGCCTGGCCGAGCGCGAGGATGACCGTGTCGGCCTCGAGCGTCTCGAAGCGACCGGTGCCGTGCGGCTTGCCGTGCTCGTCGAGCTCCTGCAGCTCGACGGTGAGGTCGTGCTCGCCCATGGATGCGATGGTCCGCAGCCAGTTGATCCGGATGCCCTCCTCCTCGGCGTCGCGCGCCTCCTCCTCGTGGGCCGGCATCTGCTCGCGCGTGCGCCGGTAGACGATGACCGTGTCCTCCGCGCCGAGCCGCCGGGCGACCCGGGCCGCGTCCATTGCCGTGTTGCCGCCCCCGTAGACCGCGACCCTGCCGGTCAGGCCCTCCCGCTCGCCCGTCTCCACGTCACGGAGGAACGACACGGCGTCGAGGACGCGTCCGGCGTCCTGGTTGGGGATGTCGACGTGCTTGGACAGGTGCGCGCCGACCGCGACGAAGACCGCGTCGAAACCGCCCTCGGTGCGCTCGCGGTCGAGGTCCTCGACACGGTGGCCCTGCTCGAAGGTCACGCCGAGGTCGGCGAGGCGTCCGATCTCCGCGTCGAGCACGTCGCGGGGCAGCCGGTAGGCGGGGATGCCGTACCGCATCATGCCCCCGGGCTGCTCGCCGCTGTCACGGACGGTGACGCTGTGGCCGAGCCGGGTCAGGTGGTAGGCCGCGGAGAGGCCGCTCGGCCCGGAGCCGACGACGAGGACCCGCCGGCCGCTGCTGGTCGTGGGACGCTCGAAGCCCCAGCCACGCTCGATGGCGAGGTCGCCGAGGAAGCGCTCGACACCGTGGATCGAGACCGCGCCGTCGAGCTCGGCGCGGTTGCAGGCCGCCTCGCACGGGTGGTAGCAGACCCGGCCGTGGATCGCAGGGAGCGGGTTGTCGGCGGTGAGCTGGCGCCATGCGGCCTCGTGGTCGCCGGCCTTCATCTGCGCGAGCCAGGCCTGGATGTTCTCGCCGGCCGGGCAGCCGGCGTTGCAGGGCGGCAGGAGGTCGACGTAGACGGGCCGCTGGGTGCGCACCGGGCCGGAGCGGAGGCGGGCCAGCCCGAGCGGGGCGAGCGGGGTGAGGTCGCGTTCTGGTCCGGACACCGGCGTCTCCTGGGTGACCCCCGGCAGGGACGCCGAGGAATCGGCTGAGTACCTCGAATACTACGAGACGTAGTGGAGCGTGCGGCTCGGATGTGGGCAGCGTGACGAACGGCTCAGCCGTCGTCCGCGTCCCGGGAGACAGCGGCCGTATGCCGCCGGGCGGGGCCGTGCACGCCCGTGCCGTCAGACCCCCCGCGCGACAGCCAATCGTGCGATGGAGATCGGGGTCGCAGGAGAGCGTGGCTCGTCGGCAGTCACCGCTTGGGGCGGTGAGCTTCCCGTTCGGCGCGGACCTTGGCTCTGCGTTGCCGATGCGGTGAGGGCTGGTGCCGCTGGTGAGGCGGAACGCTCCACCGGGGCCAGTACCACCACCCGCACCAGGGAAACGCCATGACCATGACTACCCCGCTGAACACCAATGGCGCGGTGAACCAGAAAACGTGGCGCAGGATCTGGTCACTCGAGGTCCCAGTAGCGATCCTCCAGACGCTCACGGGAGCCTGGCCGATGAAGATGAGCAGAAACCCCAGCATCAACATCCAGCTGAGGCTGACTCGTGCTCGTGTCATCTCGGGCGTGATCCGCTGGATCCTTTGCAGCGATTCGACTTGCCGCTGGAAGGCCACCGGGTTGCGCCACGCATCCATGGCTCGCCTGAGCAAGAACACAAGCAGAGGGATCCCCAGCACGTTGACCGCCAGGAGGAACAGACTCCTCACGACCAGAGCCGATCCATGCGGGCGCGGGCGAGGCCATCCAGCAGGACAGCGGTGATGTCGGCCACGGCGCCGACGGTAGCGCTTCACTCAGGCGTCTGGGGGATACGCGCAGGCCGCTCTCCAGATCCAGACCAACCGCCGCATCCGGCCCCGTAGACGACCCTCTCGACTGCCGCAAGACAACGCCCCCGGTCACGAAACCGGAGGCGTTATCTGGGAGGGACTCAGGCCGAAGGGCGAGTCTTGTCACGGGCACCCGATTCGGCCATGTCCCCCAGAGGATTCAGCGCTTGAGCATGAAGGTGAAGTCGCCGGAACGCTTGCCGCTCAGGCGGACTGTCGACACGAGATTCCCCTCGGTGACCAGCCGCTCGACCTCGGCCCGCGACATGCCGAGGCCGTCGGCGATCAGTCGCACCGGCCGGACGGGGATCCGCGCCGCAAAGCGGACCGCGATCTCGAGCGCCTCGTCGATCGCCTCTTCCCCGAACCGGTCCGATCCGCCGGTGTCCAGGCCCCAGGCGTTGTCCCAGTCGAGAGCGATGCGATTGCGGCGCAGCACGACCGGGTCCTGAAGCAGCTCGGCGACCAGGCCGGGGTCATTGTGGTGCAGCCGGTCGAGCAGCCGAGGTCGCACGGAGCGCACGTTCGTCCGCTCGAAAAGGGTGAGCTTGATGGTGTCCCCGCACTCAGTGCACAGCGCGAGGAGCCACGCGTCGAGGAGCTTGTGGTTTGCGTTGACTCGGAACTTGCCGCTGGCCCGGAAGCGCATGGAAGCACATGCGTGGCAACGGCGGACGATGACGGGCAGGCGGGTGGGCACGACGACCCAGGTAATGGGCACAGAGATACACCGGTTCCAGTGAGAAGTTCGTAGCGAAAAGGAGCGCGGCGCACACAGGCGACGCGCGACGAATCAGCGCTAGAGAGGTCTCACAGGACGTACATCGGCAGGTCCTCGGCAGGGCGGTGTTGGCGCGAGCACCGTAACAACGCGCGGAAGTGCGGCTCGACAGGTTTTCGGAGACGGCGGGCGCGCGCAGAGCGTCGACGCGCGGCGATCGGGCCTATGTGGCCGTGGCCGCGATGGCGGCATGCGGTCGTCGCTCGCCGTCCTGAGGCCGCTTGAGCCGCTCCACCTCCGAGAAGCCTGCCT
Source organism: Intrasporangium oryzae NRRL B-24470 (assembly GCF_000576595.1). Lineage (GTDB taxonomy): Bacteria > Actinomycetota > Actinomycetes > Actinomycetales > Dermatophilaceae > Intrasporangium_C > Intrasporangium_C oryzae. The sequence continues at coordinate 16,671 of NZ_AWSA01000023.1, read as the reverse complement.
CGGCCAGGCGGTGGGCGAACTCGTCGACCGGCCACCGATAGGCAGTGATGACCTTGTGCTCGAACGGCTCGCAGTCAACGCCCTCGAAGAAGCCCGCGACCAGGACGCCTCCAGGCGCCATGATGCGGCGGATCTCGGCGAGCGCGCCGTCCAGCTGATCGGGATCGAAGTGGATGAGCGAGTACCACGCCAACGCGCCGGCCACAGAGCCGTCCGCCCGGGTCACGTTGGTGATCGATCCGAGCTCGAAGCTCGCCGTCGGGTGGGCGTCTCGCGCGTGGGAAATGAACTCAGGTACCACATCGATCCCCGTGACGTCCGGGCACCTGGACCGCAGATAGCGCGTCAGGTGCCCCGGACCGCAGCCGAGGTCCAGGACCGGACCCGCCACGTGCCCCAGATGATCGTCGATCAATCGCAGGTCGTCGTGGTGTTCGTGCTGCCCCGAGCCGAAGAGGTCGATGTAGAGGTGAGAGAGCGAGGAGTACGCCTGCTCAATCTCGCCCGTCTCCATCCCGCCGATCCTAGACAAGGATGTGGCACCGCTAGAGCGCGAGCTTCATGCGCGGCGCGGAGGTGAGGACAAACCCGGATCTCTCCTAGAGGCGTTGACCGTCCGGCGTGGCGCTGAGGTCGACTCGGTCGGCCTCGATCGACCGTGCCCATGCGACGACGAAGGCGACCAGTGCAGTCGCATACCCCTGCCCGCGGTGCTCGGGGAGGGTGATGACATTCGCCCGCCGGGCGGTCCGCCCGCGCGGGCACTGGGGGTTGGGCACTCCGAGCTCCAGCGTCCCGACCGCGCAGGCGACGATCGCGCCGTCCTTCTCGACGACAGGGAAGCACGCCACGTGTCGGTCGGTGACGACCTGGTTGAACCAGGCCCTCGCGTGGTCGCGCCAAGGCACTCGTTTCGTTCGGCAGCTCATCGAAGAGCAGCCCCCAGAGCGGAATGATCCGGTCCACATCCTCGGCACGAGCGTCTCGTGGCCGTGGTTCCCCGATGGCCGTCATGCACGGAGCATCTCGGATGCCGGCGCCGAGGTCATCCGACTTTGGGCGCGTTGCGCGTCGCCGTCGAACGGTGCAGGCTTCGCCCGCCGTCCAGGGCGAAAGGTCCATCGAGCGGTCCTTCGAGGGGCAGCACCAGCCCAGCCCAGCGGCATACGCGCCCGACCGGAAGCCGCGGAAGCCGCGGAAGCCCAGCCGAGCCAATCCGTGGCGCGGCCCGGACCCCACCCCTAGGGTCGGGGAGGTGAACATCATCTTCGTGGAGCCCGCGTTCCCGGCGAACCAGCGTCGCTTCGTGCACGCGCTCGCGTCGGTCGGCGCGAACATCTACGGGATCGGTGAGTCGGAGGAGGGGCACCTCGGCGAGGAGCTCCTCGGCGCCATGCGCGGTTACCTGAGGGTCGGCTCGGTGACCAACGTCGATCAGATGGTCGAGGCCGTGCGGGCCTTCCAGGACCGGGTCTGGATCGATGCCCTCGAGGCGACCGTCGAGGCGCACACGATGCCGGCGGCGCAGGTCCGCGAGGCGTGCGGCATACCGGGGACGAGCGTCCGCACGACGTGGCTGTGCCGCGACAAGCCGTCGATGAAGGAGGCGCTGCGCCAGGCGGGCGTGCCGACGGCCGCGAGCGCGGCCGTCGAGTCGGCCGAGGAGGCGCACGCGTTCGCGGATGCCGTCGGCTACCCGCTCATCCTCAAGCCACGCGCTGGCGCGGGCGCCCAGGGCACGGTCCGCGTCGACAGCGACGACGAGATGGTGCAGGCCCTGCAGGTCTTCGCCCGCGAGGGGGCCACGTCGATCGCGATCGAGGAGTTCGTCGAGGGCCACGAGGGGTTCTACGACACGATCACGCTCGACGGGCGGGTTGTGCACGACTGGGCGACGCACTACTACCCCAACGTCCTCGAGGCGATGCGCCACCGCTGGATCTCGCCGCAGTTCATCACGACGAACCGGCTCGACGGCAACCCGTTCTACGACGAGGTGCGCGACCTCGGCCGTCGCGTCATCGCGGCGCTCGGCATCGAGACGTCGGCCACGCACATGGAATGGTTCTACGGCCCCAAGGGCCTGAAGTTCTCCGAGATCGGGGTCCGCCCGCCGGGCGTCGGCGCCTGGGACCTCTACTCCGCGGCCAACGACGTCGACGTCTACCGCGAGTGGGCGCACGTCATCACCCACCGCAGGCCCGACCAGCCGATGCGACGGACGTATGCCGCCGGCATCGTCGCGCTGCGACCTGACCATGACGGGGTGGTCAAGGGCTACACCGGCATCGACGAGATCCAGGGCCGCTACGGCGAGTGGATCCTCGACGGCCACTTCCCGCCGGTCGGCCATGGCACCCAGCCGGTCGAGGCCGGCTACATGGCCAACGCGTGGGTGCGCCTGCGCCACCCCGACTACGACACGGCGCGCGCGATGCTCGACGACATCGGCCGCACGATCCACGTCCACGCCGGCTGACCCACCGCCGAGACGGATGCCGCCGACAGTCCCATGACCACGATCCTCCTCGGGCCGCAACGGTTCACGACCACCGTGGGCGCGACCGTGCGCTCGCTCGACCTCGACGGACCGATAGCCGTCATCAACTCCGGCTGGGAGGAGCGGGAGTCCGACGACGGCGAGCTCAGCGCGATCCTCGACGGGCGCGCTCGCAACCTGCGCCTCTACCACCGGATGCTCGACGTCCTGACGAAGGACGACCACTTCGCCGCCGCCGCGCTCGACTTCCGCGACCGGCAGGACGAGCTCCGCGCGTTCTACGGCATACGCCTCCAGTCGGCCGTCGACGCCGTCCACGAGGTCACGCACCGCACGTCGATCCACGGCATCGGCCCCTTGGCCGTCGACGCTGCGATCGCCGCCGTCCGCGACGTCGACGGGTGGTATGCCGGCCAGCTCGCCGAGCTCTACCGCTCGGTCACCGACGTAGCCCCTCCCCTCGCGAGCCCGACGATCGGGTGGCACCGCGGAGAGATCGGCGCGATCCTCGACGACTGCGTGGCGGTCGCGGTCGCGGGTGGCAACGTGCGGACCCTGCTGCGCACCCTTCGGGTCTTCGACCTGACCCTCCCGGCGGACAAGCCCGTCGTCGCCTGGTCGGCCGGGGCGATGGCGATGACCGAGCGGGTCGTCCTCTTCCACGACTTCGCACCGCAGGGCGTCACGGCGGCCGAGCTCCACGACACCGGTCTCGGGCGCGTCCCGGGTGTCATCGCCCTGCCCCACGCGAAGCGCCGGCTGCGGCTCGACGACCGCGAGCAGATGCGGACCCTGGCGCGCCGCTTCCCCGGCGACCGGCTCACCCTCCTCGACGACGGGGCGATCGTCCGCTTCCCCGACGGGTCGGGCGAGCTGCCCGCAGGAGCCCGGACGATCGACGACGACGGCTACGTCCGGGTCGTGGGGGCGGCATGAGCCCGACCGAGCGCCTCGTCATCAACCGCCTGCGGGAGCGGCCCGTCGACGGGCCGGCCGTCGACCGCTTCCTCGCGCGGTGGGGCTCACCGATCATCGAAGGCGAGCGGGCGACCTTCCTCTACCGTGGCCACGTCGACCAGGCGTGGATCCGGCACCGCGTCGTCGGCCTGCCCGACCCGCTCGAGATGAAGCGGGTCGGCGACACCGACCTCTGGGCCGTGACGACGGTCCTGCCCGAGGGCTCCCGGGTCGAATACCAGGTCGAGACCCGGCAGGGCGAGCAGTACCACCGGTTCAACGACCCGCTCAACCCGCGCCTCGCGCACAGCCCGCTCGGCTCGTCGTCGGTGTGCGCCGCCATCGGCTACCGCGTGCCCGACTGGGTGGTGCCCGACCCCGAGGCGCGGCCCGGGACGCTCGTCGAGGAGGTCGTCCGGAGCAGGGCGCTGCGCCGTGACCAGCCGGTCCAGATCTACCTGCCGGCGCGGTTCAACCGGGCGACGAACTACCCCCTCCTCGTCGTCCACGACGGGACCGACTACCTCCAGTTCGCCGCGATGAAGACCGTCCTCGACAACCTCATCCACCGCCTCGACGTCGACCCGCTCGTCGCCGTCTTCGTCCCGCCCAAGGACCGGCTCAAGGAGTACCCCAACCACGCCCCGCACGCGCGCTTCGTCGCCCGCGAGCTCGTGCCGCTGCTCAACGAGCGGCTGCCGCTCGTCGACACCCCCGAGGCCCGGTGCCTCATGGGGTCGTCCTTCGGGGGCGTCGCGTCGCTATCGACCGCCGTCCGCTATCCCGGCTTCTTCGGCTCCCTCCTGCTCCAGTCGGCCTCGCTCGTCTTCACCGACATCGGCTTCGAGCACGGCGGCGGTCCGGCGTTCGACCCCGTGGTGAAGTTCGTCAACGCCTTCCGGGCCCGGCCGAGACAGGTCGTCGACCGGATCTTCATGTCGTGCGGGGTCTACGAGCCGCTCATCACCCCCAACCGCTCGATGGTCCCGGTCCTGCGGCACGCCGGCATGCGGGTCCACTACGTCGAGGCCCGGGACGGCCACAACTGGGAGAACTGGCGCGACCGGCTCGGCGACGGCCTCTCGTGGCTCTTCCCCGGGCCGCAGAAGTTCGTCTACGAGTGAGTCGGAGCAGTCGAACGGACCAGAACAGACCAGAGGAAGGCAGGACGGCATGAAGGTCACCGATCGCTGGCACTCGGACCGGCTCGGGCAGGAGCTGACCGTCGCCCGCTGGGGCACGTACGGCAAGCCGGTCCTGCTCTTCCCCACGGCGGGGGGTGATGCCGAGGAGGCCGAACGTCGCCGGATGATCGACTGCGTCCAGCCGCTCATCGACGCGGGCCGCGCCAAGGTGTACTCCTGCGACAGCATCGCCGGCCGGGCCATGGCCGAGCAGGTCGGGACGCCGGAGCACCGGTTGGCCCTCTTCAACGCCTTCCACGACGCCGTGGCCAGCGAGGTCATCCCGGCGATCCACTCCGACTGCGGCGGGCCCCTGCGGGTCGTCACGGCGGGCGCGTCGATCGGCGCCTTCAACGCGCTCGCGATGGTCTGCCGCTACCCCCACCTCGTCGACGCGGCCGTCTGCATGAGCGGGACCTATGCCATCGAGAAGTTCATCGGCGGCCGGTTCACCGAGGACCTCTACTACTCGTCGCCGCTGCACTTCCTGCCCGGGCTCGAGGGCCCGGCGCTCGACGAGCTGCGTCGGCGGATGGTCATTCTCGCCTCCGGGAGCGGGCGGTGGGAGGACGTCGGCGAGTCGTGGGCAGTCGGAAACCTCTTGGGCTCCAAGGGGATTCCCAACCGTGTCGACGACTGGGGGACCGCCTACGACCACGACTGGCCGACGTGGTGGGAGATGCTGCCGCTCTACCTCGACGACCTCCTGCCGTGAGCCGGACGACCCCACGCCCTTTCGTCCTGCTCAGCTCTCGCGCCGACGACCACCTCGCCCGGCGCGAGCTCGACAGCTTCCTGCGCCTGAGCGGCCTCCCCCGCGACGCCGTGGAGCACGTCCGCATGGAGCAGGGGCCCTTCACCCCGCTCGACCTCGACCGGTTCGCCGGAGTCGTCGTCGGGGGCAGTCCCTTCACGGTCACGGACCCTCCGGAGTCGAAGTCCGCGGTCCAGGTCCGCGTCGAGGCGGAGCTGGCCGGGCTCGTCCGAGAGCTCGTCGCCCGTGACGTCCCGTACCTCGGCCTCTGCTACGGCATCGGCGTCACGGCCCTCGCGCTCGGCGGCGTCGTCGACCGCGAGCTCGGCGAGCCCGTGGGGGAGGCGACGATCCGGCTCACGGAGGCCGCTGCCACCGACCCCGTGTTCGGCGGTCTGCCTGAGCGATTCGCAGCCTTCGTCGGTCACAAGGAGTCGTGCCGCCGTATGCCGGACGGCGCGGTCCTCCTCGCGACGAACGACGCCTGCCCGGTCCAGGCCTACCGGATCGGGCGTCGTGCCTACGTGACGCAGTTCCACCCCGAGCTCGAGGTCGAGACCTTCGTCGAGCGCATCCGCGCCTACGCCAGCCACGGCTACTTCCACCCCGACGAGCTCGAGGACCTCGTCGAAGGGGCCCGGGACGTCGACGTGTCCGCCGCCCACGACGTCCTGCGCCGCTTCGTCGTCGCGTTCGCCGACCCCGCCTGACGGACCCGGCCGGACCCTCCGGCGCCGGGCTCCGGTGATGCCGCCTCAGCGGGCGCCCGCCCGCCTGCGAGAGCCGGCCCAGCGGCATACGGGACGGGCTAGTCCCAGGCGGGCGCGTATCAGAGCCCTCGCGGACGGCTCTGATCTCCACGGCTCGCGTCAGCGGGCCCGCTCGGAGAGGTGGTGTGACCCATGAGTGCGACCGACGTGTTCCCGCTCATCAAGGCGCCGACCGGCTGGCCGGTCCCTCTCGTCGCGACGCTCGCCATGGTCTTCCTCGCCGGGCTCGACCTCGCGGGCGCGATCCTCGCCAAGGAGTGGGCCGAGAACGGCAACGTCCGCGCTCTCGTCCTCGGCGCCGGTGCCTTCCTCGTCCTCTTCTGGGTCTACGCCTCGTCCCTGCGCTACGCCGAGCTCGCTCTCGTGACCATGGGCTGGGTCGTCATCCTGCAGGTGGGCCTCGTCCTCGTCGACCGCTGGCGCTACGGCGTCGAGCTGCCCCCCGGCAAGTGGGTCGCCATCGGTGTGGTCCTCGTCGCCCAGGCGTACCTGCTCCTTGCCCCGGCCGCGTCCACGCAGGCGGGCGGCCCTCGGTGAGCCGATAGACTTTCGCGAAGGCCGGGGGCGTGGCGCCCCCGCCGACCTGTCTCTGCGCCGCCTCCGCTGCCCGGCGCGACCCATCGTGAGGACCTCGCCCATGCGCCGACCCGCTGCCCGCGTCGCGGTGCTCTGCGCTCTCGGGCTCGTCGGCACCGTCGGCGCGACCGCGTGCACGACGGCCGGCTCGATGACGAGCGGGGCGAGCAGCGCCGTGACCGGGTCGGGCGACGACGCGACGAGCGTGGGCACGGTGCAGGAGCCCACCTCGGCGACGAGCGGGGCGGTCGAGCCGCTCGTCGTCGAGACCGTGTTCGAGCACACCACGCTCGACCCGACCCGTCAGTTCGAGCGGAGCGGCGCGCTCGTGTCTCGTTCGGTGTACCAGACCCTGACGACCTTCGACGGTGCCGACCAGCAGACTCCCGTGGCCGGTCTCGCCGAGTTCACCATGGCTCCCGAGGGCAAGTGGCTGACGCTCCGCCTCAAGAAGGGCGTCCGCTTCTCCGACGGCACCCCCATCACGACCGACGACGTCATCTTCACCCTCGACCGCGCGATGGGTCTCGGCGGCCCGACCGCCGCGATCCTCGGCACGGTCAACGCGAAGAAGGTCGACGACCGGACCCTGACCCTCACCTCGCCGGGGTCGAACTTCTCGCTCCCCGCGGTCCTCGCCAACCCGTCCCTCGGCATCCTCAACTCCGCTGCGGTCAAGGCGCACGGCGGCACGATCGGCCCTCTCGACACGGCCAGGCCCTGGCTCGACCGGACGTCCGCCGGCTCGGGCCCCTACGTCATCGCCGGGGTCGAGCCAGGAGCGATCCGACTGGCACGCAACCCCTACTGGACCGGTCCGGCCGTCGCGTTCCCGGAGGTCCTCGTGCGCAACGCGGCCCCGGCCAAGCAGCTGGCCGACCTCCAGTCGGGCGCCGCAGACGTCGCCCTCGACCTCTCGCCCGCGCAGGCGTCGGCGGCTGAGGCGAAGCGCTCCACCCCGCCCGTCACCGTCCAGTCCGAGCGATCGTTCTCGACCGCCTTCCTCCTCCTCAACCGCGACCCGAGGGTCAACGCGTGGACGGCCAACCCCGACTTCGTCGAGGCGGTGCGCCTCGGCGTCGACCGTGCTGCGCTCGGGCTCGCGGCCGGCGACGCGCTCCCGGCCCGCGGTCTGATCCCGGCCGGTCTCGTCGGCGCTCTTCCCGCTGTCGTCAACCCCGCACCGCCCCCGTCCACCGGCCCGACGCCGAGCACCACGGCCTCCGGGCCGGGTGGGTCTGGGACCGCGCGCCCTGCAGCGACGCCGACGGGGACCCCGGCCCCGACGCTCGGGGGGATCCCCACCCCGCCGCTGACGCAAGCCCCGGCGGCGGGGCCGGACCCCGCGGCTGCCCGCGCGGCCCTCGCACGCTCCGGCTACCGCGGCCAGCCGATCCCGCTCGCCTTCGCCAGGGACCTGCCGATCCAGGGCATCCCGCCGGCAACGATCGCCTCCGCCCTCCAGCGGCAGCTCGCCGCCGTGGGGATCCGAGTCATCCTCGCGCCCGCGCCGGCCGCCAGTGCCCTCGTGACCTACCGCGCCGGGGGCGACGCCATGGGTCTCTGGGGCTGGAGTCCCGACTTCCCCGACCCGGAGAACCAGCTCGCCTTCGCCCCCGGCGGTCTCGTCGCCCAACGCGCACGGTGGCCACGCGGTATCGACCCCGACCTCGACGCCCTGACGGCCGCCGCCCAGGAGGCCTACGGCGCCGACCGCGCGGCGGCATACCGGGCGTGGCAGGACGCGATGAACGAGAGCTCGCCCTTCGTGCCCCTGATCCAGCCGATGACCCACTACGCCCACGGCTCACGCGTGAGCCAGCTCGCGGTCAACCCCGTCTGGGCCCTCGACATCGCGGCCGTGCGCTGACCCCTCCAGTGGGCGTCGGAGCCGGCGGCGTATGCCGTCAGCCGCCTACGACGCGGCCCGGGCCGCGACGCCGTCAAGGTGCAGCTCGACCGAGGCGTCCCGATGGGTGAACGTCGTGCCCACGTGCTTGTCGCTGATCGCCGGCCCGTTCTTGATGACATGGAACAGCGCCATCGCGTGACCGCGACCGAGCCCGTACTCATCGCGGAGCCACTCGATGACGGCGGCGGCCTTGGTGCCGGCGTCGAAGCCCTTGTTCTCTGCCTCCGCGAGCAGCTCGCGGGGTGTTCTGCCGGTCTTGGTCTCGATGGCGTCGAGGTAGGCCTGGAATGACATGTTCGGTCTCCTGTGTGTGCCCGACTGGGCTGTGGGATGCCTGACATCACGACGTCGATCCGCGCGAACGGTTCTCGACAGGGGCCTGCCCACGTGGCTCGGCCCGATGTCGCTGCCGGCCCCGACGCGTCTGTCCTGCGCAGTCAGTCGACGTAGCGGGCGGGATCGGCGATGACGCCGTGCAACTCGAGCAGGGCCGCGCCCGTCGCGCCAGGCGCGAGATCCTCGGGAGCGACGGTGATCTCCGGGGCGACCCAGCGCGCCGAGAGGACACGTTCGCCGAGGACCTGGGTCAGCTCCGGCGCGAGGAGGTCGCCGACCTGACCGAGGTGACCGCTCAGGACGATCGTCGGGATGTCGAGGACGTTGACGACCCCGGCCAGGGCGATCCCGAGAGCGCGCGAGGCCTCGGCGATGGCGGCGACGGCACCCGGGTGGCCGGCCCGGGCCTGCACGGCGAGCTCGGCGGGTGACGTGTCGGCAGGGAGTCCGGCCGCGGCGAGCATCGCCCGCCGACCGGCATACTGCTCGAGGCAGCCGGTGGAGCCGCACCGGCAGCGCGGCCCGTCGGGGTCGACGCACACGTGGCCGATCTCGCCGGCCCAGCCATGACGGCCCGACCAAGCAGCCCCGTCGAGGACGATCGCGCCGCCGATGCCGACCTCGCCGCTGAGGAAGACGAAGTCGCTGAGCGGACCGCGCCGTCCGGGAGCGGGCTCGGCGAAGGCCCGCGCAGCGAGGTCGGCCTCGTTGCCGACACGCACGTGCAGCCCGCCGACCGGGGCACCTGAGCGGCCGCCGGCCGCCCAGTCGCCGTCGGGACCGAGCCCGGCCAACAGGTCCGGCGTCGGGTCGACGTCCGACCACCCGAGGTTGGGGGCGCTGAGCAGGTGGCCCGCGGCCACGTCGACGATGCCCGGCAGGGCGAGCCCGGTGCCGACGAGCGTGAGCCGGTCCGGCCGCTCGGCGAGCACCCCCCGCGCGATCCCCCCGAGGCGCCGCAGCGTCGGCGCGGGCCCAGAACCGATGAGGTCGTCGTCGAGGACCCGCTCGGCGAGCACGCGGCCGGAGAGGTCCATGAGCCGCGCGGCGAGGTAGCCGGCGTTGACCTGCAGCCCCAGCGCACCGAAGCGACCGGCCGCCGGTCTCAAGGGCGTCGCCGGGCGGCCGGGCCCGGTCACGGCCGCGGGGGCGATCTCGTCGAGGACGCCGCCGGCGACGAGATCGTCGACCAGGCGCGACACGGTGGAGCGGGTGAGCGAGGTCAGGCTCGAGACGCCTGCCCGGGAGATCGGCTCCTCCGCGGCGAAGACTGTCGCGGCGACGAGGGCGAGGTTGGCCTCGCGCAGGGTCGACTGCCGGGCGCTGCGACGTGCCGTGGCGACCGCGCCCGCACCAGGTCTACTCGGCACTCCGCCCCCGGTCGTGGACCGCGAGGCGTTCCCCAGGGACGGCGATGCGGATGCGGACACGGGGTTGACCCTATCTCAGAACGATGGATAAGTTGCACTGAACAACAAAAGTCGAAGGAGACCCGATGGTGCGTCAGCCCACCCCCGAAGACCGCTTCTCGTTCGGCCTCTGGACCGTCGGCTGGGCCGGCGTCGACCCGTTCGGCAGCGCCACCCGGCCGACCCTCGACCCGTGGGAGTACTCCGACCGGCTCGCCGAGCTCGGCGCCTGGGGCATCACCTTCCACGACAACGACGTCTTCCCCTTCGACGCCGACGACGCCACCCGCGCGAAGGTCTGCGGCCGGCTCAAGGACGCGACCGACCGCGCGGGTCTCACGATCGAGATGGTCACGACGAACACGTTCACCCACCCGGTCTTCAAGGACGGCGGCCTCACCTCCAACGACCGGGGCGTGCGCCGCTTCGGCCTGCGCAAGATCCTCAAGGCGGTCGACCTCGCAGCCGAGATGGGTGCGTCGACCTTCGTCATGTGGGGCGGCCGGGAGGGGAGCGAGTACGACGGCTCCAAGGACGTCTATGCGGCATTCGAGCGCTACAAGGAGGGGCTCGACACCGTCGCCGGCTACATCAAGGCGAAGGGCTACGACCTGCGGATCGCCCTGGAACCCAAGCCCAACGAGCCGCGCGGCGACATCTTCCTGCCGACCGTCGGCCACGCCCTCGGCCTCATTGCCGAGCTCGAGCACGGCGACATCGTCGGCCTCAACCCGGAGACGGGCCACGAGCAGATGGCGGGCCTCAACTACACCCACGCCATCGCCCAGGCCCTGTGGAGCGACAAGCTCTTCCACATCGACCTCAACGGTCAGCGCGGCCTCAAGTACGACCAAGACCTCGTCTTCGGCCACGGTGACCTCATCTCCGCGTTCTTCACGGTCGACCTCCTCGAGAACGGCTTCCCCGGCTACCCCGACGGCCCCCGCTACACCGGGCCGCGCCACTTCGACTACAAGCCGTCCCGGACCGAGTACATGGACGGTGTGTGGGCCTCGGCCGAGGCGTGCATGGCGACCTACCTCATGCTCGCCGAGAGGGCTGCCGCTTTCCGCTCCGACGCCCGGGTCACCGAGGCGCTCGCGTATGCCGGTGTGCTCGATCTCGCCGAGCCGACCCTCTCCGAGGGCGAGACGGTCGAGGACCTCCTCGCGAGCGACGACGGCTTCGACGTCGAGAAGGCGGCCGAGCGGGACTACGGCTTCGTGCGGCTCCAGCAGCTCGCCGTCGAGCACCTCATCGGCTGACGCGCCATGGCTCTCGTCGCGGGCATCGACTCGTCCACCCAGTCGTGCAAGGTCGTCATCCGGGAGGCCGACACCGGCAGGCTCGTGCGCAGCGGCTCGGCCGCGCACCCTCCCGGGACGGAGGTCGACCCGGAGGCGTGGTGGACGGCGCTCGGGTCCGCGGTCGAGGCGGCCGGTGGCCTGGCCGACGTCGCAGCCCTGGCGGTCGCCGGCCAGCAGCACGGCCTCGTCTGTCTCGACCCGGAGGGGCGCGTGATCCGCCCTGCGCTCCTGTGGAACGACACCCGGTCGGCCGACGCGGCCGTCGACCTCGTCCGCGAGCTCGGCGACGGGGATCTCGCGGTCGGCTCCTCGCGCTGGGCCGACGCGGTCGGCACCGTCCCCGTCGCCTCCCTGACGGTGAGCAAGCTGCGGTGGCTCGCCGACCACGAGCCGCAGCACGCGGAGCGCCTTGCGGCCATCGCCCTGCCGCACGACTGGTTGACGTGGCGCCTCTCGGGGGCCGCGTCGCTCGACACCCTCGTCACCGACCGCTCCGACGCGTCGGGCACGGGGTACTTCGACGCCGTGACGGGCGCCTACCGCCATGACCTGCTCGCGCTCGCCCTGCGCCGGCACGTCGCCGAGGTCGCCGACATCGTGCTGCCGCGCGTCCTGGCTCCGAACGAGCCCGCCGGCCGTGGCGACGCCGCCCTCGGGCTGGGACACGTCACCCTCGGACCGGGCTGCGGCGACAATGCCGGCGCCGCGCTCGGCCTCGGTCTCGTTCCGGGCCAGACGAGCCTCTCGCTCGGGACGTCGGGCGTCGTCGCGTCCGTCTCGAGCACGCCGACCCACGACGCCAGCGGGTTGGTCTCGGGGTTCGCGGACGCGACGGGCCACTTCCTCCCCCTCGCGTGCACCCTCAACGCGAGCCGGGTCCTCGACGCGACCGCCGGCCTGCTCGGGGTCGACCACGCGGGACTGAGCGAGCTCGCGCTCGCAGCCACCCCGGGCGCCGATGGCCTCGTCCTCGTCCCCTACCTCGAGGGCGAGCGGACGCCGAACCTCCCCACGGCGACCGGTTCGCTTCACCACCTGACGCTCGCCTCGATGACGCGGCCCAACCTCGCCCGGGCCGCCGTCGAGGGGCTGCTCGGCCTCATGGCCGGGTGCGTCACGGCGCTGGCTGCCCAGGGCGTCGACGTGCGCCGGGTGACGCTGGTCGGCGGCGCGGCGCGCTCCGACGCGGTGCGTCAGATCGCGCCGTCCCTCCTCGGTGTCACCGTCGACGTCCCCGAGCCCGGCGAGTACGTCGCCGACGGTGCTGCCCGCCAGGCCGCGTGGGTCCTCTCGGGCGGGGCGACCCCGCCGGACTGGGCGATCGGCGAGGTCGCGACCTTCGACGCCGACCCCACTCCCGACGTCGTCGCCCGCTACTCCGCCGCCGCGGACGAGGTCGCGGCGCGACTCCGGGGGTAACGTCCGCACCGTGACAACCCCAGAGCCCACCACCCCTCGTCGTATGCAGCTGGGCCGGGTCCCGCACGTGCGCGGGCTCGTCCTCGCGGCGGGCGCGGGTCGGCGCATGGGTGGACCCAAGGCGCTCGTGCGCAAGACGGCCGGGGCCCCGACCCTCGTCGAGGAGGCCATCACCGCCCTGCTCGACGGTGGCTGCGAGGGCGTCACCGTGGTCGTCGGTGCGGCGGCCGCCGAGGTCACGGACGTCATCCGGCACCTCGGGCGAGACGTCGATGTCGTCGAGTGCGCGGAGTGGGACGAGGGCATGGGCGCGACCCTGCGGACCGGGCTCGCCTCGCTCACGTCGGCGACGCACGAGCACGCTGCCCCCGTCTCCGCCGCGCTCATCACTCTCGTCGACCTGCCCGACGTCGGAGCCGAGGTCGTGGCCCGGCTCCTCGCCTCGGGTCCCCGTCCGAGTCCGGTCCACGGTGGGCCGCCCGCCCTCGCAACGCGCCCGGACGGGCCCGGGAAGGCCCACGAGACGACGTCCGAGGAGCAGGCGGTCGGCGAGGAGGCCGACGAGGCGGCGCGCTGGCGAGCAACACTGAGCCGAGCGGCATACGCCGGAGTGCCCGGGCACCCCGTCGTCATCGGCCGCGACCACTGGGACGAGGTGATCGCCTCAGCGGTCGGCGACCGGGGGGCGCGCAGCCACTTCCGGGCGCACGCGCACGGGCTCGTCGAGTGCGGTGACCTCGCGTCGGGTCGCGACGCAGACCGGCCGGAGGACCTCACCCCGCAAGGCCCCTAGATCTCCCTATAGATGGCACGATCTATGGAGACCTATAGGGGGGCCATGGACAGTCCGTACAAGCCCGGGCCGGGTGCTCGACCCGCCGTTCTCGTCGGTCGAGAGCGCCAGCTGGCGAGGGCCGAGGCGCTGCTCACCCGGGTCGCCAACAGCGGCGCGCCGGCGCCCTCCGCGCTCGTCCTGACCGGCGCGCGAGGCCTCGGCAAGACGGTGACCCTCGGCGTCATCGGCGACAGCGCCCACGAGCGCGGGCTCGTCACGGCCGGGGTGGCCCTCGACAGCGTCTCCGACAACGCGCAGCTGCTCGCCACCCGGATCGCCGAGGCGCTCAAGGAGTTCGAGCACCCGGGGGCCCGGTCGGCATGGGACCGCGTCAAGGAGCGTCTGGCCGCGCTCTCGATCGAGGTCAGCGCCGGCATCGTCAGCGTCACGTCCGAGGTGCCGGCGGCGCGCGCCGAGACCCACAGCGCGACCGAGCGCGAGGCGCTCGCGTCCCTCATGGTCGAAGGCGCCCGGCTCGCTGTCGAGCACGAGCGGACCGGGCTCGCGATCTTCGTCGACGAGATGCAGGAGGCGCCGCACTCCGACCTCGTCGTCATCGCCAACGCCATCCAGGACGCCCTCATGGTGGCCGACGCGCCGCTCGCGGTCTTCGCTGCCGGCCTGCCGCACACCCCCGAGCGGGTCATCGCGGCGGCCTCGTTCACCGAGCGCTTCGACTTCCGGACCCTCGAGAGCCTCGAGCCCGACGCCGCGGAGCGGGCCCTCGTCGAGCCGGCCATCGCCCTCGGCGTCCACTGGGACGTGAGCGCCGTGCACGAGGTCGTCGCTGCGGCTGGAGGGTCGCCCTATCTCATCCAGCGGTTCGGCGACGAGACGTGGACGCTCGCGGCGCCCGAGGCCGGGTCGATCCTGGCGCGCGAGACCGCCGAGCGGGCCGTCGCCGACGTCCGCGAGAGCCTCGTCAACGGCATGTTCCGCGGCCGGTGGGCCAAGGCGACGCCGGCCGAGCGGGCGCTCATGGTCGCGGTGGCGCAGGTGGTCGACATGGACGGCGTGGCCCAGACCCGGCACCTCGTGGCCCTGACCGGCCGGACCACGGCACAGCTGAGCACGGCCCGTCACTCGCTGCTCGACAAGGGCCTGGTCGAGTCCGCGGGGCACGGGCGGCTCCGGTTCACGATGCCCGGGTTCGCCGAGTTCGTCCGCGCCCAGGCCGACGTGCCCTGGCTCGGCCCCGGCTCGGTCCAGGAGCTGCCCCGCGGCCCGGGGAACGCTCTCCCGCCGGGTTCACCGGCCGGATCCGACTGAGCGACGGCGTCGTAGCGTCGGGTGGTCGGGGTGATCCGCCTCGCTCGGGGCGCGGTTGCCCTTCCGTGCGGGTGGGTTGTCGGCAATGCTCGGGGCATGCAGCACGTCTTCACCAGTGCCGACGACGTCACGGCCGCCCTCGCCCGCACGGGATACCTCGCCGACGACGCCCTCGCGACGGTGACTTTCCTCGCGACCCGGCTCGACCGGCCGATCCTGCTCGAGGGTGAGCCCGGCACCGGCAAGACGGCGCTCGCCGAGGCTCTCGCCGAAGCGCTCGACCTCCGGCTCATCCGCCTCCAGTGCTACGAGGGCATCGACGCGACGCAGGCGCTCTACGACTGGGACTTCCCCCGCCAGATCCTGCACCTGCGCACCGTCGAGGCGCTCGCCCGTGCCGAGGGCGGCGAGTCGGCCGAGCCCCAGGAGGTCAGGGCGCTCGAGTCGGAGCTCTTCGACGAGCGTTTTCTCCTCGCCAGACCGGTGCTCGATGCCCTCCGGTCCGCGCCGTGCGTCCTGCTCATCGACGAGATCGACCGGGCCGACGACGAGTTCGAGGCGTTCCTGCTCGAGGTGCTGTCGACGTGGCAGGTGACCGTCCCGGAGCTCGGGCCGATCGTGGCCGCGACCCCGCCGCTCGTCGTGCTCACCTCCAACCGGACGCGCGAGCTCCACGACGCGCTCAAGCGACGCTGTCTCTATCACTGGATCGACCACCCGGGTCTGGCCCGCGAGCTCGAGATCGTCCGGACCCGCCTCCCCGAGGTCAGTGCCGGCCTGGCCGAGCAGGTCGTGACCCTCGTCCAGCGCCTGCGCTCGTCGGGCGACCTCATCAAGCCCCCGGGTGTCGCCGAGACGCTCGACTGGGCGCGCGCCCTCGAGGCGATCGGCGCGAGCCGGCTCGACGCGGAGGTCGCCGCAGCGACCCTCGGCACCGCCGTGAAGTACCGCGAGGACGCCGAGCGGGTGCGCTCGATGCTCGACACCCTCCTCACCGCGTGAGCAGCGCATGACCGAGGAACGACCGGTCGTGGAGGTTCCTGGCCCCTCTGGGGGCACCGAGCCTCCACCACCCCCTGGCATCCCCGCCGACACCGTGCTGCTCGGCTTCGCCCGGGCGCTCCGAGCCGCCGGCCTGCACGTGACCGCAGACCGCGAGCGCACGTTCCTCGAGGCCGTCGCGGTCGCGGGCCTCGGCGAGCGCAAGGCGGTCTACTGGTCTGGGCGCGCGACCCTGACCTCGTCGCCGGCGGACATCGAGCGCTACGACCAGGTCTTCACGAGCTGGTTCTCCGGCGAGGCGCACCGGTCGGGACGACCGGCGGAGCGGGTCAGCCAGCCGGTCCGGCGCGCCGCCCTCGAGGAGGGGTCCGGCGCCGGCGCCGAGCCCGGCGACGAGGAGGCCGTCGCGGCGCGCGCGAGCGCCCACGAGGTGCTGCGCCA
>NZ_AWSA01000022.1 GCF_000576595.1 Intrasporangium oryzae NRRL B-24470 | reverse complement strand
GGCCTCATTTTCGAGCGTTGCCGACAGCTTGGCTGGGATCCAAGGTAGAGGTGCGCGAGGTCACCCGACTGGGCTATGCCCAGGTGCTGAAGCCTGTGCGCACGAGGATCGGAACCCGCCGAGCTCAGGGGCTCACCCTTCCCGATGTCGAGGCGCTGATGCGCTCCCTCGCGATCGAGGGTGGTCAGCGTGGCAGAGCGCTCTCGGCTCGGTCTCTATCCTTCACCGTGATGACGATCAAACAGGTCTTCAGCTACGGAGTCCGGGCGGGGTTGATGCCCGTGAACCCCGCGCTAGGTGTCAAGGTTCCAAAGCCGACTCAGCAGGCATCGCATGAGCTCGCCGTCTGGTCGCCCAACGAGTTGGTCTCGTTCAGAAATGTTGCCGACCGGGACGCATGGGCGGCAGCCTGGCGGCTGACCCTCGCGGGCCTGCGTCGCTCGGAGGTCCTGGGCCTATCCTGGGATGCGGTTGACCTTGATGCCGGAAACGTGGCCGTTCGAGCTGGCCGAGTGGCAGTTGACGGACGACGGACGGCCACGGGTGAGCCCAAATCGCGCGCCTCATACCGGACGGTTCCGCTTGAGGGCATGCACCCTGGCTCAGTTGCCATCCTTCGGGGCGGCTCTCCGCTCGGCAGGCTGCTGACCGGCTGGCGGTGGGCTCCGCCTACGAGGAGACGGGCCCCATGCTTGTGGACGCTGTTGGTCGTCCCGTCCGGCCAGAGGCCTACTCGGATCGCTTCGCCCAAATCTGCCGAGACGCTGGCGTGCCGATCATCCGCTTGCATGCCGTCCGGCACACGGTGACCTTGATGTTGCACAGGGCTGGCTTGGCACCTGCCGATGCAGCGTCGCTGCTTGGGCACTCGGTTCCTGTGCATCTCGCTACGTATGTGCCTCGGACGCAGCACGGCCTCGACGCCGCTGCGACCACGTTGGGCCAGGTCCTCGCCGGGGCCCTGTAAGAGCCCTTGAGGCGGCAGTCCGGGAGAGATCGGTGAGAGATCGGGAAGGCCGCGAGCTCCTGCCAGGACTAAGCACATGGCCCTGACCGGCGTTTCCGCTGGTCAGGGCCATGTTCTCTGTCTCAACACAGAGCGCACCCGTAGGGATTCGAACCCCAAACCTTCTGATCCGTAGTCAGATGCTCTATCCGTTGAGCTACGGGTGCTTGTCCTGCACTCGGCCGGACGAAGAGTTACCTTAGCAACTCTCCGCCGAACCACGAAATCGGTACTCCCACCCCTCCGCGTCCGTATGCCGCTGGGCCCCGGAGGCCGCGAGGCCCCGCTCACCGCGGGCTCGGGCCGCTTCGATGGCCGCTCTGGGCGGTCGCCGCCCACTCATCCAGCCGCTGGCCGCTGTCCCGCTCAGCCATGGCCGGCTCGGTGACTACGGGCTCGATCGGAGGAGACGCCATGCCCACCGCGACACCGTTCCACGCAAGCGGACGAAGGCCGCTGAGGCGACCCGCGGAAGGCCACGTCACGGCGTCGGCCAGCCCAGCGGCATACGCCTCAGGTCTGAAAATTCTGCAAGAAAACGACAAGAATCCGTCGTTGTTCTTGCGTCCCTTCGGAGGTGTGAGCCGTTTCACCGGCGGGCGGCCCTCGAGCGGTCAATACCCCACTTTGCCGGGCGTACCTTGAAGGCATCACGTCATTTGTTCACCAGGTGGACTGATGCATCCCGCTCCAATGGGGGAGCTCCAGCCCGCTCGGTGGACGACCACCGGCACGACGCGGTGCCGTCCGGCATCGCGCGAAGGGATGGCCCCCGTTGACTACGACCCAGTCCGAACCGAGCACTCATACGACCCATGCGCGCCTGTCGGCGTGGGTCGCCGAGGTCGCCGAGCTGACGCAGCCGCGCGACATCCGCTGGATCACCGGCTCCCCCCAGGAGTGGACCGAGCTGACCGACCAGCTTGTGGAGGCAGGCACGTTCGTGCGCCTCAACGAGGAGAAGAAGCCCAACTCCTTCTACTGCGCCTCCGACCCGACTGACGTCGCACGCGTCGAGGACCGCACCTACATCTGCTCCGTCGAGGAGAAGGACGCCGGGCCCACCAACAACTGGATGGCCCCGGCGCAGATGAAGGCCATCATGACGGACCTCTACCGCGGCAGCATGCAGGGCCGCACGATGTACGTCATCCCCTTCGTCATGGGTCACATCGACGCGAAGGAGCCGATGTTCGGCGTCGAGATCACCGACTCGGCCTACGTCGTCGTCTCGATGCTCGTCATGGCCCGCTGCGGCACCAAGGTCCTGCGCGCGATCGAGCAGACCGACGCCGACTTCGTGCCGGCGCTCCACTCGGTCGGCGCCCCGCTCGCCGAGGGGCAGGCCGACGTCACGTGGCCGTGCTCGGACACGAAGTACATCGTCCACTTCCCCGAGGAGCGGACGATCTGGAGCTACGGCTCGGGCTACGGCGGCAACGCCCTCCTCGGCAAGAAGTGCTACGCGCTGCGCATCGCATCGGCGATCGCCCGCGACGAGGGCTGGATGGCCGAGCACATGCTCATCCTCAAGCTCACCTCCCCCAAGGGCTCGGTCCACTACGTCGCGGCAGCGTTCCCCTCGGCCTGCGGCAAGACGAACCTCGCGATGATCACCCCCACCGTCCCGGGCTGGAAGGCCGAGATGGTCGGCGACGACATCGCCTGGATGCGCTTCGGTGAGGACGGCCGCCTCTACGCCGTGAACCCCGAGGCGGGCCTCTTCGGCGTCGCCCCCGGCACCGGTCACTCGACGAACCCGAACGCGATGGCGACCGTCGAGCTCGGCAACTCGGTCTTCACCAACGTCGCCCTCACCGACGACGGCGACATCTGGTGGGAGGGCATGACGGACGAGCCGCCGGCCCACCTCACGGACTGGCTCGGCAACAGCTGGACCCCCGCCGACGGCGAGGCCGGCACGAAGGCCGCCCACCCGAACAGCCGCTTCTGCACGCCGATCGCCCAGTGCCCGATCGCGGCGCCCGAGTACAACAGCCCCAACGGCGTGCCGATCGACGCGATCCTCTTCGGTGGTCGCCGCAAGACCACCGTGCCGCTCGTCTACGAGTCGCGCGACTGGACCCACGGCACGTTCATCGGCGCGACGCTCTCCTCGGAGACGACCGCCGCCGCGACCGGCGCCGTGGGCGTGGTCCGCCGCGACCCGATGGCCATGCTGCCCTTCATCGGCTACCACGCCGGCGACTACATGAACCACTGGCTCGAGATCGGCAAGAGCGGGGACGCGTCCAAGCTCCCCCGGATCTTCGGCGTCAACTGGTTCCGCCGCGACGAGGAGGACGGCTCCTTCCTCTGGCCGGGCTTCGGCGACAACAGCCGCGTCCTCAAGTGGGTCATCGAGCGGCTCGAGGGCGAGGCCGAGGCCGTCGAGACCCCGATCGGGTTCGTCCCCGCTCCGGGTGAGCTCGACGTGGACGGCCTCGACCTGACGCCCGAGCAGGTCACCAAGGCGCTCGCCGTCAACCCCGACGACTGGCGCAAGGAGCTGCCCCTCATCGAGGAGTGGTTCGACACGTTCGGCGACCGGCTCCCGGCCGAGCTGCGCGCCGAGCTCGACGGTCTCACCGCTCGTCTCGACGCGCGCTGAGGTCGGCCCGCCGCCGTCCGGTGGCGTGTGGCGGGCGACGTGATGGGGCCCGGCACCCGATGGGTGCCGGGCCCTCCGTCTGCCCCCGCCGGGTCTCCGCCGGGTCTCCGCCGGGTCTTCGGTGGTGCGCGGGCGTCGCCTTCCCACGATCGCCCGGCCCAGCGGCATACGACATGTGAAGATGGGCCGATGAGCGACGCGCCCCGCTACACGCGCAACGAGACCGAGGCCCAGAAGCTCGACCGCAACTTCACGGAGCAGCTCCAGGAGCTGCGGATCGCCCAGGCGGGCGTCCAGATCCTCTTCGCGTTCCTGCTCACGATCCCCTTCCAGCAGCGGTTCACGCTGCTCACCGGCTTCCAGCGCGGGATCTACCTCACGACACTGGTCTCCGCGGCCGTGTCCGTCCTCATCTTCACCGCGCCCGTCGCCCTGCACCGCGTCCTCTTCCAGGAGGGCCTGAAGGACTTCATCGTCCGTTACACCGACCGGCTCCTGACGACGGGCCTGGTCACGCTGGCCATCACGATCATCGGCGGCGTGGTCCTCGTGCTCGACGTGCTCGTGACGCACACGCGGGCGATCCAGGTCGGGGGCGGGCTCGCACTGCTCGCGCTGATCCTGTGGGTGGCCGTGCCGTGGTCCCAGAAGCGGCGCCGCACGCCCTGACCCTCAGGGCGTATGCCGCTGAGCCCGCTTCGGCGATCGCGCGGCGGTTCGACGCCTCCCGGCCCGCACCACAACAAAGTCCGCCCCGGCGAAGGAGATCCGGATCCAGCGCGCCCGCGTACGCGGAGGCGGCGGGAACCGTCGCTGGGCTGCCGCCTCGTTCCTCGGCGGCTCCCCAGCTCCTCCCAAATCCCCCGTGCTCGATCAGCACAGACACGTAGGACCCCCGACGAAAAGCGTGTCGGGGGTCCTACGTGTCTGTGCTGGCGGAGGCGGCGGGATTTGAACCCGCGAGGGGTTTTATCCCCAACCCGCTTAGCAGGCGGGCGCACTAGGCCACTATGCGACGCCTCCGTGCTCGCACCGACCCTGCGCGGGAACCGGATACACGAGCGGACACAGGCTACCGGCCAGACCGACGCTGACCAAACCGGGGTGGGGGGTGATGCAGGACAACCTCAGCCTCCAATGGGACGTCTCACGGTTTGACGGTGCACAATGAGCGGGCTGCCCGCAGCCAGCATGCCCGAGAGGACCCCATGAGCCAGCCGTACAACCCACGCACTGCCGCGCGCCTGACGCCCGGCGGGCGGGAGTCCCTGCGCAAGGAGATCCGCTCAGAGTTCCGCCGAGCTCTTGGCCTGACCGCCCTCGGGACGGTTCTCCCAGGTGCAGGTCTGACACAGACGCGGAGCAAGGCGCTCGGCTGGTTCCTCCTCCTGGTCAGCCTCCTCGGCGGTGCGTGGGTCGCCTACTACGTCATGACTCACGGGCTCACCGCGAGCGCGCTCTCCCTGCTCAGCAGCCCCGCGCTGCTCCAGCTCGCCACGGTGGCATTCGTCATCATCGGCGTCCTGTGGTGTGTGTCGATCATCATGACTGCGGTCATGGCCAGGCCGGCCCGCCTGGACAGAGCACGTACCCGAACCCTCGCCGCTTTCACCACCGTCATGGTCTTCTTGGTGGCCGGCTCGTCGTACAAGGCCGCCGAGTATGCCGCCATCACGAAGGACACGGTCAACCAGGTGTTCGGCACGGGCTCGACCCACGGCGCGACCGTCGTCGCCGGAGACGACCCCTGGGCGGAGACCCCGCGCGTCAACATCCTGCTCCTCGGTTCGGATGCCGGCGTCGGACGCGAGGGCACCCGCACCGACTCGATGATGGTGGCGAGCATCGACACGAAGTCGGGACGCACGACCCTGATCTCGCTCCCCCGCAACCTGCAGCGGGTCCCCCTCCCGGAGTCGAGCCCACTGCGTCAGCTGTACCCGAGTGGCGTCTACGGCCGGCCCACCTGCATCCGCGCGCAGACCGACGCTGCTGACCAGTGCATGCTCAATGCGATCTGGACCGAGGTCGACCAGTTCCGCAAGAACCACCCCGGGAGCTACTCCGGTGAGGCGCCTGGCCGTGACGAGACCCGCAACGTCATCCAGGAGATCGTCGGCCTCAAGATCGACCACACGGTCGTCATCGACCTCAAGGGCTTCGAGCAGCTCATCAACGCGATGGGTGGCGTCGACGTCAACGTCAAGCTGAGTGGCAACGGAACCAAGCTGCCGATCGGCGGTCACAGCGACGGACACGGCGGCGTCATCGGCGAGAAGGGCTACTTCTCGCCGGGTCGTCAGCACCTCACCGGAAACCTCGCGCTGTGGTACGCCCGCACCCGCGCGGCCGACGACGACGGCTTCCGCCAGGCGCGCCAGCGGTGCGTCGTCCAGGCGGTGGTCCAGCAGGTCAACCCCGCGTCGATGCTCGGCAAGTACCCCGAGCTGGCCCGGATCGCGAAGGACAACATCTACACCGACATCCCGGTGCAGAACCTCGGAGCCTTCGCCACCCTCATCGAGCGCGTCCAGAAGGCCAAGATCACCAGCGTCGCACTCACGCTCAAGCAGGGCATCAGCTCGGTCAAGCCCGACTTCGACCTGATTCGCGAGCTGGTCCAGAAGGCCATCGCACCTCCGCCCGCGTCGACGCCGACCCCCAGCACGACCACTACGGCAAAGCCGACGCCGACCAAGAAGCCGACGCCGACATCGACGCTGAAGTCGTACGACGAGTGCTGAAATCCGTATGCCGGGTGCCGTCCGCGTCGGATGGCACCCGGACGCGGTGGTGACGTCGCTCTGAGGGACGAGCGTCTGGCTCGCCGGCGTACGAAACCCCGCCACTCACGGCCGCGGGGTCGAGGTCAGCGAACGGACATGATCAACCCAGCCCGAACGGGGGTTTCCTGGGGGACAATCTGAGGGCCGCCGATGACCCGCTCTCGGAAAGGACCCCATGAGCCGACCGCACGACCGGCGCCCCACCGTCGAGGCGTCCTCCGGCGGGCGTCGGTCCATTCGGAGAGACCTTCGCGCTGGCTTCCGTCGTGCGCTCGGGCTCACCATCCTCGGCACGGCCATACCCGGTGCCGGCCTCACGCGAACGCGCAGCCGCAAGACCGGGTGGCTGCTCCTCCTTCTCTTCCTCGGGTCGGTCGCCGGGCTCGCCTGGTACGTCTACTCCCGCGGCATCAGCACGGGTGCGCTGTCGCTCCTCACCAACCAGGACGTGCTCAGGGTCGCCCCCGTGTCCCTCGGGGTGCTCGGGTTCGTCTGGTGCGCATCGATCGTCGCGACCGCCGTCCAGGCGCGACCCCCGTCGCTCGACCGGGCGCGGACCCGGACGCTCGGAGCCGTCACCACGGTGCTCGTGCTCCTCGTCGCCGGCACGTCCTACAAGGGTGTCGAGTACGCCCTGATCACCAAGGACACCGTGACGGAGGTGTTCGGCAGCGCCCCGCCTCCCGAACCGGGACGAGCGGCAGAGGTCGTGGCCGGGGAGGATCCCTGGGCCGAGACCCCGCGCGTCAACATCCTGTTCCTCGGCTCGGACGCTGGAGTCGGACGCGACGGGACGCGCACCGACTCGATGATCGTCGCGAGCATCGACACGAAGACCGGCAACACGGCCCTCATCTCGCTGCCGCGCAACCTCCAGAACGTGCCTCTCCCCAAGGACAGCCCCCTGCGCAAGCTCTACCCGAGCGGCGTCTACGGCAGCCCGGTCTGCTTCCGTCAGCAGGTCGACCCCAACGACCCGTGCATGCTCAACGCGATCTGGACCGAGGTCGACGACTACCGGCGCAACCACCCGGGGTCGTTCAGCGGCGTCGCGCCGGGACGCGAGCAGACCCGGGCCGTCATCCAGGAGGTCACCGGGCTGAAGATCGACCACCTCGTCGTCATCGACCTCAAGGGCTTCGAACAGCTCATCAACGCGATGGGCGGTGTCGACGTCAACGTCAAGCTGAGCGGCTACGGCACGAAGCTGCCGATCGGCGGTCACAGCGACGGGCACGGTGGCGTCATCGGCGAGAAGGGCTACTTCTCCCCCGGCCTCCAACACCTCTCCGGCAACCTCGCGCTGTGGTACGCCCGGACCCGGGCCGCCGACGACGACTTCTACCGGCAGGCGCGGCAGCGGTGCGTCGTCCAGGCCGTCATCAAGCAGGTCAACCCGGCCGCCATGATCGGCAAGTACCCCGAGCTCGCTCGGATCGCGCGGGAGAACATCTACACCGACATCCCCGCCGAGAACCTGGGCGCGTTCGCCGAGCTCATCGACCGCGTGCAGAAGGCGACGATCACGAGTGTCGCCCTCACGCCGAAGCAGGGGATCGATCCGGGCAACCCCAGCTACCGGCTGATCCGCTCGATGATCCAGAAGGCGATCGAGCCGCCCGCGGCCACGCCCTCGGCCAGCGCGACGCCGGGAGCGACGGCGTCCGCGTCGCCGAAGCCCACCCCGAGCCGTTCGTCGGGGACGGTGTCTGCGGACAAGAGCTACGAGCAGTGCTGACCCCTGGGCTCATCGACGAGCGCCACCCGGCCGTATGCCGGAGAGCCGGCCCAGCGGCATACGCCCGGCTGGCTGTCCCTGGGGACGAACGAGGCCCCCCGGCATCAGCCGGGGGGCCTCGTCACAAACGACTAAGGGTGTCGCTCGTTGCGTTCTGTCAGAGCGGACGAACTGCGTCGGCCTGCGGACCCTTCGGACCCTGCGTGACCTCGAACTCGACGCGCTGCGCCTCGTCCAGCGAACGGTAGCCGTTCGTCTGGATGGCCGAGTAGTGGACGAAAACGTCGGGGCCGCCGCCGTCCTGGGCGATGAAACCAAAGCCCTTCTCAGCGTTGAACCACTTGACGGTTCCCTGTGCCATACCGGTAACTCTTTCCTTCTTAGCCAGTGGGACCGCACACCTCGTGAGCCCCAGGCTGCCGCTTGACTCCACTCGTCGGGCGGACCCGTCGATGTCGATAAGAAACCCGCCACCTGTGGATGACGGGCACCTACTCGACTGCGAGGAACTGCAACTGCAACCGCGTCGAACTTAGCACGCTACTCGCGAGTCGTCCTCGTGGAACGAGAAGCAAATTCAGGCGTTCACCCGGCGTCGGCAGCTGGTGCCTGCCGGGTGCCCCGCAGGGCGAGGACCGGGGCCCGGTCGCCACGGATCGTGGCGACCATGTCGAGGACCCGGCGCGTGGCCCGGACGTCGTGCGCGCGGAAGACCGTCGCACCCAGCCACGCGGCCACGGCGGTCGCCGCGAGGGACCCCTCGAGACGTTCCTCGGCGGGCAGGTCGAGGCTCTCGCCGACGAAGTCCTTGCGTGACATCGCTTGCAGCACAGGGAAACCCAACGATGCGATGGCGCTGGTGTGCCGCAGCACCTCGAGCGAGTGTGCTGTCGTCTTGCCGAAGTCGAGGGTGGGGTCGACGAGGATCCGCTCGGCGGCGATCCCGGCCCGCAACGCCTGCGCGGCGCCGTCGGCGAGGGTGGTCACGACGTCGCGCACGACATCGAGCGGGTCGTCACCGTAGGTGACGTCGACCGGGTCGGTCCGGGGCGGCAGCCCTCCGGTATGTGAGATGACGTAGCCGGCCCCGATCTCCGCGGCGACGTGGACCAGGTCGCGGTCGTGGCCGGCCCAGGTGTCGTTGACGAGGTCGACCCCCGCCGAGGCGGCCTCGCGGGCCACCTCGGAGCGCCACGTGTCGAGGCTGAGGACGATGCCGGGGTGCGCGCCACGCGCCCACTCGAGGAACGGCACGACGCGGCGGATCTCCTCCGCGGCGTCGACCGCCTCGCCCTCCTGGCCCGCGCGAACGCCACCCACGTCGATGATGTCGGCGCCGAGCTCGAGGGCACTCTCGAGGGCAGCCTTGGCGGAGTCGAGGTCGGCGTGGCGGTTGCCGCTGAAGAAGGAGTCGCGAGTCCGGTTGACGATCGCCATCACGGCCGGGGCCGTAGCGTCGAACCGCTTCCCGCGCAGGACGAGCGGGGGCGTGTGGACGAGGGCGAGCGGGCCGAGACCACTGAGGACCTCGGCGGCGCGACCGACAGGATCCCCAGCAGTCGGATTGATCACACCCTCGTATCTCACGGGGTCGCAGGAGGGTCAACCCGTTGACACGACATGGTTGCCGAACTGTTATGCTCGCGTCGAAGACGTCATCCGCAGGTCCGGCCATGCTCCCGGCTGGACCGGCGGATGAGTCAAGAGTGTGATAAAGGGGCTCTCCGCGACGGCGGAGGCCCCTTTTTCGCGCCTGCAACGACCGTCCAGCGCGTATGCCGCCGGGCCGGTTCCCAGGGCCGGGCCGTTGTTCCGCTTGAGCGGGCGGCTCGGCCTCAGGTGAGGTAGGAATCGCGCATGACGAACGGGGGCATGACGATCAGGGGCGTGACGACTAGGGGACGGTCGGTCGGCACGGCGTGCGCTTCGGCGGGACTCGCTGTCGTTGGACTCTCACTGGCCGGCTGCGCAGGCGGGCCGGTGGTGCCGACTCCGGAGTCCGGTTCGGGCCCGGGTGAGGTCATGGCTCTCTATCTCAAGGCCCTGTCCGCAGGGGACTGCGAGGCCGCCCGCACGATGGAGGCCGGGGGGATCGCCGCCCGGGACGACGGGCTCTGCGGCCGGATCGCGGTCAGCGACGTCGGCTGGGACCGCTCGCCCGCACAGCCGAACGACCGCGAGCGCGTCTTCTCGACCCAGCTGACGGCGACCGGCTGGGACGGCGGACTGCCGGACGGCAAGCACACCGTCTTCTTCACCGTCCAGCAGCAGGACGACGGCTCGTGGAAGGTGACCGGCGGCAGCGGCCCCTGACGACCTGCGCGCGGTCACGGCAGACTGGGCATCGTGCGAGCCATCACCTACACCACGACGGGCCCGAGCTCGGTTCTCGGGCTGATCGATGACAAGCCCCTGCCGACGCCGGGACCGGGCGAGGTCCGGGTGCGTGTGGTCGTGTCGGGAGTCAATCCCACGGACTGGAAGTCCCGTCAGGGTGGCTCGGGTGGCGAGCAGCTTCCGCATCCACTCGTGCCGAACCAGGACGGGGCCGGAGTGGTCGACGCGGTCGGCCCGGACGTGTCCGGCGTGGTTCCGGGCGACCGGGTCTGGCTCTGGGATGCCGCGTGGCAGCGCACGGACGGCACGGCGCAGGAGTACCTCGTGCTGCCCAGCGCCCAGGCGGTCCCGCTCCCCGAGGCGGAGAGCTTCGACACGGGCGCCTCGCTCGGGATCCCGGCACTGACGGCGCACCGGGCCCTGACCGCGCACGAGGACGCGCCCGACCGACTCGCCCCTGGAGCCCTCTCCGGTCTCGTCGTGCTCGTCGCCGGGGGCGCCGGTGCCGTGGGGCACGCTGCGATCCAGCTGGCCCGGTGGGCAGGTGCGACGGTCATCACCACCGTCAGCGGGGACCGCAAGGGGACCATGGCCCGCGCGGCCGGAGCAGAGCACGTCGTCAACTACCGGACCGACGACGTCGCCGCCGCCGTCAGGGCCCTCAGCCCTCGCGGTGTCGACCTCGTCGTGGAGGTGAACCCGGACGCCAACCTCGCACTCGACCTGGACGTCCTCGCGCCCAGCGGGACGGTCGCGCTCTACGCGACCGACACGGGCGAACCGCTGACCATCCCGTTCCGCCCGAGCATGACGAAGAACATCCGCTACCAGTTCATCCTGACCTACACGGTCACCGCCGCTCAGACGGTATGACGTGACGCCCTCGTATTCGAGGGGTTGCGGGCCGGGGCCTCACTCACACATGTTCGTGGGTTACCGGACAAGAAGCTCCTTGCCCGGCCTATCCGACAGTTGTGGGAGGCCCCGGTGTTTCATGAGCGTACGAGTGTTGGGCTGGACGTGCACGCACGATCGATCGCGGCGTCGGCCATCGACGGGGTCAGTGGCGAGCTCGTCACGCAGCGGCTGGTCCCTGATCCCGAGATCGTGATCGCGTGGCTGAGGAAGCTGCCAGGGCCGGTGCGGTCGCCTATGAAGCAGGACCGACCGGGTACGGCCTGTACCGGGCGCTGACCGCAGCGGGGATCGACTGCCTGGTCGCGGCACCCTCGAAGCTGATCCGGCCGGCCGGCGACCGGGTCAAGACCGACTCGCGGGACGCGGTGCTGCTCGCTCGGCTGCTGCGGATGGGAGAGATCGTCCCGGTCGTCGTGCCGACGGTGGCCCAGGAGTCTGCACGAGACCTGGTCCGCGCCCGCGAGGACGTGCGTGGCGAGCTGATGCGGGCTCGCCACCGGGTCGGCAAGCTGCTCCTGCGCCACGGTCACGTCTACTCGGGCGGTGCGACGTGGAACAGCGTGCACGACGCGTGGCTACGTCGGGTCCGGTTCGAACAGGCCGGCACCCGCGCAGCCTTCGAGAATGCCTACGAGAGCGTCCAGCTGGCCACCACCCGCCGCGACCGACTCGACGCGGCGATCGCCGCAATGGCTGGCGACAGCGAGTACACCGACGTCACCCGACGCCTCGCGTGCCTGCGCGGTATCGCCACCCTCACCGCGTTCTCTCTCGCCGTCGAGATCGGCGACTGGCACCGCCTCACCGGAGGCACGATCGGCTCCTACCTCGGACTCGTGCCCAGTGAGCATTCGACCGGCGAGAAACGCTCCCAGGGCGGGGTCACCAAGACGGGAAACAGTCACGCACGCCGACTCCTGATCGAGTCCGCGTGGCACCACAAGCCGCGATACTCACCCGGTAAGACCATCCTTGACCGGTGGGCGCTGGCGCCTGCCCCGGTCGTGGCCCGGGCCGACGCCGGCAACCGGCGCCTGCACCACCGCTGGGTCCAGCTCGAGACCCGGAAGAAGAAGCACACCATCACCACCACCGCGGTCGCTCGTGAGCTGGCCGGATGGTGCTGGTCACTGGCCGTCATGCAGACCTGACCCGACCGACTCGTCCCCCGCCCGCCGGTCGCAGCGCGAGGAGCCAACCCGCCCTGACTTCTGTGAGCAGCCCACCACGGCCACGCTCGACCTCAGACCGCGAGAACGCTCCAGCCGAACCACCGCCCTGCGGTAGCCAACCCGCGAATATCAGACTGACCGCGCCGTCGACAGACACGCGCCCCCGGCCCGCGAGGAACGACGAGGCGCCGCCGAGCAGCCAGCCCGGCGGCGCCTCACCATGCCCTCCTTGACAGAAGGCACCCACATATCAGAAGGCCGCCGCCGTCGCGGGGGTCAGCGCGGCGCTCGCGGCCGGCGCGCTGCGGGTCGGCGAGGAGCACGGCCTGCCGCTGACACGTTTCCCTCTCGAACAGACGGCTCAGGCGCACGACGCGGTGCAGCAGGGCACGGTGGGCAAGGTGCTCATCGACGTCACGGCGAGCTGAGCGCCACCTCCGAGACGCTCCCACCGCCACAACTCCACCCGGGCGAAGACACCGAAGCGATCCGGGCCGGAAACACCCCAACCACTCCACCCGGGCGAAGAAGCGAAGCGCAGGGATGTGCGAGGTGGCAGACCCGCGACGGTGGTCGGCCGGTGACAGAACATCAAATGGCGACGATCATGGGACCTAGCGAGGCCTCGATCCTCGGGGCCTGCCAAGGAGCGGCACCATGGACGTCATCCTTCTGATCGGACGCATCCTCTTCGCGGCCCTCTTCCTGGGGTCCGCCTTGGGCCACCTGACGAAGAGCAAGGAGATGGGCGGCTACGCGGCCTCGCGCGGAGTGCCCTTCGCGGTCCCCGCAACCTTCGCCTCGGGAGTGCTCATCCTGCTCGGCGGCCTCTCCGTCCTGTTGGGCCTCTGGGGCGACCTCGGCTCGATCCTCCTCGTTGTCTTCCTCGTCCCGACGGCGGTGCTCATGCACGGCTTCTGGAAGGAGACCGACCCGATGAGCAGGCAGATGGAGATGATCTCCTTCAACAAGGACATGGCACTCGCCGGCGCAGCCCTCGCCTTCTACTGGGTCTTCGCCCACGACCCCGGGCTGACCCTCACGAAGGCCCTCTTCTGAGCTGCTCCCGGCCGAGTGGACTGGCTAGGCACACCCCCGGGTCGATGTATCCGCGCGTGCCCGGGGCCGCGCTGATACATCGAACGGGGAGGCTGGCGGAGGGCGTGGGATTCGAACCCACGATGGGCGTAAACCCATAGCGGTTTTCAAGACCGCCGCACTAGGCCACTATGCGAGCCCTCCAGGTGCGCCGAAGTCTAGCCGCGCCGAAGCCCGGGATCCGAAACGAGCGTCGGCGGCCCCTCGGGCACACAAGCGCCACAGCCGGCTCGGCCGGGAGACCCGGACAGACTCACCGCTCGGGCCTGTGGCGCAAGGATCCGACCGCGTGACCCCTCATGGCGCTGCGACACAGGTCCACATGCTTGCCCACTGCATCGAGCAGCCTCGACACGAACGCGCGTTCGGGGGCTCCCACACCTTCGGCACTCGTTGCGGTCACGACGCCGGCCATCGCGTCGACCACTTGGTCGAGCACCGTCGTGACGACCGACCGAACCACGTCCGGATCCACAGAGGCCGTCTGCGCGAGGATCTCCCAGTCGCGTCGGTCAATGTCCCGCAGGGCGTAGTGACGGCCCACCTTCAGGGCCAGAGCCAGCCGGCCCAGCTCCATACGGCCGCGACGGCCTGCCCCTGGAGGCGCCGTCGCATAGGGCAGGGCGGATGCGATGTCATAGAGGGGAGCAAGGCGCACCTGGCGCCCCGAGAGCAACAACGAATGGTTCTTGGCGTGACCATCGGTCGCGCCCAGCGCCCAGTTCAGGGCAAGAGCCTCGACCACACGGACGATGTCACCGTCGGCGACGCTTGGCGCAACCGACCTCCTCAGGAGCTCGACCATGGCAGCCGGGCCAGGGCCTCCCTGCGACTGGTACTTGCGATCGGGGTGCACAGCCAGGGCCTGGCAGAAATCTTCCTGATGGATACGCCGAACTCCTTCGGGCGCATCCGCGGGCCGCCGGTCATAGCGCTGCACCACCAAGGCAACCTCGTCGACAAACGTGCGGTACTCGCAGTGCGCCGTCAGCACTCCCAGTGCGGCAGCGGTCCGAAGGCAGAGGTACTCGTTGAGGTCCTGCATCTCGAAGGGGCCAGCCGGTTTGAGGATGTGCGTTGTCGGGATCGCCCCCGTCGGCTCGCCCCAGCGATCGCCCTGCCTGAGCAGGGCAAACTTCGACTGGGCGCCTGCGAGGCTGAAGTGGCCGTGCGCGTCCTCCCCCAGCCAGGCAGTGGGGTTCTGCCGGAGCAGGCGCAGGCGGGCAGCCACGTCGTCGTCCGTCAGCCACTGGATGTCCCCGGTGTCCGGCTCGCGACCCTCGGGCAGGAACTGGATCGCGCCCGCGCAGTCCGCGCCGACGTGTGCCAGCAGACCGAACGGGTTTCGTGGTGAGACGCCGAACTGTCGACCCCAGCGGCCCAGCACCTCGACATTGTCGGGCAGGAGTCCCTGGAGGAACGGCAGCACGACGCGACCTTGGTGGCGCTCCACAGTGAGCGGCATGGAAAGAGACAGTGGGGTCCGGTTGGGGGTCGAGGCGTAGTCGGAGTCATACGTGAAGGTCAACCGGCCGTCGTTGGCCTGAACAAGCGCTCCGGCGGCGGTGCGCCCCATCCAGACCTCGAGCCGCTTCACTGCTCCGCCTGGTGCTCAGCGAGGTACGTATCGAGGTCGAGCACGTCGTCCTCCGGACGCGCTCCTGCCAACGACGCATCGTCCGCGGAGGCCCGTCCAGAAGGCGGACGACCGGCCGAGTGAGCCGAATCGGAGAGCTCCACATGAAGGGTGACGCCCAGTACGTCGAAGGCGACCCGCAGGTTTTCCCACCTGGGGTTGGCGCGGCCCCGCTCCAGCAGGGTCACCCACTGACGTCCGACTCCGACCCGCTCGGCCAGCTCCTCCTGCGTGAGGCCTGCATCCACGCGCGCCCTGCGCAGCGCGCCGCCGAGGTCGGACACCGTGCGAACCTCCATGGCACTCCCGTCACCTTCGCGCCATGCGCTGACGCTATAACGTACTTCGGCCTATGAACGTTATAGCGGACTTTCTAGAAGGATGTCTATACCGTACAGCCACTTTGTCTCGGGAGCCACGCCCACCACGACGAAGAAACGGCCCTGGACCACTCCCGTGCGAGCGTGGTCCGGAGCCGTCCCCCGAGTCGTTCGGTGCAGCGTGAGGTTCAGATGTAGATGGCCGGGTCGACCCACTGGTTGGCGGCGTCGCGCTTCGGGAAGCGGATCATGGCCGGGATGCCCGTGGCGACCGCACCGGCAGGCACGTCCTTGACGACGACCGAGTTGGCACCGACCTGGACATCGTCGCCGATGAGGACCGGGCCGAGCACCCGCGCCCCCGCACCGATCGTGACGCGGTTGCCGACCGTCGGGTGCCGCTTCACCTTCGCAAGCGACCGGCCGCCGAGGGTGACCCCGTGGTAGAGCATGACGTCGTCGCCCACCTCGGCCGTCTCACCGATGACGACACCCATGCCGTGGTCGATGAAGAACCGCCGGCCGAGCTGCGCTCCGGGGTGGATCTCGACGCCCGTCGCGAACCGCGACACCTGCGCGAGCACGCGCGCCGGCAGCCGTCCCCCGGGCAGGGACCACAGCGCGTGCGTGCCGCGGTGCGCCCAGATCGCGTGGAGCCCCGGCGAGGTGAGCAGGACCTCGACCCGGGAGCTCGCTGCCGGGTCCCGCGCGATGGCGGAGTCGAGGTCCTCGAGCGCGCGGTCGGCGAGCTTGCGCACGAAGCCGAGCACACCGGCGTACGACTCGTCGGTATGCCGCTGGGCGGGCTCGCGGCCGTCGCCCGCCTCGCGTGCCCGGTCGGTGACGAGCGTCAGCGACGGCTCGGCGCGGCGAGCGGGCTCGGTGCGTGCTGCGGTGCTCATGCGGTCCTCCGGGGGAGTTGGTGGTGGTGCCGACGTCAGTCGACGAGACCCTCGAAGAGGATCGTGGAGAGGTAGCGCTCGCCGAACGAGGGGACGATGACGACGATCGTCTTGCCCTTGTTCTCGGGGCGGGCAGCGACCTGGGCGGCGGCAGCGATCGCGGCGCCGGAGCTGATGCCGACGAGGAGGCCCTCCTCGGTGGCGGCACGGCGGGCGTAGGTGACCGCGGTCTCGGCGTTGACGTCGATGACCTCGTCGTAGATCTCGGTGTCGAGGATCTCCGGGACGAAGTTGGCGCCGATGCCCTGGATCTTGTGCGGGCCGGGCTGGCCGCCGTTGAGGATCGGGGACTCCTCCGGCTCGACGGCGACGATCTGGACGCTCGGCTTGCGCGCCTTGAGCACCTGCCCGACGCCGGTGATCGTGCCGCCGGTGCCGATACCGGCAACGACGATGTCGACCTCGCCGTCGGTGTCCTTCCAGATCTCCTCAGCCGTCGTCTTGCGGTGGATCTCCGGGTTGGCCTCGTTGGCGAACTGGCGGGCGAGGACGCCACCGCGCTCGGCGGCGATCTCCTCGGCCTTCTGGACGGCGCCCTTCATGCCGGTGGCCGGGTCGGTGAGGACGAGCTCGGCGCCGAAGGCGCGCAGGAGGGCGCGGCGCTCCTTGCTCATCGACTCGGGCATCGTCAGCACGACGGTGTAGCCGCGGGCCGCGCCGACCATGGCGAGCGCGATGCCGGTGTTGCCGGAGGTCGCCTCGACGATCGTGCCACCCGGCTTCAGCTCTCCGCTCGCCTCGGCCGCGTCGACGATCGCGACGCCGATGCGATCCTTCACCGAGTTCGCCGGGTTGTAGAACTCGAGCTTGGCGGCGACGATCGCCTCGGCTCCGTCGGTGACCCGGTTGAGTCGGACGAGCGGCGTGTTGCCGATGAGCTTGGTCACGTCGTCGTAGATCGGCATGTCGTTGGCCCCCTTGGGCGGTGCGTTGCGGTTGGACGTTGGTCTCGGCGATGGGTCGGTGATGCGGTCCGACCGCACCCGGGCAGGGGGCCGGCCATCGGCGACAACCGGACCCTCCTTATGTATATTCCAACATTGCGTTATCTGCTGCCAAGTACTGCCCAGAAGGTGGGCGGCAAAGGGCCGCCCGGACCCGGCCCCACGGCATACGCACAGACGGTCGCGAGATCGCGACTCACGTCACAACGGGACCGGGGTCACAATGGACTAAGCGCTTGCTTGCCCCTGCGTAGACTCCCCCGCATGAGTGCCCTCCAGATCGTGGCCGCGGTCGTCTGCCTCGCGGTGACCGCCGTCGCCGTCGCCCTGCTGATCAAGACGATCAACCGGTTCGTCGCGACGTTCCACCTCGGGCAGCCGGAGGACCGCGGGGCCGACAAGGGCGCCCGCACCCGGACGCTCTTCCGCGAGTTCCTCGGGCACACCAGGATGTCGCGCCTGCCCGTCGTCGCCGCCGCGCACTGGTTCACGATGGTGAGCTTCGGGGTCCTCTTCTTCACGCTGCTCAACGCGTTCGGACAGCTCTTCGACCCCGAGTTCGCGCTCCCGCTCATCGGGCACTTCTTCCTCTACGAGTGGATCACCGACTTCTTCGCCTTCGCCGGCTTCATCGGGATCCTCGTGCTCATGGTGATCCGGCAGGTCAACCACCCGCGGTCGGCTCGGGGTGAGCACGGCCGCCGCAGCCGGTTCTACGGGTCGACGTTCTGGCAGGCCTACTACGTCGAGCTGACCATCCTCGGCGTCACCATCTGCATCGGCCTGCTCCGGGCGCTCGAGTGGACCCTCGCCCGCAAGCTCGGCACCGGCCAGGACACCGCCCTGCACTTCCCGCTCACCGGGTGGATCGGCAACTTCTTCCTCGACCTGTCCGTCAGCACGATCGAGAACCTCATCGTCATCATCGCGGCGGTCAAGATCCTCATCAGCTTCGCGTGGATGATCACCATCGCGCTGCAGCCGACGATGGGCGTCGCCTGGCACCGGTTCCTCGCCTTCTTCAACATCTTCTTCAAGCGTCACGCCGACGGCCGCACGTCGCTCGCCGAGCTCCAGCCGATCACGATCGCCGGCCAGCCGGTCGACTTCGAGAACATCGACGAGCTCGACGAGGACGCCGCCCTCGGCGTCGGCAAGGTCGAGGACTTCACGTGGAAGGGCCTGCTCGACTTCACCACGTGCACCGAGTGCGGCCGCTGCCAGAGCCAGTGCCCCGCCTGGAACACCGACAAGCCGCTCTCCCCCAAGCTTCTCGTCATGACGCTGCGCGACCACGCGCACGCCAAGGCGCCGTGGCTGCTCGCGACCGAGGAGCTCCGCGCCTCCGGTGACGGGCTCACCGACGCGACGAAGGCGGCCGCCGCGGTCGAGCAGCTCGTCGGGGAGACGGGCTACGACATCACCAACCCCCTCAGCGCCTACAACCCGCACGGCCCCGACGCCGTCATCGACGAGGACGTGCTCTGGTCGTGCACGACGTGCGGCGCCTGCGTCGAGCAGTGCCCCGTCGACATCGAGCACGTCGACGCGATCGTCGACATGCGCCGCTACAAGAACCTCATCGAGTCCGCCTTCCCGGCCGAGCTCAACGGGCTCTTCAAGAACCTCGAGAAGAACGCCAACCCCTGGGGCCTCGCGCCGCGCCTGCGCATGGACTGGGCCAAGGACCTCCCCTTCGAGGTCAAGCAGGTCGGGCAGGACGTCGAGGACCTGTCCGAGGTCGACTACCTCTTCTGGGTCGGGTGCGCCGGCGCCTTCGAGGACCGGGCCAAGAAGACGACCCGGGCCGTCGCCGAGCTGCTCCACACGGCCGGCGTCTCCTTCGCCGTCCTCGGCGACGGCGAGGCCTGCACGGGCGACTCGGCCCGCCGCGCCGGCAACGAGTTCCTCTTCCAGATGCTCGCCCAGCAGAACGTCGAGGTCCTCAACGAGGTCGGCGCGACGAAGATCGTCGTCACCTGCGCGCACTGCTTCAACACGATCAAGAACGAGTACCCGCAGGTCGGCGGGCAGTACGAGGTCCTCCACCACACGCAGCTGCTCAACCGCCTCGTCCGCGAGAAGCGCCTGACCCCGGTCGCCCGCCCCGGCGAGGCCGACCTCGCCGGTGCCGCGTCGACCGGCACGAAGGTGACCTACCACGACCCCTGCTACCTCGGCCGCCACAACCAGGTCTATGCCCCGCCGCGCGAGCTGCTCGCCGTGCTGCCGGGCGTCGAGTACGCCGAGATGGAGCGGAGCAAGGAGAAGTCCTTCTGCTGCGGCGCCGGCGGCGCGCGGATGTGGATGGAGGAGAAGCTCGGCACGCGGATCAACACGAACCGCACCGAGGAGGCCCTCGCGACCGGCGCCGACCGGATCGCCGTCGGCTGTCCCTTCTGCAAGGTCATGCTCTCCGACGGGCTCAACGCGAAGATCCACGAGGGTGCCGCGTCCGAGGACGTCGAGGTCGTCGACGTCGCACAG
The DNA here is from genome assembly GCF_000576595.1 of Intrasporangium oryzae NRRL B-24470. Taxonomy (GTDB): domain Bacteria; phylum Actinomycetota; class Actinomycetes; order Actinomycetales; family Dermatophilaceae; genus Intrasporangium_C; species Intrasporangium_C oryzae. Next base: position 49,511 of record NZ_AWSA01000022.1, on the reverse strand, counting down.
ATGCTCCTCGCCGCAGTCCGCCGCGGCAACGAGGGCGGCTCGACGGAGGTCACGACCGCGCCCGAGCCGGAGCCCGCGCCGACCGCCTGACCCGGCCCGGCGGCATACGTCTCGCGCGAAGGCTCCCACCCCCGAGGTGGGGGCCTTCGCCGTATGCCGCCGAGCCCGCAGCGCGGCGCACGACCTTCCGCGGACGTGACTGGCGTCACGGGTTTTTCCTGCGGGAGCGTCCGTGTGATGGAAGAGTGGGCGACTGAGGACGACCCGGCTCCCCGGCGACGCCGATACACCGAGGTCGGTCGGCCCCATTCCGGTCTGGCGTGCCAGCCCGGGTGACGCCGATCCTGGGTGCACCCGTGGGCTGGCCAACCTCGAAAGGACAAGCCCATGACGCTGCACCGCACGCGTCTCGTGCGCCTCGCTGCCGTGACGGCCCCAGCCGTCGTCGTGGCCGCGCTCGCCATACCCAGCCTGCCGGCCCAGGCGGCATCGCAGTCGATCGGCCTCGCCGGCACCTCCTCCATCGTCACGGGCGACAGCCCGACTGGTGACCAGGGACCCGAGTTCCCCGCCCAGGAGGAGGAGAACGGGACCCCCGACGCCTTCACGGGGACGATCACCGACCGGACGCTCTCGCTGGGGCACGCGCCCGGCAAGGGCGTCTCCGTCAACAGCGGCAAGAAGGCCAAGTCGAACCCGACCTTCTCGAACGGGTTCGAGGGCCTCAACCTCTACCAGCAGCGCTACGCCCGTCGGGGCAACCAGTTCACCGTGGAGCCCCCGGACCAGGCCATGTGCGTCGGCGGAGGCTACGTCATGGAGGCGGTCAACGACGTCGTCAACGTCTACAACACGGGCGGGCAGTCCGTCCTGCCTGACAACACGGCCACCAACATCGTCAGCGGTTTCCCCCGCAACGTGAACCACGCCGTCGACCTCAACTCGTTCTACGGGTACCCCCCGGCCATCATCCGGACCACCGGCGTCCGCGGGCCTGAGCTGACCGACCCGACGTGCATCTACGACGCCGCGACCCAGCGGTTCTTCATGGTCGTCCTGACGATCGATCCCAACTCCTCCGGGACCGGCTACGTCTTCACGAACCACCTCGACCTGGCCGTGAGCAAGACCTCCGACCCGACCGGCCTGTGGAACATCTACAAGATCGACGTGACGAACGACGGCACGAACGCCGGCGGCGTCAACCCGTGCCCCTGCCTTGGTGACTACCCGCACATCGGCGCCGACGCCAACGGCATCTACCTGACGACCAACGCCTACCCGTGGCAGAGCAACGGCTTCGACGGCGCTCAGATCTATGCCCTCTCGAAGGCGCAGCTCGCAGCCGGGGCCGCGAACGTGACGATGCAGCACATCGACACGTTCGGCACGGTCAACGCGCCCAGTCAAGCCGGCAGCACGCAGCCCGGGTTCACGGTGTGGCCCGCCCAGTCGCCCGGGACGGGCTCGTTCAACCTCGCGAGCAACGGCACGGAGTACTTCCTCAGCTCCAACGCTGCCGATGAGGCCACGCATCCCATCACTGGGAGCGGCGGCACCTACGAGTCGAACCAGCTCGTTGTGTGGTCCCTGACGAACACCGCCTCGCTCGCCAGCGGGAGCGCCGACGTGCACCTCGCCAACCGGATCATCGACGCCAACCAGTACGCGCTGCCGCCGAAGCAGCAGCAGCCGGGCTCGGGGACCGCGCCTGGGACCGGCACACCGCAGGGCCACTGCATCAACGACACGACGACGTTGCTCTTCACTGGCCAGACCGGCTGCTGGAGGCTCCTCGTCGGGCCGCCGCCGCACAACGAGGTCGTCTCGGCCCCCGACTCGAACGACACCCGCATGCAGCAGGTGACGTACGCCAACGGCAAGCTGTGGGGTGCGCTCGACACCGCCGTCACCGTCGGCGGCTCCAACCGGGCCGGCATCGGGTGGTACGTCGTCAAGCCGGGCGGCGCGACGCTCGCTCCGAAGATGGCGATGCAGGGCTACCTCGGCGCCACGGGTATGGACTTCACCTACCCGGCCATCGGCGTGACGGCCAGCGGACGCGGCGTCATGGCGTTCACGGCGACCGGCGACGCCACCTACCCCAGCGCTGCCTACGCCCCGATCGACGCGGTCTACGGGGTCGGGGACTGGAACGTCGTGCCCGGTGGCGACGGGATGGCCACCGACGACGGCTTCACGGGCTATCGGGCCCAGCTGAACAGCGCGCCGCGCCCCCGATGGGGTGACTACGGCGCGGCAGCCGTCGACGGGAGCAAGGTCTGGGTCGCGAGCGAGTACATCTCCGGCGCATGCGACTACACCACCTGGGGTGGCCCGTTCTTCGCGGGTGGCACCGGCGACAACCTGCTCGGCACGTGTGCCGGGCCCGACCACGGACCGGGCCTCCGCACGGCCCTCGGCAACTGGTCGACCCGCGTGAGCAGCTTCGTCCCGTGACGCTGCAGCTCATCGGCTGACCTGCCGACATCCACCAGTGAGGCCGGCTCCTGCAGGAGCCGGCCTCACTGGCGTCATCGCACGCGGTTGGGAGGGTCAGAGGATGCCGCGGGCGGCGAAGGCCTTCGTCACCTGCTTGGCTGCCGAGGTCCCGTAGAGACGCTGGGCCGCAGCCACGGTCGCGAGCGCCGCGTCGTGGAGGGAGGTGTCCTTGGCGAAGGCGAACTGGGCCTCGACGATCGTCGTCGTGCCCTTGACGTCACCGAGGGCGCCGCGGATGTCCCACAGGGCCCGCGACCAGATCTCGCCGTCAGCGTGGACCTCGCCCTTGAGGTCGGTCGGGTAGACCTTCGTCCCGTCGAGCCGGCGCAGGCAGTGCGGCACCGTCGAGGTGTACGAGACCGAGTCCCAGTCGGCGACGCAGGCCTCGGGGGTGAGGGTCGGCGCACCAGCCGCCCAGCTCGTCACGACCACAGCGAGGTAGTCACCGAAGCCTTCCCCGATCGCCCCCGACTCGAGGTTGGTCCCGAAGCCGGGGACCTGCCCGTCCTGCACCGAGTGGCCGTACTCGTGGACGATGACCTCGGCATCCTCCGCGTCGTCGACACCGCCCTTGCCGAGGGTGATGTCGGCCTTGTTGTCGCGGAAGAACGAGTTGTCGCCGCCGTACTGGTCGATCCGCACCTTGATCTGGCGCTGGTTGACGGGTCGGAGCGTCGACCCGAAGCCGAGGTGCTGGAGGTAGGCCTGGGCCGTCGTCACCCAGAAGTAGCCCATGACCTGCTCGAACTGGTCGCTGTTGCGGTGCCAGTCGGGGAAGACCCCGTTGACCGACGTCGCCGCCTGCCCCGTCGAGCTCTTCACCGCGGCATAGGCCCCGGTCAGCGTGCCCGACCCGTCGAGGTCGGTGAGGGTCTCCCGGTGGTAGGCCGGGGCGAGGGCCGGGTAGTCGGCGTCCTTCTGGTCCGTCAGGGACTCGATGCCGAGCTCCTGGACGGGGTTGGGCATGAACACCGTGCCGGTCGCCGTGCTCGTGAACCCGGTCGGCGCGCCCTGGGCAGGGACCGACATCCCTGCGAGCGCCGCAGCGGCGACGACCGCGACCCCGACTGCTGAACGACGTGTGGCCATCGTGCGATCCCCCTAGTCCTGAACGTATTGCGTCAGAGTAGGCCCGGAACGCAGAGCGTGGAGGGTTGCAGCCCCCATGAGGGCCTCAACCCTCCACGCCCGGGTCAGGACGGCGGGAGGACAGCAACGACCGGACGCTCGATGCCGAACGCCTCGAGCTCATCGTCGGTGAGCAGCCGCGAGCGGATCAGGAACCGCACTCCCTCGGGTGCCTCCACGGAGAACCCGCTCCCCCGGCCGGCGACGACATCGACGGTCAGGTGCGTGTGCTTCCAATAGGCGTACTGCGACACCGACATCCAGAAGGGGATCGGCGCCTCGAGCCCGTCCACGCGGAGGTCGCCGAGGTGGATGTCGGCCTCGCTCGTCAGGAACTCACCGGCCGGGAAGCACATGGGCGAGCTGCCGTCGCAGCAGCCGCCGGACTGGTGGAACATGAGCGGCCCGTGGGTGCCGGTGAGGCGGCGGAGCAGGTCCGCCGCCTCACCGGTCAGGGTCACCCGGCCAAGGGAAGCGGGATGGGTGCCGGGTTCGCCCGTCTGGGAGGACATGTCGCCCACAGGTCACGTCCCGGTCAGAAGAACCCGAGGGCGTCGGGCGAGTAGGAGACGAGGAGGTTCTTCGTCTGCTGGTAGTGGTCGAGCATCATCTTGTGGTTCTCGCGGCCGATGCCCGACTGCTTGTAGCCACCGAAGGCGGCGTGGGCCGGGTACTGGTGGTAGCAGTTCGTCCACACGCGACCGGCCTTGATACCACGACCCATCCGGTAGGCGCGGGAGCCGTCACGCGTCCACACACCGGCGCCCAGACCGTAGAGCGTGTCGTTGGCGATCGACAGCGCCTGCGCCTCGTCGGAGAAGCTCGTCAGCGACACGACAGGCCCGAAGATCTCCTCCTGGAAGATCCGCATCGAGTTGTCGCCCTCGAAGATCGTCGGGGTGACGTAGTACCCACCTGCGAGGTCTCCGTCGAGGACGTTGCGCTCGCCACCCGTGAGGACCTTCGCGCCCTCCTGCCTGCCGATGTCGATGTAGGACAGGATCTTCTCGAGCTGGTCGTTGGAGGCCTGCGCGCCCATCGTCGTCGCGGTGTCGAGCGGGTTTCCCTGGACGATCTTCTCGACGCGCGCGACGGCGTCGGGCACGAAGTCGGCGTAGATCGAGGACTGCACGAGGGCACGCGACGGGCACGTGCAGACCTCGCCCTGGTTGAGCGCGAACATCGTGAAGCCCTCGAGGGCCTTGTCGTAAAAGGCGTCCCGCTCCTGCGCGACGTCCTCGAAGAAGACGTTCGGCGACTTGCCGCCGAGCTCGAGGGTCACGGGGATGATGTTCTGCGAGGCGTACTGCATGATCAGGCGGCCGGTCGTCGTCTCGCCGGTGAAGGCGATCTTCGCGATGCGGGGGCTGCTCGCGAGCGGTTTGCCGGCCTCGACGCCGAACCCGTTGACGACGTTGACGACGCCGGGCGGCAGGAGGTCGCCGATGAGCTCCATGACCTTGAGGATCGACCACGGCGTCTGCTCCGCGGGCTTGAGGACGACGGCGTTGCCGGCCGCGAGCGCCGGGGCGAGCTTCCAGACGGCCATGAGGATCGGGAAGTTCCAGGGGATGATCTGCCCGACGACGCCGAGCGGCTCGTGGAAGTGGTAGGCAACGGTGTTCTCGTCGATCTCGCTGCTCGAACCCTCCTGTCCCCGAAGGACACCCGCGAAGTAGCGGAAGTGGTCGACGGCGAGCGGGAGGTCTGCGGCGAGGGTCTCGCGGACCGCCTTGCCGTTCTCCCACGACTCGGCGACGGCGAGCGCCTCGAGGTTCGCCTCCAGGCGGTCGGCGATGCGGTTGAGGATGAGCGAGCGCTCGCCGAGCGGGGTGCGGCCCCAGGCGGGTGCGGCGGCGTGCGCGGCGTCGAGGGCGGCGTCGATGTCCTCCTCGGTGCCGCGGGCGATCTCGCAGAACGGCTTGCCCGTGACGGGCGAGATGTTCTCGAACCAGCGCCCCTTCTTGGGGTCGACCCAGTTGCCACCGATGAAGTGGCCGTAGCGGTGCTCGACGGAGACGAGCGAGTCGGGTGCCCCGGGGGGCGCGTAGACGGTCATGGTGGTACTCCCAACATCGTCGGTGGGCCCCACGTTCGGGGGACTGGGAGGACCGTAGGCAGCGCAACGTTGCATCGACGTTGCGTCCGCGGCCGGGCGGCCCACGCCGAGCCCGTATGCCGCTCAGCCGGGTCGCGAGCCCACGCTCCCCGGGTGCCCGGCCCGGCGGCATACGACCGGCCGGCAGGGCGGCCCTCAGGGAGCGCCGAGCTCGCGGTCGAGGCGGAGGATCTGGTTGTGCACGAGTGGCATGAGGGGCGAGCCGGGGCCGAGCGCCGCCGCTTGGGCCTGCCACATCTCGTAGTCGTCGGCGCCGGAGGCCGAGCGGGTCCAGGCCGACATGAGGTCGGGCCGGCCGCTGCGCAGCAGCGCCTGGCGCAGGTCGCTCTCGATGCTCTCGCGCAGGCGCACGACGCCGGGCGCGACCGAGCGCGGGAGAAGGGGCCCGCGGTAGGCCCGCATGGCCCCGGCGATGTCGCCGGCTGCGAGCTGGGCCTCGACCCCGAGCCAGTCGCCGGCGAGCTCGGCGACGAGGCGGTAGGGGCGGGACGCGAGCAGGTCGTCGCCGAGCAGGTGGCGCAGCCGCCCCAGCTCGACGCGCAGGGTCGAGCCGCTGCTGTCCTCCTCGTAGAGCAGGACGTTGAGCTCGTCGCCGGACAGGCCGCGGGCGGCGGACGCGAGCAGCAGGAGGATCTCGCTGTGCCGCGGGCTGAGGCGCAGCGTCTCTCGGTGGCTGCGCCCGTCGTCGACCGTGAGGAGGGCGTCGTTGCGGCCGAGGGCCTCGACGAGGACCGAGACACCCCGGCCGTTCTGGTGCGGGACCGGCGCGCGGCCGCGCACGAGCAGCTCGCGGGCGAGCTCCGCCTCAGCCATCCGGGCGGCGGCCCGGACCATCGCCGTCGTCTGCGGGACGACGATGTCGTCGCCCCCCGTGATGTCGAGGACCCCGAGGAGGGACTGGTCCGTCGGGTCGTGGATCGGCGTCGCTGCGCAGCTCCATCGCTGGACCGACCGGCGGAAGTGCTCGGCGCCGACGACGTTGACCGACCGGTCGAGGCGCAACGCCATCCCGGGCGCGTTGGTGCCGGCGAGGCGCTCGTCCCAGTTGCTCCCCTCGACGAAGCCGATGGACTCGGCCCGGCGCAGGACGCTCGGCGTGCCGCACACCCAGAGCAGCTGCCCCGCGGCGTCGGACACGGCCATGATCGCGTCGCAGTCGCGCGCCGCCTGTCCGAGGACGTCGTCAAGGAGCGGGAAGACGCTAGCGAGCGGGTGGGCCGCGCGGTGGTCGCGCAGGGCGTCCTCGGGCAGCGTGATGGGGGCGTCGACGGTGTCGGCGCGCACACCGGCCGCGGCGGAGCGGACCCACGAGTCGGCGACGTGGGCCCGGATCCCGGTCGTCGTCGGCTCGGGCGGCATGAACCGATTGTGCGTGGCGGATCCCGTTTTGGACAGGGCGGGTCCTCCCCCCGGTCTGACGGCGTCAGGCCGTCGCGGCGGTCTCCTCGGCCTGGAGGAGGGCGGCGAGGCGCAGCAGGCTGAGCTCCCAGCCCTGACGGATGCCGACACGGTCGTCGTCGGCGGCGAAGCCCTCGTGCGTCAGGGTGACGAGGGTCCCGGTCCCGGCGGGCTCGAAGCGGACGTCGACCGCCGTCTCGTCACCGCCGTCGAACGACCACGTGTGGGCGAGGCGGCGCCCGGGCTCGACCGCGGAATAGCGCCCGGTGAGACGGTAGGGACCCATGTCGACGCGGTGCTCGCCCCCGGGGCGGACGTCGAGCGAGGCCGACGTCGGGGCGGTCGGGTTGGGGCAGTACCAGCGCTCGACCTCGTCGGAGCGGGTCCACGCGTCCCAGACGCGATCGGGCGAAGCGGCATACGTGCGCTCGATGACCAGCTGCTCAGGCATGGGGACCCCCTCGTGACGGCGCTGTTGCGCCCACCTTTCCATGCGCGAGCCGGTGGGACCTGTCGAAACCTCTGGTCAATGTGGCGAAGTGGGCGCATGCTGGACGAAGGCCGTGCGTGTCCGAGACCCGAGACCTGAGGAGTCAGCCATGCTGCGACGAGCCACCTACGTGCCCGACGGTGTCCCCATCCTTTCCCGGGGTCGTCACCGCAACCCCCGCAAGGGCGCCTGCTTCATGGAGATGGCCTCCTACCTGGCGGGCGAGAAGTGGAGCGACCATCCCACCTGCACCCACCCCGTGCTCGCCTCGATGGCGCGCTGCATCAACGACTCCCTCGACGAGGGGACCCGCCAGCAGCTAGCGCCGATGATCCCCGAGGTCGTGGGGCTCAACCCCACCGACGACCGTGTGCCGGTCTCGCTCGTGATCCTCGCCGCCCGGGCCGCCCTCCCGGTCGCCGCCGCCGAACGCCAGAACATCATGGCGCTCGCGATCCTCAGCGCCGAGCGGGTGCTCGCGGTCCAGGCCGGCCGGACGGTCGACTCCGTCAGCGCCGCGTCCCGGCTCGCCCTTTCGTCGGCGCCGGTCGCCGAGGCCTGGGCTCGACGGTTCATGGACCGTGCCGGCGGGCGGCTCACCCCGCTCCGCCCCGCCGCCGCCTCGACGCTCGTCGCGCTCGCCATCGACGGCATCGCCCGGGCGTGCGTCCTCGACAACGAGGAGCGCCTCGTCCAGCTGCTGCGTGACGGGATCGACACGACACGCCTGCTCGCAGAGTCGTCCGCTGCCGCGGACGAGACGGCAACCCCCGCTACGGCCCCGGCGGTCCCCCGCGCGCTCCTGACCTCCACGGACCGCGCCCGTATGCCGCTGGGCTAGGTCCCGGCGTCACGGGGCCTTCGCGTCTCAGTCAGGCTCGGGAAGGCCCCTGAGGAACGCGTCGACGGTCGTGGCCAGGTTGACCGGGGTCTCGAACATCGGCCAGTGCCCGGCATTGGGGATGACCTCGAGCCGCGCGTTGGGGAAGAGCGGGAGCCACGTCTCCTTCACGGTCTCCGCGCCGAGCGCCGGGTCGTGCTCGCCGACCGCGACGAGGACGGGCAGCTGCTGGCCTCGGACGTCGTCGGCGAAGTCGGGGTTGGCCCAGGCCTCGAGCGCGCCGGCGTAGGCCGCGACCGTCGAGTGCGCGAGCGACCAGTCGGCGATCGTGCTGAGGAACCGCGGTGTGTCGCGGTGGCCGGTCAGCAGGTCGATGATGCCGATGCGGTTGTCGCGGTGCTCCGGCGCGCCCCAGAACAGGGCGCGGCCCTCGTCGTCGAACGGCGTCGGCATCGAGCCGACCGGGGTGATCGCGACGATCGCCTCGACCCGGTCGGGCGCGAGCGCGAGGACCTTCTGCGCCGCCGACCCACCCATGGAGTGCCCGACGATGGTGAAGCGGTCGACGCCGAGCTCGTCTGCGAGGGCGAGCAGGTCGCGAGCGGTCTCGCCGAGGGACTGGTCGCCCTCCTCACCCATCCGCGCGCCGTAGCCCCGCACGTCGGTGAACACCCACCGGAACGCATCGGGGTCGAGGTAGTCGACGAAGGGGCCCCAGCCGTCGGACGAGCCGAACCAGCCGTGGGTGAGGAAGATGGTCCGCGGGCCGGACCCGACGATGTGGTGCTCGATCGACATGTCGCTCCTTCGCGATCTCGATGGCTCGAGGGCTAGCTCCGAGCCTAGACGCACGGATGCCGCTGAGCGGGGCTCAGCGGCATCCGTCGCGAGTGGCGACCTCGGGTCCGGGACCGGCGCGTCAGCGGGTCTCGCGGAAGTCGGTGTGGACGCGGGCGACCGGGTCGAACTTGCGCAGGACGAGACGGTCCGGGTGCGTGCGACGGTTCTTGCGGGTCACGTACGTGTAGCCCGTGCCGGCCGTCGAGCGCAGGGTGACGATGGGGCGCAGGTCGGTGTGCTTGGCCATGGGTCTCCTTCGGGATGAGGCGGGCGATCCGCCGAAGGTGAGAACCGTTTTCACGTGGCGGGCATTCCCGGCCCGACCGGACTCGGACGCGCCGCAGGCCCTCGCCTGTCGAGGGCGGGGGCCTGCGGCGGACGGTCAGGTCAGGTCAGAGCAGACCGGCCGAGGTGAGCCAGGCCTTGGCAACGACGTTGGCGTCCTTCTTGTCGACGACGACCTGCTTGACCATGTCGGCGAGCGCCGGGGTGTCGAGCTTGGCCGAGACGGCGTTGAGGGCGGCCTTGACGCTGTCGGCCTTCTCCTGGCGGACGAGCGGCACGACGTTGTCGGAGCCGAAGAGGCTCTTCGGGTCCTCGAGGACGACGAACCCGTTGGCGGCGATCGACGGGTCGGTGCTGAAGATGTTGGCGGCCTTGACCTGGCCGTTCTTCAGCGCGTCGACGGTCGCCTGGCTCTGGAGCGGCCGGAACTCGGCGGGCGTGATGTTGTAGACGGACTTGAGGCCGACGAGGCCCTGCTGACGCGTCTTGAACTCGGGCGGCGCGGCGATGGTCAGCTCGGACTGGTGAGCCGCGAGGTCGGGGATCGCCTTGAGCGACCAGGCCGTCGCGGTCTCCTTCGTCACGGCCAGAGAGTTCTTGTCCTCGGCGGCCGACTTGTCGAGGACGGTGAGCCCCTGCGGGACGGCCTTCTGCAGGGCCGCGTAGACCTCGTCGGGCTTGCTGACGCTCGCCGACTTGTCGAGGTAGTTGAGCAGCGATCCGGTGTACTCGGCGATGACGTCGATCTCGCCGCCGGTGATGGCCTTGAGGTAGGTCTCGCGGCTGCCGATGTTGAACTGCCGCTTGACGGTGATCCCCTTCGCCTCCAGAGCCTGGGCGTAGACCTCACCGAGGAGTGCAGCCTCGGGGAAGTCGGCCGAGCCCACGGTCACGGACGTCGACGACGCACCGCCCGTCGACGACTCGGAGGCGGCGCTGGTGGCCGGGGTGAGCGGGTTGGTGCTGCTCCCACAGGCCGCCAGCGGGACGACGGCCGCGAGCAGCAGGCCGACGCCGAGGATGCGCGTGCGTGTCATGTTCGGTCCCTTTCCGAAGAGGTACCGGCGAGGGCGGTCGCCCCGGCCGGTCCAACACTGAGAGTCGAGTCGGCCGTGGCGCGACTCGTGGCGCGTGTCCGAGCAACACGGCTGGCACGCCCGCTGATTCCCGGCGACACGGCATACCTCTCGAGGAGTGCGAGGACACCGTCGGCGACGAGGGCGAGCAGGGCGACGAGGACCGAGCCGGCGACCATCTGCGTGTAGTCGCGCGAGGCGAGCCCGTCGATGAGGTAGCGACCGAGGCCGCCGAGGCTGACGGACGCGGCGACCGTCGCCGTGGCGATGACCTGGAGCGTCGCGCTGCGCAGGCCCGAGAGGAAGAGCGGCAGGGCACAGGGCAGCTCGACCTGCCACAGCACCTGGCTACCGGTCATGCCCATGCCGCTCGCCGCGTCGCGGGCCTCGGGGTCGACGCTCTCGATGCCGGCATAGGTGCCCGAGAGGAGCGGTGGCACGGCCAGCAGGACGAGGACGGCGATGCTCGGGATGACGAATGCGAGGTCGCTCTTGATGAGCGGGCCGACGAGCATCGACACCGCGAAGAGCAGGCCGAGGGTGGGGACGGCACGGGCTGCGTTGGCACCCGTGACGAGCCAGCGCATGCGACCGGTGTGGCCGACCCACGCGCCGATCGGCACGGCGATCACGAGTGCGATGAGCAGGGTGACGGCGGTGTAGCGCAGGTGCTCGGCGACCCGGGTCGGGACGCCGTCGGGACCCGTCCAGTTGGCGGGGTCGCGGAACCAGTCGAGCAGGGCGCCGTTCATGCCCTCACCCGCGTCCAGGGCGTGAGCAGCCAGGCGATCCCGAGGATGACGAGGTCGAAGACGAGGGCTAGCAGGACGCACGCGACGATCCCGACCCACACCTCGGTGGGGAAGGTCCGCGCGTAGCCGTCGGTGAGGAAGTAGCCGAGCTGGGAGATCCCGATGAGCGAGGCGACGCTGACGATGCTGACGTTGCTCACCGCCGCGACCCGCAGGCCGGCGGCGACGACCGGGATCGCGAGAGGCAGGTCGACACTGCGGACGCGGGCCACCGGGCCGAAGCCCATGGCGACCGCCGCCTGCCGCGTCGCCGGGTCGACGGCCGAGAGCCCGTCGGCGACGGTCCGAGTCAGCAGGGCGACCGTGTAGACGGTCATCGCGATGATGACGTTGACCGGGTCGAGGATCTTGGTGCCGAGGATCGAGGGCAGCAGGATGAAGAGCGCGAGCGAGGGGATCGTGTAGAGCAGCCCGGTCGTCGTCAGGAGCGTGCCGTGGATCCAGGCCTTGCGGTTGGCGAGCCACCCGAGCGGGAGCGCGATGAGGAGCCCGAGCACGAGCGGCAGGCCGGCGAGCCACGCGTGCTGCACAGCGCGCGTGAGGATCTCGTCGAGGTGGTCGAGCGCCCAGGTCACGTCGAGGCCGCCTGCCTGGCCTCGATGACGGGGACGACCTCGGAGGCCCGGATCGTGCCGACGAAGCGGCCCTCGGTGTCGGCCACGACGCCGCGCCCGCTCGGCGAGCTGAGCGCAGCGTCGAGCAGCGCTCGGAGCGAGCCGTCGGTCGAGGCGACCGTGCCTCCGCGGTGGAGCAGGTCGCGCGTGACCGACTCGGTGACGGCGGCGGCGCGCACCCAGCCGAGGGGCTCGCCGGACTCGCCGACGCAGATGACCCACGTGGCCCCAGTCGCGCGCACCTGCTCGGCGCTGGCACCGAGCGGCACGGTCGGCTCGGGCTCGAGACGCAGCTCGGGAGCCGCGGCGAAGGACAGGGCGCGGTAACCGCGGTCGCGACCGACGAACCCGGCGACGAAGTCGTCGACCGGGTCGGACAGCAGCGTGGCCGGGGTGGCGAGCTGCGCGAGGACGCCGCCGATGCGCAGGACCGCCACCTGGTCGCCGAGCTTGACCGCCTCGTCGATGTCGTGGGTGACGAAGAGGATCGTCTTGCTCAGCTCGGACTGGAGGCGGAGGAACTCGTTCTGGAGCTGCTCGCGCACGACCGGGTCGACGGCCGAGAAGGGCTCGTCCATGAGCATGACGGGCGGGTCGGCGGCGAGCGCCCTCGCGACGCCGACGCGCTGCTGCTGGCCGCCGGAGAGCTGGGCCGGGTAGCGCCGGGCCAGGTCGGGGTCGAGGCCGACCCGCTCGATCAGCTCCATCGCGCGGGCCCGGGCGGAGCGCTTGTCGACGCCGAGAAGGCGCGGAACGGTCGTGACGTTGTCGAGGACGGTCCGGTGAGGGAAGAGGCCCGCGTGCTGGATGACGTAGCCCATCCCCCGGCGCAGCTCGGCGACGTCCATCGAGGCGGTGTCGCGCCCGTCGATGGAGATCGTGCCCGACGACGGCGAGATCATCCGGTTGACCATCCGCAGCGTCGTCGTCTTGCCGCAGCCGGACGGCCCGACGAGGACGGTGATCTTGCCGGTCGGCGCCTCGAGGCTGAGGTGGTCGACCGCCACCGAGGTCGTGCCAGAGCCCGTGTCGTATTGCTTGGTCACGCCGTCGAAGCGGATCATGCAGTCAAACGTACCCGTCGGCGCCGACGGACCCCCGTCTCCGCACGTGCGCCCAGGGCACGATCAGATGTCGATGATGGGGCGCCGCTCACGGACGACGCGGGCGACCGCGGCCCCGATCGGTCCGGACCGGGGCTCCCCCGAGCCGCCGAGCTCGGTCGCGAAGGCCGAGGCGACCACGTCGCTGACCAGGGCCTGCCAGAGCAGGCCGCGCACGAGCATCGCGTGGTCGGAGCGGGCCACGCGGACGAGGGATGCCGTGTGGCCGCCGGCGTGGAGCGCCTCGACCGTGCGACGGCTCGCCCACAGCGGACAGATGACGTCGCGGTCGCCGTGGATGATGACGGTGCGCTGGCCGTTCTCGGGGCGCGGGTCGCCCTCCTCGATCCACGGCGCGAGGCCGAGCACGAGGCGCACGCCCGGTTCGTCGGCGGCATACATCGCGGCGCGGCCGCCCATCGAGTGTCCGACGAGGGCAATGGGGGCGTCGGGGTAGCGGGCGCGGAGCTGGGCGAGCGCCCAGCGGGTGTCGACGACCGGCGACTGCTCGTCGCCGTTCCACCCGCGGTAGCGGAACCGGAGCCGCGCGACGGCGATCGGGCCCGGCACACGCTTGAGGGCCAGCCCGAACGGGACGAGCCGAGCCACGTTGTGCGACCACGGGTGGTTCGGCTCGCGACCCTCGATCGCACCCCCGTGGAGGACCAGCACGACGACCCCGGCGCGCGCGGGCTGCGCGTCCCAGGTGAGGGAGGCGAGCGGCATACGGCCGATCGGCGACGGCTCGAGGTCGGGCGCGCTCACACCGGGGTGCGGTGGAAGTTCTGGAAGGAACGGCTCGCCGTGGGCCCCCGCTGCCCTTGGTAGTGGGAGCCGTATGCCGCTGAGCCGTAAGGGTTCTCGCTCGGCGAGCTGAGGCGGAAGAAGCAGAGCTGGCCGATCTTCATGCCCGGGTAGAGCATGATCGGCAGCGTCGCGACGTTGGACAGCTCGAGCGTCACGTGACCCGAGAAGCCGGGGTCGACGAAGCCGGCCGTCGCGTGCGTCAGAAGGCCGAGCCGACCGAGCGAGCTCTTGCCCTCGACGCGCGCGGCGAGGTCGTCGGGGAGGCTGACCGCCTCGAGCGTCGAGCCGAGCACGAACTCCCCCGGGTGCAGGACGAAACCGTCCTCGTCGGCGCCGACCTCGACGAGGCGCGTCAGGTCGGGCTGCTCGGCGGCCGGGTCGATGTAGGGGTACTTGTGGTTGTCGAACAGCCGGAAGTACTTGTCGAGGCGGACGTCGACGCTCGACGGCTGGACCATGGCCGGGTCCCACGGGTCGAGCAGGACGCGCTCGGCCGCGATCTCGGCACGGATGTCCTTGTCTGAGAGGAGCACGGGTCGAGGCTACCGCGCGGGCCTTTGCGGAGCGCTCGGGTTGCCTGTGGGTGAGCCCGTATGCCGCTGTGCGCGCTTCCCGGGGCCGGGCCGCTGCCGTCGTGGCCGGACGTCCGAGACCCCTGTCGACGCATCGTCACGGTCGGAGACAGAGGTATCTCGCGATGTGTCCCGGGCCTCTGAGAGAACACAGTCGATGCCGCCGGAACCGTCCGGCCAACACCAGGGGAGGCTGCCGTGAACCCGTCCAACAGTCCCGAGATGATGCTCCGGCTGGCCGGCCTTCGGAGCTCGGACGACATCGCCCGGTCGGCCCGCCGGCGCCGGGTGCTCGACCGGGAGGAGGCCGAGCCCGAGGCCGCGGCTCGGGTCGACCAGCCGCCCTCGGCGTGGCGGGGGCGGCCCGTCCTGCGGGTCGTCCGGCACAGCTGACGACCCGGGCCGCCGGGTCTCAGGCGTCGTCCCTGCCGTCAGTCCCACCAGACGCCGACGTAGTGGTAACCCTCCGGGATCGCCGGGGCGTCGACGAGCCAGTCGACGCTCGCCGAGGGGCCGCCGCTCGGGTCCGTGTCGACCTCGATCGTCAGGGCGTCGACCTCCTCCGGCGTGAGGGTCGTGATGACCGCGACACCGCTCGCGAACGGCCACTCGTCGTCGGGGAAGGTCTGGAACTCGAGGACGTCGAGCTCGACCCGGACGTCGTGGACCTCCGGACGGTCGCGCAGCGCGAAGAGCACTCGCCGGACCGTGTCGAGGTCGATGTCCTGGGACCGGTTGGGGGCGATGCACCACTCGCAGTCGTTGCCGTCGAAGTAGTGCTCGAGGGTGACGGCCACCTGCGCGGTGGCCCCGCCCCGGCTGCGGACGTGCTCCACGAAGGCGAGCTGTTTGGCGGTGTCCATCGGCGACTGACCCCTCGTCTCCCGGCGCCAGGAGTCGGCGCGTGACATCGGCTCGGCGTCGGCTACACTGACGCCTCGTGCCGCCTCACATCACCTCTCGGGGTGACGTCCCGGCGGCCACGCGAGCGTAGCTCAATGGTAGAGCGCCAGCTTCCCAAGCTGGATACGCGGGTTCGATTCCCGTCGCTCGCTCCACTGCTCCGCCGCAGGTCAGCGGCACTTTCTGGGTCGCGACCCGCGGCGGAGCTCGTCGATTCCGGGGACGTGACGCCCCATCTGTGGCCCCCGCCGGTCGGCCGTCCGTCACCACTCCTGACCGAGTACACGTGGGCGACAAACCGGGAAGGGTTACCGCGGAAGGTTCGACCACGGCTCACCCAGGAGGCTACGGCGCCGGAGTCGCTTCCTCCTCTTCTGCGACGAGAGGCTGAGGCTTGAGCCCGAGCGGGTTGACCCGAAGCCGGTCGGCCGTGACGACGGCCCAGTCCGGTCGGCTCGCCAGCCGAACTGCCTGGTCGACGGCCACTGCCACGGCTTCCTCGCGGAGCTCGGGCGTGATGTCCATGGGCTGAGCCGTGATGAACTCGACGTCCGTAATGCCGATGAACCCGAAGATGGCGCGCAAGTAGGGCTCCTGGAAATCGAAGGCGTTCATCGGCGATCCAGGCGAGTAGTCACCGCCACGCGAGGAGGCAACAATCATCTTCTTGCCATGCACCATGGGCACCGCCTGGCCAAGCTCGTTGTAGCGGAAGACGTAGCCGGGCTGGACGATGCAGTCGATGTAGTACTTCAAGGCATAAGGGATGCTGAAGTTCCACATCGGGGTGGCCAACAGGTATGCGTCCGCAGACAGGAAGTGCTCGATGGCGCGCTCGATCTGCGCCCAGGACTCGGCGTGGTCCTTGCTGATGGGTCGTCCGACCATGAGCGTGTACTTCGCCTCGATGTTGTCCCCCGCGATGGCCGGGAGGTCGTGGTTGTAGAGATCCACCACGTCGACGCGGACGTGGTCGTGATGCTCTCTCAGGCTGGATACGAAGGCGCCGGCGATTCGTTCGGTGTTCGACTTCTCGCCGCGCGGGGAGGCGTTGATGTGCAGCAGTTTCACGATGGTCGCTCCATCTGTCGGTGCCCTCGCTCTCGAGTCGGCGAGGCGGCACCCCAACCCGCAGGGCAGGCCCGGAAAGCGCTGATCGTTCAAGCGTATTGGGCGCCGAGCCAGCGCGCGCCGGTTGCCTGAAAGGTCGCGTTGGCCCCGTCCCCCGACTGATCGACCGGATTGCGTGGACTCGCCTCGCCAGCAGAGGGCCCGTGGTCCCGCGCGAACCGCACGTACGCGCTCGCATCCCTACTCAGTGCCGCGGTGTCACAGGCTGCGTTCGCGCAGGATCGAGTCGAAGACCCAGTATGTACCTTGACGGTTACGTAACCGGATTGGTACGTTGATCGGGTGGAAGCAGCACTGCGGGCACTGGCGGACGAGAGCCGCCGCACTGTTCTGGAGGCCTTGGCCGACGGCGAAGCGACCGCGGGCGAGCTGGCGGCCCTGCTGCCGATCGCCCGCCCGGGCGTGTCCCGCCACTTGCGGGTACTGCGAGAGGCGGGACTGGTCGAGGTCCGCCAGGAGGCGCAGCGACGCATCTACAGCCTTCGCCCGCAGCCACTTGCCGAGGTCGACGAGTGGCTGGGTCGCTACCGCGCCCTGTGGGAGCAGCGGCTCGACGCCCTGCACACCGAGATCGCCAGAGGAAAGAGGGAGCGGAGATGAGAATCACCGGAACGATGCGGGCGCTCGACGAGACCCGCGGAGCGGTGCGCGTCGAGGACGTGTACGACACCGACATCGATGACCTGTGGCAGGCGTGCACCACGCCCGAGCGGCTCGCCCGCTGGATCGCCGAGGTCTCAGGCGACCTGCGCGAGGGTGGCATGATCCACGCCGTCTTCACCAGCACCTGGAGCGGGCCGGCCAGGATCGACGCCTGCGACGCCCCACATCACCTGCTGATCACCACTGAGCCCGGCACCGACGACGAGTCGCAGATGGAGGCCTGGCTCACCGCGGACGGCGCTCGCACCAGGCTCGTCGTCGAGGAGCGCGGCCTTCCCGTCGGCTCGCTCCACTTCTACGGAGCCGGCTGGCAGGTCCACCTCGAAGACCTCGGACGATCGCTTGCCGACGACGGTGACCCACACCCCGAAGGATGGTCGGAGGAGAAGCCGGCCTCGGCCTGGCACGCGCGCTGGACCGAGCTGACACCGGCATACGAAGCCACGAGCGTCGGCTGACGTCAAGACGTCCACGACCACCGATAGGGAGGACGAGATGACCAAGGGCACACGAGAGCAGCGGACGAAGGGCAGCGCGGGTCGCGCCACCCGCATCCTGGGCACGTTGCGATCGGCCGACGGAGCGGGAGTCGTGCGCATCGAGGACCGCTACGACACCGACATCGACGACCTGTGGTCCGCCTTCACCGATCCGGGCCGTCTGGCGCGCTGGTACGGCGAGGTCGAGGGCGACCTCCGCCGTGGCGGACCGTTCACTCTGCACCTCGAAAGCGCCGACGTGCACGCGCTGGGGCGGGTGGAGGTGTGCGAGCCCCCGCGGCGGCTCAAGGTGGTGACCAGGGAGACCAACGAGTCCTGGCGGCGAGGTGAGGGTCCGCCCCCCTTCGACCAGGACATCGAGGCGACCCTGAGGGCCGACGGAGGCCAGACGGTCCTCGTCATCGAGGCCCGTGGGATGCCCTTGGACAGGATTGCCTCCTACGGGGCCGGGTGGCAGATCCACGCCGAGAACCTCGCCGCCCACCTCGCCGGGCGCGAGCCGGAAGGCGACGCCGGGGCGCGGTGGGGCGAGCTCGTCCCCCACTACCGAGAGCTGGCCGCACCGATCGACTGACCTCCCCACCGACGAGAGCCGCGAGGTTCGGTGGCGCAGACCCACGGGGCGCCACGCAGACCCTGACGGCGAGCGCGTGACTATGGCGCGCCGTCCCCGTCCTGCCCGATGTCGTGCGTCTGGCTCAGGACCGACGCCAGCAGGGTGTATGCCGCGAAGATCACCCCCGCCGCAAGGGCCGTCACGTAGAGCGCCTGGTCAACACTGCGCCGGACGCCGAGGACTGATGAGGATCAGGCTCGCCGGTGCAAGCCCGCCTGCACGACCCGCCGCGTCGAGGCCGGGTGCGCGTCGAGCTGGGCAGCAGGTCGAATGGGCCGGCGCTGGAGGTCGCCGCCGCAGTTCGGGCACGTCCCACCCAGGCAGACCTCGACGCACCGCGCGCACCACGTGCACTCGAAGGTGCAGATCATCGCCTCGGTCGAGTCGGGCGGCAGGTCGGTGTCGCAGCATTCGCAGCTCGGGCGCAGCTCCAGCATGCCGCCAGTCTCCCAGCGATCGTCGGGGGAAGGTCGAGGACCGACGGGCGCCGCGCCCACGGAGACGGATTGCTCATCCGATGCGCTCGGCCAGCGCGACGATGATCCCCTCCGGCCCCCGGACATAAGCCATCCGCCACGAGCCCTCGTACTCGCCGATACCGCCGACCAGCCCGAACCCCTCGGCAGCCGCCAGGTCGACCGCCGCCTGCACGTCATCGACCTCGAAGGCCACGCTGCGCAGTCCCAGCTCGTTGGCCATGGCGGTCGGGGAGCCCGGCACCGGGTCGGGTCGCACGAAGCTCGACAGCTCGACGCACGTGCCGCCGCCGGGGGGCCTCAGCATGACGATCTCGGTGCGGGAACCGGGCATGCCGATGACCGTGTCGATGAAGTCGCCCTCGACGAACGTCCTCCCGTCCACGTCGAGGCCGAGCGCCACGAAGAACGCCGTCACGGCGTCGAGGTCCGCGACGGTGATGCCGACATGGTCGAAGTGTCGTATGTGGGACATGGGTCCTCCAGTCGTCGGATCGGCTCCCGCGCCACGCTACGCGGCCCGAGAGGGTCCGACCCGGCGGCCGGCCCTACCGTGTCGTGAGGGCTCGGACTGGCGCCTGCCATCCCGGCGGGGGCGACGTATGCCGGGACCACCGTTCTGGGGCACAGGCTGGCTCAGCGTGTGGATCCCGCGGCCCTGACCACCTGCGCCACCACGGCGGGGTCAGCGGCGACGACCGACCGGCGCCGGCCTGACGCGCAGCCGCGGCTCCGAGCGTCCTAAGGTGCAGGGGTGACGACGAACGCCTACGCAGCGCTTCTTCGCGGCATCAACGTTGGCGGCCACAAGAAGGTGCCGATGGCCACCCTGCGCGCGTTGCTGACGGAGCTCGGCCACGGTGACGTGCGCACCTACCTCCAGAGCGGCAACGCGGTCTTCACCAGCGACCTGGCCGACGAGTCGGTCCTCGAGGAACAGCTGCGGCGGGCCATCGCCGCGCACTTCGGCTTCGATGTCGACGTCCTCGTGCGCGACCACGCGTATCTCAGGGCCATCGCCGAGGACTGCCCGTTCCCCGCTGCCTCGCTGGAGGCCAAGCAGCTGCACGTCACGTACTTCTCTGAGCCGGTCGCCGCGTCTCGTTTCGACGCCCTGGATGCGGCGAGCTTCCTCCCGGAGGAGTTCCGGCTCGGCGACCGCGCGCTCTACCTCTACGCGCCGGGCGGTTTGGGTCGGTCCAAGCTGGCCGAGGTCCTCGCGCGGTCCGGGCCGCCCAAGGGCGTCATCGCCACGAGCCGCAACTGGAACACGGTCGTCAAGCTGGTGGAGCTGACCCAGCCCTAGCCAGACGCCGCGACGACGTCCCACCCGGAGGCGGTCACGTCAGGGCAGCTCCCACAACCGCTGGGCGACCTGACAGCCTTCGAGTTCCGACATCCGTCGGCTGATCGGTCTGCCGTCCTCGCCCGCGGGCACGTCGAGACGTGGCGTGCGGCCGGCCAGCAGGTCGGCCGCGTAGGCCTCACGGAGCCGGAGGAGCGTCTCCCAGTCCTCGAGCCAGTAGAGCGCGGGGTCGTCGCCGGCGAGTCGCTCGTGACCGAGCCTCTCCATGGCCGTGATCAGGCCCCGAACGGTCAGGGCCGCGTCCCGGCATACCTTTGACAACGCGTCGGTC
Source organism: Intrasporangium oryzae NRRL B-24470 (assembly GCF_000576595.1). GTDB lineage: Bacteria > Actinomycetota > Actinomycetes > Actinomycetales > Dermatophilaceae > Intrasporangium_C > Intrasporangium_C oryzae. The sequence goes on along the minus strand of NZ_AWSA01000022.1, from coordinate 28,998 downwards.
ACGGTATGCCGCTGGGCTCGCCAGCTGACCCGCCCCCTCCCGACTCGGCGCCGACCAGCTCCACGAGAATCTCCTGCAGGTGGCTGGCGACGAGCAGGTGCCCTTCGCCCGGGCACTCATGGAGCACGGACTTCGGGATGCGCTTGGCCATTCTGCGCGCCTGACTGATGGGCACGTCCTGGTCGGCGTCGCCGTGCCACACGTAGACGGGGACGGTGACGTCCTCGAGCCTGAATCCCCAGTCCCGCGCCCACAGTGCATAGTCCTGCGCCATAGCGGCTCCGGTCGTGCGAGCCGATGCGCGAAGGTCGCTGAGCAGGGCTGCGCGCACCTCGGGGCGGCGCATGACTGCCGCGTCGGCCGCTCCGAGCGACCGCTCCATCATGCCGATCATGCGCTCCGGCCAGCGTCGGTCCAGGGTCGCCAGAACCGACAGCCCCGGACGGGCTAGCGGACCCCAGCGGCGGGACAGTCGAACCAGGAGCGCGTCGAGCGGCACCATCCCCGCCTCGGTGCCTGCCTCGGCGAGCGGTGCGACCCCGCTGACGATCGCCGCGGCCCGGACACGCTCCGGCAGGAAGCGCGCACACGCAGCGGCGTGCGGTCCCCCGCCCGAGGTCCCCAGCACGGCGAACGTCGACAGACCCACGTGGTCAGCGAGCCGCCGCACGTCCTCGACCCACCCGAAGTGGGTCGGGCGGCGCTGGTAGCCGCTCAGCCCGTAGCCCGGTCGGTCCGGGACGACGAGTCGCACCCCCGCCGCGGATGCCGCCCCGTCGGCGAAGGCGAGCTGGAGCCTCGATCCGGGCGTGCCGTGGAACGCGACCACCGCGGCGCCGGCGGGGTCGCCGAGGTCCAGCCAGGCCAGGTTCCGACCGTCGGGGAGCACCATGACCCGGGTGTCGGGCGCCGATTCAAGAGGTCCTGCTGCCTCCCCGACCGAGCCGGACGACGTGAAAGACGGTGCGGACATGATGCGACCTCCCTCGACCAGGTTCCTCATGCCAGCGTCCGGCGTCGGGGGAAGCCCCGGAAGTGCCGGAGGTCCCGCCTCGTGCCGTGACCCCCGGGTCGCCGCCCGCTGGCGGGGGCGTACGCGACGACGACGATCGGCCATCGCGGCTCGACGCAGGGTCACTCCACCTGACGTCGGGACCGGCGGCGCCGGGCGGCGACCGCGAGCGCCGCCCCAGCTCCGAGGAGCACCGCCGCAGCAGCGACCAGGGCCGGCGCGCCGAGGCCTGACCCGGAGGCCGCCGGCTTCGCGGGGTCGACAGCGGGGCCGGCTGCTGTCGCAGCCACCGATGGGTCGCTCGGGGTCCCCGAAAGGGGCGTCGTCGGGGACGGGGACGCGCTCGGGGACGCCGACGTCGACGCGCTCGCGGACGGCATACTCGTCGCGGGCGCGATCAGCGTCCCGTTGCGGTCGAGCATCGTGTCGTTGTTCCAGAGGTACTCCCGGATCGTCAGGCCGGAGGCGTGGACCTTCGCCGCCATCTCCCGCCCGAGGTACCGGTAGTGCCACGGCTCGTAGCGGAAGCAGGACCGGTCGTTCCAGCGCGAGCCGCCCGCCCCGCGGGGATAGCTGTTGACCCAGCCGTACTTCCAGGCGTTCTCGCGCATCCATGACCCCGCGGGCGTCTTCCCCCAGTCGCCCGGCAGGGGGTTGCCGCCGCCGGCACTCATGAAGTCGACGCCGAGGCCCAGCTGGTGCTCGGAGTGCCCGGGACGTTGCGAGTAGGTGATCGCGCTGTCGAAGCCGTTCTGGGTCACGTAGCCGTTGAAGAGCTGGGTCTGCTGCTCGTAGTTGCGGTAGCCGCTCCAGACACCGATCGGCGCCCCCGCCGCCCGGGCGGCCTTGGCCATCGCGCGGGTGTCCGCGGCAGCAACACCCCGGATGGAGCCGCCGCCCGCGATGCCCATCTCGCTGACTCGCATGAGGTCCGGAGGGACGTAGGTCGCCTCGACCCGGAGCAACCGGTCGACGAGCGTCGTGCTCCAGTCGTCGTATCCGCGCGGGACCGTGTAGACGTCGCCGAGCGCGCACGACGGCAGCGGCCCCATCGCCTCAGCGGGAGGCGCAGCCGATGTCGAGCCGACGAGCCCGGACACGAGGAGCGCGAAAGCGCAGCCCAGGGCGCGCAGCGGGGGCCCGAGTCTCGGGCGGCTCATCCGTCGGCGACTCGGACGACACAGCGGGACATGGTTCGGCGTCTCCATGGTCACGTCCCGCCTAGGCTAGCGGCGTGACGTCGCCGGCACGGTTCAAGAGCACGCTCGTCCTTCTCGTGGTGCTCCTCGCCGGATGCTCCACGGGCGACCCCGGACCCGCCACCTCCGCCAGCGCGACGACCTCGACGTCGGGAGCGTCGTCCGCAACGGCCTCCCCCTCGACCACCACGACGTCGGCCCCCACCACGTTCCCCCTCGCCGTCGTCACCGGCCTGACGAACCTCAAGGCGGCCGTCACGGTCAAGGAGCTCGGCACCCTCGCGGCCCAGGGCCGGCTCGTGATGCCCTGCGGCGTGCAGGTCACCCGACCGACGCTGGCCGCTGCCCCCACGTGCGTCGCCGCCGACCAGGTCGCGGCCACCCTGAAGAGCAGTCCCAAGCGCATTGCGCTCCTGCCACCGGGCCTGGTCGAGCCGGCGACCAAGGTGCTCTCGATCGCCGGCCCGGGCCCGTTCGGGATGTTCGGGGCCGACCTCTTCGGCGACGCGCAGGCCCGCGCCCTGGACTACCCCGTCGTCGCAACCACGCGCCTGGGTGAGCCCGCCCTCGACCCGGCGTGGACGGCATACGACGCCTCGCAGGTCTGGACGATGACGAACATCGGGAGCCTGTGCGCGGACCGTGGCGCCGCCACCCAGGCGGTGGCCCGCGGCAAGGGCTGGGACTGGGTCTTCAACGGCGGCACTGCACGGTATGCCGCACCGGCCGTCGTCGACCCGCCCTACACGCGTCCGTACCGCACGGTGCAGCCCATCGACACCGGTCACGACGGCGCGACCCCGCAGGTCCTCAAGCGCTCCGACGTCGCGATCGCCGACCACGAGTGCCCCGTCATCCCGAACGCGTTGTACAAGCCGCAGCTCGGCACGACGACGGTGTTCAGCGTCCCCGAGGCGGTCCTGCCCCGGTGGCGGGACACGCTCGGTCTCGACATGGTCTACCTCGCGGCCAACCACATGAGCGACAAGGGGGTCAAGGGCATCCGCTCGACCCTCCAGCTCATGGACGCGTACAAGGTCCCGCGCACCGGCCTCGGCATGAACCTCGACGAGGCCCTTGAGCCGGGCTATGTCGACGTGGCGGGGCTCAAGGTCGGGTTCGTGGCCTTCAACGACGTCGCCGGGGTCGTGGCCGCCGACGCGACGACGCCCGGAGTCCCGTGGATCACGCAGAAGAACATCGAGGAGGGCGTGCGCCGGGCCAGGCAGGGCGGCGCCGACCTCGTCATCTGCAACCCGCAGTGGTGGGGTGGCGCCGAGTACCACGACGACCTCTGGCCGGTGCAGGAGAAGCAGCTCGGCTGGTTCGAGAAGGCCGGCTGCGACCACGTCATCGGCTCCGGGACCCATGTCGCCGGCCCGCTCCTGCTCCGCCCCCACGGCAAGGACGCGAGCGTCACGCTCGTCAGCCCCGGCAACTACATGTTCGGGCAGGACTGGTGGCAGGAGGTGCAGGAGGGGGTGATCCTCGACCTGACCTTCCGCGGCAAGACGCTCGTCAACGTCCGCCTGCGCCCGACCGTCATGATCAAGCAGGCCCGCCCCGCCCTTCTCGACCCGGAGGGCGACGGCCGCTACGTCCTTCAGCGCGTCTACACGTACTCGGACGTCGACTACACCCCCTGAGCCTGCGCCGCCCGACACCACACGTCGCGAAGGCGCGCACGTCGCCCACGGCATACAGCCACCGCGGGGACCTTCGGCACTTCCCGCCCCGGGCGGGCTGTCGCAGCGTGGACAGCATGAAGGACGGACTCGCCCGCACCAGCGAGCCGTATGCCGCTCGTCCCCTCGCCGTGCCCCCGACCGGTCCGTGCTCCTAGGCGGTCCGGATGTCGACGTCAGCCCTGCGCCCGCTCCCCCCATCCGAGCCTGAGGGGCGCAGCGCGCAGTTCGAGGCCGACCTGGCCCAACTGCGCGAGGCGATGATCACGTGGCCGTCCACCTATCTGGTTTCTCGACTGGCAGGGTTCATCCTCCGGCGACCGCGCTCCAGGATGATGGGGCCCACGGGGCGGGTGGCATTCGGAGCCGTCGTGACCGTGCTGCGGTTTCTCGTCCCCGTCGTCGCCACGACCGTGACGGCGTCGTGGGCCGGGGCGCCGGTCTGGACCTGGCTCGGGATCGCCGTGTTTCTGGGCTCCCTCGAGGCCTACTGGATGCGTCTGGGCAGTGAGCCCTGGATGGGGCGGACGGTTGCCCTGCCTGCGGTGATCGACCGCGACGCCGACCTCAGTTCGCTCCTCGAGTTCAGCCGTCGGTGGTGGCGACCGCGGTTCTACGCGCCCGCCGCCGTGGCGATCGCCCTCATCGTTCTCCTGGCCGGCGCCCTCGTCGCGCCGGGGGAGTTCCGCGCCCTGCACCCCGGCAGCCTCGCCATGCTCGCCCTCATCCTCTTCGAGTTCGGCGAGTCACGTTCGATGCGGTTCCTCTACTTCACGCTCTTCGCCCGAGAGTCCCGGTACCCTCACCGGCTGTCCTGGCTCAGCCCCGCGCAGTCGCCGCCTGTCGAGACGATGCTCGGCATCTGGCGGCAGACCGCCTTCGTGAACGGGGTCGGGCTCGCGCTGGACTTCGTCCTGGTCATCATCCTGCTGAGTCCCGACTCCCTCACGGCGCTCCTTGCACCCATGGCCGGGTTCGCGCTCGTCGCCGTGGTCTTCGACACCGCCTCCCTGCTGAGCGTGCGCAACAGTGTCCAGCGGGTGGTGCGCCACACGACGGACGCAACCCTCGAGCGGCTGCGCGAGCGCATCGAACGGCTGGAGCCCCAGGCCCGGCAGCTGACACCGGCCGAGGCTGCACAGCTGCAGGCGCTGCTCGCGACGTATGCCGCGGTCCGAGACGCCCCAACCGGGCCGAGCGGCGCACAGACCTTGGGGCACGCGTTGACCGCCTTGGCAATCCCGGCGCTCACCTTCCTCCTCGCCGTCATGGCGGAGGTGTATGCCGAACGGCTCCTCAACCAGCTCCTGCCCTAGGAGTCACCGGACGGGCCAGGGCGGCCCGACCGAAACGCCACGATGACCGGTGACGGAGCTTGGCGGCATACGTGCTGAAAAGCCTCGCCACGGCCTGCCGTCGCGGCCAGCGACAGTCTCGCGTCGTGAGACGATCCGGGCGCACATCCGATTCACAGGGGCCGGTCTCGGCCTCTCAGGGCCCCTGCGCGCCCGAGGCGCAGCCGCGAACTTCATGTGAATATGCCCGACATGCGCGCCCGCGCAACGCGGACATACGGCGCGCGCCCGCACGGCGCACCCGGAGTGGCCCTCTTTTGGCAGGCCACTTCACGCTGCGTTTCGTCGAGGCCTGTGGTTGAGTGTCGGCCATCCCCTGTCCCACGTGAACACGTGACGCGATCACCCCCCAACACATCAGCGGAGGCAACGACATGGCGAGTGACTACGAGCGGATCGGCGGAGGACCCGCCGTGAGCGCGGTCGTCGACGAGTTCTACCAGCGACTCACAGCCGACGACCAGGTCAGCCACTACTTCCAGGACGTGTCGCTCCCGACGCTCAAGCGGCACCAGGTCCTCATGATCACGACCATCCTCGGCGGCCCCAACCAGTACGACGGACGCCCGCTGGACGAGGCACACCGGCCGCTCGGCATCACCGAGCCGGACTACCAGCGCGTCGGGTCGCACCTCATGTCCACCCTGCAGGACGCCGGCGTGCCCGACGACATCCAGGGGCGCGTCGGTGAGGCCCTCGGCCAGGTGCGCGGCTCGATCGTGACCAGCCCGTCCTGACAGCATGGACACCGATCGACTCAAGTCGACCTGGGGTGAGGTAACCCTTCACGGCGACGACGTCGCGCTGTACTTCTACTCCCACCTGTTCGTGACCCATCCGGAGCTGCGGGACATGTTCCCCCTCACGATGGACGCGCAGCGCGACCGCCTCGTGGGCGCGCTGGGTCGCGTGGTGAGCAACGTCGACCAGCTGGGCGAGGTCGTGCCCTACGTCGAGCAGCTCGGGCGCGACCACCGCCGGTTCGCTGTCATCGCGGAGCACTACGACGCCGTCGGGGCCTCGTTGCTCTGGACGCTCCAGCACTTCCTCGGCGACCGGTGGACCGCCGACGTCGCCCGCGACTGGGCCGACGCCTACGGAGTGGTCGCCGCGACGATGGTCGGCGCAGCCGAGGAGGCCGAGGACCACCAACCGGCGTGGTGGGACGCCGAGATCATCGAGGCGACCCGGGTCAGCAGGGAGATCGCGATCGTGCGCCTCCAGCCCGACAGCCCGATCCCCTACGAGTCCGGGCAGTCGATGGCCGTCACCATCCCCCAGGCCCCAAGGGTCTGGCGCTACTTCACGCCGGCGAACGCGCCGAGGGAGGACGGCGGGATCGAGTTCCACGTGGCGCTCGTTCCGGGCGGCCTCGTAAGCAGGCCCTTCGTGTCCTCCGTACGCGCGGGTGACCGGATCCGTCTCGGCGCCCCCGTGGGCACGGCGCTCACGATCGACCCGGCCGGCGACTCGGACCTGCTCATGGTCGCCGGCGGCACGGGGATCGCCCCCTTCCTGGCCCTGGCCGAGGAGATCGAGCGGGCCTGGCGGAACGGTCAGACGAACCGGCACGTTCACCTCGTGCACGGTGCGCGCTACTCGTGGAGCCTGTATGCGGGTGCACGCCTCCGGCATTTCGCGCAGTACCCGTGGTTCACGGCCACGGAGGTCGTCTCCGACGACCCGACCTTTCCCGGCCCCCGTGGCCTGGTCGGGGATGTCGCGGCCGCCGTGACCATGCCAGGTCGCTACGAGGCGCTCGTCTGCGGGTCGCCCATGATGGTGTCGCACACGACGGCGGCGCTCACTGGGAGCCCCAGGCCTCCCGAGTCCATTTCGTTCGAGGAGTTCAGCATCACCTCGGAACCGCCCGTTGAGGCGACGGCCAACAGCTGGCCCACACGATAGGAGGGTTGCCGTGAACGGAGAGAACAACAACGTCACGCCGTCCCACGACGAGCAGCGGTACCAAGAGGTCAGCCTGCGGGCGGTCGAGCTGCTCGCCAAGGCACAGCGGGCCGCCGACGAGGCCGTTGCAGAGGCGCAGTCATACGCACGGGACCTGGAGAAGTCCGCGCGGGAGCAGTACAAGCAGATCCTCCAGCGGGCCCAGACGGCTGCCCAGCAGGTGGCCAGCGCCGAGGCGGTCCGGGCGGAGCAGGCAGCGCCCGGAGGCACGAGCGCGGTCGACGCCCAGCAGCTCGCCTACGTCCGCACCTACGCCCGGGTGGCCCACACCCAGCTCAAGTCGGTGCTCGCCGCCCTCAACGAGGAGCTCGACCAGCTCGCGGCGATGGCCGAGGCCTCGGGCCCTGCCCCATCCGTGCCCGGACTGCCGCCCACCCTCCCCGAGGCGCCGAGCGCGACGTCCCCGGGTCTCGCGACCCACGGGATCGAGACGTCACCGGCACTCGATCCGTGGCGACCGACCGAGGAGCCGGGGTCAGCACCTCAGGGCTCGTCCCCGAGCGCCGCGTCGTGGCCGCCCATCGCCACCTCGCCGACCTCGATCTCGTACTTCCATCGTGGTTCAGGCTGGGAGGGGCCCCGGTCCTGAGGGCCGTCCCGAGGGCCTTCCCCAGCGCCTCCGTTGCTGCAGTACGTCCCGATTTCCCACCCGAACGAGGATGGGATACGGTTTCCCAGTTCGCGGGTGTAGTTCAGTAGCAGAACATCCTCCTTCCAGGAGGAAGACGTGAGTGCGATTCTTGCCGCCCGCTCCACCAGAAGGGCCCGATCTTCGTGACCGGGCCCTTCGTCGTGCCCCCTCCAGTCGTCGGCTTCGCGCCCGCCGACCCGCCGACCACCCGACGGTCGTATGCCGCGGAGCCGGCTCGGCGGCATACGCCGGCGTGGGCGACCCCGCCCGGCGCCTACGGCACTGCCCAGCAATCGTGGGCAGTGCCGTAGCCCAACCGTGACCCCTCCATCTGTTGCGGCGATTACCCGTGAGTAGCATCATGGATGTGACTCGCCAGTAACTTTGGCGCGCCCACCAGCAGCGATCAGCGAAGAGAGCGGAGTGGAGGACCCGATGGGCCACTACAAGAGCAACGTGCGTGACCTCGAGTTCAACCTCTTCGAGGTGTTCGGCCGCCAGGACGTCCTGGGCCGCGGCATCTACGAGGACGTCGACGTCGACGCGGCCAAGGACATCCTCCACGAGGTCTCCCGCCTGGCCGAGAACGAGCTGGCCGACAGCCTGCTCGACTCCGACCGCAACCCGCCCGTCTACGACGCGGCCACCCAGTCGGTCACGATGCCCGACTCGTTCCGCAGGTCCTTCCGGGCCTACGTCGACGGCGACTGGGGCAACCTCGACGTCCCCGCCGCCCTCGGCGGCATGGTCATCCCGCCGTCGGTGCGCTGGTCCGTCGCCGAGATGGTCTGCGGCGCCAACCCGGCCATCCACATGTTCACGGCGAGCTACTCCTTCGCCAACCTCCTCTGGCACCTCGGCACCGACGACCAGAAGAAGCTCGCCAAGCACATCGTCGACCAGGCCTGGCACACGACGATGGTCCTCACCGAGCCCGATGCAGGTTCCGACGTCGGCGCCGGCCGCACGAAGGCCGTCCAGCAGCCCGACGGCACGTGGCACATCACCGGCGTCAAGCGCTTCATCACCTCGGCCGAGTCCGACCTCGTCGACAACGTCGTCCACTTCGTCCTCGCGCGCCCCGAGGGGGCCGGCCCGGGGACGAAGGGCCTGTCCCTCTTCATCGTCCCGAAGTACCACGTCGACCTCGAGACCGGTGAGCTCGGCGCCCGCAACGGCGCCTACGTCACCAACGTCGAGCACAAGATGGGCCTCAAGGTCAGCACGACCTGCGAGGTCACCTTCGGCGAGAAGGAGCCGGCCGTCGGCACGCTCCTCGGCGACGTCCACAACGGCATCGCGCAGATGTTCAAGATCATCGAGAACGCCCGCATGTTCGTCGGCACCAAGGCCATCGCGACGCTCTCGACGGGCTACCTCAACGCCCTCGACTACGCGAAGCAGCGCGTCCAGGGCGCCGACCTGACCCAGATGACCGACAAGGGTGCGCCCCGCGTCACGATCACGCACCACCCCGACGTGCGCCGGTCGCTCATGCTCCAGAAGGCCTACGCCGAGGGCCTGCGCGCCCTCGTGGTCTACACCGCGACCCAGCAGGACACCGTCGCCGTCGCCCAGGGCGGTGACCCGACGACCGGCATCGAGAAGGACTCGGACGCCGACATGGCCAACCGGGTCAGCGACCTGCTCCTGCCCCTCGTCAAGGGCCTCGGCTCCGAGCGCGCCTGGGTGCTCCTCGGCACCGAGTCGCTCCAGACCTTCGGCGGGTCGGGCTTCCTGCAGGACTACCCGATCGAGCAGTACGTCCGCGACGCCAAGATCGACACCCTCTACGAGGGCACCACGGCGATCCAGGGCCTCGACTTCTTCTTCCGCAAGATCGTGCGGGACAAGGGCCAGGCCCTGCAGCACGTCGCCGGCCAGATCGCGGAGTTCGCCAAGGACCTCGGCGGCTCGCTCGACACCGAGCGCGAGCTGCTCGGCAAGGGCCTCGAGGACATCCAGGGGATCCTCGGCCACATGATCGGCGACCTGATGAAGTCCGACCCGCGCGCCGGTGGCGACGTGACCAACCTCTACAAGGTCGGCCAGAACACGACGCGCCTGCTCCTCGCCGCCGGTGACCTCGTCGTCGGCTGGCTCCTGCTGCGGCAGGCCGAGGTCGCCCAGAAGGCCCTCGACGCGGGCGCGAGCGGCAAGGACGGCGACTTCTACCGTGGCAAGGTCGCGGCGGCCTCGTTCTACGCACGTAACGTCCTGCCGAAGCTCGCCGCCGAGCGCGCGATCGCCGAGGCGACCGACAACAGCCTCATGGACGTCCCGGAGTCGGCGTTCTGACGCACTGGATGCTGGTTCCCGCAGAGTGACGCTGCGGCGCCCGGTCCCCGAGTGGGTCCGGGCGCCGCCGTCGTATGCCGCAGACCCGCGGTCCCGTCGTGGCGCGGACCACCACCGCGGCCCTGATCAACCTGCCGATCAACTCGCATCCGGCGTTGTGGGAGCAGCACCAGACGCCAGATGATCCGCAGGCTGATGGGGCCCGGTGAGTCGAAGCAGGCAGAGTCCGACCGCCAGCACCGCAAAACCGATGATCGGTGTCACGTCACCGACCAGGAAGAAGACCGGACGGTTGCCGAGGATGTCGACGCCGACGATCGACACCATGAGGATCCCGAAGAACAGGACGAATGCCGAGACCGCGGCCAGCGGGTCGACCCACGCACGCCTCTCGTCGATCCGCGCGGGGATCGGCCGCCCACCGCGGTCGAAGCGCACGAAGACCGCGACGAAACCCGCCGTGACGACACCGAGCACCGTGAAGAGGAGCGGGCGGGTCAACCACCAGAGCCCGGAGGCCACCGGGGGCTGGGTGATGCCGAGGGCCCGGACGGCGAGCAGCACGAGCATGAGCGCGGTGAGGTGCCAGAGGAAGGCCGTCATCGCATACGGGGAGGCGACGACCACCACCTTCCACGGCCGCGGCCGGGCGAGCACCCGTGCCATGACCGGGCGGAGAACCACGGCCAGCCCCGCGATCCCGACGCCCTGGGCGAGCAGCGCCACCGTCGGCGGTGCCATGTTCGACACGGCCTCGCCCGGGAGCCCCACCATCGACGTCGGGTAGGGCCCCCACGTGATCGCTGCCCCCATCGCCGCGAAGCCGCCGACGAGCATGGCCCAGCCGACGCGGGTCGTGAGCAGGCCGTCGCGCCAGACGAACCCGAGCTGGTGGAGGGCGAGCCAGACAAAGGCGAAGTTGAGGTTGCCGACGAGCTCGGCCCCCGTGAAGCGGAGCACGTCGACGAGGCAGGCGGACCCCACGAGTACCGCGACGACGAGGAGCCCGTGCCGCTGGTGAAGCCGACGCATGAGCGGCGCGAAGGCGCACACCCCGAGGTACATGCCGATGAACCACAGCAGCTGCGGCACCATGACGAGGGCATCCCGGGCCAGCTCCCCCGCGTCGCCGGGCCGGCTCGTCAGGCCGGTGAGGTCGGCCACGACCCCCACGACCACCCAGACCGCGAGGAACGCGAGGGTGGGGCGCAGCAGGCGACTGGCGCGCGAACGGAAGAACGCGGCATACCGTCCGTGGCGGGTGCCGGGGCGACGGTCGAGGGACTCGAGCGTGTGGGCGTGCGCGACCCCGCCGACAAGGAAGAAGAGCGGCATGACCTGGAGGAACCAGGTGAGCGGCTGGAGGGACGGCACGAGCGTCAGCGCGTTGGTGATCTCACCGGCGGGCGTGAGCACGACCATGAGCCAGTGGCCGACGATCACGACGAGGAGCGAGCCGACCCGGATCGCGTCCGCCCAGCGGTCGCGGTCCGGAGGCGTGGCCGCATCGAGCTCGGCCGCGGTGCGCGGCCGAGGGGCCGGTGCGCGGGTGTCGGTCACCCTCTCATCGAAACACGCACGGCGGCCCGAGAACGTGAGTTCACGTACTCAGGCCGCCGGTCAGTCGTTTCGATGGGGACCCTCAGAGAGTCCCTTCAGGGGTCCCTCTCGATTCCCGTCAGGTTTCCGCTCGCTCAGTACACGTCGTCAGTTCGCTCGACGCGCTCGACCCGCCGCTCAGCGACGACCTCGCCGTCGTCGACCGGGTCGACGCGACGCTCGACGACGTCGGGTGCACCACGCCGCTCGGTCACCGTGGTGTGCTGGGTCCGCGATCGCTGGGCGTTCTGGATCATGCCGAGGATCAGGGCGAGAGCACCACCGGCCATGAGGATGATGCCGACCGTGTTGAGGTTGGTGTTCAGCATGCTCGAGTCGAGGTTGGTGAAGTAGAAGATCGCACCGACCACGAGGAGCAGGATCCCTAGTCCGATACCCATGCCGTCTCCTTGCTCGCGACGCGCACCGTTGCACGCCTGGTAGACGGCCCTTACCCGTTCGAGCGATGACCCAAGCCCCGCCGTCACGAGCCCTCGCGCATCCGGGCCGCCTCACGCGAGGCCGGTCACGCCACGGCGGCCCTCGCCTTGGTCGCCCGCGAGACGTCTCGCAGGGCCATGATCCCGGCGACGAGCGCGATGATGCCGACGATGACGAGGATCCAGCCGCCGAGCACGAGCAGCGTCGAGACGGACTCGACCGGCCAGACGAGCAGGACGATCGACCCGAGGATGGCGGCGGCCCCGAAGAAGAAGAGCCAGCCGCGTCCCTCACGGGCGCGGGTGCCGCCGATGACCAGGGCGATGCCTTCGACCATCCAGCCGACCGCGGTGAGCAGCAGGATCGCCCCGATGGAGAGGACCGGGTGGCGCAGGCAGGCGATGCCGGCGAGGAGCATGAGGACTCCGAGGAGCACGTAGGCCGCGCGGACCCAGCCCTCGAGGTCGCTGCCGAACAGCCCGGACACGAGGCGGACGATGCCGACGATCGTCAGCTGGAGCCCGAAGAGGACGGCGATGACGGTCAGGGTGGCGCTCGGCCACACCAGCACGATGATGCCGATGACCAGCCAGAGGGCTCCGGCGAGCACGCCGAGGGTGGCCATCGTCCGGGCGGACAGGACGACTGCATCCTCCGCCGTCGATGTGGGTGAACTCATCTCAACTCATCTCCTTCTCGCGGCCGCGGGTGAGCCCGGCGACCAGCATGGTGATGACGACCAGGGCCAGGACGGCCCCGATCCCCCAGATCATCTGCGTGACAGCCACTCCGGATGCCTCGTCGGCGAGGGCGTGCGCGATGGGGTCGGTGACCGAGGCGACCGCGGGGCCTCGGAGGGTCAGGAGAGCCAGGCCGAGCGCAAGGGCGGCGAGCCCCCACCCGACCGCCAGTCGGACGACGGCCCTGCGGTGCCGCCGGGCGAGCGCGATGCAGATCGCGCCGAGGGCGAGCGCGCCGAGCGGCGCCCAGAGGCGGGCCGCGTCGATGGTCCGGTAGGCCGTCCGGGCCTTCGCGAGGTCGTCCGCGGTGAGCAGCGGGACGGTCACGGTCGGCTGGAGGCTGTCGGGCACGGCCACGCCCAGGGCGCTCAGCACCGATGACACGGCGGCCGGGATCGGGACCGCCACACTCAGGACGAGGCGCCCCTGGTCGTCGACGAGGGCGGTGTCGCTCCCTTGGAGCGTCGCGACGAGCTGGCGGTGCGCGGCGCCGAGGGCGCGCGTCCAGGCGGTCTCGACCTGCGGGCTCGCGACGAGGCCTGCGACCGCCGTGCCGAGCGGCTGGGCCACGGCGCTCTCGATGGCGGGTCCCAGGGCGAGACGGTCGAGCACTCCCCTCGTGACGCCGTCGGTGAGCGCCTGCTGGACCTCGGGCTTGGTCAGGACCGGGCTCATCTCGTCGACGAACACGTCGGTGCGCGTCAGCATGACGGACGCCCAGATGGCGACGATCGCGACCGGGACGAGGAGCGCGCTGATCACGCCACACACGCCGGACAGCGCGGAGGCCGCCGGGCTCCCGGATCGCTGTGCTGCCACGCGCCACCGCCTGACCGTCGGTCGCGGTCGGTCGGGGCGACCGGCGCGACAGCCTCAGTCTGCCGCGCCACCGCCCGTCGCGTCGTCGTTACACGCCGCGAAGGTCGAGTGTCAGTGTCGCGTCGGCGGATTCGTCGATCGTGACTGGGATTCCCCAGTCCTGCTGGAAGAGGTGGCAGGCGGCGTGCTCGGGCACCGCGCCCCTCACCGGGTCGCCGTCACAGGATGCCGCCTGCACCGAGATGTGGAGGGTCCCCTCGGGTATGCCGCTCGCCAACGTGATCGTGCGCGTCAGGCCGCGGGATCTGCCGCCTCCGTCGAGCAGGAGGCCCTCGGGCGATGCCGACACGTCGAGCATCGTCGGGTCGCCCCACCGGTCGTCGAGCTTCTGTCCTGTGGGCGGCACGAAGGTGACCTCGAGCCGGATCGGCCCGGAGGGCAGTGGTGTCGGTGGGCGCTGCGTGCGGTGCGCGGGGCCGTCGACGCGCTGCGCATCGTCGGGCAGCGGCACCCGGGTGAGCCGGTGGGCCGCCGACTCGACGACGACGAGCCGTGACTCGCCGGTCTCGGGGTCGAGCTCGACAACGGCGTCGCTCGGCTCGGCAAGACCCTGGGCGAGGGTCGTCACCTGCCCGCTCGCGGGGTCGAAGCGGCGGATCGCGCCGTTGTAGGTGTCGCTGACCGCGACGGACCCGTCGGGCAGCTCGGTCACACCGAGCGGGTGCTGCAGGAGCGCCTGGTCGGCATCGCCGTCACGGTGCCCGAAGTCGAACAGGCCTGTGCCGATGTGGGTCTCGACCTCGAGGCCGGCCGGGGTGACCACGAGCGAGCGCAGTGCGGACGTCTCCGAGTCGGCGATCCAGATGCGTGTCCCGTCGGTCGAGGCCGCGAGCCCCGACGGCTGAGCGAACCAGGCCTCGAGTGCCGGGCCGTCCCGCAGGCCCTCGTTCGTGGTGCCGCCGAGGACCTCGACCGTCCCGTCGGCGAGCGTCGCGCCGGGCGTCCAGGCCCAGAGCTGGTGGGTGCCGGCCATCGCGATGACGAGCCGCCCGTCGAGCCAGGCGAGGTCCCACGGCGTCGACAGAGCCTGCTCGAGCGCCGGACCCCCGCCGGTCCGCTCGCGCAGCTGCTGCCCGGTTCCGGCAAGAACGTGGACCGAACCGTCGGACCGGCGGATTCCCTTGAGCTGATGGCTGACCGAGTCGGCGACGAGGACATCGATGCCGAGTGCCTCGACCACGTGGTCGGGCGCGAGCAGCACCCCCTGCGGCTCGTTGAAGACGCCGCGGCCACCCCAGCGGGCCCGCTCGGTCTCGAGGTCGGCCTCGAGGTGGACGACCTCGTGGTTGGCCGTGTCGGACACGATGAACGAGCCGTCGGCCAGCGGGACGGCCTTGCCCGGAAAGCGCAGCGCCGTGTCGGCGGCGGCCGGCGGGACGTAGGGGTCGTCGCCGGGCTGGAGCGTGCCCTTCGCGGCGTGCTCCTCGATGAGCTCTCCGACGAGCGAGGCGAGCCCGGGCCCGTGTCCCTCACCCGACATCGACGCGACGACGAAGCCCTCGGGGTCGATGACGACGAGCGTCGGCCAGGCTCGTGCCGTGTAGGCCCGCCACGTCACGAGCTCGGGGTCGTCGAGCACGGGGTGGTGGACGGCATACCGCTCCACGGCTGCGGCGAGCGCGACGGGGTCGGCCTCGTGCTCGAACTTCGGGGAGTGGACGCCGATGATCGTGAGCGCATCCGGGTACTGCGCCTCGAGCGGCCGGAGCTCGTCGAGGACGTGCAGGCAGTTGACGCAGCAGAAGGTCCAGAAGTCGATCACGGTCACACGGCCACGGAGGTCGGCGAGGTTGATCGAGCGGCCGCCGGTGTTGAGCCAGCCCCGGCCGACGAGCTCGGGGGCGCGCACCTTGACGCGCGCGCGGAGGGGCGATGCAGTGGTGTCGGTGCTCATGAGGTTCTTCTGGGTCGGTGACGGCGGAGGGGTGCTGCGGCGCTCAGGTGGCGAGTCGGCGATCGGTGAGGACCGGGAAGGCGTCTCGCCACGCGGCGGTCGCCGAGGTGTCGATGTCGATGCTCAGCACCTCCTCGTCAGCACCGGCGAGGGCCAGAACCTTCCCGGTGGCGTCGACGACCTGCGAGTGCCCGCCCATCTCGTGGCGGGCGTGTGTGCCGGCGGTGTTGCACTGGATGACGACGCACTGGTCCTCGACCGCCCGAGCCTGGCCGAGGAGGGTCCAGTGGCTGATGCGGGCCATCGGCCAGGCGGCGGGGACGAGGAACGCCTCCGCCCCGGCATCGACGAGCCGGCGGTAGAGCTCGGGGAAGCGCAGGTCGTAGCACGTCGACAGGCCGACCCGGACCGACCGTTCGCGGTCGCCTGAGGCGCCGCGAACCGGCACGTCGACGAGGACGAGGTCGGCCCCGGCGTCCAGGAGGACCGGCTCGCCCTCGCCGAAGCCGAAGCGGTGGATCTTTCGGTAGGTCGCGACCAGCCGGCCCTCGGGCGAGAAGACGAGGCTCGTGTTGAACAGCCCCCGGCCGTCGGTGCCGTGAGGCGCGGCCCGCTCGACGATCGAGCCGCCGTGGAGGGTGACCCGTGCATCCCGGGCCGCGGCAGCGAGCGCGGTCGCGACGGGCCCGTCGACGGCCTCGGCCCGCTCGTCCCAGTGCCGGTAGTCGAAACCGCCGGCGGGCCAGAGCTCGGGCAGGACGACGAGGTCGTGGCCCGCCTGGGCCCGGACGAGATCCGCGACGCGCGCGGTGCGCTCGCCGACCGACTCGTCGTCACCGTAGGCGAGCTGGATGATCGCGACCTTCATGCCCCAACTGTCACACGGCCGCGCGTCCGGGCACACCTCGGGTCGTCGTGTCCGGCGGTCGGGAGGGGTGTGGCCCCTCGGCGGGGGGATTCCGAGGGGTCACGACTCCGGGCGGCCGGCTCAGCCGGCGCGCTGGGCGAGGCGCTCGCGGCGGCGAGCCGCCAGCTCCTCGCGCATCTCAGGATCGCTCTGCACGAGGTAGACGAGCCCGCAGTCCTGCGGTCCGCTCGCGCCGGGGAAGCACAGGGTGCACGGCTCGCCCGTGCGCACGGGACACTGCGGCATCGGCACCGATCGTGACGCGGACTTCGACATGCTGCCCTCCTCACGTAGATACTACGTGAGGTAGTAGACCGGCGCGAATCGGCCTTCAGCGGTCCGCGCGCTCGTCCCGCTGGGCCAGCGCCGCAAGACGGGCGTTGTATGCCGCGAGCTCGGCATCGCCGTCGCGCTCGGCCCGCCGGTCCCCCCGGACGGCGTCGGCACTGTCGGACCGGAACCACTGGGCGGCCACGATGAGGGCGAGGACGAGGGCCGGCAGCTCGCCGATGGCCCACGCGACCGAGCCGCCGGTGCGCTGGTCGGCGAGCGGGTCAGGCACCCACGGGAGCTTGAGGTACTCGAAGAAGTCGGGCGCGAGGACGGTCGTCCCGCTGATCATCGCGACACCGAAGAAGGCATGGAAGGCGATCGTCGCGAAGAGCACGATGAGCCGGAAGGCCGGGCTCCAGCGCTTCGGGCCCGGGTCGACGCCGATGAGGACCCACGCGAAGAGGTAGCCGGCCAGGAGGAAGTGGGCGGTCATGATCAGGTGACCGGTGTGGGTCGTCAGGGCGAGCTCGAACAGGCCCGTCCAGTAGAAGGCGACGAGGCTCATGAAGAAGAACGCGGCCGCGAAGATGGGGTTGCCGATGACGGCGAGGAACCGCGAGTGGATGAGCCCGAGGAGCAGCTCACGCGGCCCGAGAGTCCCATCGGACCGGGGGCGGAGGGTGCGCAGGGCGAGCGTCACGGGTGCCCCGAGCACGAGGAAGATCGGGATGACCATGGCCTCGACCATGTGGAGCGTCATGTGCCACGAGAAGGCGACCCGGCCGTAGATGCCGAGCACGCCGTTGGTCGCGTAGACGAAGAGGAGCCATCCGATGACCCAGGTGATCGTGCGACCGACCGGCCACCGGTCGCCGCGGCGGTGCAGGCGCACGACGCCGGCGAGGTAGAGCCCGATGGCGAGCAGCCCGACGGCGAGGAAGAGCCACTCGATGCGCCACGCGGTCAGCCACGACGTCGCCGTCGGGGCGGCCGGCGCGGGGTAGCCGGTCAGCGCGAGAGCAGGGCTGGGGTCGACGACCGACTCGGGCTTGGGGGGCGCGCTCCGTGCGAGCGCCGTGGCCACCCCGAAGGCGACGGCCATGAGCAGGGTCTCGGCGGCGGCCAGCCGGAAGAAGGGACGGCTCGCCCCCGTCATCGTCGGCGCCGTGGCCTCGATGGCGTCGATCGTCGACGTCCGGTGCCGCCAGCCGGCCACCCCGAGCAGGGCGAGCGCCGTCGCCTTGACGATCAGGAGTATGCCGTAGGGCGTGGTGAGGTCGGACCAGCCGCCGAGGCGCGTGGTGGCCGCCATGACCCCGGAGAGGGCGAGGGCCACGAAGCACCACAGGGCCACCGTCGAGTAGCGGCGGGCGACCGGCCCCAGGCCCGCGGCGAGCGAGGAGCGCAGGACGACCAGGGCGATCAGGCCACCGACCCAGATCGAGGCGCTGAGCAGGTGGACGGCCATCGCGTTGACGGCGGTCTCGTGGTCGGACGAGCCACCCGCGTGCCCGCCCAGGGCCAGGACGAGAACGCCGAGGACGGCGACGACCGTGAGGGCCACCGCAGCCCCTCGGGTCCGGGCCACGGCCGCGCCGGTCGCGACGACGAAGGCCGCGACCGCGCTGATGAGGCCGACGCGAAGCGTCTCGATGGGCCATACCGAGCTCATGAGCTCGGTGCCGAACGCGGGGTCGCTCAGCGGCATACCGGCTGCGTCGGCGAAGGTGAGGACGACGCCCACGGCACCGGCGACGGCCCACACGAAGGCGGCGCCCGTCGCGACTCGGAGGGCGAAGGCCCTGCGCGGCTCGTCGGGGGCGACGGTCGCCTTGGGGGAGGCGCCGGGGATCATCGTCGCGGCGAGCAGGAGGGCACCTACGGTGAGGGCGGCGGCGAGGTCGTGGACGACGCCGACGAGGGGCAGGGCCCAGCGCACGACCGGTCCGGCGTCCGTCAGTCCCGCAGGCGGGGCCATGGTGGCCCCGGTCGAGCGGGCCGCGAGCACGCTGGCGAGCAGGCCCACGACGATGACGGTCGGGACGAGCCACAGGGCGAGCGAGTGCCGGCCCGTGGTGGTCGTGACCGCAGCGCCCGTCGATCCGCGCTTCGAGCCACCCGTGGAGGCGCCGGCGGCGGGGCCGGAGGAGCGGGCGACGCGATCGGGGAGGGACATGCTCCAAGGGTAAGTAGTGTGGTGCCATGCCGATGCACCCGCCTGCCCCCGAGGACCGAGCCGGGTTGCTCGACGCCTTCGAGCGGACGCTCCAGTCGGTCGTCGACCTCGGAGCGTCCTGCCGTGACGACCAGTTCGACTGGCAGACCGAGTGCCCCGGCTGGACGGTCAAGGACCAGCTCTCGCACGTCGTCGGCACCGAGAAGGCGTTCGCCGGCATCAGCCGTGAGCCCGTGACCGTGCCCGCCTACGACCACGTCAGTTCGCAGCTGGCCTGGGTCATCGAGCAGGACGTGGAGACCCGCCGGAGCCGCCCCGGGAGCGAGGTCGCACGCGAGCTGGCCGAGTTCGCCCCGATGCGCGTGGCCCAGGTCAGGGCGTTCGACGCCGACCTCGACACCCTCGTCGACGGTCCGCTCGGTGAGATGACCTTCGGGGAGCTGCTCCGGATCCGGATCATCGACCTCTGGTGCCACCAGCAGGACCTCCGGGTGGCGCTCGACCGCCCGGGCGACCTCGACTCCGCAGGTGCGGCGATCTTCACCGAGGCGATCCTCCGGGCCCTGCCGCGTGTCGTGGCCCGGGAGGCCCATGTGGAGGTCGGCCACGCCGTCGCCCTCGACGTGAGCGGGCCCGTCGTGGCCCGCGAGGGCGTCCGGGTCGTGCCGGGAGCCGACGGCCGTCCGTTCAGCGAGCCCCTCTACAGCGGCCACGACCGGCCGGCCGGCGAGGAGCAGATCGACGTGACGACGATCCACCTGAGCACCGATGCCCTGACCCGGCGCGCGGCGGGCCGGCGAGCCGTCGACGAGATCCACTTCACCGTGACCGGGTCCGACGAGATCGCGCGGCGGGTCCTGGAAGCGCTCGTCATCACGCACTGAGTGTGTCCGAGACGGACCAAGGCTGGACAAACACTGCGGCGAAAGAAAGAGACCGCAGGCAATCTTGCCATTCCGCCCCCTAGCGCCTAGCGTCATGGTACGCGGTCAAGCCAGCGCCGACGTCGTAGTACGGCCGGAGGCATCATGTCCGACTCGCACCATTTCGCGCGAAACGACACGGAGACGCGCGAACTCATCACCACCTTCCGCACCTCGCTCAACGAGGCAGAACGGGACCGCGCACTCGAGGCGGTCACCATCATCCACATGCCGCTGGCGAGGTCTCTCGCGCACCGGTATGCCGGTCGGGGACTCGACCGGGAAGACCTCGAGCAGGTCGCATTCCTCGCCCTGCTCAAGGCGATTCATCGATTCGACCTCGACAAGCCGACGGAGTTCGGCGCCTACGCGACCCCGACCATCACGGGTGAGCTGCGGCGCCACTTCCGCGACCACGGCTGGCTCGTCCGGCCACCGCGGGCCCTCCAGGAGCGACGCCAGCTCGTCTCCGAGGCGCGAGCGCGTCTCGAGCAGGATCTCGGTCACGACCCCGAGATCGACGAGCTGGCGCACGAGCTCGACCTCACCGTCGAGTCGGTCCGCGAGGCCCAGGTCGCCGCGAGCAACCTTCGCCCAGCCTCGCTCGACGCCACGACCGCCGAGGGGAGCCGGCCCGTGCTCGACCTCATCGACGCCCGGGCGGACTCCCAGACGGATCCGGCGCTCGACGACGGCATCGTCGTCCGCACCGCCATCGAGCGACTCCCCGCCCGTGACCAGACGCTCGTCGAGCTGCGCTTCGGCGACGACCTGACCCAGGCCGAGATCGCCGAGACGATGGGTCTGTCCGCCATGCAGGTGAGCCGCCTGCTCCGGCGGACGCTCGACGACCTCCGGGTGCAGCTCGACGCCGATGGGGTCGCCACCGCCTAGCAGGCCGACGAAGGAGCCCCGGCGGGCCGCGGGACCCGTCCCGCCGGGGCCATTTCGGCATGACAGAGCTCGCCGGGCAGACTCGCCCGGCAGACTCGCCGGTCTGCTTCCGGCGAACGTTCCGAGGCTAGGACTCGAGCTGCGCTTCCTGGCCCTCGACCACCTGCGCGGCCACGTGCGTGAGCTTCATGTTGAGGTCCTGGGAGGTGCGGCGCAGCAGGTCGAAGGCCTCGTCGCCGGTCAGGTGGTGCGAGGCCATGAGCAGGCCGACGGCCTTGCCGATCTCACGGTTGCTCTCGAGGCCGTGGCGCAGCGTCTCGGCCTCCCCGCGCGCGCGGACGGCCATCAGGGCGACCGAGGCGAACGAGGCGATGACGGCACCCGCGTCGGCCGAGGCCTCGGTCAGGCCCCCCGGACGGTCGGAGAAGAGGTTGAGGGCGCCGACCTTGTCGCCGTCGATGAGCAGCCGGTATCCGATCGCCGACCGGACTGGGGTCTCGGCGACGATCCGCTGGGTGAACCGCGGCCACGGGGTGTTGCCCCTGGTCAGGTCCACGTCGTGCTGGTATCCCTCGTCCATGATGGCGTCGACGCAGGGCCCTTCACCGACCTCGATCTCGATCTGGTCGATGCGCCGCGCGATCTCGTCGGTGCTCGCGGCCGTCCTGAACTGGTCGTGGTCACGCAGCAGGAGGGAGGCGTGGTCACAGCCGTCGACGAAGCTCTTCGCGGTCTTGACGACCGCCTCGTGGATCGAGGTCGCGTCGGCGCCCGCATAGATCAGCGCCGAGAGCTCCCCGAAGACCGCCATCGTGGTCGGGTCGGCAGGGAATTGGGACGACATGGGCACTCCTGAGGGTCTTTTCTGAGGCCGTCCGTGGCGTGACCCCCCGGTCCCCGCGGCCGAACGGTGCGACGTACTTTCACATGGTCGCACGCAGTTCTGCACACGCGAGCAGATCCGCAGGACCAGCCGCAGTTGACGACGTCGGGGCTCGGACAGATACTTGCTTGCTGCAAGCATGTTTCTGGGAAGGAGGAGCCATGGCAGTCAGCAGGGAGTCGGCGAACGACGTGTTCCACGCGTTGCTGCGCGTCCAGAAGCTCCTCCTCGCGGCCCGCACGACGGCGCCGCGCACGCACCCGGGAGTCGACGCAGCGGCATACCCCGTCCTTTTCGTCATCGCGGGAGCGGGCCCGTCCCGCATCTCCGACATCGCGACGGCACTCCACAACGATGCCTCGACCGTCAGCCGTCAAGTGAGCACCTTCGTCAGCCACGGGCTCGTGGCCAAGGAGACCGATCCCAGTGACGGTCGCGCTCAGGTCGTGACGCTCACGGAGGAGGGACGCCAGGCGCTGCGCGACATCCAGGCCAACCGATCGGCCTGGTTCCAGGGTCTGCTCAAGGACTGGGACGGCAACGACGCCGCCACGTTCACCCATCAGCTGCGCATCCTCGGCGACGACCTCGACGCCAACCTCAGGGCCCGCGGTGCCACGCCCCCGCAGATGCCCTTCCACCCGACCAAGGAGGACTGACATGTCCGAAACCACGGCCGAGCCCAAACGCTCGGACGTCCCGAGCGCCCCGCTCTCCCACAAGGAGATCGTCACCATCCTCATCGGCCTCATGCTGGGGATGTTCCTCGCGGCCCTCGACCAGACGATCGTCGCCTCCGCGATGCGCGTCATCGCCGACGACCTCAACGATCTTGCGGGGCAGGCCTGGGTCACGACGGCCTACCTCATCACGAGCACGATCGCGACGCCGCTCTACGGCAAGCTCGGCGACATCTACGGGCGCAAGAAGCTCTTCATCTTCGCCATCACGGTCTTCACGATCGGCTCGATGCTCTGCACCCTCGCCTGGTCGATCCCGTCGCTCGCCGCCTTCCGCGCGGTCCAGGGCATCGGTGCCGGTGGCCTCTTCTCCCTCGCCCTCGCGATCATCGGCGACATCGTCCCTCCGCGTGAGCGGGCGAAGTACCAGGGCTACTTCCTCGCCGTCTTCGGCACCTCGAGCGTGCTCGGCCCGGTCATCGGCGGCTTCTTCGCCGGCCAGGAGACGATCCTCGGCGTGACCGGCTGGCGCTGGGTCTTCCTCGTCAACGTCCCGATCGCGATCGCCGCGCTCATCGTCGTCTCGCGGACCCTCCACCTCAAGCACACGCGCCTCGACCACCGCATCGACTACTGGGGCGCGATGAGCCTCACGGTCGCGCTCGTGCCGCTCCTCATCGTCGCCGAGCAGGGCCGCCAGTGGGGCTGGGGCTCGGCCACATCGATCACCTGCTACGCCATCGGGCTCATCGGCCTCGTCGCGTTCTTCTTCATCGAGCGCTCGATGGAGGAGGAGGCGCTCATCCCGCTCCGCCTCTTCACCAACCGCACGGTGGCCGCGTCGTCGGTCGCGTCGGTCTTCATCGGCATGGGCATGTTCGGTGGCCTCGCCGCGATCCCGCTCTACCTGCAGATCGTCAAGGGCTCGTCCCCGACCGAGGCGGGCCTCCAGCTGCTGCCGATGACGCTCGGCATCATGGCCGGCTCGATCGTGTCGGGTCAGCTCATCTCGCGCACCGGCCGCTACCGGAAGTTCCCGATCATCGGGGCCGCCATCCTCGTCATCTCCCTCTACGGCTTCCACTTCGTCGGGGCGGACACCCCGCTGTGGAAGACGATGATCGGGATGTTCTTCTTCGGAATCGGCCTCGGCTTCAACTTCCAGCCGCTGACGCTCGCCGTGCAGAACGCCGTCGACCGTCGCGACATGGGTGTGGCCACCTCGTCTGCCACCTTCACCCGCCAGATCGGTGGCACGCTCGGCACGGCCGTCTTCCTGTCGATCCTCTTCTCGCAGGCCGGCACGAAGATCGCCGAGGCGTTCGCGGCGATCGCACCGACGCCCGCGTTCCAGGCGGCACTGCGCAACCCGACCGGCGGCGACCCGGCCACGAACAAGGCCTTCGTCGAGCAGCTCCAGGCCGCGCAGCAGGCCGGCGGAACGGGTGGCGGTGCCGGTAGCGCGGCCCTGTCGGACAGCTCGTTCATCAACCAGCTCGACCCGCGGCTCGCGAAGCCCTTCCTCGTGGGCTTCTCCGACGCGATGTCCGTCGTCTTCCTCGTCGCATCGGGTGTTCTCGTGCTCGCCTTCATCGCGACGCTCTTCCTCCCGAACGTCGACCTCGGCCCGAAGCCGGGCCAGCCCGGCCGGCCGGTCGGGGAGGGAGCGGACGCGGACCAGACGGTGCCTGCGGTCGGTCACTGACCGGCATACGGCATCGGGTATGCCGCTGAGCCCGCCCCGCGCCTGAGTGACCTCGGGCGCGGGGCGGGCTCACGCTTTGTCCCGGGCCGGACCCTGGCCGGACGGCCACCTCGACACACCACAACAACTCCGCCCGGGCGAAGGACCTGAGGCCGAACCGGCCCGAAACGCCACAACAACTCCGCCTGGGCATAGGAATCGCGTGCGAAACCGTCCGAAACCCACAACCACTCCGCCCGGGCGAAGAACCTGCGGCCGAACCGGGGCCTTGGTCCGGCGGCGTCAGCGGATGTTGGCGAGGTCGCGGCGCTGGAGGAAGGCTCGCGTGCCCACAGCCATCACGAACGCCAGCACCCCGGCGAAGACCGCGACCCAGTAGCCCTGTGAGGCGCCGACCCGGTCGACGACGGCGCCCGAGACCGCCGAGCCGGCGGCGATGCCGACGATGAGCCCGGTCAGCACGATCGTCATGCCCTCGTTGAGCTGGGCCCTGGGGACGATCCGCTCGATGAGGTTCATCGTCGTGATGAGGGTCGGGGCCGTCGCCATCCCCGCGACGAGCATGATCCCGGCGAGCACCCACAGGTTGCCGGCGAGCACGAGGGGCGACTCGAGAACGGCCATCCCGAGAGTGCCGACGATGAGCAGCTTGAGCAGGTTGCGGCCGTGCGAGAAGTGCCCGA
The DNA here is from genome assembly GCF_000576595.1 of Intrasporangium oryzae NRRL B-24470. Lineage (GTDB taxonomy): Bacteria > Actinomycetota > Actinomycetes > Actinomycetales > Dermatophilaceae > Intrasporangium_C > Intrasporangium_C oryzae. The sequence continues at coordinate 4,173 of NZ_AWSA01000022.1, read as the reverse complement.
AGACGAGCCCGGCCAGCGCCGAGCCGACGGCATAGAGCGCGAGGATCGCCCCGGCGGCACCCTTGGCACCGGCCTCCCCCGAGACGGCGAGCGTGACGACCTCGTTGACGCCGAAGATCGCCCCGGTCATGACCATGATGAAGGCGAGCGGGATGAGGCCCGGCACCGTGTAGGCATGCTCGGCGGGGCGCTCGTGGTGCGGCACGACGGGCGGCTCGGTCGAGCGCGCGGAGATGAAGATGAGCACGCCGACGCCGTAGGCGACCGTGGCGAAGACGAAGCCGGCCTCGGGAAACAGCGTCGTCGAGAGCCAGATCGCGAGGACCGGGCCGATGACGAAGGTGATCTCCTCCATGACCTGCTCGAAGGACATCGCGGTGTGGAGGCTGCGCGGGTCGTGGGCGAAGATGTACGACCACCGGGCGCGGGCCATCGTGCCGAGGTTGGGAATGGCCCCGCACAGCGGGAAAGTGATGAAGAGCAGCCACGACGGCCAGCCGCGCAGGGACGTCAGCACGGTCATGACGGCCCAGAACCCCGACCAGAGGAAGAACGGGATGGCGATCCGCCGCTGGCCGTAGCGGTCGACGAGACGGCCGAGGAAGGGCGCGAAGAGCGCGAGGGAGACCATCCCGACCGCGACGACGGCGCCCGCGAGCGCATACGAGCCGGTGCGCGCCGCGACCATCGCGACGACGGACACGCCGAACATCGAACCCGCCGAGCGGGCGATCATCCCCCCGGTGATGAAGACGCGTGCCCCCGGTACCTCGAAGAGAGGTCGGTAGGACGCAAGCACGGAGACTCCTTCTCGGATCGGGGGGTGGGCCTCTCCCATAGTGGCACCTGCCCGGCGCGGCCTCTCTTCGAGACGGAGCGCCGGCGTGCGTGACACACCGTCTCCCGAACCTGCGGGCGTGGCCTTCCTCACACCTCGGGTCGCGTGGGCCGCAACCTCGACCACCGCTCGGTCACCCCTCGTGCCTGCGGCGCAGCGACCACATCTGCGGCGAGCGCTCGAGCTCGACGGCGACGTCCCAGGGCACGCCCCCGGGCCGGGTCTCGCGGCGGAAGCTCGCGACCATGCGGCGCGCGAGGGCGGGGTCGCGCGCGACGCGACCGGCGAGCTCGACGGTCCGGTCGAGCACGTCTGCATCGTCGTATGCCGCCCACGCCAGTCCGAGGGACACCGCGCGGTCCCCGTCGACCTCCTCGCCGAACAGGCCCATCGCGGCGGCCGCCTCGCGACCGGCGGCCCGGTTGAGCAGCGTGAAGTGACCGCCTCCGGGGTGGATGCCGATCTGGGCGAACCCGGGCAGGAGGCGCGCCGTGCGGGAGACGACACGCAGGTCGGTCGCGAGGGCGAGGTTGAGCCCGGCCCCGACGGCCGCTCCCCGGACGGCCGCGATCGTCGGCAGCCCGACCTCGCCGATCGTCGTGAACGCCTGGTAGACGGTCTCGAGGTTGCGGTACGCCTCGTCCTCGACGGGGTCGCGGCCGGTGTCGGCGAGGACGCTGCGCACGGCCCCGGCACAGAAGTGCGCTCCGCCGGTGACGACGAGGGCGCCGACTGCGGCGTCGGACTCGGCCGTGCGGGCCGCCTCGACGAGGGCGCGCGACATCTCGACCGAGAGGGCGTTGCGGCGCTCGGGGGCGTTGAGGGTGACGAGCGCGACGCCGCCGTCCACGGCATACGTGACCTCGCTCGTCGTCACCGAGGCGTACTCCGGCGTGGGCGACTCGGACATGGGTGGCTCTCCTCGGGGTGGATCGGTCGGTGTGGCGCGGTGGGCCGGTGAGCCCCGTCGGGTCGGTCGCGTCTCAGCGGCGCGAGCCGGCGCGACCCGTCGTGATCAGCGACCATAGGCGGTCGCGGCCGGCGGAGGCGGCGAGCGTGGCGAGGGTCTCGTCCCACTCGTGGACCGAGCCGAACTCGCTGCGCCGGACGAGGATCGGTCGGGTCAGGACGTGCAGCTCGTGCTCGAGGGTCGTCCCGATGGCGCCGAGGACCTGGTGGGAGCCCCGGACCACGACCGACGCGGCGTGGCCGGCGCACGACTTGGCCACCGCGACGGCGAAGAGCATCCCGGGGTCGCGCCAGTCGGAGGCGGCGGCGCGGGCCACGGCGGTGTCGGTCGCGGCGCGAGCGAGCGAGGTCTCCATGGCGATGTCGGCTATGAGGTGCTGCACGGCCTGGAAGCGGCCGATCGGACGGCCGAACTGTTCCCGCTCCCCCGCGTGGACGAGGACGATCTCGAGGATCCGCTCCATCGCGCCGACGACCTGCGCCGACCGGGCGAGGGCGCCGCGGAGATGGAACTGCTCACCGATCTCGTGGTCGACGACCGTCCCCTCCTCGAGGTCGTCGAGGTCGAACTCGACCGTGTCGCAGGGCTCCCCGGCGAGGTTGCGCCCCTCGGTGATGACGACCCGGTCGACCGGGACGTCGGCGACGCGCCACTCGTCGCGGTCTTCCCACAAGGCCACGACGGCGGAGGCGTCGCGGGCCCAGGTGACGTTGATGGCGACCCCTGAGGGGTCGGGGCGGCACACGGTTCGCAGGTCACCGTCGTGCGGCAGCCCGGCCGCCGCGAGCAGCCACGCGGCGAGGACGTCGTGTTCGGCGACGGGGATGGGGGCTCCGGCCGCCGCCGAGATCGACAGGAGCGCCGCCGCCTCGAGCCAGGTCCCGCCACTCCCCCCGGCGGCCTCGGGAGTGCTGAGGCGGGTGAGGCCCAGGGATTCGAGCCGGGCCCACAGGGCCCGGTCGAGGTCGACGGTCGCGGCCGGCGCGGGTCGCTCGGAGCGGTAGCGATCGAAGACGTCGGTGAGCAGGGCGACGACGTCGGCGTCGGCGGGTGACGCCGACGCGAGGTGCTCGATGGTCGCCATCAGCGCAGCCCCAGCCCCCGGGCGATGACCCCACGCAGGATCTCGTTGGTTCCCCCGCGCAGCGTGAAGCCGGGCCGTTGGAGCAGGGCGGCGTGGAGCAGCGTCGAGAGCTCGTCGTCGACGTCCCAGCCGGTCGCGGTCAGCGTGTCGACATAGTCGGCGATGTCGCCCTCCTCCGTCGTCCCGAGCACCTTGACGGCGGCGGCGGCAACGTCTGCGTCAGCGTGCGACTCGAGCGCGGCCGAGACGCTGAAGGACATCTGGTGCAGGGCGGCGACCCTGGCGACGTGCCGTCCGAGACCGGCGTCGAACGGGAGCCGGCCGTCGTCCATGGCCGAGGCGGCCTCGGCGAGGAGCGGATAGGTCGACAGGACCCGCTCGGGCCCGCTCCGCTCGAACCCCAGCTCGGAGGTGACCTGCTGCCAGCCGTCGCCGATGCGCCCGAGCACCCGGTCGTCGGGGACGAGGACCCCTCCGAGGTGGACCTCGTTGAAGTGGTGGTCGCCGCTCATCGAGACGATGGGACGGATATCGACGCCGGGGGCGCGCAAGTCGACGATGAACTGGCTGAGGCCGTCGTGGCGGTGCGCCGGGTCGAGCGGTGACGTGCGGGCGAGGGCGAAGAACGCGTCGGCCTCGTGGGCGCCGGAAGTCCACACCTTGGTCCCGGTGAGCCGCCAGCCGCCCTCGACCCGCTCTGCGCGTGTGCGGACGCTCGCGAGGTCGCTCCCGGAGTCGGGCTCGCTCATGCCGATGCCGAAGACGAGCTCGCCGCGGCTGATCGCGGGCAGGAACGCCTGCTTCTGCTCCTCGGTGCCGTAGCGCAGCAGCGACGGGCCGATCTGGCGCTCGGCGACCCAGTGCGCGGCGACCGGGGCGCCGGCGACGAGCAGCTCCTCGGTGACGACGAACCGCTCGAGGTAGGTCCGGCCCTGGCCGCCGTAGGCGGTCGGGATGACCATGCCGAGCCAGCCGCGCCTTGCCAGCTCACGGGTGAAGTCGCGGTCCCAGCGCGTCAGCCACGTGTCGACATGCGGTACGAAGGCGCCGTCGCGCACCTGCCCGACGAGGAACGCCCGCACCTCGCGCCGCAGCTCGGTCAGGGCAGCCTGCTCCCGGACGACGGGCGGGACGAGCGGGCGCGGCATGCGTCACCTTCCACGGTGGGCGGGTCCAGGGGTTCGTGGCCAGCCTTCCACACCGGCCGCCCGCGCAGACCTCCCCGGGTATGCCGCTGGGCCGGGACCCGCACGGCAGGTTCTAGCGGTCCTCGCAACACCT
>NZ_AWSA01000021.1 GCF_000576595.1 Intrasporangium oryzae NRRL B-24470 | reverse complement strand
CGGGTCGCCGCGGCCTGGGCGCACGGCCTGCTCGTCGACTCCGCCGAGGAGGCCGACCGCGCCCGGGCGGCCGGCGAGGCCGCCCGGACCGAGCGCGACGCCGAGCTCGCGATCGTTCGCCGCGACATCGCGACGTTGCAGAACGAGCTGCGCGAGCTGACCGACAGCGTCCATCGCGACGAGGTCGCCCGCGCGCAGCAGCGCCTCCGGATCGAGCAGCTCCAGGCGCGCGCCGTCGAGGAGCACGGCATCGCCCCAGACGCCCTCGTCGACGAGTACGGCCCCCACCGGCCGGTGCCCGTCGTCCCCGACCCCGACACCGATCCGGACGCCGAGGCTCCCGAGCCGGTGCCGTTCGTCCGCGAGGCCCAGGAGAAGCGCCTGCGCCAGGCCGAGCGCAAGCTGAGCGCCCTCGGCCGGATCAACCCGCTCGCCCTCGAGGAGTTCTCCGCGCTCGAGGAGCGGCACAAGTTCCTCACCGAGCAGCTCGAGGACCTCAAGAGCTCCAAGCGCGACCTGCTCGACATCGTCAAGGAGGTCGACGAGCGGGTCGAGAAGGTCTTCGCGGAGGCCTTCGCCGACACGGCCGTGCAGTTCGAGCGCGTCTTCCAGCGGCTCTTCCCGGGCGGCGAGGGCCGCCTCGTGCTCACCGACCCGTCCAACATGCTGACGACCGGTCTCGAGGTCGAGGCCCGGCCGCCCGGCAAGAAGATCAAGCGGCTCTCCCTGCTCTCCGGTGGCGAGCGCTCGCTCGTCGCCGTGGCCCTGCTCGTCGCGATCTTCAAGGCCCGGCCCTCGCCGTTCTACATCATGGACGAGGTGGAGGCCGCGCTCGACGATGCCAACCTCGGGCGCCTCATCACCCTCTTCGAGGAGCTGCGCGACAGCTCCCAGCTCATCGTCATCACGCACCAGAAGAAGACGATGGAGATCGCCGACGCCCTCTACGGCGTCAGCATGCGCGGCGACGGCGTGACGACGGTCGTCTCGCAGCGGCTCCGCGACGTCGCGGTCCAGCCCGCCTAGCGGCCCGGCCACCCGGCGGTCGGGAGCCGGCCGAGCGGCATACGACGCTTGCGTCACTCCAGTCACATGAGTCACTCTTGTCACATGGCCTTCCTCATCGTCGCGATGTTGGTCGCCACCGCACTCGGAGTGGCGATCGTCGGAGTCGTCGCCGTCCCGGCCCACCGCGACGGCCGCGACGTCCTCACCGCCAAGGGCTCGGGCGTCGCCCGGTCCGCGCGGCAGCGGGTCAGGCGGACCAGGCCGGTTCGACCCTGAGGGGGCGCCGGACCGCGTGGTTGGATGACTCCGTGGACAATCTCTGGCTCTACCTCGTCATCGGCGTCGGCATCCTCGCCGTCGGGCTCGGCATCGGCCTCAACCTGCTCATCGGGAGCCGCCGCAAACCGACCATCGAGCGCGAGGCACCGCCGGTCCGGCCGGCCCCGCGTCCCGCGGCGCCCACCGAGGAGCTCGAGCGGAGACCGCCGGCCCAACAGGCCCCGCCCACTCCGGTCGAGACCGCGCCGGCGCCCGAGGCGCCCGCGCCTGAGGCACCTGTCGAAGCACCGGCACCCACTGTCGAGCGCCCGGAGTCGGCTCGCGGCCGGCTCCAGCGCCTGCGGGCCCGCCTCGCCCGCTCCAACACCGCCCTCGGCAAGGGACTGCTCGCCCTGCTCTCCCGGGGCCACCTCGACGAGGAGGCCTGGGAGGAGGTGGAGGACACCCTCATCGCCTCCGACCTCGGGGTCGAGGCGACGACCGAGCTCGTCGACTCGCTCCGCGCCCAGGTCAAGATCGAGGGCACGACCGACGAGGCGACGGTCCGCGGGTGGCTCCGCGAGGACCTGCTCAGGCTCGTGCGGCCCGAGATGGACCGGCGGATCGCGTCGAGCCGGGTCGGCGACCGCCCCGCCGTCATCCTCGTCGTCGGTGTCAACGGCACCGGCAAGACGACGACGGTCGGAAAGCTCGCCCGGGTGCTCGTCGCCGAGGACCGTGACGTCATCCTCGGCGCCGCCGACACCTTCCGGGCTGCGGCCGCCGACCAGCTCGAGACGTGGGGCGCCCGGGTCGGTGTCCCGACCGTGCGCTCCGACAAGGACGGTGCGGACCCGGCGGCCGTCGCCTTCGACGCGGTCCGCGCGGGGATCGAGGAGGAGGTCGACGTCGTCATCATCGACACGGCCGGACGCCTGCACAACAAGGTCGGCCTCATGGACGAGCTCGCCAAGGTCAAGCGCGTCATCGAGAAGCAGAGCGAGATCGACGAGGTCCTCCTCGTCCTCGACGCGACCACCGGGCAGAACGGCCTCCAGCAGGCGCGGGTCTTCTCCGAGGCGGTCGACGTCACGGGCATCGTCCTGACCAAGCTCGACGGCACGGCCAAGGGCGGCATCGTCGTCGCGGTTCAGCGCGAGCTCGGTGTGCCGGTCAAGCTCGTCGGGCTCGGGGAAGGCCCCGACGACCTCGCCCCCTTCGACCCGGAGGCCTTCGTCGACGCGATCCTCGAGTGAGCGCGGGCCACGGCTCGTGGTCTTCTCGTGAGCGGGCCCGTCCGTATGCCGGACGGGCCCGCTCCGCGTAACCACCGCCTTACAGACGTGGGCCGTTGTTGACACGGCCGTAACACGTCCTCGCTCCGGCGGTAACAGCGCGCGGTCATCGTTTCGGCCATGAGCGCTACTACTTTCACGGCAGCGGACGCGCCGTTCGTCGACACCGGCAACACTGCCTGGGTGCTCGCCGCTGCGGCCCTCGTCCTGTTCATGACGCCCGGTCTCGCCCTCTTCTACGGCGGCATGGTCCGCACGAAGAGCGTCCTCAACATGATGATGATGAGCTTCATCGCGATGGGGACCGTGGGCACCGTCTGGGTCCTCTGGGGCTACAGCGAGACCTTCGGCCCCGACGCCGGCGGCGGCCTCGTCGGCAACCCCTTCACCCACTTCGGTCTGAGCGGCGTGCTCGACCAGATCTACGGCTATGTCCCCGCGAATGCGGCCACGGGCACGGCGGCGTCGGGCGGCATCCCCGGAGCGGCGTTCGTCGCCTTCCAGGTCGTCTTCGCGATCATCGCGGTCGCCCTCGTGTCGGGCGCCATCGCCGACCGGGCGAAGTTCACCACCTGGACCGTCTTCACGGTCGTCTGGGCCACCCTCGTCTACTTCCCCGCGGCCCACTGGGTCTTCGCCTTCAGCGGCTACGCCGCGGAGACCGGCGGCTGGATCGCCAACAAGGCCCAGGGGCTGCTCTTCGGCGGCGCCGGCGCCTACGACTTCGCCGGTGGCACGGCCATCCACATCAACGCCGGTGCGGCGGGTCTCGCCCTCGCGCTCGTCCTCGGCAAGCGCATCGGGTTCAAGAAGGACCCCATGCGTCCCCACAACCTCACGCTCGTGATGATCGGTGCGGGCATCCTCTGGTTCGGCTGGTTCGGCTTCAACGCGGGCTCGGCGCTCGGCGCCGGCACCCAGGCCGCCGGCGTCTGGGTCAACACCCTCGGCGCGACCTGCACCGCGATGCTCGGCTGGCTCGTCGTGGAGAAGTTCCGTGACGGCCACGCCACTTCCCTTGGTGCCGCCTCGGGTGTCGTCGCCGGTCTCGTCGCGATCACCCCGGCCTGTGCCACCGTGTCGCCCATCGGCGCCCTCATCGTCGGCCTCGCGGCCGGTGTCGGCTGCGCCTACGCCGTCGGTCTCAAGTTCCGCTTCGGCTTCGACGACAGCCTCGACGTCGTCGGCGTCCACCTCGTGGGCGGCCTCATCGGCACGATCCTCATCGGCTTCCTCGCCACGAAGGGCAGCCCAACCGGCACCGCCGGCCTCGCCGTCAACGAGGGCCTGTTCTACGGTGGCGGAGCATCTCAGCTCTGGGCCCAGCTCGAGGGCGCGCTGTCGGTGATGGTCTTCTCCTTCGTCGTCACCTACCTCATCGGTCTGGTCCTGCACAAGACCATGGGCTTCCGGGTCTCGGCCGAGGACGAGACCCAGGGCGTCGACCTCGCCCAGCACGCTGAGACGGCATACGACCTCATGCCCCTCGGTGGCCGCATCGGGGCCAGCGCACACACCACGCCGAGCGCCACGAAGGCGACGGAGACGACGGGAGCCAACGCATGAAGCTCATCACCGCCATCATCAAGCCCCACCAGCTCGACGAGGTGAAGGAGGCCCTGGAGGCCTTCGGGGTCGCTGGCATGACGATCAGCGAGGCGAGCGGCTACGGCCGCCAGCGCGGCCACAGCGAGGTCTACCGCGGCGCCGAGTACACCGTCGACTTCGTCCCCAAGGTTCGCCTCGAGGTCCTCGTCGACGACGTCGACGCCTCGGACGTCATCGAGGTCATCCTCAAGGCCGCCCAGACCGGGCGGATCGGGGACGGGAAGATCTGGGCCGTGCCGGTCGACGACGTCGTCCGGGTCCGCACCGGTGAGCGCGGCGCGGACGCTCTCTAGAAAGGTCGGCGAGATCTGTCATGACGGATGTGACCACACGACGTCTGGACCTCGCCGGCACCCGGACCTTCGCGACGCCCGGGGCGGGACCCACCCGCCGCCGGGCGCTCGCGGAGTTCGGGTTCGGCTGGCTCCAGGAGCTCTGGCGCGAGGCCTGTGCGGGCCGTCGGCACGAGGGCGTGGCCCTCGCGGCCGTGGGCTCGCTCGCCCGCGGCGACGGTGGCCCCCTGAGTGACTACGACCTCGTCCTCGTGCACCACCCCCGAGGCCTCTCCGGCAAGGAGGTCGGCGCCTTCGCCGACAAGCTCTGGTATCCCATCTGGGACGCGGGGGTGCGCCTCGACCACAGCGTCCGGACCGTGGCCGAGTGCAGGTCCGTCGCGACCGAGGACCTCTCGGCCGCGGTCGGGCTGCTCGACCTCACGCACGTGGCCGGCGACGCCGACGTCGTCAACGCGGCCCGCTCGACCGTCGCGCACGACTGGCGGGCCAACGCCCGGACTCGCCTGTCCGAGATGCAGGAGTCGGTCGTCGCCAGGCACGCCCGGCAGGGCGACCTCGCCCACCTGATCGAGCCGGACCTCAAGGAGGCGCACGGCGGCCTGCGCGACATGTCCGTGCTGCGGGCGCTGACGGCAGCCTGGCTGACCGACCGGCCGCACGGCGAGGTCGACGCGGCCTACGACCGGATCCTCGACGTCCGCGACGCGATCCACGTCGTCACCGGCCGGGGGCGCGACCGCCTGACCCGCGACGACCAGGACGCCTGCGCGGCGCTGCTCGGCTACACGGACGCCGACGACCTCCTCACCGACCTCTCGACGTCGGCCCGGACCATCGCGTATGCCGTGGACGGCACCCTGAGGCGGGCCATGCAGTCCCAGCGGGCGCGCACGCTGCGCGTCGGTCCGCGCCGACCCCAGCTCTCACCGCTCGGCTACGGCCTCTACCGGCACGACGGTGAGGCGGTTCTCGGACCGTCGGCCGATCTCACGTCCGACCCGATCATCCCGCTCCGTGCGGCGGTCGTCGCGGCCCGGAACGGCATCCCGCTCTCGCCGACGACGCTCAAGAACCTCGCGGCGCACTCGCCTACGCTGCCCGAGCCGTGGCCCGAGGTCGCGCGGACGCTCTTCGCCGACCTCCTCGCGGCGGGGCCTGGCCTCGTCACCGTGTGGGAAGGTCTCGACCTCGCGGGCGTGGTCGAGCGCTGGATCCCCGAGTGGGCCGCCGTCCGCAGCCGCCCCCAGCGCAACGCCGTCCACCGGCACACGGTCGACCGGCACCTCATCGAGACGGTCGTCGCCGCGAGCGGGATGGTTCGCGACGTCGCCCGCCCCGACCTGCTCATGCTCGCCGCGATCCTCCACGACATCGGCAAGGTCCCCGGCACCCAGGACCACTCGGTCACCGGGGCGGAGATCGCCGATCGCGTCCTGGGCCGGGTCGGCGTCGCCGGGGCCGACCGGGAGATCGTCGTGCGCCTCGTGCGCGAGCACCTGACGCTGGTCGAGCTGGCCACCCGCCGCGACCCCGAGGACCCCGCGACCATCGCGGCGCTGTCCGACGCGGTCGCCGGGTCGGTCACGACGCTCGACCTCCTGCGCGCCCTCACCGAGGCGGACGCGTCCGCAGCCGGGCCGAAGGCGTGGAGCGACTGGCGAGCCGGGCTCGTCACCCGCCTCTACGACGCCTGCCGCTCGGCACTCCTCAGCCAGACCGACGGAGAGGGCCCACTCATCGTGGAGCCGATCGAGACCCTGCCCCTGAGCGACGAGGCGATCGACCGCATCGCCTCGGGAGAGCCCTACGTCACCGTCGCCTCGCTCGGCGGCGCGCACCGCATCGACATCATCGACCGCGACCGCGCGGGCCTCTTCGCCGACACGGCGGGCCTGCTCGCCGCGCACGGTTTCGTCGTCCGCTCGGCCATCGTCCGGACGATCGACGGCCTCGCCGTCAACGAGTGGTGGGTGGACTCGCCCGGCGGCGAGACTCCGCTCCCGGCCGTCATCGCCCGCGACCTCGTCCGCGTGGCGAACGGCGACCGGACGCCCCTCGGCAAGCTCCAGCGTCGCCGCACCACCGGAGTCCGCAGCCCCGGCTCGGGTTCGCCCGACTCGACGCGCGCGATGGTCATCAGCAGCGCCTCGGAGACGGCGACCGTCATCGAGGTGCGCGCCACCGACCGTCCCGGCCTGCTCCAGGACATCGGGATCACGCTCGCCCGCGCCTCGCTGTCCGTGCGGTCCGCGCACATCGCGACGTATGCCGGCCAGACGCTCGACACGTTCTACGTGACCGAGTTCGGCGGCGGGCAGCTCGCGCCGGCCCGGGCCGCCCAGGCCGTGGCCATGATCATCGACACCTGTGATGCCGGCTGAGGAAGGGCCGGACCCGTCAGGTGCCCGGGGGAGGGGCCGGGCACCTGACCCGAGGAGCCGGCCCAGCGGCATACGGCAGCTGCTCTGGGCGGCCGGTCGGTGGAACCGCCACGAGCAGATAAAGTTGCCGGGTGTTTGCGACCCTGTCTGACCGGCTGACCGCCACCTTCAAGAACCTGCGCGGCAAGGGCCGCCTGTCGGAGTCCGACGTCAACGCGACGATCCGTGACATCCGGCTGGCGCTCCTCGACGCCGACGTGGCGCTGCCCGTCGTCAAGCGGTTCACGGGCCGGGTGCGTGAGCGCGCGCTCGGCGCCGAGGTGAGCCAGGCGCTCAACCCGGCCCAGCAGGTCGTCAAGATCGTGCAGGAGGAGCTCGTCGCCATCCTCGGCGGCCAGACGCGGACGATCCGCTTCGCCAAGCAGCCCCCGACGGTCATCATGCTCGCCGGCCTCCAGGGCTCCGGCAAGACGACCTTCGCCGGCAAGCTCGGGGCGTGGCTCAAGGGTCAGGGCCACACGCCGCTCCTCGTCGCGGCCGACCTGCAGCGCCCCAACGCCGTCACCCAGCTCGAGGTCGTCGGCGAGCGCGCCGGCCTGCCCGTGTTCGCGCCCGAGCGCGGCAACATGGGCGGCCACGACGCCGTCCTCGGCTCCGGTGAGGGCACCCGCTCGTTCGGCGACCCCGTCGCCGTGTCGCGGATGGGCATCGAGCAGGCCCGCGCCAAGCAGTACGACGTCGTCATCGTCGACACCGCCGGACGGCTCGCCGTCGACGCCGACCTCATGCACCAGGCGTCCGACATCCGCGCCGCGATCCAGCCCGACGAGGTCCTCTTCGTCATCGACGCGATGATCGGTCAGGCTGCCGTCGAGACGGCCCAGGCGTTCCACGAGGGCGTCGCCTTCACCGGCGTCGTCCTGTCCAAGCTCGACGGCGACGCCCGCGGTGGTGCCGCGCTGTCGGTGGCTGACATCACGGGCGAGCCGATCATGTTCGCCTCGACGGGTGAGAAGGTCACCGACTTCGAGGTCTTCCACCCCGACCGCATGGCGAGCCGGATCCTCGACATGGGTGACGTGCTCACCCTCATCGAGCAGGCCGAGAAGGCGTTCGACAAGCGCCAGGCCGACGAGATGGCCCGGAAGTTCATGGCCGAGGAGGACTTCACCTTCGAGGACTTCCTCCAGCAGATGAGCGCCATCAAGAAGATGGGCTCGCTCAAGTCCATGCTCAAGATGATGCCGGGCATGCAGGGGATGCGCGACCAGCTCGACGCCTTCGACGACCGCGAGTTCGACCGGGTCGAGGCGATGGTCCGGTCGATGACACCGTTCGAGCGCACCCACCCCAAGCAGATCAACGGCTCGCGCCGGGCCCGCATCGCCAAGGGCTCGGGGGTCACGGTGACCGAGGTCAACCAGCTCCTCGAACGGTTCGGCCAGGCGCAGAAGATGATGAAGTCCCTCGCCCGAGGCGGCGGCGGTGGCCTGCCCGGCATGCCCGGGATCCCGGGCACGGGCAAGCGCGGCAAGCAGCAGCCGCAGCGCAGGAAGAGCAAGAGCGGCAACCCGGCCAAGCGCGCCGCGGAGGAGCGTGCGGCGGCCCAGAAGGCGGCGGCCGGCCGTGCCTCGTCGGCGGCCAGCGCGTTCGGCGTGCCGGGCCAGGGCGGCGACGGCGCCGACCCGATGGCCGACTTCGACCCGGCCAACCTGCCCAAGGGCTTCGAGAAGTTCCTCGGCAAGGGCTGACCGCTCGGAGTTTCACGGGGCGTGACCCGGGATCTTCGTGCGGATCATCTGGCGTCTGGTGCTGCCGGGGCAACCACCACTACGAGTTGATCCGCGAGGTGATCCGCGGGGTGATCGATCGCGGGCGGTGCGCCGGGCTCTCGCGTTCGTCCACAACCGGGTGGCTGCGGCTGAGAAGTGCACAGGCACGCCCTCGAGCCGAGCACGCGCGAAGCATCCGCATCGAGGCTGGCGTGATGGAGCTTCCTGAACACGTCCTCGAGACGGCGACGCGGCAGGGCGGCCTGGTCACGCGTGCCCAGCTGATCGAGGGTGGAGTCGCGGCTGCGATGATCCGCTGGCAGATGGGACGCCGCTGGAGATCCGTTCTACCCGGGGTGATCCAGCTCGACACCGGACTGCCCAGCTTTCAGCAGCGGATGATGGCCGCCCTCCTCGCCGCGGGTCCGGAGTCCTGGCTGAGCGGTGTGACAGCCGCGGGCTGGCACGGCATGCCGGTCTGGGACCACCGCCTCCCGATCTTCGTCATGGTTCCCGCGCCGGCGCGAAGCAGGCGGATCGCATGGGTGTCGATCCGCGCGACCAGCCTGACCAACGAGCGGCTCGTCGAACGTGGCGCTCTTCGCTTCTCGTGCCGGCCCCGTTCGGTCGTCGATGCCGCCGCCCAGGCGTCGGACGACTCGGCGGCCAGGTCTCTGGTCATCGGAGCTGTCCAGAACCGGCTCGTCCGGGTCGGTGACGTCCAGCACTGGCTCGGCGCCCGTCGGCGCAACGGCACGATCCGCCTCAAGACGGCCCTGCGCGAGGCCTCGGCCGGGTCGTGGTCCGTTCCGGAGGCCCAGTTGGCGAGGCTGGCAAGGCGGTCGCACGTGCTACCGCCGCCCTGGGCCAATCCTCAGCTGTCGGACGAGAAGGACCGGCCGCTGACGACACCGGATCTCTGGTGTGACGACGTGGCACTCGCGGTCATGGTGCACTCGTTGCGCTTCCATTCCGGCGCCTTGGACTGGGACGCGACGGTGGACGCCGACGAGGACCTCCGGGCGGCCGGCGTCGAGGTCGTCGGCGTGACACCGTCCGCGATCGAGAAGGCACCGGACACGGTTCTCGCCCGGATCGAGGCCGGCTACCTCCGCGCCGCGGGCCGTCCCCGGCCGCCGGTGACCGCCCGGCCCCGTGACTTCATGCACGAGGCGAGTGGCTGACCCGGATCTGCTTGCGGATCATCTGGCGTCTGGTGCTGCTGGGGCAACAACGACTGCAAGTTGATCTGCCGGTTGATCGCGCCTGCGCCGGACCGGGAGCGCGGCGGCAGACAGGGCGGGCCCAGCGGCATACGCTCGAAGGCGTGGTCACCGTCGACGGGCGCTCGCGGGTACGGCTGCCCGACGGCCGACGCCTCGACGTGTGGCAGGGCGGGGACCCGCGAGGGACGCCGGTCCTCTTCTTCCACGGGACGCCGGGCGGCCGGCTGCAGGCTGCCCTGGGCGATGGTGCGGCCGCACGGTCCGGGGTGCGCCTCGTCGCCTTCTCGCGGCCCGGCTACGGGGGATCGACCGACACGGCCACGACGCTGACATCGGTGGCCCGCGACTCCGCAGCCGTCGCCGACTCGTGCGGCCTCGACGCGTTCGCCGTCCTGGGCGTCTCCGGGGGAGGGCCGTATGCCGTCGCGACCGCCGCGATCCTGCCCGAGCGGGTGCGCGCGGTGGGCGTCGTCGCCGGGATCGGGCCGGTGCTCGAGCTCGACCCCGGGGCGGCCGAGGACCCCGCGGTTCGGGCGGCGCTCGCCGGCGACGTCGACGGAGCGCTCCGCCTGCAGGAGGCCGCGACGACCCGCCTGTCGGAGGGCCGGGCGTGGACGGTTGGCGGCTTCGTCTCCCCGGAGATGCTCGAGCCGTGGTCGGGCAGCGGCCGCCCCGGGACACCCTCCTTCCGCGGCGCCACCCGCGACTCGCTCGTGTTCGCCGCCGGTTGGGACGTCGACCTCGCCGACGTGAGTGCGCCCGTGCACCTCTGGTACGGCCAGCGCGACCGGGTGGTCCCGCTCGAGCACGGTCGGTGGCTCCATGACCAGCTGCCGACCTCGACCCTCGTCGTCCGCGAGGGCGTCGGCCACCTCGGGACGCTCATGCCCTACTGGGAGGAGATGCTGTCGAGCCTCGTCCGCGACGGCGAGTCGGCCCGCTCCTCTGGGTAGGGTCGGTCCATGAGTGCGCCGGTGCTTCATGTCCGCGGTCAGGTCCTCGTCGGTCCGGACGAGACCGTCGACGAGCTGTGGGTCGTCGACGGCAAGGTCTCGTTCTCCGCGCCGGCCTCGAGCGTGGACGTCGAGACGCTCGACGGGTGGGTGCTCCCGGGCCTCGTCGACGCCCACTGCCACATCGGCCTCGGCCCGCACGGCGCGGTGAGCGAGGAGGAGACCCTGCAGCAGGCCCTCACCGACCGCGACCACGGCACGCTGCTCGTCCGCGACGCGGGCCAGCCCGGCGACACGCGGTGGATCGACGACCGTGAGGACCTGCCGAAGATCATCCGGGCGGGCCGGCACATCGCCCGCAGCCGTCGCTACATCCGCAACTACGCCCACGAGGTGGAGGAGGACGAGCTCGTCGCCCACGTCCGGCTCGAGGCCCACCGGGGGGACGGCTGGGTCAAGCTCGTCGGCGACTGGATCGACCGCGACCTCGGTGACCTCGCGCCGAGCTGGTCACGCCAGGCGGTCGCCGACGCCATCGCCGCGGCCCACGTGGAGGGCGTGCGCGTCACCGCCCACTGCTTCGGAGAGCAGTCCCTGCGCGACCTCGCCGCGGCCGGTATCGACTGCATCGAGCACGCGACCGGCCTGCAGGAGGACTCGATCGACACCTTCGCGGCCCAGGGCATCGCCATCGTGCCGACCCTCGTCAACATCGCCCAGTTCCCCGCGATCGCCGAGCCCGCCCGCGAGCGCTTCCCCGGCTACTACCGGCACATGATCGACCTGCACGAACGGCGCTTCGCCACCATCGCCGCCGCCCACGAGGCGGGGGTCCCCATCTACGTCGGGACCGACGCCGGGGGCAGCCTCCCGCACGGTCTCGTGGCGAGGGAGATGGCCGAGCTGATGCGGGCCGGGATGACCTCGCTCGAGGTCCTTGCCGCCGGCAGCTGGGCCGCGCGCGAGTGGCTCGGCCGGCCGGGTCTTGTCGAGGGGGCCGACGCCGACCTCGTCGTCTACGGCGCGGACCCCCGCGAGGACATCACCGTGATCGCCGACCCGAAGGGCGTGGTGCTGCGGGGTCGCGTTGTCCTCTGACTCCTTCTCGGGCCGGCCCCGCCCGTTCACGGCTACGGGAGAGCGGGTCCGGGTTGCACCGCCCTCCGAAGACGACGTGCCCGCCTACGCCGACGCGGTGACCCGGTCGGCCGCGCGCCTGTCCGACTTCGCCGTGCCCGACCCGCACAACCTGCCGGGCATGATCGCGAACCAGTCGCCGGTCTACCGGACGTTCATGATCTGGGCCCTCGAGCCGGGCGAGAGCCACGGGCTCGTCGGCCGGGTCAACGTCTCCAACGTCGTCGGGGGCGCGTTCCAGAGCGCGACGATCGGCTATGACGCCTACGACCCGTATGCCGGTCGCGGCCTCTTCGGCGAAGGCCTCGCCCTGGTCGTCGGGCTGGCGTTCGCCGACCCGCCCGCCGGGCTCGGCCTGCACCGGCTCGAGGCCAACATCCAGCCCGCCAACACCCGCTCGGCCGGGGTCGTCCGCTCCCTCGGGTTCGCCCACGAAGGCTTCTCTCGCGACTTCCTCTACCTGCCCGGGCTCGACGGTCGCCGCGACTGGCGCGACCACGACCGCTACACGATCCTCGCGACCGACTGGCCGGCCGTGCCCTACCACGCCCACGCGCCGAAGCGGATGGCCTGCGTCGTCAACGGGGTCCGGGCCTGGGACCCCAACGGCCTCGCCGAGCACCTCTCGCACGAGCTCGGGCTGCCCCTCTACTCCGCCAGCACGGTCGGCGACACGTCGACGCTCTTCGAGCTGCTCCGGGCCTCCCCGATCGGCGGGGTCGTCGAGTGCAAGGCGTCCCCGACCGAGCTGCGGATCGGCCTCGCCCGAGCCCGGTTCGACCCGACGGTCGTCCCGGTGCTCCCCGCGGCGAGCGACGTCGACCGACGCGAGGTGGCGCGCCTCGCGCTCACGGTGCGAGCGGCATACGCCTGAGGTGACGACCGGGCTCACGCACGAGCGCACGCATGAGCCCACGCCTGCGTGGTCGGGAGGGCGCGCACCATCTGGCAGAATGGTCGGCTGTACCCGTCCAGGCAGGCCCCTCTCTCCTGGCTGGAACGCCTACACCGAGCGTCGGTACCCCGCGTGTCCCCACCCGGTCTCGCCGCGCTCATCCGAACAGAAACAGGAGACACCACCACCGTGGCCGTCAAGATTCGTCTGAAGCGCATGGGCAAGATCCGTGCACCGTTCTACCGCGTCGTCGTCATGGACTCCCGCACCAAGCGTGATGGCCGTGCGATCGAGGAGATCGGCAAGTACCACCCCACCGAGGAGCCGTCGATCATCGAGATCGACTCCGAGCGCGCGCAGTACTGGCTCGGGCAGGGCGCCCAGCCCACCGAGGCCGTCGAGGCCCTGCTCAAGGTGACCGGTGACTGGCAGAAGGCCAAGGGCCTCGAGGGTGCCGAGGGCACGCTCAAGGTCAAGGAGGCGAAGACCTCCAAGAAGGACCTCTACGAGGCTGCCCTCGCCGCTGCCGGCAAGGCCGGCTCGGACACGTCCGCCGCCACGACGCCGCGCAAGAAGGCCGAGAAGAAGGCCGACGCGGAGGCTCCCGCCGAGGGTGCTGAGAAGGCCGAGGCCTGAGCATGCTCGAGGAGGCGCTCGAGCACCTCGTCAAGGGCATCGTCGACCACGACGAGGACGTCGTCGTGCGTCGCAAGGAGCTGCGCCGCGGTGAGCTGCTCGAGGTCCGGGTCCACCCCGACGACCTCGGCCGCGTCATCGGCCGCTCCGGCCGCACGGCGAGCGCGCTGCGCACCGTCGTCGGCGCCCTCGCGGGCAACAACAGCGTGCGGGTCGACATCGTCGACACCGACCGCGCGCGCTGAGCGTCACCAGCTTCGCACCACGACGTGGGGCGTCCCGGTTCGTCCGGGGCGCCCCACGTCTGCGTATGCCGCTGGGCGCGGTGCGCTGAGCCCTCCGGCCGCCGCCGGCGTGGTGAGAGACAGCCGGGAAACCTGAGAGGATCGGCCCCATGAGCGTCGTCCTCGCCCGCATCGGCAAGCCCCACGGTCTCCGCGGTGAGGTGACCGTCCAGCTGCACACCGACGAGCCGGAGCGCCGGTTCGCGCTCGGTACCGCGCTCGACACCGAGGCCGCCCCCGGGTCGGGCGTCCCGCGGCGGCTCACCGTCCGATCGACCAGGGTCCACAACGGGACCTGGCTCATCGCGTTCGAGGAGGTCCCCGACCGCACCGGAGCCGAGGGCCTGCGCGGCACCCGCCTCGTGATCGACGAGGAGGCGATCGAGCCGGACGAGGACGAGTACTACGAGGACGACCTCGTGGGTCTCGAGGTCCGGGACCCGTCCGGTGCGGTCCTCGGCACCGTGACCGGTCTCGAGGTCGGCACGGCCCAGGACCGGCTCGTCCTCGAGCTCGCCGACGGGGTGACGGCCTACGTCCCGTTCGTCGAGCAGATCGTGCCCGTCGTCGCCGACGACCACGTCGTCGTCGACGCGCCGCCCGGGCTCTTCGACCTCTACCGGGAGGGTGGCGAATGAGGATCGACGTCGTCTCGATCTTCCCCGACTACCTCGCGGCGCTCGATCTCTCGCTCATCGGCAAGGCTCGTGAGGACGGCCTGCTCGACGTGGCGGTGCACGACCTGCGCGACTTCACCCACGACCGGCACCGGACCGTCGACGACACGCCCTACGGCGGTGGTGCCGGCATGGTCATGAAGGCGCAGCCCTGGTCGGAGGCGCTCGACCACGTCGTGGCTCAGGGCCACGCTGCCGGGCTGCCCGGCGGCCGTCCGCACCTCGTCGTGCCCGGCCCGGGCGGAACGCCGTTCACCCAGGCCCTCGCCCGGCAACTCGCCGACGAGCCGTGGCTCGCCTTCGCGTGCGGACGCTACGAGGGGATCGACGAGCGGGTCTACGAGTACGCCCGTGAGGACCTCGGGCTCGAGGTGTCGGTCATCAGCCTCGGCGACTACGTCCTCAACGGCGGAGAGGTCGCCGTGCTCGCCATGGTCGAGGCGGTGGGCCGGCTCATCCCCGGTGTCATCGGCAACGCCGAGTCGCTCGTCGAGGAGTCGCACGAGGACGGCCTGCTCGAGTACCCCATCTACACCAAGCCGCAGCAGTGGAAGGGCCGCGAGGTGCCACCCGTCCTCCTGTCCGGCAACCACGCAGCGATCGCGGCCTGGCGCCACGACCAGCGGCTCGCACGCACGGCGGCGCGCCGACCGGACCTGCTCCACCCCTCCCACGGTGACGCCGACCTCGACGTCCGGCTCGCGACCGCGGCCGATGTCCCCGAGATCTTCACGCTCGTCCGGGCCTGCTACGTCGACGAGGCGCACGCCAACGGGACCCTCGACATCCCGGCGCTCACCGAGGACATCGACACGCTCCGGGCCAGCCTCGACACGACCCGGACCTGGGTGGCCCGCAAGGCGGGACGCCTCGTCGGGTCGGTGCGGACCGAGGTGCGGGGGGACTCCCTCTTCATCGGGCGCCTCTGCGTCGCCCCGGACCTGCGCGGTCGGGGACTCGGCCGGCGCTTGCTCGAGCGCGCAGAAGGGAGCGCGGCGAGCGGCATACGGACGTTCTCCCTCATGACGGGAGCGCGGAGCGAGGCCAACCTCAGGATGTACCGGAAGGCCGGGTACCGGCCCGCGCCGCCCGACCCGGGAAGTCCGGGCGTCGTCGCCCTCGTCAAGCGCCGACGCACCTGACCGCACGCCCCCCTCACGAGATGAGGGAGTGGCGCAGGTCGGCGGGCAGGATCCGGCGCCCCCGGATGAGCCGCGCCTGCAGGCCCGCCGTGATCGACTGAGTGGCCATGATGGCGAAGAGGACGAGCACCTGAGCGGTGGCGGCCTGGACCGCGCTCCCGCCTCCCAGCATGACCCCGATGAACGCACCGGGCAGCGTGACGACGCCGGCCGTGCGGACCTGGTCGAGGCTCGGCACGATGCCCTCGGGCACCCGCCGCGTGATGATCTCGTCGATCGCCTGGCTCGAGGTCAGCCCGAGCGAGAGGGCCGCCTCGTACTGCCCGTGCTCCTCGCGCAGCGCCGCGAAGGTCCGGCGACCGACGAGCGTGTGGACCGTCATCGTGTTGCCGATGACGATGCCGGCGACCGGGATGATCGCGACGCCCGTCAGGGGCACGGCGCCCGTCGCGAGGACGATCCCCACGACCGGCACGACCCCGCACGCCATCGCGGCGGCGGCCCACGGCCACGACGGGAGGGCGTCGACCCGTTTCGAGGTCGTCACGACCGCTGTGGCGAACATCCCGACGACGGCGAGCAGCGAGAGCCAGATCGAGCCGACGACCGCGGTGATGACGAGCGCGACGAGGGAGAGCTGGACGACGGCGCGGGCTCCGGCGAGGGCCGTCTGTCGTTCGAGGCCCAGCCGGCCGAGCCGGTCGGCCACGAGCGCGACGAGGAGCAGGACGGCCAGCGCGGCAGCCACGGGCCAGCCGGGGGAGACGTTCACGGGCCACACCGTATGCCGTGTGCCCGGCGTGGAGCGTGCACCGGGCGTGGGTCCGGATCGGCCGATTTCCGTCGGTGGCGATCCCTCTGGCAGACTTGACCCTTGCGTCCGCCATCCGACGGCCCCTGCCACAGGGGGAGTCGGGTCGCCACCTCGGAGGTCTCGAGCCTCCACCGGCGATCCACGCGGCCCGGGCTGGCGCACCGAGGACAGACAAACGGGTGACCTGTGGCGCCCAGGAAAGCGAAGCATCATGCACACGTTCGACGAGATCAACGCCGCATCGCTGCGCTCGGACATCCCCGAGTTCCGCGCCGGTGACACCCTCAAGGTCCACGTCAAGGTCGTCGAGGGCAACCGCTCCCGCGTCCAGGTCTTCCAGGGCGTCGTCATCCGTCGCCACGGCGGTGGCGTCGGCGAAACCTTCACCGTCCGCAAGATCTCCTTCGGTGTCGGCGTCGAGCGCACCTTCCCGCTCCACACGCCGATCATCGACAAGATCGAGGTCGTCACCCGCGGTGACGTCCGCCGCGCCAAGCTCTACTACCTGCGCGGCCTGCGCGGCAAGGCCGCCAAGATCCGCGAGAAGCGCGACAGCATCCCGGCGAAGGCCGAGAGCGCGAAGAACTGACGCACGCGCGTCTCACGCGACCAGCCGAGGGCGCGGTGGATCCCGACCGGTGCGGCTCACCATGACGGTTGAGCCGGCACAGGAGCCGGGCCCCACCGCGCCCTCGTCCGTACCCGAGGCCACCCGGACCCGGTCCGCGCGCAGCCTCCGGTGGCTCGTCGCCCCCGCCGTCGTCCTCCTCGCCGTCCTGCTCGTCCGGGCCTTCCTGGTGACGCCGTTCGGGATCCCGAGCGGCTCGATGGAGGACACCCTCCAGGTCGGTGACCGCGTCCTCGTGAGCCGCCTGACCGGGCCGGACGAGCTGCGCCGCGGCGATGTCGTCGTGTTCGACGCGAGCCGGGCCTGGGGTGTCGGAGAGCCGGCCAGTGGTCCCTTCCAGGCCCTCGTCGGTGCGGCCCAGTCGCTCGTCGGGCAGGGACCCGACACCGACTACGTCAAGCGGGTCATCGGCCTGCCCGGGGACCACGTCCGCTGCTGCACCACGAACGGCCGCCTCGAGATCAACGGGGTCGCCGTCGACGAGCCGTACCTCAAGGCCGGCGACGCCCCGAGCCTCACCACCTTCGACGTGACCCTGCCGCCCGACCGGTTCTGGGTCATGGGCGACCACCGGAGCGCCTCCGCGGACTCGCGCGCCCACCTCGGCGGGCCGGGTGGCGGCGCCGTGCCGGGGGACGACATGATCGGCAAGGTTTGGGTGCGATACTGGCCGCTCGATCGGCTCGGATCGCTCCCAACAGGACCGCTGTCCTCCGTCCCACGAAACGGTGAGTGAATGTCGCAGAACCCCGGACGCCCCGACGACCTGACGCCGGGCCGCCCTTCCGACGACATCGACCTGTCGGAACAGGGCGGTGTCTACGTGGCGGGGGACCGCGACGGCGGCGACCTCAACGACGCCGAGTGGGAAGAAGAGGACGAGCGCCCGCGCGGGCCGCTCCAGACGATCCTTGCCGGCCTTCGCGAGCTCGTCATCGTCATCGTGCTGGCCATGGCCCTGTCCTTCGTCGTCAAGACCTGGCTGTTCCAGGCGTTCTACATCCCCTCCGGGTCGATGGAGGACACGCTCGTGCGCGACGACCGGGTCATCGTCAGCAAGCTGACGCCCGGTCCGTTCGACCTGCGCCGCGGTGACGTCATCGTCTTCGAGGACCCCGGCGTGCCGACGCCCTGGCTGAGCGGGTCCACCACGGGGGCCCGCTCGACGCTCGGCGGTCCCTTCCACGACGCGCTCGTCTACGTCGGGCTGCTCCCCGAGGACGCCGACAACCACCTCATCAAGCGCGTCATCGGCCTGCCCGGGGACCACGTCCAGGCCGACGGCTCGACCGGCAAGATCAAGGTCAACGGCGTCGCGATCACCGAGCCCTACATCAAGCCCGGCGACGCGCCGAGCGAGGGCAAGGCCTTCGACATCGTCGTCCCGGCCGGCCGCGTCTGGGTCATGGGCGACCACCGCTCCGACTCGGCCGACAGCCGCTACCACGACGACGGCACGGGCCGGACCGGCTCGGTCCCCATCGACAAGATCGTCGGGCGCGCGCTCTTCGTCGTCTGGCCCATCGAGCACGTGACCTGGCTCGGGGTCCCCGCGCGGACGTTCGAGCAGGTTCCGGCGCCGGCGAAGACCCCGTCGGTCTCGCCGTCGTCCATCCCGACCGTGCCCACCACCCACACGACGGCGGCCACGAAGGCCGCTGCAGGCTAGGACTGACGAGTCGTGTCGACCACCCCGCCCTCGCGCAAGCCGTCCCTCCGGGTCGAGCGGGCCCTCCAGCGCTCGGGTCATCGGCTCCTCGCCGGGATGGACGAGGTCGGTCGCGGAGCGCTCGCCGGCCCGGTCAGCGTCGGCATCGTCGTCATCGACGAGACCGTCCGGTCGGCGCCCGTGGGGGTCAAGGACTCCAAGCTGCTCACCGAGCGCGCCCGCACGCAGCTCGTGCCCCGGATCCAGCGCTGGGCCGTCGCCCACGCCGTCGGGCACGCGGGACCCGACGAGATCGACGAGATCGGCATCATGGCGGCCCTGCGGCTCGCCGGGATGCGCGCCCTGGCCGCCCTCGGCGTCGTGCCCGACCTTGTCATCCTCGACGGCAACCACGACTGGTTGACCGCCCCGAGCGAGGTCGGGCTGCTCGCCTTCGCCGACGGGGGCGGCCCGAGCACGCCGCCCGTGACGACGATGGTCAAGGCCGACCTCAAGTGCTCCTCCGTCGCTGCGGCCAGCGTGCTCGCGAAGGTCGAGCGCGACGAGCTCATGGTGCGGCTGGGAGCCGAGCACCCGGCATACGCGTGGGGCCTCAACAAGGGCTACGCCGCCCCGGAGCACATGGACGCGCTCGCGCGGCTCGGGCCGTGCGAGCTGCACCGTAGGTCGTGGCGCCTCCCCGGCGTGGTGGATGATGGTTCGACGCAGACATTCGCGCCCGTAGGGCAGACAGGGACGGCGATCACGTGAGTTCGGAAGACCTCGAGAAGTACGAGACCGAGATGGAGCTCCAGCTCTACAAGGAGTACCGCGACGTCGTCGGCCTCTTCACCCACGTCGTCGAGACCGAGCGCCGCTTCTACCTCGCCAACTCCGTCGACGTGAAGGTGCGCAGCGACGGGGGCGAGGTGTTCTTCGACGTGTCCATGGCCGACGCGTGGGTGTGGGACATCTACCGGCCGGCGCGGTTCGTCAAGAACGTGCGCGTCGTGACGTTCAAGGACGTCAACATCGAGGAGCTGCCCAAGCCCGACATCAAGCTGCCCGACTCGGGGGACTTCTCCTGACAGGCGTCGTCCACACCCCCTGAGGCAGGGGTATGCCGTCCACAGCCTCGCGAGCGTCCGTGTCCTCCCCGGGTCGGTGCGTCGGAGGGTGGGCGCATGGACATCCCAGCGACCCGTGCCCTCGGCGACTACGGCGAGCGCCTCGCCTGCCGCCACCTGCGTGAGCAGGGTTTCACCATCCTCGAGCGCAACTGGCGGTGCGCGAGGGGCGAGATCGACATCGTCGCCGCCGACGGCGACTGCCTCGTCGTGTGTGAGGTCAAGACCCGGTCGTCCGACGGTTTCGGCGCGCCGTTCGAGGCGGTCACGTGGCGCAAGGCGCGCCGGCTGCGCCGACTCGCCGGCCTGTGGATCGAGGCCCATCAGGAGCAGGCCGCGGGCCTGGGCGACCTGCGGATCGATGTCGTCTCCATCCTCAAGCCCCCGGCAGCTCCCGCGGCCCTCGAGCACCTCCGGGGCGTCGAGTGAGCGGCCTCGGTCGGACCCGGTCGGTGGGACTCTCGGGCGTGGCCGGGTTCCTCGTCGAGGCCGAGGCACACGTGTCAGCGGGGCTACCGTCGTTCGTCATCGGCGGGCTCGGCGACTCAGCGGTCGGACAGTCGCCGGGGCGGATCCGGGCCGCAGCGACGACGGTGGGCCTGCCGGCGAGCCAGCGCCGCATCACCGTGAACCTCTCGCCGGCCGGGGTGCGCAAGGTCGGTGCCGGGTTCGACCTCGCGGTCTTCGTCGCCATCGGGGTCGCGATGGAGGCCATCTCCCAGGAGGTGGTGGCCGACGTCGTCCACATCGGCGAGCTCGGCCTCGACGGCGCGGTCCGGGCCGTTCCCGGCGTGCTGCCGGCGGTCCTCGCGGCCGCCCGTGCGGGCGTCAGGCACGCGGTCGTCCCCGCAGGCAACGCGCTCGAGGCCCGGCTCGTGCCCGGGATCCGGATCCACCCGGTGCGCGACGTCGCCGAGCTGATCCAGCGCTACGAGCGGCTCCATGCCGGGTACCCGGTCGACGAGGTGCCGGTTCCGCCTGCGGTGCCGGCCGAGCAGGCGGTCCCGAAGGACCTGTCCGAGGTCGTCGGGCAGGCCGAGGCCAAGCTCGCCCTCGAGATCGCCGCGGCCGGGGGTCATCACCTCCTGCTCGCCGGTCCGCCCGGCGCGGGGAAGACGATGCTCGCCGAGCGGCTGCCGGGGGTCCTGCCCGAGCTCGACGAGGAGGAGTCGATGGAGGTCACCGCCATCCACTCCGTCCTCGGTGCTCTCGGCGACGACGTCCGCCTCATCACACGGCCGCCCTTCGTCGCACCCCACCACGGCGCGTCGATGGCGGCCGTCATCGGCGGCGGGAGCGGCCGCATCCGGCCCGGCGCCATCACCCAGGCGCACGCCGGCGTCCTCTTCCTCGACGAGACGCCGGAGTTCGACAAGGCGGTGCTCCAGTCCCTCCGGACCCCGCTCGAACGAGGGACCGTCTCCATCGCCCGGGCCCACGAGACGGTGACCTTCCCGGCCCGGTTCCAGCTCGTCCTCGCCGCCAACCCGTGCCCGTGCGGCAACGGCTGGGGCAAGGGTCTCGACTGCACCTGCTCACCGACGATGCGCCGCGCCTACTTCGGCAAGCTCTCGGGCCCGCTCCTCGACCGCGTCGACCTCCAGGTCCACGTCCAACCCCCGGGGCTGTCCCTCTCCGGGCACGACCCCGGCGAGGGGTCCGCCGCTGTGGCCGGCCGGGTCGCCGAGGCGCGGCGCGTCCAGCACGAGCGGTGGCGTGCGGTCCTCGGGAGCCAACGACCGGTCAACTCCGGCGTGCCTGGCTCGGTCCTCAGGTCCCGGACGTGGCGGCTCCCTCCGACCGACACCGCCACCCTCGACCGGTCGCTCGACCGGGGCGGCATCAGCCTGCGTGGCTACGACCGCAGCCTGCGGACCGCGTGGACCATCGCCGACCTGGCCGGCCTCGACCGGCCCGGCCGTGACGAGGTGGACCTCGCGCTGTCGCTGCGGCACCAGTCGGGGGTGGCCGCGTGAGCGACGTCCGACGGGCGCGGGCGGCCCTCTCTCGCCTCGTCGAGCCCGGCGACAAGGCGGTCCACGCCCTGGTCGGCGAGGTCGGTCCGGTCGAGGCGGTGGAGCGGATCTGCGCCGGCCGCGGAACGTACGCACGGTTCGGGGCGCGGGTGCGCACGCTCGACACCGGGCGTGACCTCGCCACGGCGGCCAAGGTGGGCGCCCGGCTCGTGGTGCCGGGCGACGACGAGTGGCCCGAGCGGCTCGACGACCTGCCCACACCGCCGTTCTGCCTGTGGGTGCGCGGGCCGGTGCCCCTCGGTGAGGCCCTTGGCAGGTCCGTGGCCGTCGTGGGAGCGCGCATCGCGAGCTCCTACGGCGAGCAGCTCGCGGCCGAGCTCGCCGCCGGACTCGCAACACGCGGCTGGACCGTTGTCTCCGGAGCGGCGTTCGGGATCGACGCCGCGGCACACCGCGGGGCACTCGCGGTCGACGGGGCCACGGTCGCGATGCTCGCGAGTGGCGTCGACCGGGTCTACCCCGCGGCCCACAGCCGCCTCCTCGCCCGGATCGCCGAGACGGGAGCGGTCGTGTCCGAGGTCGCGCCCGGCTGTGCGCCGATGAAGTCGCGTTTCCTCCAGCGCAACCGGCTCATCGCGGCCGCCACACGGGGCACCGTCGTCGTCGAGGCAGGCCTGCGCTCCGGCTCCCGCAACACCGTCACGCACGCCAGCGAGCTGGCTCGCCCGGTTGGGGCGGTGCCCGGACCGGTCACCTCGATGTCGTCGGCCGGGTGCCACCAGGAGATCCGTGACGGACGGGCGACTCTCGTCACGAGCGCCGACGAGGTCATCGACCTGGTCGGTGACCTCGGGCAGGATGCCTGCGAGCCCGCGCGAGGACCGGTCGCTGCGGGTGACGCGCTGCTGCCACGGGATGCCGCGGTCCTCGAGGCGCTGCCCTACCGGGGCGGTCTCGATCTCGAGCGCGTCGTCGCCTTGACGACGCTGCCGCCCCTGATCGTGCGGGCGGCCCTCACGCGGCTCGAGCTCGAGGGACTCGCCGAGACCGACGGGACGACGTGGCGCAAGCGCCGGTCGCGGACCGCACATGCGGTGGTCCAGTGAACCCCGCGGTGCCGGACTGCTCGCGCCGAGCCGGGCCCCCGAAGGCGTCTCGCTCGCGGGCGCGACCCTGCACGACGTCCCGTAACGAGATCGGCGACGTGACCGGCCACGACGCGGCCGCACGGGGGTCCTTGCCACTGGGGGACGGCTTTGTCATCGTTCCCCCATGGGAGCAGAGCGGGGCCGCAAGGACCTTGTGACGTCCGACCTGACGGCCGACGTGCTCGCCCGCCACGGTGAGCTCCTCCACGCGTTCAACCGACACCTCGGCGCGGAGAGAGGGCGCTCGGCCCACACACGGCGTGCCTACCTCGGGGACGTTCGCCACCTGCTCACCTACGCCGCGGCGCAGGGCCTCGAGGGGCCCGAGGAGCTGCGACTCGCCGACCTGCGGTCGTGGCTGGGGGAGCAGGCCGACAGCGGGGCCGCCCGCTCGACCATCGCGCGGCGCGCCGCCTCCGCACGCACCTTCCTCAAGTGGGCCGAACACACCGGCCGCATCCCGAGCGACCCGTCCCTCCGGCTCGTCGCCCCGAAGCGGAACCGGACGCTGCCGGGAGTCCTCAAGCAGGGCGAGGCGAGCCGGCTCCTCGACCTCGCGTCCGTCCGGGCGGATGACGACGACCCGATCCACGTCCGGGACCGGGCGGTCCTCGAGCTGCTGTACGCCAGCGGCATCCGCGTCGGCGAGCTCGTCGGGCTCGACGTCGACGACGTCGACCTCGGCCAGCGTGTCGTGCGAGTCATGGGAAAGGGGGCGAAGGAGCGGATCGTGCCCTTCGGCCTCCCCGCGGCCCGCGCGATCGAGGCGTGGCTGGCCGTGCGGTCCCGGCTGGTCCGGCCCGACTCGGGTCCGGCGCTCTTCCTCGGCCGGCGAGGGCGTCGGGCCGACGCCCGCCAGGTGAGGTCGGCCGTCCACGAGCTCCTCGCACACCTGCCCGACGCGCCCGACCTCGGGCCTCACGGGCTGCGCCACAGCGCGGCGACGCACCTGCTCGAAGGGGGAGCCGACCTTCGCACGGTCCAGGAGATGCTCGGCCACGCGAGCCTCGCGACGACGCAGATCTACACCCATGTGTCGGTCGACCGGCTGCGCAAGAGCTACGAGCAGGCGCACCCCCGCGCCTGACCGGACGCCAGCTCACCGCAGCGGCAGCAGGACGACCGGCGCCCGCACGACGAACTCCAACGGGTCGAGGTAGGTCCGTCCCCGGAGGACGCCCCAGTGCAGGCACGTCGCGGGTGCGCAGTGGCCCGGCGTCGGGCCCACCATCCCGATCGGAGCACCGGCGGCGACCGGCGAGCCGACCGGAGGCCCGTCGACCACGGGCTCGAAGGTGCTGCGCAGGCCGCCGGGATGGGCGACGACGACGACGCCGCGCCCGGCGAGCACGCCCGAGAAGCTGACGACGCCGGCCGTCGGGGAGAGGACGACCTGTCGCACCCCGGCGGCGAGGTCGACACCGCGATGTCCCGGAAGCCACGACGGGTCGGGCGCCGCGAACCGGGCCAGCACGTCGGGCTCCGGCGCCAGTGGCCACGCCCATTCTCCCGCCCCCGCGAGCGGGCGAGCCGTCACCGACGGCGCGCGCGCGAGATCCGAGCCGTGGGCGGCGAGATGGCCCGCCGACACCGTCGCGGCCAGGACGGTCGCGGTGACCGCGCTCACGAGTCCACCACCGAGGGTCATGGCGCCCATGCTGCCCTGACCGAGACCACCGGAGCCCGCCATCCTGATCGGGTGTGGACGACCGCCACTGCGTCCGTCGGCTGTGGACGCCGTCGCCTCACGCTGCGGGCGCTCCTGCCCTCAGCGCGCCCTCACGGCCGCGAGCCGACGGCTGGCCTCCACGAGCACCTCGTCCTTCTTGCAGAAGGCGAAGCGGATCAGCGTCCGCGCCGCCTCGGCGTCGTCGTGGAACACCGACACGGGCACACCGACGACACCGGCCAGCTCCGGCAGCCGCCGGGCGAACTCGAGCCCGTCGGTCGCTCCGAGCGGCGCCGCGTCGGCGATGACGAAGTACGTCCCTGCCGGCCGCGACACCCGCAGGCCGGCCTCCTCGAGCGCCGAGCACAGCAGGTCGCGCTTGCCCTGGAGGGACTGGGCCAGAGCGGCATACACCTCGTCGCCGAGCCCGAGCGCGAGGGCGACCGCCGGCTGGAAGGGACCCGAGGCGACGTAGGTGAGGAACTGCTTCACCGTGCGGGCCGCGGTGACGGCCTCGGCCGGCCCGGCGAGCCAGCCGACCTTCCACCCCGTCGCTGAGAACGTCTTGCCCGCGGACGAGATCGTGATCGTCCGGTCGGACATCCCCGGCAGCGTCGCCATCGGCACGTGCTGCGCGCCGTCGAACACGAGGTGCTCGTAGACCTCATCCGTCACGACCCACGCATCGTGCTCTCGGGCGAGCGAGGCGACGAGCTCGAGCTCGGCACGGGTGAAGACCTTGCCCGTCGGGTTGTGCGGCGTGTTGAGCAGGACGAGGCGGGTCCGCGAGCTGAAGGCTGCCCGCAACGAGGCGTCGTCGACCGCGAAGTCGGGGAAGCGGAGGACCGAGGTGCGGCGGGTTGCTCCCGCGAGGGCGATCGTCGCGGCATACGAGTCGTAGTAGGGCTCGAAGGTGACGACCTCGTCGCCCGGCTCGCAGAGCGCGAGGACCACCGAGGCGATCGCCTCGGTCGCGCCGGCCGTGACGAGCACCTCGGACGCGGGATCGAGCCGGAGCCCGTAGAACCGGTCCTGGTGCGCCGCGACGGCGGCGAGGAGCTCGGGAACACCCGGTCCGGGCGGGTACTGGTTGCGGCCGCCGTCGATCGCGGCCTTCGCCGCGTCGAGCATCGCGCGCGGGCCGTCGGTGTCGGGGAAGCCCTGGCCGAGGTTGATGCTCCCGGTTCGCGTCGCGAGCGCGGACATCTCGGCGAAGATCGTCGTGCCGAAGGGCTGCATGCGCGAGATCAGCGGCGAGCTCATGGCTCGCACCCTACCCACGTGACCTGCCGAGGCCGAGGCCGCTGTATGCCGCTCGGCGGGCTTCGGCATGGGCCTCCCCGGCCGTGGCCCGTCAGGGCGGTTCAATTTCTGCCGTTTGTGCGTCGCGGCACGCTGCTCAGGACTAGCGTCTTTGCCGTCGCGCCCGGCTAGCCCGGTCGGGCGCTCGGCGCCTGTGGGAGGCAGCAGTGTCCGTATCACGTGCCCACGTCCTCACCGCCCTGGCGGCGGCAGCGCTGATCGCCGGCGCGGCCGGCGCCCCGAGCGCCACGGCCCTGGCCGAGCCGCAGGCGCTCGCGGTCGCCGCGGCCAGTCCGGCGCCGCCCCCGAAGGCCGACCGGGCCCTCATGTTCGCGTCCGACGGCATGCGTCCGGACCTCATGGAGAAGTACGCCGCGCAGGGAGCCATGCCGACCTACGCGTCGATGATGGCCAAGGGGGTCAAGGGCGACAACGGCATGGTCCAGGCCTTCCCGCCCAACACCGGCGTGGGCTGGTACACCATGGCGACGGGCACCTACCCCTCCGAGCACGGGTCGACGAACAACACCTACTTCCGCTCGGGCGACGCGTTCAACAACCGGACGAGCTTCTCGGCCGGCGGCACGCTTCAGGCCGACACCCTGGCCGCCGCGGCCGAGCGCGCCGGCAAGAAGGTCGCCCAGGTGGAGTGGGTCGGTGGTGCCAACGCGGGCATCAAGGGCCCGACGGTCGACTTCGCGAACTTCTTCTCGACGCGCGGTGTCCTCGCCGCGCCGGCCAATGCCGGCGAGCAGGCCGGCGCGGCCGCCTTCGGGATCAGCTACCAGGTCGCGTCGTTCGCGCCTGCCTCCGGGTGGACCAACGTGCCGGCGGGCGACCCCGCCGCACCACCAGAGGAGAGCTCGCTGACGGTGGCCACGTCCTTCACCGCGCAGAACCCCACCCGCACCTACGACCTCTACGCCTACGACTCGGTCGTCGACGGCACACGGGCCTACGACACCGTCGTCCTGGTCCGCGCGGGGGCCGCGAAGGACGGCAGCCAGGCAGCCACAGCGCTTCGCAAGGGTGACTTCAAGGAGATCAAGCTCAAGGGTGCCGACGGCCTCATCGGCGCCCGCGCCGGCCAGACCGCAGGCTTCTACACCAAGCTCATCTCGATGGCGCCCGACCTGTCGAGCTTCAAGCTCTACTTCACCTCGGTCCAGCGGGTCATCGCGACGTGCGCCACGGCGGCGTGCAACGCGCTTCCCGCGGGCGGCGCGGGCGAAGACCGGCTCGAGAAGTACATCGCCGACAACCTGCCGACGGCCGTCGACGCCGACTTCGCGCCGCTCGAGGCCCGCATCATCGACGAGGACACCTACGTGCAGCAGGGGCGTGACCTCGAGCAGGCCTACGGCAACGCGGTTCTGCAGTACGTCCTCGGCACGCTGCAGCCCGACACCGACCTGGCCTTCGTCGGCTACCCCGTCACCGACGAGTTCAGCCACCAGTTCATGGCGCTGGTGACGCCGACCGATCCCCAGGGTGATCCCAACCCGGTCTACGACGACGCCGACTACAACGGCCAGCCCGACGGGCGGGTCGCCATCCGAGAGGGCTACATCGCCAGCGCCTACCACGCGGCCGACGTCAAGCTCGCGCTCGCCCGCCAGCTGCTCGGCGGCAGCCCGACGACGATCGCCGCGTCCGACCACGGCTTCGGTCCCCAGTGGTATGCCGTCAACGCTGCCAAGGTGCTCTCCGACGCCGGCCTCCAGGCGCCCGAGCAGCCGGCGAACTGCCGCGCGGCGGCCACCACCAACCTGGCCAAGGCCTGCTGGGCCGGCGGCACCGCGCAGATCTACATCAACCCGACCCTGCCCTCCGGCACGACGTACGAGCAGGTTCGAACTCAGGTGATCAACGCCTTCCAGAGCCTCACCGACCCCGCCCACCCCGGCAAGCCGGTCGTGCTCAAGATCCTCAAGAAGGAAGATCTGCGCAACGTCGACGGCAGCGACTCGCTCAACCCGAACCGCAGCGGCGATGTGGTCGTCGTGGCCGCTCCGCCGTACCAGTTCGACGCAGCAACCCCGGGGCAGACGATCGCCCTGTCCAACTTCTTCGGCCAGCACGGCTACCTCCCCGACCTGGTCGACCTCGCCCACAACATCAACATGCACGCGACGTTCGTCGCGGCCGGACCCGGCATCCGCCACCAGAACCCGGTTGCCGGCATCCGTGCCATCGACCTCGCGCCGACGATGGCCTTCCTCCTGCGGGTCCCCGGGCCTCAGAACGCCCGCGGCAAGATCCGCCTCGACCTCACGACGGCGCCCAACCTCAAGACGGTCACCGTCCTCGACATCAGCGACTTCCACGGTCAGCTCATCCCGATGTCGGAGGCCGCAGACACGGTCGGCCCGACCTTCGGGATCGGGGGCGCGGCCTTCCTCAAGCCATGGTTCGACTGGTACCGCAGCGCCAACGAGGCGCCCAACGGTTCGCTCCTCGTCGCGGGCGGCGACTCCGTCGGCGCGACGCCGCCGATCAGCTCGTTCTTCGGCGACACCCCGACCATCCAGACGATGAACGACATGGGCCTCTCGGCCGACGGCCTCGGCAACCACAACTTCGACAAGGGCTCGCAGTACCTGCGCTCGACCCTGATCCCCCTGGCGACGTACCCGTTCCTGTCGGCCAACGTCGTGGACGCCAACGGGAACACCCCGGCCGAATGGAAGCCGTCTGCCGTGTTCTCCTTCGACGGCGTCAAGGTCGGCGTCGTCGGGTTCACCAACGACGACGCCCCGACGCTCGTCTCCCCGACGGCCTTCGACCCCTTCCACGTCGCGAGCTCCCTCACGGCGGTCAACGCCGAGGCGGCCCGGCTCAAGGCGAGCGGCATCGGGACGATCCTCGCTCTCGGCCACCTCGGCGCGACGGACGGGACACTCACCCAGCCGACGGGACCGCTCCTCGACCTCGCCGACAACGTGACGAACGTCGACGCGGTCATCGGCGACCACACCGACTTCCAGGTCCTCAGCACCCGGAGCAACGGTGTCCTGACGACGGAGAACCGCAGCAAGGGCATTCGGTTCACCCGGGTCCGGCTCGTCGTCGACCCGACCACGAAGCAGCCGGTCTACAAGACGGCCGACTTCCACAAGCCGTGGGACATCGGCGTGACCCCCGACCCGACGATCCAGGCTCGCATCGACGACCTCAACGCGCAGCTCAAGCCGATCCTCGGAACGGTCATCGGCAACGCGACCCGCTTCATCCCTCGGGCCGATGCCTGCGGCAACGGGGCCGGCCGGACGTGCGAGTCGCTCGTCGGCAACACGGTGGCCGACTCGATGCGGCAGAAGTACGCCTCCGTGGGGGTGGAGTTCGCGATCACCAACTCTGGTGGCCTGCGCGCGGACCTCACGTGCCCCACGACCGACAACCCGAGCGACTTCTGCCCGGCCTACACGCCGCCGCCGTACCCGATCTCGCGAGGGCAGGTGCTCACCGTCCTGCCGTTCGGCAACGTCGTCGTCAGCCTCAACGTCAACGGCGCCGAGCTGAAGACGATGCTCGAGAACGGCGTGTCCCGGATGCCGGCGGTCGACGGCCGCTACCCGCAGGTCTCCGGCCTGTGCTTCACCTACGACATCTCGCGACCCGCGGGGAGTCGCGTGACGGGGGCCGTGCGGCAGGCCCAGGACGGGTCGTGCACGGGTGCGCCGGTCGACCTCACGGTGGGGAGCACGTACAAGATCGCCGAGAACGACTTCATGGCGTCCGGTGGTGACGGCTACCCGTACTTCACCCCGCGGGTCACGACACTCGACATCATGGACCAGGTCCTCGCCGACCACGTGGCGGCGAACAGCCCGCTGTCGCCGACGATCCAGGGTCGGAGCGCCTGCACCACCTCCGGCTCCACGCTGTGTCCCGTGGTCGTCCCGTGACGCCAGGGGGAGGGGGTGTGACCCGCGCGTGAGGGGAGCGCTGCGCACCCTGGGCGCGATCGCCGTGGCACTCGCCACGGCGATCGCGCTGACGACCCCGGCCGATGCACACGGGGGTGAGGAGGGGATGGTCGTCGAGCCCGCGGCCACGTCGGCGGGCGCCGTGGTCTCGGTGCGCGGCGACCTGCCGACGACGAGCAGCATCGTGCTCGTGCTCGAGTCCTCGGCGGGGAGGACCGTGACCCTCGCGCGCGTCGAGGACCCGCCGCAGGGACACTTCGACACCCAGGTCGCGGTCCCGGCGACCGTCACACCGGGGGCGTGGCACCTCCAGGCCAGGGTCGGTGACACCGTCCTCGCCGAGCGCGAGCTCCTCGTGTCCGAGGCCGCTCAGCCCCCCGCCGGGGACGACCGGGCCGAGCCCGTCGTCGTGCCGACGGGGCCGGCGAGCGCCGCGCTCAGCGCGATCCGTCCCGACGCCGGCTCCCTGTCCGCCGGGCACGCCGATCCGTCCGGGCGCTCCGAGCCGACCCCGTGGTGGCCGTATGCCGTACTCGTCCTTGCGCTGGTCGGCGCGGTCGCGTGGATGCGCAGGCGTGATGCCTGAATGCTCCGCAGGTGCCGGAACGCTCCGCAGGTGAGGGTCGTCAGCAGCCGGTGATCCGGTACAGCGTGTAGTCGCCCACGGTGCGGACCTTCTCGACGCCGGGGTTGTGGTCGAGGTCGGAGAGGCCGGACGAGCGCTCGGGCCGGTCGAGCCAGTACACGTGCGGCGAGCCGATGGCCCACCGGATGTTGTGCCGCTTCAGGGCGTCGCAGACGTCCGGACGGTTGACGAGGTCGTTGAACCCGGTGCCGATGACGATCTCGTCGCCGGTCGTCGGGATCGGGATCGACCGGTAGAGCGTGTCGGTGCCGAAGAGGGCGAACATCAGCGGCGTGCCGTTCTCGGGACGTCCGACGACGCCCTCGCCGGCCGGGATCGACGTGCTCAGCTCGCGCAGCTGAGCCTGGGCCTCGCGGCTCAGGATGACGTGGCTGGGGTCACCCGGGCGGAAGAACGTGATCAGCATCCGGTCGCGCGCGCCGTGGTCCCAGAGCACCGTGGCGGCCGGGATGACGGCGAGCGCGACGAGGGCGGCCGCGAGGGGCCGGGCCCGCAGGGCCGGGATGCGGCGGAGCAGGGCCCGGACCGCGGGCGCCGAGGCGGCGACGAGGACGACGCCCGGCACGGCCGCCAGGGCCGCGAGCCGGATCTTGTCGTTGTACCAGTAACCGGTGATGAGGGCGGTCCAGCTCCACGACGAGGAGGCGGCCATGACGTAGAGGACGACGCAGGCCAGCCACATCGCGACGACGGGGATCGCAGCCCGGGCACGCAGGAGGATCCACCCGATGCCGAGGGGCAGGAGCAGGAGCAGCCCCCAGAGGACGCTCGCGATCTGGAGGCGGCCGCCGACGACCTCGACGAGCGCGGTCCACACCGAGACCCGGCCGGTCCACACGTAGGACTGGGTGGAGGCGAGCCGGGCGGACACCAGCGGTGCCGCGAGCAGCCCGACGGCGACGAGCGCCGCGACGAGGCCGAGGTCGCGCCCGACGGCGGACCAGCTCGCGTGCCCGAGGACCCCGGCCCGGACGCGGGCCGTCACCAGCCAGACGAGGGCGAAGACGACGAGGGCGACGAGCGAGTTGGGCTGGATGAGGGCAAGCCCGGGCAGCGCGGCGACGAAGCCGAGCCACTGGCCGACCTGCCTCGACCGGGCGGCCTGGAGCATGAGGGCGAGGGCGCCGGGGGTGAGGGCCGTCCCCATGAGGTTGGGCCAGAGCACGCCCCAGCCGAGGAGGATCGTCGGGAAGGAGACGAAGGCCGCGGAGGCCAGCCCGGCGGCATACGTGACGAGGCGGGACGGGCCGAGCGCGTGGCGCACGAGAGCGACGCAGCCGATCGGCCAGACGAGCGCCGCGAGGACGAGCGTCGCGACGTTGGTGCCGGGCAGGACGTCGGCCGTCCCGGAGAGGAGCCCGGTCGCGATCCACGAGTGGAACCCGTTGGGGTAGAAGGTCGGGTTGGCGATGGAGAGGTTGCCGGTCTCGAGGAAGAGCCGGATCCGGTCGAGGTGGTAGACCGCATCCGGGGAGTCGACGAGCTCGTCGGGCCGCCCGATCGCCGGCAGGATCGTGACGAGGGCCAGCACGAACCCGATGGCGATCGCCGCGACCGCCGCGGGGCGGGGCTTGCCGAGGAGGCGACGGGCCGGGGTGAGGTCGGCCGGGTGAGCGGACCCGAGTCGCGTCCGGGCGAGCCCGTGCGCGACGAGCCACGCGATCCCGGCGGCGATCGCCGTGACGGCGAGGAGCGGGAGCCAGCCCCAGCGCACGCCGACACGCTGCAGGAGGGTCGCGGAGGCGGCGACGACGCCGACGGAGACGGCCGGGGCGACGGCGAGCGCCTCGAGGCCGCGGGCCCCGAGGGCGCGGACGACGAGCCAGCCCGGGGCGAAGAGGACGGCCGAGAGCACGAGGAAGGCAGGCACCATCCCCACCCACGAGGGGGCGTCGGTCGGCATGGGGGCTCCGTCTCTGTTCGTCTGTGGGGCGCGTCGGGTACGCCCGGCCGTCGTCCGACGGGGGCGCGCCGCCCATTGTCCCCGGTCGGTGCGATTTCCCCGCAACCCGGTCCAGGGCCTACGATGGACGGCGGTCACGTGTGCCTGTCGCACGCGACCGGAATTCGCGCGTCTTCTGCCGGCCCACGGGCCGGGCCGCACCACGGCAGTCCCGGCTCCCGAGCCTGATCGGGTAGCCCGGGTGGGGTGCGTGCAGGCGCCAGGAGTGGGACGTATGCCGCTGGGCTCGGTCGGAGTGATCCGTGCCGGAGCAGCGGGGTCGCCCGCGACCAACTGACAACAAACGAACAAGGAGAACACGGCATGGCCGTCGTCACCATGCGCCAGCTCCTCGAGAGCGGCGTCCACTTCGGGCACCAGACCCGTCGCTGGAACCCCAAGATGAAGCGCTTCATCATGACCGAGCGCAACGGCATCTACATCATCGACCTGCAGCAGTCGCTGACGTACATCAACAACGCGTACGACTTCGTCAAGGAGACCGTGGCCCACGGCGGCACGATCCTCTTCGTCGGCACGAAGAAGCAGGCCCAGGAGCCCATCGCCGAGCAGGCGACGCGCGTCGGCATGCCGTACGTCAACCACCGCTGGCTCGGTGGCATGCTCACCAACTTCCAGACGATCTCCAAGCGCCTCACGCGCCTCAAGGAGCTCGAGGAGCTGAACTTCGACGACGTGGCCGGCTCGGGCTACACGAAGAAGGAGCTGCTCATCCTCAAGCGCGAGAAGGACAAGCTCGAGAAGACCCTCGGCGGCATCCGCTCGATGGCCAAGGTCCCCTCGGCCGTCTGGATCGTCGACACGAAGAAGGAGCACCTCGCCGTCGACGAGGCGCGCAAGCTCGGCCTCCCGGTCATCGCGATCCTCGACACCAACTGCGACCCCGACGAGGTCGACTACAAGATCCCCGGCAACGACGACGCGATCCGCTCCGTCACGCTGCTGACGCGGGTCATCGCGGACGCGGTCGCCGACGGCCTGGTCCAGCGCTCGTCCGGCCGCTCCGGCGCCGACGCGACCGCTGAGGAGCCGCTGGCCGAGTGGGAGCGCGAGCTCTACGCCGAGGCTGCGACCCAGGGTGGTGCCACCGAGGCCGTCCCGGCCACGGCCGAGGCTGCCGAGGCGCTCGAGGCCGACGCCGCCGAGCAGGCCCCGCTCGAGGTTCCGGCTGCTGACGCGGCCGAGCAGGCCTGACCCCTTCAGCCACAGTCATTTCCACGGACGAAAAGAGCGATACAGAGCATGGCGAACTACACCGCCGCTGACATCAAGGCGCTCCGCGAGCAGACCGGCGCGGGCATGATGGACGTCAAGAAGGCCCTCGACGAGGCCGACGGCGACCGCGCCAAGGCCATCGAGATCCTTCGCGTCAAGGGCCTCAAGGGCGTCACGAAGCGTGAGGGCCGCTCGGCCTCCAACGGTCTCGTGACGGCCCAGGCCGGCGACGGCGTCGGCACGCTCGTCGAGGTCAACTGCGAGACGGACTTCGTCGCCAAGGGCGAGAAGTTCATCGCCCTCGCCGACCAGGTCCTCGCGCAGGCCGTCGCCTCCAAGGCGACCGACGCCGACTCGCTCCTCGCGAGCACGCTCGAGGACGGCAAGACGGTCAAGGACCTGCTCGACGAGGCCAACGCGACCATCGGCGAGAAGATCGAGGTCCGCCGCGTCGCCCGCATCGAGGGCGACAAGGTCGTCTCCTACCTCCACAAGACGAGCCCCGACCTGCCTGCGCAGATCGGTGTCCTCGTCGCGATCGAGGGTGGCGACGAGACGGTCGGTCGCGACGTCGCGATGCATATCGCCGCGTTCAGCCCGACGGTCCTGACCCGCGAGGAGGTCGACGCCGAGACGGTCGAGAACGAGCGCCGCGTCGCCGAGGCCACCGCGCGTGAGGAGGGCAAGCCCGAGGCTGCCCTGCCGAAGATCATCGAGGGTCGGGTCAACGGCTACTTCAAGGAGAACGTCCTGCTCGAGCAGCCGTTCGCCAAGGACGCCAAGAAGACCGTCGCCAAGGTGCTCGAGGAGGGCGGCGCTTCCGCGACGTCCTTCGCGCGCTTCCGCGTCGGCCAGTGAGGCCCCGCGCCTAGGCGCGTTCCCAGCCTGAACGAGACGTATGCCGCCCACCTCCCGAGGTGGGCGGCATACGTGCGTCCGGCGCCGGTCGGACGGGACGCGACGCCGTCCCGTGATCTACTACACGCTGTCGTAATAGTCACACGCCAAACCCCTTACCTTCATACCCACAGGGGTATCTCATGGAGGTATGACCACCACAACGAAGAAGTCCCTGGTGGTGCTGGGCGCGGGCACGGCCGGAACAATGGTCGCGAACAAGCTCCGCAACCGCCTCCCGAAGAGTGACTGGCACATCACGGTTGTCGACAAGACCGACATCCATGACTACCAGCCCGGCTATCTCTTCATCCCCTTCGGGATGAACACCCCCGAGCAGGTCCGCAAGACGAAGCACGCCTTCATCCACGACGGCGTCGAGCTCGTCCTCGCCGAGGTCGACAAGGTCGACCCGGAGGCCAGGTCCGTAGCCCTGACGGACGGGCGCAGCCTCGCCTACGACTACCTCGTCATCGCCTCGGGCACGAGCCCGCGTCCCGACCAGACCCCCGGCATGCTCGGTGACGAGTGGCACCGCTCGGTCGGGGAGTTCTACACCTACGACGGGTCGGTCGCGCTCCGCGACAGCCTGCGCCGTTTCCGCGGCGGGCGCCTCGTCGTGCACATCACCGAGCTGCCCTTCAAGTGCCCGGTCGCCCCGCTCGAGTTCACCTTCCTCGCGGACGACTACCTCAAGGAGCGCGGCATCCGCCACCAGACGGAGATCGTCTTCGTGACCCCGCTCGACGGCGCCTTCACCAAGCCCGTCGCGAGCAAGGAGCTCGGCCACCTGCTCGAGGAGCGCGGCGTCACCGTCGAGACCGACTTCATGGTCGAGCGCATCGACCAGGAGCGCAAGGTCCTCGTCTCCTACGACGAGCGGGAGGTCCCCTACGACCAGCTCGTGACGATCCCGCTCAACATGGGCGCGGACTTCGTGGCCCGGTCGGGCCTCGGGGACGACCTCAACTACGTCCCGGTCGACAAGCACACGATGCAGTCCACGCAGTACCCGGAGATCTTCGCCCTCGGCGACGCAAGCAACATCCCGACCTCGAAGGCCGGCTCGGTGGCGCACTTCTCCGTGGAGATCTTCGTGGAGAACTTCATGGAGCTCGTCGCGGGCCAGCCGATGACGCACTCCTTCGACGGGCACGCCAACTGCTTCGTCGAGTCGGGCGCAGGCAAGGCCCTGCTCCTCGACTTCAACTACGACACGGAGCCCCTGACGGGGACGTTCCCGATCCCCAAGGTCGGCCCGATGACCCTGCTCAAGGAGTCGCGCGCCAACCACCTCGGCAAGCTCGCGTTCCGGCACATCTACTGGAACCTGCTGCTTCCCGGCCGCCCGATGGGCCTCCCCGCACACATGTCGATGTCCGGCAAGATCCCGGCCGACGCAGCCTGAAAGGACTGATCCCCATGCCCAGCACCACGATCGCCGGCCGCCAGATCGACGTCAACGAGGAGGGCTTCCTGTCCAACCCCGACGACTGGACCGAGGAGCTCGGAGCCGAGTTCGCCCGGCTCATCGGCGTCGACATGAGCGAGGAGCACTGGAAGCTCGTGCGGTTCCTCCGCCAGGACTACAAGGCCATGGGGGAGACCCCGACCCTGCGCCGGGTGAGCACGCAGACCGGTATGCCGGTCAAGCAGCTCTTCACCCTCTTCCCGGGCAAGCCGGCCAAGAAGATGGCCTACGTCGCGGGCGTGCCGAAGCCGAAGGGGTGCGTCTGAGCCGGCGGCCCTCCGCCGAGCCCACCCCTTTCGCAAACCACCTCGACCAGACACAGGAGCACGCCATGACCGACACGAAGCCCGACATCCAGTCCGACATCCAGACCGAGACCCCGTTCGTCCCGTCGTTCGACACCCCGGCGGAGGAGGGTCGCAAGCTCGCCATCATCTGCAGCAAGGGCACGCTCGACATGGCGTACCCGGGCCTCATCCTCGGGAACGCAGCGCTGGGCGAGGGCGTCGAGACCCACCTGTTCTTCACCTTCTGGGGTTTCGACATGATCAACAAGAAGACCCAGAGCAGCCTCAAGGCGACGCTCCTCGGCAACACCGCGATGCACATGCCCCAGGGCCTGGGTGGCATCCCGGGAATGACCCACCTCGCCACGTCGCAGCTGAAGAAGGCCATCGCCGAGCTCGACATCCCCGAGGTGCCCGACTTCCTCGACCAGATCGTCGCGTCAGGTGGTCACCTGTGGGCGTGCCGACTGTCTGCGGACATGAACCACCTCACCGAGGCGGACCTCCGTGACGATGTCGAAGGCATCATCTCGGCGTCCGACTTCATCGAGATGACCGCAGGCGCCCAGCTGCTCTTCATCTGAGCAGCCGGGATCTGGACGGCCCGGGGCGTGCGCATCCGCCCCGGGCCGGTTCACGTCCGGCCCTGATCACCGGTCTTCACACGATCTCCAGATGCCGCGCCCAC
The DNA here is from genome assembly GCF_000576595.1 of Intrasporangium oryzae NRRL B-24470. Lineage (GTDB taxonomy): Bacteria > Actinomycetota > Actinomycetes > Actinomycetales > Dermatophilaceae > Intrasporangium_C > Intrasporangium_C oryzae. The sequence goes on along the minus strand of NZ_AWSA01000021.1, from coordinate 36,030 downwards.
GGCCGCCAGACGCCCGATCCTAGGCTGCGGGGCATGAACCAGGGGAGCTCGGCGACGCCGCCGACCATGGCCGTACCGGTGACGCTGCTCGTCGTCGAGGACGATGCCACCATCAACCAGGCCCTCACGGACCGGCTCGTGGCCGAGGGCTTCCGGGTCGTCCAGGCCTTCGACGGCCCGGGGGCGGTGGTGGCTCAGGAGGTCCACGCGCCGGACCTCGTCGTGCTCGACGTCATGCTGCCGGGCTTCGACGGCCTGGAGGTGTGCCGCCGGATCCAGGCCGTCCGCCCCGTGCCGGTCCTCATGCTCACGGCGCGCACCGACGAGACCGACCTTCTCGTCGGTCTCGGGGTCGGGGCCGACGACTACGTCACCAAGCCCTTCCGGATGCGCGAGGTGGTGGCCCGGATCCGCGCGCTCCTTCGCCGGGTCGAGCGCGCCAGGGCGCTGGCCACCGAGCAGCCACCGGTGCTGGCTCTCGGCGATCTCGAGATCGACCGCGCCTCCCGACGCGTGTCGGTGGCCGCCGAACCGGTCCACCTCACGCCGCTGGAGTTCGACCTGCTCCTCGCCCTGGCGCTCGACCCGGGAGCGGTGCGCGGGCGCGACGACCTCATGCGTCAGGTGTGGGGGTGGGCCGACGCCGGTGGCACGCGAACCCTCGACAGCCACGTCAAGGCCCTGCGCGCCAAGCTCGGCCCCGACCGGGTCCGGACGGTCCACGGCGTCGGCTACGCGCTCGAGGTCGGCCGGTGAACCCGGATCGCCCGCTCGACGGCATACGGTCGATCAAGGCGAAGCTGGCCCTGCTCGTCGGGGCCAGCATCGTCGCCGCCGCGCTCGTCTGGGCGATCGGGGACCGTGCGGGGGTGCCCGCATGGCTCACCGTGCCGGTCACGGTCGTGGCCGCCCTCGGGGTGACGCAGTGGCTGGCCCGGGGGATGACGTCGCCGCTGCGGGAGATGACGGACGCGGCCGCCCGGATGGCGACCGGCGACTACTCGCGCCGCGTGACCGCGACCTCGGCGGACGAGGTCGGCACCCTGGCCGCCGCGTTCAACACCATGGCCACCGACCTCGCCACCGCCGACCACCAGCGGCGCCAGCTCGTCGCCACGGTCTCGCACGAGCTCAGGACGCCCCTCGCCGCCCAGCAGGCGCTGCTCGAGAACCTCGTGGACGGTGTCGTGCGCCCCGACGACGCCGTCCTGCGCACCGCGCTCGCCCAGGCCGAGCGGCTCGGCGCCCTCGTCGGCGACCTGCTCGACCTCAGCCGGGTCGACGGAGGCCGGGCTCCCCTCGACCTCGCGCCGGTCTCCGTGGGCGACCTCGTGGCACGCGCCGTCGCCGAGGCCCGGGTGTCGCACCGAGGCGTTCGACACGCCACGAGCGTCGAGCCGCGAGACCTCGTCGTCACCGCCGACGCAGCGCGGGTCCACCAGGTGCTCGCCAACCTGCTCGACAACGCAGCCCGGCACAGCCCGCCCGGGTCGACCGTCACCGTCGGCGCCGGCGCCGACGGTCCGGACCGCTGGTGGCTCGAGGTCTCCGACGAGGGCCCCGGCATCCCGCCCGAGGCGGCGGAGCGGGTCTTCGACCGGTTCGGCTCGGGGGACGACGCCGGCGGCGGCACCGGCATCGGGCTCGCGATCGCCAGCTGGGTCTGTGAGCTCCACGGCGGCTCGATCGCGGTGGAGCCCGCCGAGCCCGGATGCCCAGGTGCCCGGCTCCGCGCCGTACTGCCCCGACGGCCTCGCGCGGCTGTCGATCCTGCGCCCACCTCTGCACCCACCTTCCCGACATCACCCAGGAGCAAGGAGCACGCAATGGCCCATTCCCGTCCCGCGCCCGCCGGTCCGGCCCCCACCGCGGGGGCCGTGCCGGTCCCCGACCCGCAGCCGTTCGTCGACACGGTCTTCGGTGACCTGTGGCCCGAGGCGGGGTTGCGGCCCCAGATCGCGGTCCTGCTCGCCTCGCTCGCCGTCGGTTTGCTCGCCGCCGCGATCCTCCCGTTCCGCGATGTCGGGCTCGCGTTGCTCATCGTCCTGCTCGCGGGTGGCACGCTCGTGTGGCGGAGCTCGGCCCGCAGCCGAAGCCACTGGTCCGTCGTCACCACGGTCGTCTGCGTCGGGCTCGCGAGCCTCGTCGTCCTGCGCGCCGCCGAGTGGGTCTCGATGCTCGCCATCGCGACCGGCGTCCTGCTCACGACGACAGCCCTCACCGACGCGAAGAGCCTCCCGTCGTTCGCAGCCGGCATCGCCGCCTGGCCGCTCTCCGCGCTTCGCGGCCTCCCGTTGCTCGGGCGGACGATCTCGGCCACGAGCCGCGTCACGATCCTCTGGCCCATCGTGCGGACAGTGGCCGTCTCGATCGTCGCGCTGGTCGTCTTCGGCGGCCTGTTCGCCTCGGGCGACGCGATCTTCGGCTCGTGGGCGCAGGCGCTCGTACCCGACCTCGCCTGGGACAGCCTGGTCTTCCGGTCGTTCGTCGGCTTCGTCTTCGGAGGCTCGCTCCTCGCCCTGTGCTACCTGGCCCTCAACCCGCCGCGGGTCGGTCGACTCGCCCTTCCCGGAGGAAGGCCCGTCACCCACACGTGGGAGTGGGTCGTGCCGGTCTCGCTCGTGGTCGCCCTCTTCGTCGCCTTCGTCGTGGCCCAGGCGGCCGCGCTCTTCGGAGGGCACGACTACGTCCAGCGGACCACCGGCCTGACCTACGCCGAGTACGTCCACCAAGGCTTCGGCCAGCTCACGGTGGCGACCCTGCTCACCCTGGCCACCGTCGCCATCGCGGCGCGCAGGGCCCCACGGGACACCGCCCGTCACCGACTCGTGCTGCGGAGCGTCCTCGGCGCCCTGTGCCTGCTCACCCTCGTCGTGGTGGGATCCGCCCTGCACCGGATGGACCTCTACCAGCAGGCCTACGGCTTCACGGTCCTGCGGCTTCTCGTCGACGGCTTCGAGCTGTGGCTCGGCCTGCTCGTCGTCCTCGTCCTCGTGGCGGGCGTGCGCCTCTCGGGCTGGTGGCTCCCGCGCGCCGCGATGGTCAGCGCCGCCCTCTTCGTGCTCGGCGCGGGAGTCGCCAACCCCGAGGCCTGGGTCGCCCAGCGCAACATCGACCGCTACGAGGCGACCGGTCGGCTCGACGCGAGCTACCTCCACTCCCTCGGGCCCGACGCCGCTCCGACGATCGTTGCGGGCCTGCCGAGGGACCTGGCGTCCTGCATCGTCAGCGCGCACGGGCTCCCGGCAGAGGGCGACCTCCTCGAGTGGAACCTCGGTCGGGCGCGTGCCGCGTCTCTCGGAACGGGTGCCCTGTCCGATCTCGAGCAGTCCTCGTGCGCCAACCTGCTCCGCACGGGGCTGCCGCGCTGAGGCAGGATGTCCGCGTGCGCGCGGACGTGACGGAGCTCTTCGAGCTCGACCCCACCCTGACCCACCTCAACCATGGGGCCTTCGGGGCCGTGCCCCGGGCCGTCCGTGAGTCGCAGGACCGCTTCCGTGCGCACATCGAGGCGGCGCCGATGCGTGCCTTCCGCGACGAGCTGCCCCGACGCATCGCCGAGGTCCGCGAGCACGTCGGCGCCTTCCTCGGAACCGCGCCCGGGTCGACGGCCCTCGTCCGAAACGTGAGCGAGGGCGTCGGGACCGTCCTCGACTCCCTGCGCGTCGGCCCGGGGGACGAGGTCGTCGTCAGCTCGCACGGGTACCCGACGGCGGCGATGGCCGTGACCGCCCGCGGCGCCCATGTCCGCGAGGCCGAGTTCGGGGTCGACGCAGAGGTCGCCGACGTCGTCGCCGCGTTCACCGGAGCGCTGACCCCCGAGACGCGCCTCGTCGTCATCGACCACATCAGCTCACCGACGGCGCTCGTCCTCCCGGTCGCGGAGGTGGCCGCCGCGGTCGCACCGGTGCCGGTCCTCGTCGATGCAGCCCACGTTCCCGGGGCCCTGCCCGGCGTCGAGGTCGACGCGCTCGGCGCGGCGTTCTGGGTCGGCAACCTCCACAAGTGGGCCTTCACGCCGCGCTCTGCCGCCGCGCTCTGGGTCGCTCCCGCCTTCCGGGACCGGGTGCGTCCCCTCGTCACCTCCTGGAGCCACGGCGAGCCCTACCCCGCCTCGTTCGACCTCTCGGGGACCGTCGACCACTCGGCCTGGCTCGCCGTGCCCGACGGCCTCGCCGTCTGGGAGCGGATCGGCGGCTGGGACCTCGTGCGCCGCAACGCCGAGCTGCTCCCCGGTGGTGCCGACCACGTGCGGTCGGCGCTCGGGACGGCGAGCCCGCTCGGCGGCATACCCTCTGCACCCTGCATGACGCTCGTCGCCCTTCCCGAGGGCGTCGCGGACACGGCCGAGCGCGCCGAGGCGCTCTGGCAGGGGCTGTATGCCGCCGGGTTCGTCGTTCCGCCCGTGGCCTTCGCGGGGGCCGGGTACCTTCGTCTCGCGGCCCAGGCGTACAACGACGAGGACGACTACGCCCGGCTCGCCGAGACCCTCGTGGTGCTGGTGGGGCGCGTGAGGGCCTCGATGGCCTCGATGCGGCCCTGACCGGGGGGATGTGGAAAGATCGACCGACCGCCGGAACGCTGCCCACAAGGAGGCCCTCCGTCATGACTGACGCCCCCAACCCCCGTTTCAAGCGGGTCCTGCTCAAGCTGTCCGGCGAGGCCTTCGGCGGCGGCAGCGTCGGCGTCGACCCCTCCATCGTGCAGGGCTACGCCGCCCAGATCGCCGCAGCGGTCCGGGAAGGCGTCCAGGTGGCCATCGTCGTCGGCGGCGGCAACTTCTTCCGCGGCGCCGAGCTCCAGCAGCGCGGCATGGACCGCACACGTGCCGACTACATGGGCATGCTCGGCACGGTGATGAACTGCCTCGCGCTGCAGGACTTCCTCGAGAAGGAGGGCATCGAGACCCGCGTGCAGTCCGCGATCACGATGACGCAGGTCGCCGAGCCGTACATCCCGCGTCGCGCGATCCGCCACCTCGAGAAGGGGCGCGTCGTCATCTTCGGCGCCGGCGCCGGCATGCCGTTCTTCTCGACCGACACCGTGAGCGCCCAGCGCGCCCTCGAGATCAAGTGCGACGCCGTGCTCATGAGCAAGAACGGCGTCGACGGCGTCTACGACTCCGACCCGCGCAGCAACCCCGACGCGCAGAAGCTCGACCACGTGACCTTCACCGAGGCGCTCGCCGACGGCCTCAAGGTCGTCGACGCCGCCGCGTTCAGCCTCTGCCGCGACAACAAGCTGCCCATGGTCGTCTTCGCCATGGAGGGCCCGGGAAACATCACGCGAGCGCTCCTGGGTGAGAAGATCGGCACGCTGGTCACCAACGCGTGACGAGCGCCTGACGTCGCGCCCGCGCAGCAACCCCTCAACGACAGCACAACCCCCACGGGACGAGGAAGCACACCGATGATCGAAGAGACCATGTTCGAGGCCGAGGAGAAGATGGACAAGGCCGTCGAGGTCCTCAAGGAGGACTTCGCGGGCATCCGGACCGGCCGCGCCAACCCGGGCCTGTTCAACAAGCTCACGGTCGACTACTACGGTGCCCCGACCCCGCTCCAGCAGCTCGCGTCCTTCCAGAACCCCGAGCCGCGCACGATCCTCGTCATCCCGTTCGACAAGTCGGCGATGCACGAGATCGAAAAGGCCATCCGCGACTCCGACCTCGGCGTCAACCCGAGCAGCGACGGCCATCAGATCCGCTGCGTCATGCCGGAGCTGACCGAGGAGCGCCGCCGCGAGTACATCAAGCTCGCCCACCACAAGGCCGAGGAGGCGCGCGTCTCCGTGCGCAACATCCGCCGCAAGGCCAAGACCGACCTCGACAAGCTCGTCAAGGACGGCGAGGTCGGCGAGGACGACGGCACTCGCGCCGAGAAGGAGCTCGACGGCCTGACCAAGAAGCACACCGACCTCGTCGACACCCTCGTCAAGGCCAAGGAGGCGGAGCTGCTCGAGGTGTGACCTCGGCGCTCGACCCCACCACCATGACGTCCGCCCCGCCCCCCGACCCCGATTCCGACCGGCCCGAGCCGGAACCGTCGTCGGGGGAGGGCCTCCTCGACGCGATCACCCCAGTGCCCTACGACCCTGCCCTCGACCCCGTCGCCGGGATCCCGCCGGAGTCGGTGATCGAGACGAAGCCCTCCCGCGCCGGACGCGACCTCAAGGCCGCGATCGGGGTGGGCGTCGGCCTCGGCGTCCTCGTCATCGGGACCCTGCTCGTCAACAAGGTCTCCTTCCTCGTCCTCGTCATGGCTGCGGTCGCCCTCGGGGTCTGGGAGATCCGCGGTGCGCTGAGGCAGGCGGCCGTCGAGGCCCCCCTGCTGCCGCCGGTCCTCGGGACGGTGGCCATGCTCTGGGCCGCCTACGTCGGGGGCCCGGCAGCGCTCACCGTCGCCTGGGCGCTCACCGCGGCCGCAACGGTCGTCTGGCGCGCCTTCGGGAAGCCCGAGGGGGCCGCGCGCGACGTCCTCGGCGGAGTCTTCGCGGGGACCTACCCGCCCTTCCTCGCCGGCTTCGCCGCCCTCCTGCTCGCGGCCGACGACGGGGTGGCCCGCATCTTCGCCTTCCTCATCATCACCGTCTGCAGCGACGTCGGAGGGTATGCCGCCGGCGTCCTCTACGGGCGCCACCCCATGGCGCCGACGATCAGCCCGAAGAAGTCCTGGGAGGGCTTCGCCGGGTCGGTGCTGCTCTGCGTCGTCGCGGGTTCCCTGACCGTCCAGTTCTTCCTCGACCGGCCGTGGCCGATCGGCGTCGCGCTCGGCGTCGGCGTGGCCGCCGTCGGGACGGTCGGCGACCTCATGGAGTCGCTCATCAAGCGCGACCTCGGGGTCAAGGACATGTCCAACATCCTTCCCGGCCACGGCGGCATCATGGACCGCCTCGACTCGCTCATCGTCGTCGCACCCGTCGCCTGGGTCGTCCTCACGCTGCTCGCCCCCGCGACCTGAAAGGCGCCTCATGACGGCACCGGCCGGCACCCCCTTCTCCCAGCACGGCCGCGTCGCTCTCGTCACCGGAGCGGGCAGCGCGTCCGGCATCGGCTTCGCCGCGGCGCGCCTGCTCGGCCGTCTCGGGTGCGCGGTCGTCGTGGCGGCGACGACGGACCGCATCCTCGACCGCGTCGCCGAGCTGCGGGCCATCGGGATCGACGCGACCGGCTTCGTCGGCGACCTCACCGACCCCGAGCAGGCCCGCGCGCTCGTGGCGACGGCTCACACGGCATACGGCCGGCTCGACGTCCTCGTCAACAACGCCGGGATGGTGAGCGCGAGCGAGCCCGACTACCTCGAGGGCGACCTCGAGTCGACCGACCCGGTGCGCTGGCGACGGTCCATCGAGCGCAACCTCGACACGGCCTACCTCGTCACCCGTGCCGCCCTCGGCCCGCTGCGCGCCTCCGGATCCGGGCGCGTCGTCACCGTCACGAGCGTCAGCGGCGCCGCCATGGCCATGCGGGCCGACGTCGCGTATGCCGCGTCCAAGGCCGCCCTCGTCGGCCTCACCCGCGCCGTCGCCGTCGACGAGGCGCCGCACGGCATCACGGCCAACGCGGTCGCGCCCGGCTGGATCGAGACCGGCTCGCAGACGCCGTCGGAGGCCGTCGAGGGTCGGACGACCCCCGTCGGGCGCTCCGGGACACCCGACGAGGTGGCCGCTGCGATCGCGTTCCTCGCGAGCCCTGAGGCCGCGTACGTGACGGGGCAGGTCATCGTCGTCGATGGGGGCAACGTCGTCGCCGAGGAGCGCGCACCGCGCGTGGGATGACGCAGGGCGTGGGCCTGCGACAATGGGGGAGCCATGAACGAGATCCCCGCCGCCCTGCCCGAGCCGACGACCGAGCGTCCCGCCCCCGGCCAGCTGACCTTCCGGGCGCCGCGACGGGGGAAGCCGCCGCGGCACCTCGCCGACCTGACGCCCGGCGAGCGCAAGGAGGCCGTGGAGGCCCTCGGCCACCGGGCCTTCCGGGCCAAGCAGCTCTCGACCCACTACTTCGAGCGCCTCGTGGACGACCCCGACGAGATGACCGACCTGCCCAAGGGCGTGCGGTCCGACCTCGTCGCCGACCTGCTCCCGACCCTGCTGACGCCGGTCGTTCAGCGCGTCGCCGACGACGGCCAGACGCTGAAGTACGCCTGGCGCCTCCACGACGGGGCCATCGTCGAGTCGGTGCTCATGCGCTACCCCAAGCGGGTCACGATCTGCATCTCGAGCCAGGCCGGCTGCGGCATGAACTGCCCGTTCTGCGCCACCGGCCAGGCCGGCCTGACGCGCAACATGTCGACCGCCGAAATCGTCGAGCAGGTGGTCTGGGCGGCCCGTGCCCTGCGCCGGGGCGAGCTCGCCGGCGGTGGTGACGCAGACCGCGAAGCCCCGCTCCGGGTCAGCAACGTCGTCTTCATGGGGATGGGGGAGGCGCTCGCCAACTACAAGGCGGCCATCGGCGCGATCCGCCGGCTCACCGACCCGGCGCCCGACGGCCTCGGGATGTCCGCCCGCGGCATCACGATGTCGACCGTTGGGCTCGTGCCCGGCATCGACAAGCTCACCGCGGAGGGGATCCCCGTCACCCTCGCGCTCTCACTCCACGCCCCCGACGACGAGCTGCGCAACGAGCTCGTCCCGATCAACACCCGCTGGTCGGTCGACGAGGCGCTCGATGCGGCCCATCGCTACTACGAGGCGACCGGCCGCCGCGTCTCGATCGAGTACGCCCTCATCCGCGACATCAACGACCAGGGCTGGCGCGCCGACCTGCTCGGCGAGAAGCTCAACGCCCGCGGCCGCGGCTGGGTCCACGTCAACCCGATCCCGCTCAACCCGACCCCGGGGTCGAAGTGGACCGCCTCGCGCCCCGGCGTCGAGCAGAACTTCGTCGAGCGGCTGCGCGCCCACGGCATCCCGACGACGATCCGCGACACCCGCGGCCAGGACATCGACGGCGCGTGCGGGCAGCTCGCGGCCGCGACCGCCTGAGCCGACTCAGCTGCATACGACCTCGTCAGCCGCGCAGGCGGTCAAGGGCCGCGGCCGGGTCCGCGCCGACATCGGCGGCGAGGAGCACGATGAGGGACTCCGCCTCCTCGGCGCAGGCGGCGCAGGCGTGGAGGTGGACGAGCATCTCGGGCAGGTGCGTCGTGTCGGGGTGGGCGAGCAGCTCCTCCGCGAAGCGGTCGGTCAGCTCGAAGCAGTCCTCGCACGACAGCCACGGATCGGTCGGCATGATCAGCCGCTGGGCGTCGGTCGATGTGAGACGACGTGGGTCGGGGGTCATGGCGTCCCTCCTCGCGCGGTCGTGAGGTGTCCGGAGGCGGTCAGGTGGGCGCGGAGCCGGGACCTGGCGACATGGAGTGTCTTGTAGAGGGCACCGCGCGTCGTGCCGAGGCGGTCGGCCAGCACGTCGATCGGCACCTGCTCGACGAGAAGGGCCAGGGCGATCCGGCGCTGGTAGCTCGTCAGCGCCACGGCCATAGCGTGCTGCACGGCGGCCGCGAGATCGGTCGCCTCGGCGTGCTGCTCGGGCCCGGCTGAGGCGTCGGACCAGAGTGCGTCGTCGGGCAGGCACACCTCTCGCGAGGACCACGCGTGGCGGCGGACCTCGTTGGCCGCCTGGAGGATGGCGAACTTGTAGGCCCAGGTCGTGAACCGGCTCCGGCCCTCGAAGCCGCCCAGCTTGGCGAGGATGGCGACGAGCGCATCGTCCGCGGCGCACGTGGCGAGCTCGTCCACGGTGACGGCGCCCACCCCCGGAAGCTGGTCCCGCATGCGCCACACCTGGTGGCGGGCCGCCTTGAGCAGCAGCGCGTGGAGGCGCCGGAGGGCCTCCTCGTGTCGCGGGCCGGACGACGACAGGTCCGACACCCAGTCGGGCTCGCCGGGCTCGTCAGGGTCCTCGGGCTCGTGGGGCTCGGGCGAGGCGGTCTCGACGTAGGGCGTCCGCGGCTGCGGGCCCACGTCCGTCGCGCCGTCCGGACCGGCAAGCGTCACGATGCCGATCCTGCCGGTGCGAGGATCCGTGCGGCAAGGGCGGGCGGGCAGCCACGGTCGACGAGCTGCAGCAGGGCGTGGATGTCGACTCGGTGATCGGCCGCGAGCCGGGCGGCGAGGCCAGTGGCGAATCCGGCCTCGAGAAGTCTGCACCGCCGCCAGGTCGTCACGTCGACCGGAGGCCCGTCCGACCTGCACGGCCTGACGTCGTGCTGCGGGTTGATGGTCATGTCTCGTTGGTGTCGCGACCGGCCTGCGTCTTACCTGCGGGGGTGTGCGTGGGGCAGTCGGCGGGGGCGGCGGTAAGAGAGGCGCCGCTCGCGACACGAACCTGCCTGTCGGCCCCACGGCCCCACGGAGCGAGGTCGACGCCGTCACCCCGAGCTGGAAGGACCGCCGATGGAAACCGTCCGCCAACCACGTACGCATCGAGTGCTGCTGATGACCCTCGTCCTCGTCGCCCTCGTGGCAGGGTCGCTCGCCTGGGCCCTTCCGCGGGCGGGCGCCGCCACGACCCTGCGGAGCACCCCAACTGGGCAGAACGCGACGGCACGGACCCCCTCCCAGGACGCGTTCCACGACCAGATGCGCAAGCTCTGGGAGGACCACGTCACGTGGACGAGGCTCGCCATCGTGACGTTCGCCGACGGCTCGCCGGGCTTCCCGGCGACCGCCGAACGGCTGCTGTCCAACCAGGTGGACATCGGCGACGCGATCAAGCCGTTCTTCGGGGACTCAGCGGGCGACCGCCTGACCGGCCTGCTGCACGACCACATCACGATCGCCGTGGAGATCCTGCAGGCGGCCAAGGACGGCGACACGTCGGCCTTCGACCGGGCCAGCGCCCGCTGGTACGCCAACGCGAACGACATCGCCGACTTCCTGGCCGCCGCGAACCCCCGGTTCTGGCCTGACGACGTCATGCGGATGGACATGAAGACCCATCTCGACCAGACCCTCGCCGAGGCGGCGGCCGAGCTCCACGGCCAATACGCCTCGAGCGTCCTTCAGTACGAGGCCGTGCACGCACACATCCTCGCGATGGCCGACATGCTCAGCGACGGGATCATCGGCCGCTTCCGGTCCGCGTTCCACTGAGCATGCTCCGTCCAACCCACTCAGACCGCTCGGCCCACCGACCGGCATTCACACCACCACTCGATCACCAGGAGAAGCCATGTCCCGTCCCCACCCCCTCACCACCCAGTCCGGCTCGCCCCGCTCGGAGGCTCCTGAGTCGCGCACTGGCGATCCGGCCTACCAGGCGTTCCTCATCCTCCGCACGGCCTTCACGGTCGCCCCGATCGTCTTCGGAGCCGACAAGTTCACGCACCTGCTCGTGGACTGGGACCGCTACCTCGCCCCGGCCATCGCCAACCTCTCGCCGTTGAGCGTCCACCAGACGATGTACGTCGTCGGCGTGATCGAGATCATCGCCGGGATCCTCGTCGCCCTCCGGCCCCGCATCGGGTCGCTCGTTGTCGGCGCGTGGCTCGCCGGCATCATCGTCAACCTGCTGCTCATTCCCGGGTACTACGACATCGCCCTACGCGACTTCGGCCTGCTCCTCGCGGCCGTTGCCCTCAGTCGACTCGCGATTCTCTTCGACGCCCACCCGCTGCCCTGGGCGCGTCCACGTCCATGACCTCCGCGTTCGTCCTCTCCGGTGGCGGCAGCCTCGGCGCCGTCCAGGTCGGGATGCTCCAGGCCCTGCACGACCGGGGGATCCGACCCGACCTGCTGGTCGGCACGTCCGTGGGGGCGGTCAACGCGGCATACGTCGCCGGTCGGGGCCTGAGCCAGGACAGTCTCGATGACCTGGCCCGGATCTGGACCTCGATGCACCGTCGGGACGTCTTCCCGATCGAGCCTCGAAGGGCGGTCCTTGCACTCAGCGGGGGCCGCCCCTCGCTCTTCTCAGCGGACCGGTTGCGGCACCTCGTCGAGTCCCAGCTCACCTTCGATGACCTTGACACCGCAGCCATCCCGTTGAGTGTGGTCACGACCGATCTGACCAGCGGACGATCGGTGGTCCTCTCTCACGGAGACCCCGTTGGCGCGGTGCTTGCCAGTGCCGCCATCCCCGGCATCCTGCCTCCCGTCTCCCACGACGGGCGCGTGCTCGTCGACGGAGGGCTGGCAGACCACGCCGACCTCGTGCGCGAGACGGGGGAGGAGGTCGACGACATCTACCTGCTCCCCACCGGCTTCGCATGCGCTCTGCCGGCGCCGCCGCGGTCGGCGCTCGGCTCGGCCGCGCAGGCGCTGACGCTGCTGATCCAGCAGCGACTCGTCCAGGCCGTCAGCCGCTACCGGGCGCCCGCCGTCCTGCACGTGCTTCCGGCCCTGTGCCCGCTCCGCATCTCACCGGCCGACTTCCGGCACGGCGGCGAGCTGATCGACCGGGCCCACCGGGCGACTGCGGAGTGGCTGGCCTCGGGAGGGGACGACCGACCCGCACCGGAACGGTTCCTGTCCCTGCACTCCCACCTGGCGGTCGACGACGCGCCGGTTCGTCGTGCGACCGCGCGATGAGCGCCGAAGTGCGCTGTTCGAGATGACGACCACGAACCGCACGTCGTCCGAGCGCCCCCGCTCGGCCGGCCTCAGCGCAGGCGATGGCGGTCGTCATCCGGAACGGCCACGGGCCCGACTCAGGCGGACTCGGCCCGGTAGGTGCGGCGGTAGGCGAGGGGTGACAAGCCGACCGCCGCACCCAGGTGCTGGCGGAGGGAGGCCGTCGTGCCGAACCCGGCATCGTGGGCCACCCGCTCGACGGGCAGGTCGGTCGACTCGAGCAGGTGCCGGGCGCGGTCGACCCGAGCCCGGATCAGCCAGGCACCTGCGGTCTCGCCCGTCTCCTCGCGGAACCGCCGCGTGAAGGTCCGCACGCTCATCCCGGCCTGACGAGCCATGTCCGCCAACCCGATCGGCTCGGCGAGGTGGGCGAGCGCCCATGCCCGGGCCGGGCCCGTGCCCGCCTCGAGCTCCTCGGGGACGGGTCGCTCGATGAACTGGGCCTGCCCACCCGCCCGCCAGGGAGCGACGACGGCGCCGCGGGCGACCCGGTTGGCGACCTCGGTGCCGAGGTCGGACCGGAGGAGGTGGAGGAGCAGGTCGATGCCCGCGGCGTTGCCCGCCGACGTGAGCACGTCGCCGTGGTCGACGTAGAGGACATCCGGAGTGACCCGGACTGCGGGGAACAGCTCGGCGAGGCGGTCGGAGTGCATCCAGTGCGTCGTCGCCTCGCGGCCGTCGAGCATCCCCAGGGCCGCGAGGACGAACGCGCCGGTGCAGATCGAGAGCCACCGCGCCTCGGGTCGCGCCGTCGCGGCCAGCTCGACGAGCCCCGCGGGCAGCTCGCCACGCGTCACGACCGGCCCGCTCGAGATGCCGGGGACGATGATCGTGTCGGCCTCGGCGACGACGGTGTTGGGGTGCGTGGGCAGCGCGGCGAAACCCGCGGACGTGAGGACCGGACCGTCGTCGACCGTGCACATCGAGACCTCGTAGGGCTTCGGCGCGCCCGTCGGCGGCCCCGGCCAGCCCGGGTCGAGGGCGCTCGCGGCGAGGAACCGATGGGGCAGGCCGAGCTCGAAGGCGACGACGCGGCGCAGGGCGAGCACGGCGACCCGGTGTGGGCGCGTTGGGGGCGTCATGGCCAGATCATTGCACAACGTGGCCATCCGGCCACTCGCCGTCACGGTGCCCGTCGTCCAGAGTTGACCCCGTGACCACGACCGACCGCCGCCCGACCGGCCGCCCGACCGACCGACTCCGCGCACGCCGCGGCGCACGCACCGCGCCCAGGATCCACCCGGCGTGGTGGGTCGCCGCGACGACCTTCCTGACGGCCATCGGCGCCGCCGGCTTCCGCGCGACCCCCGGCGTGCTCATCCTCCCGCTCCAGGAGGAGTTCGGCTGGCCGCTCGGGCTCATCGGGACCGCGGTCTCGGTGAACCTGCTCCTCTTCGGGCTCACGGCCCCGTTCTCGGCTGCCCTCATGGAGCACTTTGGCGTCCGCCGCGTCGTCGCCGGCGCCCTCGTCCTCGTCGCGACCGGTTCGATCCTGCCGATCTGGATGTCGAGCTCGTGGCAGCTGATCCTCTGCTGGGGCATCCTCGTCGGGCTCGGGACCGGGTCGATGGCCATGTCGCTCGTCGCCACGGTGACGGGCCGATGGTTCGTCGCGCGCCGCGGCCTCGTGACGGGGGTCCTCACCGCCGCCGGCGCGACCGGGCAGCTGATCTTCCTGCCCGTGCTCGCCTGGCTGGCGCAGAACCACGGCTGGCGCGCGGCGGCCGTCGTGACCGCCTCCGCGGCACTGCTCGTGGTCCCGCTCGTCCTGTGGCGCCTCCACGACCACCCGAGCGACCTCGGCCTCACGGCCTACGGCGCGCCCGAGGGGACGCCCGTCGCCCGTCCGGTTCGGCCCGTCGTCCACCCGGCGCGGCTCGCGCTCGGGGCCCTGCGGGACGCGTCGCGCACGAGGGTCTTCTGGCTCCTGGCCGGGAGCTTCGCGGTCTGCGGCATGTCGACGAACGGTCTCGTCGGCACCCACTTCATCCCGGCGGCCCACGACCACGGCATGGCCCAGACGACCGCGGCGAGCCTGCTCGCCCTCGTCGGGGTCTTCGACATCGTCGGCACGATCTTCTCCGGCTGGCTCACCGACCGGGTCGACGCTCGGCTGCTCCTCGCGGCCTACTACACACTGCGCGGCGCCTCGCTCTTCCTGCTCCCTTCGCTCTTCAGCGACGAGATGCACGTCAACATGCTCGCCTTCATCCTCTTCTACGGGCTCGACTGGTTCGCGACGGTGCCGCCGACCATGGCCCTCTGCCGCAGCGCCTTCGGCGACCGTGCGCCGATCGTCTTCGGCTGGGTCTTCGCCTCCCACCAGGTGGGCGCGGCCATCGCTGCCGTGGGTGCGGGCCTCGTCCGCGACGAGCTCGGCACCTACGACCTCGCCTGGTATGCCGCCGGCGCCCTCTGCCTCGTCGCCGCGGTCATGTGCGTGGCGATCACCGCGCAGCGCGTGTCGCCTCCGTCACTTGCGTCGACGACCTCTGGTGCGACAGGGGCCGCGGCGGCAGAGTGAGCGCATGAGCGACGCAGGCAGCCCAGCGGCATACCGGACGGCGTACGACGCGAGCCTGAGCGACCCGGAGGCCTTCTGGGGAGCGGCGGCCTCCGCGATCGACTGGGTGACGCCGCCGACGCGCGTCCTCGACGACACCGACCCGCCCTTCTACCGGTGGTATCCCGACGGCGAGCTCAACGTCTGCGTCAACGCCGTCGACCGGCACGTCGCCGCCGGCCGGGGCGACCAGCCGGCGATCCACTACGACTCACCGGTCACGGGGACGAAGGCGACCATCACGTATGCCGCTCTGCTGGCTCGCGTGCGCGCCGTGGCCGGCGGTCTGCGCGGGCTCGGCGTCGAGAAGGGCGACCGCGTCGTCATCTACATGCCGATGGTCCCCGAGGCCGTCATCGCGATGCTCGCCTGCGCGCGCATCGGGGCCATCCACTCGGTCGTCTTCGGTGGCTTCGCGCCCCAGGAGCTCGCGGCGCGCATCGACGACGCGGCCCCGAAGGTCGTCCTCTCGGCCTCGTGCGGCGTCGAGCCGTCGCGGATCGTGCCCTACAAGCCGTTCCTCGACGAGGCGATCCGCCGCTCCGACCACAAGCCCGAGCGGTGCGTGGTCCTCCAGCGCGGGCAGCAGCGGGCCGAGCTGGGGGAGCGCGACATCGACTGGCGCGACTTCGAGTCCGGCGAGGCCGCCCTCGCGGGAGCCGACCCGGTCACCGTGGCGGCGACGGACCCGCTCTACATCCTCTACACCTCGGGGACGACGGGGAAGCCGAAGGGGATCTACCGCGACAGCGGCGGCTATGCCGTGGCGCTGCGCTGGTCGATGGAGAACATCTACGACGTCCGTCCCGGCGAGACGATGTTCACCGCGAGCGACGTCGGGTGGGTCGTCGGGCACTCGTACATCGTCTACGCGCCGCTGCTGACCGGCGCGACGACCGTCCTCTACGAAGGCAAGCCGATCGGCACGCCCGACGCGGGAGCCTTCTGGCGTGTCATCTCCGAGTACGACGCGGTCGCCCTCTTCACCGCGCCGACCGCGTTCCGTGCCATCAAGAAGGAGGACTCGACCGCCTCGAAGGTGGCCGACTACGACCTGTCGGGCTTCCGGGCGCTCTACCTCGCCGGCGAGCGCCTCGACCCCGACACCTACGAGTGGGCCTCTCGCGCGCTCGGGGTCCCCGTCATCGACAACTGGTGGCAGACCGAGACCGGCTGGCCGATCGCGGCCAACCCCAAGGGGCTGGAGCTGCTGCCGATCAAGGCCGGCTCGCCGAGCGTGGCTGTCCCGGGCTACGACGTCCGCGTCCTCGACGGCTCGGGCGAGCCGGTCCCGGCCGGCGTCGAGGGCGCCATCTGCATCAAGCTCCCGATGCCGCCCGGCACCCTGCCGACCCTGTGGCACGACGACGAGCGCTACGTCAGCTCCTACCTCTCGGCCTACCCGGGCTACTACCTCACGGGCGACGGCGGGTACATCGACGAGGACGGCTACCTGTTCGTCATGGGCCGCACCGACGACGTGCTCAACGTGGCCGGCCACCGCCTGTCGACCGGGTCGATCGAGGCGGCGCTCGCGGGGCACGAGGCCGTCGCCGAGTGTGCCGTCATCGGTGTCCGCGACGAGCTCAAGGGCCAGGTGCCCCGGGCCCTCGTTGTGCTCAAGTCGGGCATCGACGGCGACGCCGAGGGGGAGCGGATCCGCACTGAGCTCGTGGCCCGGGTGCGGGCGGAGGTCGGTGCGGTCGCCGCGCTGCACCAGGTCGACATCGTCGCCGGACTGCCCAAGACCCGCTCGGGCAAGATCCTGCGCAAGACCATGCGCGAGATGGCCGACGGCGGATCGCCCGCTGTGCCCGCGACGATCGAGGACGCCTCGGTCCTCGACGCGCTCGGCCCCGTCCTGCGCGGCTCCTGAGCGGCTCCTGAGCGGCCCGACCCTCACACCGAACGACTCGTTCGGTCAGGAAGCAGGGCTGGCGAGGAGGGGGAGGACCTCGTCGAAGGTGTCGACGAGGTGGACCGACTCGGCCATGCGCCGGCCGTGGGCGATCTGCTGCAGGGCGGGCCACACCGGGAGCGTCTCGGTCCAGTGCCTCCTGCCGACGAGGACGAGCGGCGCGAGCGGCACGTCCTCCGGCGCGTAGTAGAGCGGCGTCACGGCCTGGAAGATCTCCTGGACCGTCCCGGCCGCGCCGTGGAGCACGACGATGCCGGCATTGCTCCGCGACACGAGGCCGTCCTCGCGGATCGCGTTGGAGAAGTACTTCGCGATGACGTCGCAGAAGACGTTGGGCGGCTCGTGCCCGTAGAACCACGTCGGGATGCCCAGCGACCGGGCCGACGGGCCGAGGGTGTCGGTCGGCACCTGCGGCTCCGCCCCGACGATGGTCCGGCGCACCCGAAGCCCCAGGGAGGCCCAGGCCGTGACGTCGGGAGCGAACGCCGGCACCTCGGTGAGCGTGGCCAGGGCGTGGCGCAGCGTCGCCATGTCGGGGCAGAGCGCCCCGAGGTTGGCCGCCTCCATCGCGCCGGGCCCGCCACCGGTCGCCACGAGGTGGCCCTCCTCGGCGAGGCCGTGACCGAGCCGGGCAGCCGCGGCATACTCCGCCGACCCCCGCGGCAGTGCGTGCCCACCCATGACGCCGACGACGGAGCGGCCGTCGACGAGCTCGTCGAGCTCGTCGGTGACCGAGTCGTCGTGGATCGCGCGGATGAGCGTGCAGTAGGCGTCGGTCCGCAGGGTCGCGTCGATGAACCACGCGTAGGCCCTCGCGTCGGGGGTCGCGGCATACCCCTGCTCGAGGCCGTCGTAGAGGTCCTCGGGGAAGTAGAGGCCGCGCCACGGGTCGATGGGCGCGTCCGCGATGCCGGGGAAGACGATGGCGCCGCGGGTGAGGAGGACCTCGGCGACGTCTGGTGGCACCCTTCCGCCGAGCACGACGAGTCCGGCGAGGTCGCCGCGCTCGCGCAGCCGGTCGGCATAGCCGGTGAGGTCGAGGTCCTGCAGGCGCAGTCCCTGGACGGACTCCCCTGAGTCGAGGTGGTCGTCCAGGGCGTCGAGAGTCTCGATCTCCATGGCGTCATCCTGCCCTGTGGTTGCCCCTCGGACCGCCGGCCGACCCCTCGGTATGCCGCTCGCCCGGCCCTGCGAGGATCTGCGGGTGGTCGGGGTTCTCGAGGGTTTTGCGACGATCGCGGTGGTCGTCGCGGTCGGCTGGCTGCTCGCGCACCTACGCATCCTCGACGAGAGCGCGCAGGTCGCCCTGTCGCGGCTCGCCTTCCACGTCGCCTCGCCCGCGCTGCTCCTCACCGTCATGCAGCGCACCCCGCTCCAGGCGGTCGTGTCGGCCAACCTCGCGACCGCGCTCCTCAGCTTCGCGGTCGTCGTCGCGCTCTACCTGCTCGTCGCGCGGCTGCGGTGGGCGGGAGGGACGCTCGGGTCACGCCTCATCGGCGGGCTGTCCGCGGCATACGTCAACGCGGGGAACCTCGGGATCCCGATCGCGCTCTACGTCCTTGGCGACGTCGCGTGGGTGGCCCCGACGCTGCTCGCGCAGCTCCTCATCATCACGCCCGTCGCGATGGCGCTCTTCGACAGCGATGCGCGGGGCGAGCGACCGACGCTCGGGCGCGGCCTGCGGCGGATGCTGAGCAACCCGATCACGGTGGGCGCCATCGCGGGGCTGCTCATCGCGGTCCTCGACCTCCACCTGCCGACCGTCGTCAGCGCTCCGATCGCGCTGCTCGGCGCGATGGCGGTCCCCTCGATGCTCATCGCGTTCGGCATCTCCCTGCGTCGCGGACCGCGCCCGGCGGCCGGTCGCTCGGCCGACCACGTCTGGACGGTCGTCGCCCTCAAGGTCCTCGTCATGCCCGCCGTCGCGCTCGGGGTGGGCCTCGCGCTCGGGCTGCGCGGCCAGGCCCTCTTCGCCGTCGTCGTCACGGCCGCCCTGCCGACCGCGCAGAACATCTTCACGTATGCCGTCCGCTACCGTCGCGAGGTCACGCTCGCCCGCGACGCGATCTTCATCAGCACCTTCGCATCGGTCCCGGTCATCCTCGCCATCGCGGGCCTCTTCCACTGGCTCGCGGGCGTCTGACCGACCCTCGAGCATGACGCCTCCGGAAACCGTCCGTCCGAAGGGGGTGCACCGGGTGGCGCGCGGTGGAAGTCTGCTCCCATGAAAAGCACGATGCAGTCGACGCCGCTTCTCATCTCCACGCTCCTTCGGTACGGCACGCGGGTCCACGGGGACAGCGAGGTCGCGACGTGGACGCCGGACGGCGCGCGCCGGACGACCTACCGCGAGCTCGGGGACCTGGCGGGGCGCCTCGCCAACGCCCTGCGCTCGCTCGGCGTCACGGGCGACCAACGCGTCGCGACGTTCATGTGGAACAACACTGAACACCTCATGGCCTATCTCGCCGTCCCGTCGATGGGTGCCGTGCTGCACGCCCTCAACATCCGGCTCTTCCCCGAGCAGCTCGTCTACGTCGCCCGGCACGGTGGCAGCGAGGTCGTCATCGTCGACAACACCCTGGCCGCACCGTTCGCGCGCCTGCTCCCGCACCTTCCCGCCATGCGCCATGTCATCGTCAACGGGCCGGTCGACGACGACACCCGCGCGGCCCTGGGCGAGCCGGAGCACATCGAGCAGGTCCACGACCTCGAGACGCTCCTCGCCGCGCACGAGCCCGGGTTCGACTGGCCCGAGGATCTCGACGAGAACGACGCGACGTCGATGTGCTACACGTCGGGCACCACGGGCCACCCCAAGGGTGTGGCCTACTCGCACCGCAGCAACGTCCTCCACGCGATGGGTGTCGCGGCCTCGCTCGGCGTCCGGCAGCCCGACCGGCTGCTCATCGTCGTGCCGCTGTTCCACGCGAACGCCTGGGGCTTCCCCTACGCGGCGATGGTCACGGGCTGCTCGCTCGTCATGCCGGACCGCTTCCTCCAGGCGGAGCCGCTCACCGCGATGATCGCCGCCGAGGGGGTCACCGGCGGCGCCGGAGTCCCGACGATCTGGAACGACCTGCTCCACTACCTCGACACCCACGAGGCCGACGTGTCGAGCGTGCACATGCTCATGGTCGGCGGCTCCGCTGCGCCGCCCGCCCTGATCCGCCGGTTCCAGGAGGAGCACGACATCGAGATCGTCCACGGCTGGGGCATGACGGAGATGTCCCCGGTGGGCTCGCTCGCGATCCCGCCCGGTGCGGCCGAGCCGGCCTCCGACGCCTACTGGGCCTACCGCCAGGCTCAAGGACGGCTCCTCTGCGGCGTCGAGGGCCGGATCATCGGGCCCGACGGCTCCGAGCAGCCCTGGGACGGCCGCAGCGTCGGCGAGCTCGAGGTCCGGGGGCCGTGGATCACGGGCAGCTACTACAGCAACGGCTCCGAGTCCTCGGGCGAGATCGATGAGATGGCGGCCAAGTTCGACGACGGCTGGCTCCGGACGGGCGATGTCGGCACCCTGACCCACGACGGCTTCCTCGTGCTGACGGACCGGGCCAAGGACGTCATCAAGTCGGGCGGTGAGTGGATCAGCTCCGTCGACCTCGAGAACGCGATCATGGCGCACCCCGACGTCCTCGAGGCGTCCGTCGTCGGCGTGCCCGACGAGAAATGGGGCGAGCGGCCCCTCGCCTCGGTCGTCCTCAAGGAGGGCGCGACGACGACGGTCGAGGACCTGCGCGCCTTCCTCGAGGAGAAGGTCGCGCACTGGCAGGTGCCCGAGCGGTGGGCCCTCATCGACGAGGTGCCGAAGACGAGCGTCGGCAAGTTCGACAAGAAGGTGCTGCGGCGGCGCTACGCCGCGGGCGAGCTCGAGGTGCGCAGGGTCGAGCCCACCACGACCTGACCCGCAGATGCGGGGGACCGTAGACGGCGCGGCCCACCTCGTGGGGGCCGCGCCGGACGCTGCGGTCAGAAGCCGCCGAAGTCGCCGCCGCCGAAGTCGCCCCCGAAGTCGCCGCCGCCGAAGTCCCCGCCGCCGAAGTCGGCCCCGCTGACGTCTCCGCCGGCGAAGTCCTGCCCGGCGGCGTCGCCGCCCGTGTCGGCACCGCCACCAGATTGACCACCAGAGCCACCCGAGTCACCGGAGTCACTGGCGTCGCCGCCGTCGGCCGAGGCGACCCCCGCCTCCTGGGCCTCGGGGGAGGACTCGAAGCCGCCGAGCATCATGTCGGCCAGGGCCGAGCCCACGACGACACCGGCGATGGTGCCGAGCATGGAGCCGGCGACCATGCCGCCCATGCCCATGCCGCCTTCCATGCCGCCTCCCATGCGCCCCCCGGTCCCGAAGGCCCCCTGGAGGTAGCCGGGCCGGTTCATCTCGGCTCGCGTGGCGCTGCGGGCGAGGTCGGCCGGCTGGTCGCTGCGCGGTCGCTCGGACTCGGGGAGGTCGTCGTTGAGACGCTGGAGAACCATCTGGCGCTGCTCGGGCGAGAGCTTCCCGAAGGCCTCGGTGTGCACCCGCTCGATGTCCTCGGGCGGCGCGGTGCGCAGCAGGTAGCGGTAGCGCGCGATCGCCCGCTCGTCCTCGCTGGACGCGCCTCCGCGCGGCGGCGGGACGGTGTAGGGCTGGCCGGCGGGCGGAGCCATCGGCGGTCGCCCGGTTGCGGTGGTGTCGCGCGGCTCTCGTCCGAGCAGCTTGTCGAGGAATCCCATGTCGTCTCCTGGCGTCGGCGTCGCGCGGCAACGGCTCGTGAGGGCGGGACGCCGAGGCGCCCACCCGGGGTACCTACCCAACGACGCTGGGCCGGCCACCGTTCCAACGGCGGCCGGCCCAGCGGCATACGACGTGCGTGAGGTGCGCTCAGAGGTGGTTCTCGGCCTCCGTCAGCACCGAGCGCAGGCGCGACTCGATGTCGTCGAACTCGGCCTGGCCCATGATCAGCGGCGGCGCGAGCTGGACGACGGGGTCGCCTCGGTCGTCGGCGCGGCAGTAGATGCCCGCGTCGAAGAGTGCCTTCGAGAGGAAGCCGCGCAGGAGGCGCTCGGACTCGGCGTCGTCGAAGGTCTCGCGCGTCGCCTTGTCCTTGACGAGCTCGATGCCGTAGAAGTACCCGGCTCCGCGCACGTCCCCCACGAGCGGGAGGTCGAGCAGCTTGTCGAGCGTCGCCTTGAACGCCGGGGCGTTGTCCTTGACGCGGTCGTTGAGGCGCTCGCGCTCGAAGATGTCGAGGTTGACCATCGCGACCGCGGCCGAGACCGGGTGCCCGCCGAACGTGTAGCCGTGGGGGAAGTAGTTGGTGCCCTTCCGGAACGGCTCGAAGAGGCGGTCGCTCGCGATCATCGCCCCGATGGGGGAGTAGCCACTCGTCATGCCCTTCGCGCACGTGATCATGTCGGGCACGAAGCCGAAGTCGGAGCACGCGAACATCGAGCCGATGCGGCCGAAGGACGTGATCGTCTCGTCGGCCACGAGCAGGACGTCGTACGCGTCGCAGATCTCGCGGACCCGCTCGAAGTAGCCGGGCGGCGGCGGGAAGCAGCCGCCGGAGTTCTGGACGGGCTCGAGGAAGACTGCAGCGACCGTGTCGGGACCCTCGAACTCGATCGCCTCGGCGATCCGGTCCGCAGCCCAGCGCCCGAAGGCCTTCTCGTCGTCGCGCAGGTGCTCGGGCGCGCGGTAGAGGTTGGTGTTGGGCACCTTGAAGGCTCCCGGCACGAGCGGCTCGAACATCTCCTTCGCGCCGGGGATGCCGGTGATGGACAGGGCGCCCTGCGGGGTGCCGTGGTAGGCGACCGCGCGCGAGATGACCTTGTGCTTCGTCGGCTTGCCGGTCAGCTTGAAGTACTGCTTGGCGAGCTTCCAGGCCGTCTCGACGGCCTCGCCGCCGCCCGTGGTGAAGAAGACGCGGTTGAGGTCGCCGGGAGCGTGGCTCGCGAGCCGCTCGGCGAGCTCGATCGCCTTCGGGTGGGCATAGCTCCACAGCGGGAAGAAGGCGAGCTCGCGCGCCTGCTTGGCGGCGGCCTCGGCGAGCTCCTCACGGCCGTGGCCGACCTGGACGACGAAGAGGCCGGCGAGGCCGTCGATGTACTCGTTGCCGCGGTCGTCCCAGATCTTCCAGCCCTCACCCTTCGTGATGATCGGGACCGAGTGACCGAGTCCGCCGGCCTCCTTCTCCTCGAAGACGGAGTGGCGGGTGAAGTGCATCCACAGGTGGTCGCGGGCGGCCTCCGAGTGGAGCGTGCCCGCGGGCGTGCGATGGTCCGAGGAGGGTTCCCAGACGTCGTTCGGGTTGATGCTCATCGTGTACCCCAGTTGTAGAGCTGCTTGTTGAGTTTCAGGTAGACGAACGTCTCGGTGGCCGTGACGCCCGGGAGGCTGCGGATCCGTGTCGTGAGCAGATCGAGCAGGTGCGTGTCGTCCTCGCAGATCACCTCGGCCAGCACGTCGAAGCTGCCCGCCGTCGTGACGACGTAGGACACCTCCGGCATGGCGGTCAGGGCCTCGGCCACCGGCGACATGTCTCCGGCGACCCGCAGGCCGATCATCGCCTGGCGGGGGAAGCCCACCTGGAGCGGATCGGTGACCGCGACGATCTGCATCACCTCGGCATCGAGCAGGCGCTGGACCCGCTGACGGACCGCGGCCTCGGACAGACCCACCTCCTGGGCGATCGAGGCGTAGGACTTGCGGCCGTCGTGCTGCAGCTGCTCGATGATCGACTTGGACACGTCGTCGAGGTTGACCGAGCCCCGCCGCACGGGGGTCTCAGCCGCGTCGGCGCCGTTGCGTCTGCTCGTCATGACCCGATGGTGACGTGTGGAACACGGTGTTGGCAAGCCGTAACACAACTGATTCCGAAGGAATTTCTCGCCAACTCTTCACCAAAGCGCACATCGCGGTTAGCATTCCCGGCATGACAACTGAGGCTCGCGCACTGCGAAACTTCGTCGGCGGCCAGTACGTCGACTCAGCGGCCGAAACGGCCAACGACATCGTCAACCCCGCGACCGCCAAGGTCGTGGCCAAGGCTCCGGTGAGCCGTGATGCTGACGTCGACGCCGCCTATGCATCGGCTGCCAAGGCCTGCGAGACCTGGGGGGAGACGACCCCGAGCGAGCGCCAGCAGGCGCTGCTCAAGTTCGCCGACGCCATCGAGGCCCGCGCGGACGAGTTCGTCAAGCTCGAGGCTGAGAACACCGGCAAGCCCCACGCGTTGACCGCGAGCGAGGAGGTGCCGCCGATGCTCGACCAGCTCCGCTTCTTCGCCGGCGCCGCCCGCGTGCTCGAGGGCCGCTCGGCCGGTGAGTACATGAAGGGTCACACCTCGTGGATCCGTCGTGAGCCCATCGGCGTCGTGGGCCAGGTCACGCCCTGGAACTACCCGATGATGATGGCGATGTGGAAGATCGCCCCCGCTCTGGCGGCCGGCAACACCATCGTCCTCAAGCCGTCCGAGACGACCCCCGAGACCACGCTGCTGCTCGCCGAGGTCGCCTCCGAGTTCCTGCCGGAGGGCACCTTCAACGTCATCACCGGCGACCGTGAGACGGGCCGCATGGTCGTCGAGCACGCGACGCCCGCGATGGTCGCCATCACCGGCTCGGTCCGGGCCGGCATGCACGTGGCCGAGAGCGCCGCGAAGGACCTCAAGCGGGTCCACCTCGAGCTCGGCGGCAAGGCCCCGGTCATCGTGTTCGACGACGCCGACATCGAGGCGGCCGTCGAGGGCATCGCCACCGCCGGGTACTTCAACGCCGGCCAGGACTGCACCGCCGCGACCCGCGTGCTCGCCGGCCCGCGCATCCACGACGACTTCGTCGCCGCCCTCGCCGAGTACGCCAAGAACTCCGCCAAGGTCGGTATGCCGGACGACCCGGACGCGCTCTTCGGCCCGGTCAACAACCCCAACCAGGTCGCCCACGTCTCGGGCATGCTCGAGCGCCTGCCCGACCACGCCCGCGTGGCGGCCGGGGGCTCGCGCATCACCAGCCTCGGTGACGGCTACTTCTTCGAGCCGACCGTTCTCGCGGGCCTGCGCCAGGACGACGAGCAGATCCAGACCGAGATCTTCGGGCCGGTCATCACGGTGCAGCAGTTCTCCGACGAGGCCGAGGCGCTGCGCTGGGCCAACGATGTGCAGTACGGCCTCGCCTCGAGCGTCTGGACGCGCGATTTCGGCAAGGCGATGCGCATGAGCAAGGGCCTCGACTTCGGCTGCGTCTGGATCAACACCCACATCCCGGTCGTCGCCGAGATGCCGCACGGTGGCTACAAGCACAGCGGCTACGGCAAGGACCTCTCCATGTACGGCTTCGAGGACTACACGCGCATCAAGCACGTCATGGCCAACATCGAGTCCTGATCGAGTCCGGATCGAGTCCGGATCGACCTGATCGGTCGCCGACCATCCTGATAGAACCTGATCGACCACGGGGCGCCGCACCCACCGAGCGGCCGCGGCGCCCCACCCCCCTCGTCCACCCTCTTGCCCGCCCCCGCCTGACCCAGACCTGGAGACCGTGATGAACGACCACGACAACCTTGCTTCCCGGGCCGCCTTCGCCCGCGGTCTCATCTCGCGCCGCACCGCGATGATGAGCGCCGCCGGAGTCGGCGCCGCCGCCCTGCTCGCCGCCTGTGGCTCCTCAGGCAAGAACCCGACCGCCGGATCCGCGACGTCTGCCAAGAAGACCGCCGCGGCGGCCCAGGACATGTCCGACACCGAGAAGGTCATCAACTGGTCCAACTGGCCGTCCTACATCGACGTCGACGACAAGACGAAGGCCCGGCCGAGCCTCGACGCCTTCACGAAGCAGACCGGCATCAAGGTCAACTACACCGAGGACTACAACGACAACGACGAGTTCTACGCCAAGGTCCGGCCGCTGCTCGACGCCGGCAGCGACACGGGTCGCGACGTCTGGTGCAGCACCGACTGGATGGTGGCGCGCCTCATCCGCCTCGGCTACGTCCAGAAGCTCGACCTGGCCAACATCCCCAACCACGCCAACCTCGAGGACGCCCTGACCCAGGTCACCTTCGACCCGGGCCGCCTCTACTCCCTGCCGTGGCAGAGCGGTTTCGCCGGCATCGCCTACAACCCCAAGGCCACCGGCGGCAAGAAGGTCGAGTCGGTCGACCAGCTCCTCACCGACCCGGCGCTCAAGGGCAAGGTCACGCTCCTGACGGAGATGCGCGACACCGTCGGCCTCGTCCTCATGGCCATGGGCAAGAAGATCGAGTCCTTCACCGACGCCGACTTCGACGCCGCCATCGCCGAGCTGCAGAAGGCCAAGGAGGCCGGTCAGATCAAGGGCTTCACCGGCAACGACTACACCAAGCCCCTGGCCTCGGGTGACACGGCAGCCTGCTTCGCGTGGACCGGCGACGTCGTCCAGCTCCGCGCGGACAACCCGAACCTCGGCTACACCCTGCCGACCACGGGGTGCACGCTCTGGTCCGACAACTTCGTCATCCCGGCGCTCGCCAAGCACAAGAAGAACGCCGAGAAGCTCATCAACTACTACTACGACCCCAAGGTCATGGCGCAGGTCGTCGACTACGTCAACTACATCTCCCCGGTCAAGGGCACCAAGGCGATCCTCCAGGTGTCTGACCCCTCCGTCTCCTCCAACGAGCTGATCTTCCCCTCCGCGGACACCCTCTCCCGGGCCCACGTCTTCCGGGGGCTCACCGCCGAAGAGGAGACCAAGTACAACCGCAAGTTCCAGGCTCTGGTCACGGGCTGATGGCAGGGCACGCTTCCGGAGACCTCGTCCTCAGCGGGGTCAGCAGGGTCTACGACACGTTCACCGCGGTCGACAACATCGACCTCGTCATCCCGCAGGGCTCGTTCTTCGCCCTGCTCGGTCCCTCGGGATGCGGCAAGACCACGACGCTGCGCATGGTGGCCGGTCTCGAGCAGCCGACGGCGGGCACGATCTCCATCGGCGACCATGACATCACGGCGACGAAGCCCTACCAGCGCAACGTCAACACGGTCTTCCAGAACTACGCGCTCTTCCCGCACCTCGACATCCTCGACAACGTTGCCTTCGGGCTTCGTCAGCGCGGTGTCAAGGACTGGAAGCCGAAGGCGATGGAGGCTCTCGAGCTGGTCGAGCTGGCGCACGTGGCCAAGAAGAAGCCGACTCAGCTCTCCGGAGGCATGCAGCAGCGCGTCGCCCTGGCCCGCGCTGTCGTCAACCGCCCGGACGTGCTCCTCCTCGACGAGCCGCTCGGCGCCCTCGACCTCAAGCTGCGTCGGCAGATGCAGATCGAGCTGAAGCGGATCCAGCAGGAGGTCGGCCTCACCTTCGTGCACGTCACGCACGACCAGGAGGAGGCCATGACCATGGCCGACACCATCGCGGTCATGAACGCCGGCAAGCTCCAGCAGGTCGGCGACCCCGGCACGCTCTACGAGAAGCCGGAGTCGACGTTCGCGGCCAACTTCCTCGGCCAGTCGAACCTGCTCCGGGCCACCGTCAAGGGCGTCAGCGCCGAGATCGCGTCGCTCGACGTGCACGGCATCCCCATGACGGTGCCCGCGGCGTCCCTGCCGGGCGGCGCCTCCGAGCTCTGGCTCGGCATCCGTCCGGAGAAGGTCCGCATCATCAGCGAGGGTACGGAGGCGGCGGGCCTCAACACCCTGCGCGGCGAGGTGACCGACGTGTCCTTCCTCGGAGTGGCGACGCAGTACCTCATCGCCATGCCGTGGGGCCGTGAGCTCACGGTCGTCCAGCAGAACGACGGTATGCCGCGGGCCGCCCTCGGCTCCAACGTCTGCCTCGGCTGGGTGCCGGCCAACAGCTTCGTCCTCGATGCGTCGCAGGACGCGGACGCCGGCGCCCAGCTCGTCGAGGACGAGTGACATGGCCGTGACCACCCTCACCGGCGCCCCGGTGGCCGCGCCTCGGCGCGCCCGCCGGGGCGCGGCGGTGCCCTACCTGCTGCTCGTGCCCGGCCTGCTCTGGCTCGTGGTCTTCTTCGTCGTCCCGATGGTGTCCCTCGCGTCGCAGTCGCTGCAGACCGGGGACGTCGACAACGGCTACACGATGACGTGGAACTTCGCGACCTACGCCGACGCCCTGTCGACCTACTGGCCGCAGCTGCTGAGGTCGCTCATCTACGCCGGCATCGCGACGCTGCTGACGCTGGCCCTGGGCTACCCGCTGGCGTGGTTCATCGCCCACCGCTCGGGCAGGTACAAGAACTTCCTCCTCGTGCTCGTCATCGCCCCGTTCTTCACGTCGTTCCTGATCAGGACCCTGGCCTGGCAGACGATCCTCGGTGACAGCGGGCTGCTCGCGCAGATCGCGCTGCGGACTCACACGGACTTCCTGCTCACGGGTTTCAAGGAGGGCCTCAAGGCGGTCGGGCTGATCAACAACGACCAGCTGCTCTTCTCCCCGTTCGCGGTCATCTGCGGTCTGACCTACAACTTCCTGCCGTTCATGGTCCTGCCGCTCTACTCCAACCTCGAGCGACTCGACCACCGGCTGGTAGAGGCGGCGGGCGACCTCTATGCCTCGCCCGTCCAGGCCTTCCGCCGGGTCATCTGGCCGCTCTCGCTCCCCGGCGTCGTCGCGGGCACGCTGCTGACCTTCATCCCGGCCGCCGGTGACTACATCAACTCGGTCCTGCTCGGTAGCACGCGGACGGTCATGATCGGCCAGGTCATCGACGCGCAGTTCCTCCGCGTCCTCGACTACCCGACCGCGGCCGCGCTCAGCTTCATCCTGATGCTGATCATCGTGGCGTTCGTCATCACGTACGTCCGTCGGGCGGGAACAGAGGAGCTGGTCTGACATGGCATGGCTGCGACGCAACCTCGTCATCATCGTCGGGATCCTCGTGATGATCTACATCCTGCTCCCGAACCTCGTCGTCATCATCTTCTCGTTCAACAAGCCGCTCGGGCGCTACAACTACCAGTGGAACGAGTTCTCCTTCGACGCCTGGACCAACGTGTGCGGGGTCCCGGGCATGTGCCAGTCCGTGGGCCTCAGCCTGCAGATCGGCCTGATCGCCTCGCTCACGGCGGCGGTTCTCGGCACCATGGTGGCCTTCGCGCTCGGGCGCTACCGCTTCCGGGGCCGCTCCGGGACCAATCTGCTCATCTTCCTGCCGATGGCCACGCCTGAGGTCGTCATGGGCTCCAGCCTGCTCACCCTGTTCATCGCGATGGGGATCCCGACCGGGCGCACGACGATCCTCATCGCGCACATCATGTTCTGCCTCTCGTTCGTCGTCGTCACGGTCAAGGCCCGGGTCGCCTCCCTCGACCCTCGTCTCGAGCAGGCCGCGGCCGACCTCTACGCCAACGAGTTCCAGACCTTCCGCAAGGTGACCCTGCCGCTCGTCCTTCCGGGCATCGCGGCCGGAACCCTGCTCGCGTTCTCGCTGTCGTTCGACGACTACATCATCACCAACTTCAACGCGAGCCCCGAGTCGGTCACGTTCCCGATGTACGTGTGGGGCGCCGCCCAGCGCGGCACCCCGGTGCAGATCAACGTCATCGGGACGGTGATGTTCCTCGGCGCCCTCGCGGTCGTGGTGATCGGGCAGGTCGTGAGCAGCCGGCGCAACCGGAAGGTGGCCTGACCGGTGCGGGTCCTCATGATCGGTGCGGGCGGCGTCGGCGACGCCGCCGCCCGCATCGCCGCCGAGCGGTCCTTCTTCGAGCGGTGGGTGGTCGCCGACTACGACGTGGCACGGGCCGAGCGCACCGTGCGCGCGGTGACCGAGCGGCATACGGAGGAAGGCCGATTCGTCGCCGCCCAGGTCGACGCGTCGGACGCCGCCGCGGTGACCGCCCTCGCCAGGGAGCACGGCGCGACGCACGTCTTCAACGCCGTCGACCCGAAGTTCACGATGCCGGTCTTCACCGGCGCGAGGGCGGCCGGGGCCGACTACCTCGACATGGCGATGAGCCTGTCGCAGCGCCACCCCGAGCAGCCCTACGAGAAGGTCGGGGTGATGCTCGGCGACGAGCAGTTCGCCGTCGCCGACGCGTGGCAGGCCGACGGGCGTCTCGCCCTCGTCGGGATCGGTGTCGAGCCCGGCCTCTCCGACGTCTTCGCCCGGTATGCCGCCGACCACCTCTTCTCCGAGATCGACGAGCTCGGCACGCGCGACGGTGCCAACCTGGTCGTCCACGACGATGAGGGCAACGAGATCTTCGCCCCGAGCTTCTCGATGTGGACGACGATCGAGGAGTGCCTCAACCCTCCCGTCGTCTGGGAGAAGGACCGCGGCTGGTTCACGACGCCGCCCTTCAGCGAGCCCGAGGTCTTCGACTTCCCGGAGGGCATCGGCCCCGTCGAGTGCGTCAACGTCGAGCACGAGGAGGTCCTCCTCATGCCGCGCTGGGTCGACGCCAAGCGGGTGACGTTCAAGTACGGCCTCGGTGACGAGTTCATCACCATCCTCAAGGTCCTCAACACGCTCGGCCTCGACCGCACCGAGCCGATCACAGTCAAGGGGGTGCAGGTCTCGCCTCGCGACGTCGTCGCGGCGGCCCTGCCCGACCCCGCCACGATCGGCCCGCGGATGACCGGCAAGACCTGCGCCGGCCTCTTCGTCACCGGCGCCGGCACGGATGGGCAGCCCCGCCGCACCTACCTCTACCACGTCGTCGACAACGCCGAGACCATGGAGGCGTACGGCGCCCAGTGCGTCGTGTGGCAGACCGCTGTCAACCCCGTCGTCGCCCTCGAGCTGCTCGCGAACGGCACCTGGAAGGGAGCGGGCGTCCTCGGGCCCGAGGCCTTCGACGCCGTGCCCTTCCTCGACCTGCTCGCCGCCCCCAAGCCGCAGGGCTACGGCTCCCCCTGGGGCATGGAGGACCGCTGAGCGCGGCTGCGCTCGGACGCCTCTACCCGCCTCGACGAACCACCCACCACCCGACCGCGACGCCGCTGTTCGGCACCCCGGACGACGCTCGCACGCCGCAGGAACTAGGTTTTCAGACATGACCTCCGTGACCCAGCACCCAGTCCTCGACACCGTCCCCAAGGGCCTGCTCATCGGCGGCTCGTGGCGCGACGCGACCGGGGGAGCGACCATCCCGGTCGACGACCCGGCCACGGGTGAGGTCCTCACCCACGTCGCTGACGCGACCGTCGCCGACGGCACGGCCGCGCTCGACGCCGCCGTCGCGGCGCAGGCCGACTGGGCCCGCACGGCACCGCGCGACCGTGCGGAGCTGCTGCGAGCGGCATACGAGAAGATCACGGCTCGCGCCGACGACTTCGCGATGCTCATGACGCTCGAGATGGGCAAGACGCTCGCCGAGTCCCGCGGCGAGGTCGCCTACGGCGCCGAGTTCTTCCGCTGGTTCTCCGAGGAGGCCGTCCGCGTCAGCGGGCGCTACTCCGTCGCCCCCAACGGCGCGACGCGCCTCATGACGATGAAGCAGCCGGTCGGTCCGACGTTGATGATCACGCCGTGGAACTTCCCCCTCGCGATGGGCACCCGAAAGATCGGCCCGGCCATCGCCGCCGGCTGCACCATGGTCGTCAAGCCGGCCTCGCAGACCCCGCTGACGATGCTCGCCCTCGCCGACCTCCTCCAGGAGTGTGGCCTGCCGGCGGGTGTCCTCAACGTCATCACGACGAGCCACACCGGCGACGTCATGGAGCCCCTCATCCGTGACCCGCGCCTGCGCAAGCTGACCTTCACCGGGTCCACCCCCGTCGGGCGCAAGCTCATGGAGCAGGCCTCGCAGCAGATCCTCCGCGTCTCGATGGAGCTCGGCGGCAACGCCCCGTTCCTCGTGTTCGCCGACGCCGACGTCGACAAGGCGGTCGACGGCGCCATGCTCGCGAAGATGCGCAACATGGGTGAGGCCTGCACCGCGGCCAACCGGTTCTACGTCCACGAGTCCCTGGCCGAGGAGTTCGGCGCCAAGCTCGCGGCGCGGATGGGCGCCCTGACCCTCGGCCACGGCACCGAGGACGGCGTCGACGTCGGCCCGCTCGTCGACGAGAAGTCCCGCGACAAGGTCGCCTCGCTCGTCGACGACGCCGTCGCGAAGGGCGCGAAGGTCGTCGTCGGCGGCTCCGCGCGCGAGGGCGCCGGGTGGTTCTACCAGCCGACCGTCCTCGCCGACGTCCCCGCCGAGGCCGACCTCGCCCGCGAGGAGATCTTCGGCCCGGTCGCCCCGATCTCGACCTTCAGCACCGACGAGGAGGCGATCCGGATGGCCAACGACACCGAGTACGGCCTCGTCGCCTACCTCTTCACCCGCGACGTCTCCCGTGCCCTGCTCGTCTCCGAGGCGCTCGAGTTCGGCATGGTCGGCGTCAACCAGGGCATCGTCTCCAACCCGGCGGCGCCGTTCGGTGGCGTCAAGGCCTCGGGCGTCGGGCGCGAGGGCGGCTTCGAGGGCATCGACGAGTACCTCGAGACGAAGTACGTCGGACTGGCCCTCTGAGCCGGTCGCTCCCGGGCGCACGGCGACGGTGAACCGTCTCGGCGGGTGATCGGCCTCGGCCAAAGCCACCCCGGCGGACGCCAGCCTGTGGTCCAATCTGCGGCATGGCGACACCACCAGGACACCACGAGGCGGGCGCGCTCCGTTCGCTCGGATCCCTGCTCAGCGAGACCGACGCGGTGCTGCGCCGCGGCCAGGCCGCCGGGGCGGCGGTCTGGCCGACGCAGTTCCCGGCGCTCGACCGGATGCTGACCGGCGGCCTGCGCTCCGGGGAGCTCGTGCTCCTCGGCGGGCCGGCGGGACACGGCAAGACGACGCTCGGGCTCCAGCTGGCCCGCAACGCCGTGGCCGCTGGGGGCAGCGCGGTCGTCTTCTCGTACGAGCACGAGGCGCACACGCTCCTCGAGCGGCTCATCTCGATGGAGGCCGCCGAGGCGGTGGAGGGGGGTGTCGTCGAGGCCGCGGGCGTCCACGACGTCCGCCGGGCCCTCGAGGCGGGCTCGGGCGGCGCGCCGCTCGACGCCGTCCTCTCCTCCCTTCCGGGAGGGGCCGAGGCGTATGCCGCCCTCGTCGGCTACGGCGACCGCCTGCACATCCACGAGTCCTCCGGCGGCTCGACGACGCTGGCGGAGGTCTCGGCGGTGGTGCGGCGGGTCTCCGAGGCGACCGGGAGCGCGCCGCTCGTCCTGCTCGACTACATCCAGAAGCTCCCCGTCCCCGGCGCGGGCGAGGACGAACGCATCAGCATCGCCGCCGAGGGCCTGAAGGACATCGCCCTCGAGCTCC
Source organism: Intrasporangium oryzae NRRL B-24470 (assembly GCF_000576595.1). Classification (GTDB taxonomy): domain Bacteria; phylum Actinomycetota; class Actinomycetes; order Actinomycetales; family Dermatophilaceae; genus Intrasporangium_C; species Intrasporangium_C oryzae. The sequence goes on along the minus strand of NZ_AWSA01000021.1, from coordinate 2,747 downwards.
GGGTCCCCGTCGTCGCCGTGTCGGCCGCCGACAAGGAGAGCCTGGCCGCGGGCCACCGGATGCGCACTCACGACCTGCGCGGATCGTCGTCGCTCGCCTACGAGGCCGACGTCGTCATGATCATCAACGACAAGGTCGACATCGTCTCGCGCGAGCACCTCGTATACGACCTCGGCAACGCCCAGCGCTTCCGTGGCTGGTCGGTCCTGTCGCTCGAGAAGAACCGCCACGGTCGGGCCCACGTCGAGCTCGAGTTCGCCAAGGACTTCGAGCACGGCCGCTTCCACCGCGAGGGGCGCGAGGTCACCGAGCGGCTCATCGACGAGCGCGTCTTCGTCTCGTAGGGGTGCGCGACTGCCGCTACCGGTTGATCACGGTGACCCAGAGGTCCTCGCGCTCGTCCTCGACCTGCTCGAGGACGTCGAGGACGGTCCGGTAGGTCGCGCGGTCGCCGTCGCGCAGCGCCAGCGTGTGGTCCCACACGAGGGCGATCCCCGTCCGGCCCCGGGCCGCGTCGAGGTCGCGGAGGGCATCGAGGAGGGCGTCCCAGTTGCGCCCGAACCAGGTGGGCAGCTCGAGCCCGGTCGCGAACCCGTCGAGGACGGACTCCTTGTCGGTCCCGGCCGTGACGACGCGGACGTCGAGCCCCTGGGCGTCGAGGTCGGCGAGGTGGTCCTCTGCCTCGCTGTGCCTGCCGAGGAACGTCGTCATGATCCCTCCCGGATCCGGCTGAACGATGCGTAGTGGTCTGCGGTCCAGTACGTCTCGCCCCCGGACCCCGTGATGATGCGGCGGGGTCCGCGGTCGGGGGAGCCGGGGGTCTGCACCGTGTACTCGCGGTAGTAGCCGCGCTGCTCGCGGGGGAGCAGTCCCTCACGGTTGGCGAATGTCACCCCGTCGTTGCGGGGGTAGGGGAAGGGCCCGCCCGCCCGGATGAGCGCGAGCGTCTCGCGGGCCTCGGGCGGGAGCGCCGACTCGTCGATCCACGGCAGCCCCGACGCCGGGTCGGTCACGAGCGTCCGGACCGCCCTCGCGCCTGCCGGGCCGGCGGGGGAAGCTCCTGCACCGCCGGTGGAGGCCCCACCCTGGACGAACACGACGAGCAGCCAGACGACGGCGAGCGCCGCGACGACGAGGATCGCCCCTTGGACCTGTCGTGACCGGAGAGTCCTCACCCCGCCATGATGCGCCACCCGCTCAGGGGTCGCCGGACGACGCGGGCCGCCTCTTGACATGTGACCAAATGGTCACCTATTTTCGTGGGGTGTCAGATGACGACGCCGTCTTCAAGGCCCTCGCCGATCCGACCCGACGGTTCCTGCTCGACCGGCTCTTCGAGCGCGACGGCCGCACGCTCGCAGAGCTCGAGTCCGAGCTCGACATGACGCGCTTCGGTGTCATGAAACACCTGAAGGTCCTCGAGGAGGCAGGGCTCGTGACGGCCCGCCGGTCCGGCCGGGAGAAGCACCACTTCCTCAATCCCGTGCCCATCCGCCTGATCCACGACCGGTGGATCAGCAAGTTCGCAGAACCTCACGTGTCGGCCCTGGCCGACCTCAAGGCCGCTCTCGAGGAGCACCAGCATGACTGAGTCAACCGTCCAGACCTCACCCACCCAGACCGGCGTTCCCGCGCAGGTCTACCACGTCTTCATCAAGGCCACCCCCGAGGCGATCTGGGAGGCCATCACCTCGCCCGAGTGGAGCGAGCGCTACTTCTACGGCGCCCGGATCTCCGTGACGCCTGACGCCTACACGTCCCGAGGGCCCGACGGCGCCGACTGGGGAAGCTCCCACGTCATCGAGTTCGACCCGCCCCGACGGCTCGTCCACGGCTGGCGCTCGCTCTACCACCCGGACCTCGCCGAGGAGCCCGAGAGCCGGGTGACGTGGGAGATCACCCCCGGCGACGACGGCGTCAGCCTCCTCACCGTGACCCACGACCACCTCGAGGGCTCCTCGCGCACCGCCGAGAGCGTCGCCGGGACCGGCTGGATGCGGGTCCTCAGCGGCCTCAAGACGCTCCTCGAGACGGGCGCCCCCCTCGGCTGAGAACCCTCACACGGAGATCACCACCGACTCGCACGCTCGGGCTGCATCGACGTGCGAGTCGGCGGTGCCGTTCCCGCTGGCCGGGCCGGTCGGCGTGGAAGAGACTCCACAGGGTGCGCAGGATGATGCAACGGCTGCTCGGCGAGCAGCTCTCCAGGCGACCCATGCCTCCTGTCGAGCGCCTCCCGCTCGTCGTGCGTCACCGGGTCCTCATCGCGGCCCCGCTCGAGCTGGCCTGGCAGCGCGCGGTCGCGCCGCGGCGCGGGTCCTCGGCGGACGCCGGAGCGACCTGTGTCGCCGTGGTCCCCCTGCCGCACGTCGGACCCGCGACCGAGCCCGAGTTCGTCGGGATCTGGCGCCGGTCCGACGGTCGCGTCCGCGTCGGCATCAGCGCCGTCGTCGCCCTCGACCGGCACGTCCGCGTCGTGGCGCGGAGCGCCGACGGCCCGGCCCCGCTGACCCTCACCACGACGTTCGAGGCGGTCGACGAGGGCTGCATCGTCGAACAGCGCGACCTCTCGGCCCGCTTCGAGACCGGTGTCGTGACGACGATCGAGCCGCGGGGCACGGGCTCCCGGCTGACCGAGTCGTTCACGGGCTGGCTGCCGCACGGGGCCGGCGCGGCGTCGGGTGGCGCGCCGGTCGCGGCGCTGCTCCGGACGCGACTGGAGGCCGTCCGGCGCCTCGCCGAGGCCG
>NZ_AWSA01000020.1 GCF_000576595.1 Intrasporangium oryzae NRRL B-24470 | reverse complement strand
CCCTGCCCGGCTCGCACCAGCGCGGGGGGTGCTGCGCGGGCCAGGCGTGCGCCCAGAGGACGAGCGCCCGCCACCCGCCCGGCCGCTCGACGACGAGCGGCCCGGGCGGGGCGGCGTGCGGTCACCCATGGCAGTCGAGCCTCGCTCAGGCGTCCGCGCCGAAGCGTGAGACGTCGAAGCGGGGGAACGCTCCGGCGCCGGCGTAGACCGCGGCGTCGTCGAGCTCCTCCTCGATGCGGAGCAGCTGGTTGTACTTCGCCACCCGCTCGGAGCGGGCGGGGGCACCCGTCTTGATCTGGCCGCAGTTCGTCGCGACGGCGAGGTCGGCGATCGTGACGTCCTCGGTCTCGCCCGAGCGGTGGCTCATCATGCAGCGGTAGCCGTTGGTCTGGGCCAGCGTCACGGCGTCGAGCGTCTCGGTCAGGGTGCCGATCTGGTTGACCTTGACGAGGAGCGCGTTGGCCGTGCGGGTCGAGATGCCCTTGGCGAGGCGCTCCGGGTTGGTCACGAAGAGGTCGTCGCCGACGATCTGGACCTTGTCGCCGAGCAGGTCGGTCATGGCCTTCCAGCCGTCCCAGTCCTCCTCGTTGAGCGGGTCCTCGATGGACACGAGCGGGTAGGCCTCGACGAGCTCGGCGTAGTAGGCGACCATCTCGTCGGCGGACTTCTTGGCGCCCTCGAAGGTGTAGGAGCCGTCCTCGAAGAACTCGGACGCCGCGACGTCGAGCGCGAGCGCGATGTCGCGTCCCGGAACGTAGCCGGCAGCCTTGATGGCCTCGACGATGAGATCCAGGGCGGCCCGGTTGGACTCGAGGTCAGGGGCGAATCCGCCCTCGTCGCCGAGTCCGGTGGCGAGGCTGCGCTCACCGAGGACCTTCTTGAGCGCGTGGTAGACCTCGGCGCCCCAGCGCAGGGCCTCGCGGAAGGTCGGCGCGCCGATCGGCGCGATCATGAACTCCTGGATGTCGACGTTGGAGTCTGCGTGCGACCCGCCGTTGAGGATGTTCATCATCGGCACCGGCAGGACGTGGGCGTTGGGCCCGCCGACGTACCGGAAGAGGGGCAGGCCGGCCGACTCGGCCGCGGCGTGCGCGACGGCGAGCGAGACACCGAGGATCGCGTTGGCGCCGAGGTTCTCCTTGTTGCTCGAGCCGTCGAGGGCCATCATCTCGGCGTCGATGAGCCGCTGCTCGCTCGCGTCGAAGCCGATGAGGCGCGGGTTGATCTCCTCGACCACGGCGTCGACCGCCTGCGCCACGCCCTTGCCGAGGTAGCGGCCCTTGTCGCCATCACGCCGCTCGGAGGCCTCGAAGGCTCCCGTCGACGCGCCCGACGGCACGGCGGCCCGGGCGAAGGTCCCGTCGTCGAGACGGATCTCGACCTCGACGGTGGGGTTGCCTCGCGAGTCCAGGATCTCGCGGGCGCCAATCTCCTCAATGCTGGCCACTACTGCTCCTGTGGTCGAGTCGTGGGCCGGGCGGCCCCACCAGACGCCTCCCGCCCTCCGCGGCGCGGGGTGACGGGACATCGGGCTCCGACTCGGGTGGGGCGCTCCGGAACTGGTACGGACCGAGCCTAGCTCGTGCGTCGGCCGCGCCGAACGACCGACCCGGCATGCGGGCGGCCCTGTCCACGTAGGACACGGTGGAGTCCCATCAGCGGCGCTGTCGCGACATACGCCGACAAAGCGCGCGAATCGTCCCACGGATTTACCCGATGCTTACCAAAGGACGGAGGAAGACGGCATACTCGCCTGTGTTGCCTCGGGGGGCGACACTTTGTTGTTTCGGTGCCGGAGTCCGCCGGGGGGTGGGTATTACATGGGTCAGCCCATGCGTGAGTCGGGGTTGGCCCTGCTCGATGTCAGCGCGCGCCCGACCTCGCAGCCGCTGAGCGAGCGGTCCCGGGGGGTCCGGATCCTGCAGCTGGCGATCGCCGGGGGTGACCTGCTAGTCATCAGCCTCGCGACGGTCCTCGCCGCGGTCGGGCGCACGCATCTCGGGCTCTTCTCCGCCACCGCGGACGTCAACGACGTGGCCCAGTCCGTCGGCGTCTGGATCGTGGCGGGCTGGATGCTCGCCAACGTCGCGCTCGGCACCTACGCACGCGGCTACCTCGGGGTCGGCACGATCGAGTACGCCCGGATCCTCTCGGCCGCCGGCTGCACGGCCGGTCTCATCGGGATCATGAGCTACCTGACGAAGTTCAACCTCTCCCGCGGGTTCTTCGTCCTCATGTTCGTCATCGGCATCCCGCTCCTGCTCCTCTGGCGCCGGATCGCCCGCCGGCTCGTCCACCGGGCCCACGCGCGCGGACTGCTCCTCACCCGGGTCCTCATCTCCGGCTCGCCCGGCCACGTCGACGACGTCGCCGCGGTCCTCGAGCGCGAGTCATGGCTCGGTTACCGCATCATCGGGGCGCTGCTCCCCGAGGGCGCGGCGCGGGGGACGACGGACCGGGGGGTGCCCGTCGCCGGGCAGACCGACGAGACGGCCGACGCCGTGATCCGCAACGAGGCCGACCTCGTCGTCTTCACCGAGGGTGCCTTCCCGTCCGCAGCCGACTTCCGTCGCATCGCCTGGGAGCTCGAGGGGCACCACGTCCAGATGGCCGTCGTCCCGAGCCTCAGCGACATCTCGTCGGGGCGCATCATGATGCGTCCCGTCGGCGGCCTCCCGCTCGTCCACGTCGAGCAGCCACGCAGCCTCGGCGCCTCGCGCGGTCTCAAGCGCACCTTCGACCTCGTCGGCGCCACGGCGCTGCTCCTGATCGCCTCTCCCCTCATGCTCGCGGCCGCCATCGCCGTCAAGCTGCAGGACGGCGGGCCGATCCTCTTCCGCCAGACGCGGGTCGGGCGCGACGGTGCCCTCTTCGAGTGCCTCAAGTTCCGCAGCATGGTTGTCGACGCCGAGGCCCAGCTGTCGGCGATCACCCACCTCAACGCCAACGCCGACGGCGTCCTCTTCAAGATCCAGCGCGACCCGCGCATCACGCGCGTGGGCCACGTCCTGCGCCGCTACTCCATCGACGAGCTGCCCCAGCTCATCAACGTCATCAACGGCGAGATGAGCCTCGTCGGGCCCCGCCCCGCGCTCCCGGCGGAGGTCCGCCGCTACGTCCCCGACGTCCAGCGTCGCCTGCACGTCCGGCCCGGCATGACCGGCCTGTGGCAGGTGTCGGGCCGCAGCGACCTCTCCTGGGACGACACGGTCCGCCTCGACCTCTACTACGTCGACAACTGGTCGCTCGTCCAGGACCTGTCGATCGTCGCGAAGACGGTCCACGCCGTGATTCGTTCGCGCGGAGCCTACTGAGCCGCAAGCGTTCCCGCACACACCACGGCGACCGTATGCCGCTGGGCCGGGCCCGCGACGCCGCTCAGTCCGTCGTCGGCCCGGCGGTCCCGTCGAGCGCGCGCAGGGTCTCGCGGAGGGCGGCCTCCGCGTCGATCCCCGCGCTCCGGGCCCGGCGCACGACGGCGAGCAGCTCGGCACCGAGGCCCTCGGCGGCGAGGGCCTCGTCGACGAGGTCGGAGCGTCCGGCCTTCTCGAGGCGGCCGATCGCCTTGTGGGCGCGAGCGAGGGCCGGCAGCGAGAGCGGGATGCCCTCGAGCGGGTGCGACCGGTGCTGCTTCTCCTCCGCCTTGATGGTCTCCCAGTTGGCCTCGACCTCGGCCGGCGTGGAGGCGTCGACGTCGGCGAAGACGTGCGGGTGGCGCCGGACGAGCTTGTCGACGAGACCACCGGCGACGTCGTCGATGCCGAACGGCTCGACAGGGTGCTCCTCCGCGACGCGCGCCTGGAAGGCGATCTGGAGCAGCAGATCGCCCAGCTCCTCCTGCATGTGGACGGGGTCACCCGACTCGATGGCCTCGATCGTCTCGTGGCTCTCCTCGAGGAGGTAGGGCACAAGACTCTCGTGCGTCTGCTCGGCGTCCCACGGGCAACCGCCCGGCGAGCGCAGGCGGTCCATGACCGCGACCACGTCGAGCAGCCGCGCACCTGGGACGTCGAAGGAGCCGATGAGCAGCTCCACGTCGGGCGGCTCGGGGAGCCGGCTCACCTCGACCGCGATCGCCTCGTTGAGACCCGGGTCGCCGTCGACCGAACCGATCCAGACGACATCTCCCGACCCCGTAGCCGCGACGAGGTCACGCGCGAGCACGGCGGGGTCGGCGGACTCCTTGGTGTCCACCTCGATTCCCGCCTCGACGACCGCAGCGGCTTGCGGCTCGTCGGGCCGGGCCCACACGGCATACGCCCCCTCGAGCGTCGACCACGCCTCGCGGGTCAGCAGGCCGGGCGCGACGCGCGGCGTCGAGACGAGCAGGACGAGGCGGACGGACACGGAGGGTCGCCGGCGCTCAGCCGGCCGGCGTCGTCGGCGTGGCCGTGGGGGCGGTGCCGGGGGCGATCCAGTTGGGTGTGGTCTGGCCGACGGTGAAGTAGACCGGGCCGTCGTTGGAGTGGATGACCTTGCCGTACCTGGGGTTGACCGAGATGTCGGCCGACTTGAGCTCGGAGCGGTAGGTCGCCACGTCGGCCGGCGTCATCCTCTGCGACTGGATGAGCGCGACGGCGGAGATAAACTCCTTCGTCGTGTCGGTGGCTCCGGGGATCGCAGCGACGGCGTTGGCGTAGGTCTCGTCGGGCTGCCAGCTGCCCGACTTGGCGACGGCCTCCTGCAGGAGCGGCGCCGCGATGAGGGCGGTCACGACGACGTTCTCGGGGAAGTCGAGCTTGGCGTCGTGGAGCTGCTGCGCGGTCTGCTGGACCTCGGCCTGGCTGATGACCTCGCCGTTGACGATGGCCGCCGCCTGCTGGCGGGCACCGAAACCACAGCCGCTGAGCAGGGTCACGGCGCTCAGGCCGACGACGACGGTCGTGGCGAGGCGCCGCGCGGACAGGGCTGACGAAGCCTTCACTGAATTTCCTCCTCTGGCGGATGCGTGTGACATCTTACGGGGCGCCCGCGGCCGACGTGGCCGCGGCCGACGCCATCGCCCCGGCGGCGATGTCGTCGAGCAGGACCGCGGAGATGAGCTGGCGCGCCCACATCAGGATCTCGGTGTTGCGCAGCGGCTTGCCGCCGACCCGGGCGGTCATCGGAACCGGCACGAGCATCGTTCCGAGCGCCTCCTTGACGAGCGTCCCCGGGTAGAGCCGCATGAGCCGCAGCTGCTGGCTCTCGCGCAGGTCCTTGACCGGGCCGAAGCGCACGACCTTGCCCTGCAGGCCGATGTCGCCGATCTTCGCCCTGCGGGCGACGACACGCAGGCGGGCGACCTCGAGGAGGTTCTGGACCGGCTCGGGCGGAGCACCGTAGCGGTCGCGCAGCTCGGCCTCGATCTCGTCGACGGCCTCGAACGTCTCGACGGTCGCGAGCTTCTTGTAGGCCTCGAGACGCAGCCGCTCCCCCGGCACGTAGTCGTGGGGCAGGTGGGCGTCGACGGGCAGCTCGATCTTGATCTCGGCCGGCACGTCGGTCGTCTCGCCGCGGAAGTCGGCGACGGCCTCGCCGATGAGGCGGACGTAGAGGTCGAAGCCGACGCCGGCGATGTGGCCGGACTGCTCGCCGCCGAGCAGGTTGCCAGCGCCGCGGATCTCGAGGTCCTTCATCGCCACCTGCATGCCGGCGCCGAGGTCGGTGTGGCTCGCGATCGTGCGGAGGCGGTCGTGCGCCGTCTCCGTGAGCGGCTTCTCGGGCGGGTAGAGGAAGTAGGCGTACGCCCGCTCACGTCCACGACCGACCCGACCCCGGAGCTGGTGCAGTTGCGAGAGGCCGAGCATGTCGGCGCGCTCGACGATGAGAGTGTTGGCGTTGCTGATGTCGAGGCCGGTCTCGACGATCGTCGTGCAGACGAGCACGTCGAAGCGCTTCTGCCAGAAGTCCTCGACGACCGCCTCGAGCTTGTGCTCGCCCATCTGGCCGTGGGCCGTCGCGATGCGGGCCTCGGGCACGAGCTCGCGCAGGCGGGCCGCCGCCTTCTCGATGCTCGACACCTTGTTGTGGACGAAGAAGACCTGGCCCTCGCGGAGCAGCTCGCGCCGGATCGCCGCCGTGATCTGCTTCTCGTCGTAGCCGCCGACGAAGGTGAGGACCGGGTGGCGCTCCTCGGGCGGCGTCGCGAGCGTGGACATCTCGCGGATGCCGGTCACGGCCATCTCGAGCGTGCGCGGGATGGGGGTCGCCGACATGGACAGGACGTCGACGGCCGTGCGCATCGTCTTGAGCAGCTCCTTGTGCTCGACGCCGAACCGCTGCTCCTCGTCGATGATGACGAGGCCGAGGTCCTTGAAGCGGACCTCCTTGGCGAGCAGCCGGTGCGTGCCGATGACGAGGTCGATCGTGCCGTCGGCGATCCCGTCGAGGACGTCCTTGGCCTCCCGGTCCGTCTGGAACCGCGAGAGCGCAGCGACCTTGACAGGGAACTGCGCGTAGCGCTCCGAGAAGGTCTGAAAGTGCTGGCTGACGAGCAGAGTGGTCGGCACGAGGACGGCGACCTGCTTGCCGTCCTGGATCGCCTTGAAGGCCGCCCGGACCGCGATCTCCGTCTTGCCGTAGCCGACGTCGCCGCAGATGAGCCGGTCCATCGGGACCTGCTTCTCCATGTCGGCCTTGACCTCGTCGATGCTCGAGAGCTGGTCGGGCGTCTCGACGTAGGCGAAGGCCTCCTCGAGCTCGCGCTGCCACGGGGTGTCCGCGCTGAACGCGTGGCCCTTCGTCGCCTGGCGCGCGCTGTAGAGGCGGATGAGGTCGGCGGCGATCTGCTTGACGTAGCGCTTGGCCCGCGACTTGGTCTTGGTCCAGTCGGAGCCGCCCATCTTGTTGAGCGTCGGCTCCTCGCCGCCGACGTACTTCGTCACCTGGTCGAGCTGGTCGGTCGGGACGAAGAGCCGGTCGCCCGGCTGTCCCCGCTTCGACGCGGCGTACTCGATGACAAGGTACTCGCGAGTCGCGCCGGCCACGGTGCGCTGCATCATCTCGACGAAGCGCCCGACCCCGTGCTGCTCGTGGACGACGAAGTCGCCCGGCCGCAGCTGCAGGGGGTCGACCTGGTTGCGCCGGCGGGACGGCATACGACGCATGTCCTTGGTGGACGGTCCGCCACCGGGCTGACCGGTGAGGTCGGTCTCGGTGAGGACCTCGAGGCGCTCGCCCTCGTGGACGAACCCACGCCCGAGCGGCGCGGTGCACACCGAGACGATCCCGGCCTCGAGCTCGCCCCCGGCGAGCGCCCGCACGGGCACCTCCTGCTCGCGCAGCACCTCCTCGACGCGCTTGGCGAGACCCGGCCCCTCGGTGACGACCGCGACGCGCCAGCCCTCGGCGGCGCGCTCGCGCAGGTGGCCGACGGCACGCTCGGTGTCGCCGCGGAACGCCTCCGGGTCGACCGTGCGCACGGCGAGCCGCGCGTCGACGTCGTCGTCCTCGATGACGAGCTCTTCGTCGGCGGCGAACGGCGTCAGGGTCCACCAGGCGCGGTCGTGCGCGATCGCGTGGGCACGGACCTGCGCGAGGGTCCAGTAGGACGCGCTGCCGAGGAGGGACTGCAGGTCGACGGGGACCGCGTTGCCGGCAGCCGCGTTGGCCCAGCTCGCCTCGAGGAACTCGTCGCTCGTGGCGACGAGGTCGTGGGCGCGACGGCGGATCCGCTCGGGGTCGGCCAGGACGATGATCGACTCTGCGGGCAGGACGTCGAGGACCGGCTCCATGCCGTCGACGAGGGCGGGCGCGAGCGACTCCATGCCCTCGACGGCGATGCCCTCGGCGACCTTGGAGAGCATGTCGGCGACGCCGGGCAGCTGGTCGGCGAGGGCCTTGGCCCGGGCGCGGACGCTCTCGGTGAGAAGGACCTCGCGACACGGCGGTGCCCAGAGCCCGTGCTCCGCGATCTCGAGGGAGCGCTGGTCGGCGACCTTGAACCACCGCACCTCCTCGACGGTGTCGCCCCAGAACTCGACGCGGACCGGGTGCTCCTCCGTCGGGGGGAAGACGTCGAGGATGCCGCCGCGGACCGCGAACTCACCCCGCCGTTCGACGAGGTCGGTCCGCGTGTAGGCGGCGCCCACGAGCGCCTCGACGACGTCGCCGAGCGGCCGCTCGTCGCCGGCGCGCAGGGCCACGGGCACGAGCTCGCCGAGTCCGCGCGTGACCGGTTGGAGGATCGCCCGCACCGGGGCGACGACGACGGAGAGCGGGCCGTATGCCGTGTCGTCGGGATCGGGGTGCGCCACCCGTCGCAGCACGGCGAGGCGGCGGCCGACGGTGTCGCTCCGGGGCGAGAGCCGCTCGTGGGGCAGCGTCTCCCACGAGGGGAAGACGGCGAGACGCTCGGCCGGCAGGAACGCGCCGAGGGCGTCGGAGAGGTCCTCGGCCTCGCGGGTCGTCGCGGTGACCACGAGGACCGGCGCGCCGGTACCCGCGGCCTCCGCGGCGACGCGTTCGGCCAGGGCTGAGACGAGGAAGGGGCGGGTGCCGTCGCTGGCGGACACGTCGACGAGGCGCGAGCGACCGACCTCGGCGAGGACACGTTGGACGTCGGGCAGGGCCTGGAAGGCAGGCAGAAGTGCGTGAGGCATCAGATCCCCCAGTCTAGTGACAGCTGGGGACACCGCTTGGCGGCCGCCGACCTGGTCATGCCGCCCGCCTCAGCCGGGTGTGCCACCCCCGCGAAGTGAACGCGGTGTTCGGTGTCGAACTCAGCGGTGTACCGCTGAGTTCGACACCGAACACCGCGTTCACGCCGCAGGGGGCAGGGGGCAGGGGGAAGGGGCGGGGGCGGGTGCGCCGCGGGCGGAGAGCCCCGGCCGGGAACGAGCCCAGCGGCATACGGAAGTGTCGGTCGGGCCGACCCAGCCGGTGTGGCTCAGCGGGGCGCGTGGAAGCGCTGCTGCGCGTCGACGAGGCCCAGCGCGATGAGCGCCTCGACGGCGTCGGCCGCGTCGTCGAGCAGGAACGGCAGGTTGTCGCGCTCGGACCTGGAGAAGTCGCGCAGCACGTAGTCGGCCGGGTCCATCCGGCCGGGCGGCCGGCCGATGCCGATGCGGACGCGGAGGTAGTCCTTCGAGCCGATCGACTGGGAGATCGAGCGGAGGCCGTTGTGGCCGCCCTCGCCGCCGCCGCGCTTGAGCCGGATCGCGCCCGCCTCGATGTCGAGCTCGTCGTGCAGGACGATGAGCCGCTCGACCGGGATGCCGTAGTAGTTCATGAGCCCAGCGACGGGACCGCCCGAGGTGTTCATGTACGTGCTCGGCACCGCGAGGACGACCTTCGGGCCGGGTGCCCCGCCGGCGGCCGTCCCGAGCCGGATCTCGGCGACCTTCGCGCGAGCCTTGTGGGACTTGAACGCCGCGCGGGAGCCGGAGGCGCGGCTGCCCGCGACGCCGTTGGCGTCGCGGGCAGCGAGCTCCTCGATGGCCATGGCGCCGACGTTGTGCCGGTTACCGGCGTACTCCGGGCCGGGGTTCCCCAGTCCGACGACGAGCCAGGTGTCCATGGGTCCTCTCGGGATGTGACGTGGTGCCGACGTGGGTCAGCCGAAGGCTCAGGCCTCCTCGGAAGCCTCCGGCGCCTCGGCAGTGGGGGCCTCGGTGCCCTCGGCCTCACCCTCCTCCTCGCGGACGATGCCGGCCTCGGCCTCGGCCTCGGCGAGCTCCGCCTCGGCCGCAGCCTCGGAGATGGCGGCGGTCACGTTGACGACGAGGGCCTCGGCGTCGGTGACGAGCGTCGCACCCTGGGGGAGCTCGACGGCGCCGGCGTGGATCTGCGTGCCGGCCTCGAGGCCCTCGACGGAGACGACGAGCGTCTCGGGGATGTTCGTGGCCTCGACCTCGAGCTGGAGGGAGGTGTGGTCGAGCGTGACGATCGTCTCGGGCGCGGCGTCACCCTCGAGGTGGACGGCAACGTCGACGGTGACCTTCTCGCCACGACGGACGACGACGAGGTCGACGTGGTCGATGACCGGCTTGATCGGGTCGCGCTGGACGTCCTTCGCGAGGGCGAGCTGCTCGTCGCCGTCGATGACGATCGTGAGGAGGGCGTTGGCCTGCTTGAGGGCCATCATCGTGTCGTGGCCCGGAAGGGAGATGTGGACCGGGTCGGTGCCGTGGCCGTACATGACGGCGGGGATGTTGCCGGCGCGGCGGATCTTGCGGGCGGCGCCCTTGCCGAAGTCGCTGCGCTTCTCGGCGACGAGCTTGGTGGTGTCAGACACGGTGTTCTCCTGAGGTCTTCTGGAATGAGGCGGGCTGGCGGTCGGCCTCGACGCGGGACGGTGCGCGGATGGTTCGGTCGTGGGGGCGGTCCGCGCGCAGAGGCGGACCTGACCGAGAAGTCAGGACCCACCGCGTCGATTACGGAGTCGCGTCACACCCGCCGGAGCGGCCGTGCATCGTCCCTCGCCGAGGCAACTGGTCGATCTTACGGGACGCACGCGACGCGCGTGAAATCCGTCGCCCGCGGGGGCCCACGCCGGGCCCTCCCGAGTGGTATGCCGCTGAGCCACGCGCCGTGTCGACCCCTCCCCTTGCCCACCGAACGCCGCGCTCATTCTCGAACTCAGTGTTATGCCGGTGCGTTCGAGAACGAACGCCGCGTTCGGTTCGAAGAGGCGGGGGGGCAGTGAGGCCGAGGACCGCGTCCCTCTCAGGGGAGGGCGGCGGTCGCGACCGGCGCCTCGACCACCGTGGTGGCCTCCGCCGGAGCCCGGGACTCGTCGATTCGCACAGCCACGACGCCGCCGATGATGAGGAGACCGCCAAAGAGCTGGATCGGGGTCGGCAGCTCTGCGAGGACGACCCAGGCGAAGACGACCGCGAAGAGCACCTCGGTCAGGGCGACGAAGGAGGCGACCTTGGCGCCGAGCATCCGGACCGCGGCGATCCCCGTGACATAGGCGAAGGCGGCGGCGACGAGCGCGATGACGAGAACCGGCACCCACCAGGGCACGAGAGTCCCCGCGAGGGTCACCTGACTCGCACCGCGGGTCGTGTCGAGCAGCCCGGTCAGGCCGGCGATCCACAGGGCGACCGCGCCGACCGCGAGCCCGCCGCCGGCAAGCCCGAGCGGCGGAACGTCGGCGTCGACGTGTGCGGCGAGGAGGAAGTAGAGGACGAGGCACACCGCCGCACCGAGCCCCCAGAGCACCCCGACGAGGCTGACGCTCGCCTGGCCGGTGACGTCGAGGACGAGCAGGAGCCCGAGGACGGCCAGCGCCACCCCGACGATCGTGTGCAGGCGCGGCCGCTGCCGGTGGCGCAGCCAGAGCCAGCCGACGATGAGGACCGGCGCGAGGTACTCGAGGAGCAGGGCCACGCCGACGGACAGGTGGGTGACGGCATAGAAGTAGGCGAGCTGGCAACCGGCGACCCCGGTCAGCCCGTAGCCGACGACGACCCAGGCGTTGCGACGCATCACACGCCACCGGCCGCGCATCGCGACGACGGTCGGGACGAGGAGCACGAGCGCCGCGAGCGTGATGCGGATCGTGACGACCGCCCCGGGCGCCCACCCGCCGAGGAGGAGCGACTTGGCGAAGGCGCCCGAGGTCGCGAAGGCCGCCGCCGATGCGAGCGCGACGCCGACCCCGACGAGCGGGTGCCGCGTCGTCGTCGATGCGTCCATGTCGAGCCTCCTCCAGAGAGCCGGCACCCCGCGCAGCGCGATCGGCATGTCAGCACCAAAAGTGATTAGACTCATGACACTAGCTACCTCGGACGTCAGGAGTCAACAGGTTGTTCACCCATGACACTGAAGTCGCCCTCATGGCGGCCGCGGCGCTCGTCAACACGATGCCCGGGCGACTCGACGGCGACTCGAGCGAGGACACGCTCGCGTCGGTCGACGACCTCGAGCGGCTCTACGCCGAGCACGGCTGGACCGGCCGCTTCGACCGCGACGCCGCCGAGCTGGACGCCGTCCGGGCCCTGCGCCCGCGGCTACGCGGCTTCTGGGAGCTCGACGAGGCCGCGGTCGTGACGCTCGTCAACGACCTGCTCGCGGAGGCCCGCGCCGTGCCCCGGCTCGTCGACCACGACGGCCTCGGCTGGCACATCCACGCGACGCCGCAGGACGCCCCCCTCCCCCAGCGCATGGCCGTGGAGGCCGCCATCGCCGTCGTCGACGTCGTCCGCGCCGGCGAGCTCGACCGGCTGCGCGTCTGCGAGGCCGAGGACTGCGACGACGTCGTCGTCGACCTCTCGCGCAACCGCTCGCGCCGGTTCTGCGAGGGCGGCTGCGCCGCGAGGGCGCACACCGCCGCCTACCGCGCGCGCAAGGCCGCCGCAACCGCCTGACCACCCGACCCACGACACAGGCAACGTATGCCGCTGAGCCGGCTCAGCGGCATACGTGCCCTCGCGCGGGCGCCGGGACGGTCGGTCAGGCCTTGCCGTCGAAGAGGCTCGTGACGGAACCGTCCTCGAAGACCTCGCGGATCGCCATGGAGACGAGCGGGGCGATCGAGAGGACCTCGAGCTTGTCGAACCTACGGTCCTCGGGGATCGGCAGCGTGTTGGTCACGATGACCTCGTCGACCTTGCAGGCCTTGAGGCGGTCGACGGCCGGGCCGGAGAGGATCGCGTGCGTCGCCGCGATGACGACGGCCTCGGCGCCCTGGTCGATGAGCGCGTCGGCCGCCTTCGTGATCGTGCCGGCCGTGTCGATCATGTCGTCGACGAGGACGCAGACGCGACCCTTGATCTCGCCGACGACGCGGTTGGCGACGACCTCGTTGGGCCGGTTGATGTCACGCGTCTTGTGGATGAAGGCGAGCGGGCAGCCACCGAGGCGCTCCGACCAGTCCTCGGCGACCTTGATCCGGCCGGCGTCGGGCGAGACGACCGCGAGGTCGAGGTGACCGTACTTCTCACGGACGTAGCTCGAGAGGATCGGCAGCGCCATGAGGTGGTCGACCGGTCCGTCGAAGAAGCCCTGGATCTGCGCCGTGTGCAGGTCGACGGCCATGAGGCGGTCGGCGCCGGCCGTCTTGAACAGGTCGGCCATGAGGCGGGCCGAGATCGGCTCGCGCCCGCGGTGCTTCTTGTCCTGGCGGGCGTAGCCGTAGAACGGCAGGACGACGGTGATCCGTTTCGCCGAGGCGCGCTTGAGCGCGTCGATCATGATGAACTGCTCCATGATCCACTCGTTGATCGGCGCCGTGTGGCTCTGGATGACGAAGGCGTCAGACCCGCGCACCGACTCCTCGTAGCGCACGTAGATCTCGCCGTTGGCGAAGTCGTAGGCCGAGGTGGGGACGATCTCGGTGCCGAGCAGCCGGGCGACCTCCTGGGACAGCTGGGGGTGCGCCCGGCCCGAGAAGACCATGAGGTGCTTCTCCGTCGTCTTGTTGATCCCGGTCATCAGTGGACGTCCTTCGGCTCGGTGGCGACGGTCTCGTGGTCGGTGCTGTCCTCGTCGGCAGGAGTCGGCTCGCCCGCGGCCGCGCGCAGGGCGGCCTCCGCCGCTGCCGCGGTCGCGGTGCCCTCGCGGCGCCGCGCGACCCAGCCGTCGACGTTGCGCTGCTGGGCGCGGGTCACGGCCAGCTGCCCGGGGCCGACGTCGCTGACCACGGCGGACCCGGCCGCGACGTAGGAGCCGTCGGCGATCGTGCGCGGCGCGACGATCACGGAGTTGCTCCCGACGAAGCTCTGCGCCCCGACGGTCGTGTGGCCCTTGGTGACGCCGTCGTAGTTGGCGAAGATCGTGCCCGCGCCGATGTTGGCACCCTCCCCGATCGTCGCGTCGCCGCAGTAGGTCAGGTGCGGGACCTTCGCGCCGTCGCCGATCTGGGCGTTCTTCGTCTCGACGAAGCCGCCGATCTTGCCGCGAGCGCCGAGGACCGTGCCCGGGCGCAGGTAGGAGAAGGGGCCGACGGTCGCGCCGGCGCCGATCTGGGCGAGCTCGGCCTGGGTCCTCACGACGCTGGCCCCGTCGCCGACCTCGACGTCCTTGAGGGTCGTGTCGGGACCGATGACGCACTCGGACCCGATCGTCGTCGCGCCGTGGATCTGGGTGCCGGGGTGCACCACGGTGTCGGGGCCGATCGTGACGTCGGCGTCGATCCACGTCGTGGCCGGGTCGACGACGACGGCACCGTCGCGCATCGCCTGCTCGACGGTCCGGCGGTTGAGCTCGGCTCCGAGGCGCGCGAGCTGGACCTTGTCGTTGACGCCCTCGGTCTGCCACAGGTCGGCGATGAGGTGCGCGTGGACGGGCAGGCCGCGTCGGCGCGCGATCGCGACGACGTCGGTGAGGTACTTCTCGCCCTGGACGTTGTCGGTGCCGACCTCGGCGAGCGCCTCGCGCAGGACGACCGAGTCGAAGGCGTAGATGCCGCTGTTGACCTCGCGGATGGCCCGCTGGTTCTCGGTAGCGTCCTTCTGCTCGACGATCGCCTCGATGCCACCGTCGGCGCCGCGGAGGACCCGGCCGTATCCGGTCGGGTCCTCGAGGGAGGCGGTGATGACGGTGACGGCGCTCGCCGTGCCCTCGTGGGCTGCGACGAGGCCCCGGAGCGTCTCCGAGGTGAGGAGCGGAACGTCGCCATAGGTGACGACGACCGTGCCGGTGAGATCGGGAGGCAGCGCCTCGAGCGCGCACTCGACGGCGCGGCCGGTGCCCTTGACCTCGTCCTGGTCGGCGACGACGGCCTCCGGCGCGACCTCGGCGACGTGGTCTGCGACGCGGTCGCGCTGGTGGCGCACGACGACAGCCAGGTGCTCGGGCGCAACGCCCCGCGCCGCGTGGATGGCGTGGTCGAGGAGACTGCGGCCCCCGATCGTGTGCAACACCTTCGGGGTGTTCGACTTCATGCGTGTGCCCTCGCCTGCAGCGAGGACGATCACGGCGGTCGGCCGTAGATCGCTCACGGGTCGCAGCTCCTCTTGGTCGGGTGCAGCGCGGACCCCGGGCCGGCGGCGTCGGGGAGCGCCGTCGCCATGCTACTAGCGGCAGATACGCACCCCCTCCCTGTGTCGTGGGCCGGGCGTGACCGCCGTCACGTCCGTCCCCTTCGTGCTGGGCGGGTGCTCCGACGAGGTCGTATGCCGCTGGGCTCGCTCCGTGCCACCCGATGCTCCCGTCACGGTCGAGCCGGTCCAGGCGCGGTGGCGGCCGGGACCGCTGCGCAGTGCCGCGCCCGCATCGAGGAGTTCCTCGATGCGGGCGGTTGGCCGGTGATTCTCTACTACAGGGAGCCCCGACACGCTGATCGACGGGCTCTTCGACGGCCCCTGGAGTCCGCGTCCCGAGGGTGCCGGCTCGTGCTGGGGCTCAGCTCACGGCTCGCTTGAGCAGGTCCCCGATCCGCTCCTTCACAGCTGCAGTCATGTCCGTCAGGGCGAAGTAGGTCGGCCACATGTCCCCGTCGTCGAGGTTCGCCTGGTCGCTGAAGCCGAGCATCGCGTACCTCGACTTGAACTTGTGGGCGCCCTGGAAGAAGCAGAGGACCTTGCCGTCCTTGGCGTAGGCAGGCATGCCGTACCAGAGCCGGGAGGTGAGACTCGGCGCGGCGTCCTTGACGACCGCGTGCAGCTGCTCGGCCATGACCCGGTCGGCATCCGGCATCTCGGCGATCTTCGCGAGGACGGCAGCCTCCTCGTCGGCCTTGGCGGCCCGTCCGCCGCTGCGCCTCGCCGCCTTGACCTCCTCAGCCCGATCCTTGATGGCGGCGCGCTCCTCCGCGGTGAAGCCCTCGGCCGCCTCGTCCCCGGCGCCCTTGCTTCTCGTGGGCCGCTTCGTGTCCGTCATGGTTGCTCTCCCTCTGTGAGTCTCGTCGGTGACGTTTCCCATTCTTCGGGCCGCGGCCGCCGCGACGCTTCTTGAAAACTGATCGGTTCGGTGGACGTTGTCCGCTCTCGTCAGCCCCCGGTCCCGGCCGGGTCCTTCTCGGTGATCAGCTGGACAAGGTTGCCGCACGTGTCGTCGAGAACGGCCACGACGGCAGGACCGATGTCGGTCGGCGGTTGCGTGAAGGTGACGCCAAGGGCGAGGAGGCGTTCGTGCTCGGCCTCGACGTCGTCGACCGCGAACTGGACCAGCGGGATGCCGTCCTGGACCAGGGCCGCACGGTACGGGCCGACGGCCGGATGGTCAGAGGGTTCGAGCAGGAGCTGCGGACCGTCGGGGTCCTCGGGCGACACCACGGTGAGCCAGGAGTTGTCACCGAGCGGGATGTCGTGGTGGACCGCGAAGCCGAGGACCTCGGTGTAGAAGTTGCGGGCGGCACGCTGGTCGTCGACGTAGATGCTCGTGAGGCGGATCTTCATCAGGTGTCCTTTCGGCGCTCCGGCGGTCGCCACCGGTCGGCGATTCTCGGAGCGCGGGTCGGGGTTGACGTGGTGCAGCTTCGTCCTGTCCAGTCCCTCGGTCGTCATGAGCCCTGCTCTCCAGCACGGCGAGGCGCCCGCCTGCCGCTCCTCAGCCGGGGGGAGGACCCCGCCGAACAGGCCTAACCCTGCACCGAGCATGGCGGGGGTGCCTCCGAGTACGCTCCGCGCGTCAGGAGCCGGACCGCGCCGCCCGGGCTGCCTTCTTCGCCTTCGGAGCCGAGTCGTACCAGCCGGCGCGTGCCCCGCGCAGGACGCCGTTGAGGCGCCGCTTCGTCGCGCGGGCATACCGCTTTGCGAAGTCGACCGGGTACGGGTCCTTGGCTCCGCCCGACGTCGACGGCGCCGGCGCCGGCGCGGAGCTCGCTCCCTGCACGGTCGGCGCGCCCGCTCGCTCGGGATGACGCATGCCTGGGTACCAGAACGGTTCCCAGTTGGCGTTGAGGCCGGCGCGCTTGTCGTCGCGCACCTCGGCAGGAAGGTCGCGCACCACGATGTCGGCGGCCTCGAGGGCCTGGATGATCTCGGGGGTGAACGGCGCCTTGCGCCACGCACCCACCATGTACGTCCGCGTCTTGAGGTAGTCGAGGTAGCGGCGCCCGTGCTTGTCGTCGGCGCCGAGGTGGACGAAGACCGCCATCCGCTCGTCGTGGGCCGGCGCGATCTGCTCGGCAGGGAACGCGTTCCACTCCTTGGGCTCAGGGAAGCGCGCGGTGGGGTCCTTCAACAGCGTGCCGGCCCCGGAGTGGGTCATCCGCATGCTCCAGACCAGCAGGTCACCGGGCTCGTTCTTGACGTAGATGGTCTCGCCTGACGAGAGGTCGCACCTGTCGTGCGAGCCGAGCTTGAGGTTGAGGCCGCCGGTGTGCTGCGTGTGGTCCTGCAGGTAGATGCCGAAGCGCAGCTGCGTGTAGCGGTCGTCCCAGTCGGGGGCCTCCGAGTCCTCGCGATCCGTGTTGTCCTTGTGCCAGGCACGGATGACACCGTTGATGGTGGCCGAGCTGTCACCTCCGTAGAGGACCCTGTCCACGCCGAGCAGCTTCTTGGCCACGGCGACCATCCGCCCGTCGGTGAGCACATGCAGCAGTGGGCCGGTCGCGAGCTCGCCACCCCGCTTCGTCTGCTCGTGGACCTCCTCGCGCATCTGCTTCACCTCCTCGTCGGAGTAGACCCCGGGCAGACGCGCGTAACCGACTTCCCAGAACCGGTCGACATCGAGCTCGGACAGTGCCTGTTCGAACATGTGCACACCCTTGTGGTAGTACGGATCGCTGCTCCGCTCCGTTGTACCAGCCGGAAGCGGTCAGGACTCAGCAAAGTCGTGAGCCTTTTCGTGACGTGCATGGTTGCCAGTCCGCCTCACCGGCGTCGGGGGCACGGGACCACAGTTCGCGCTGGAGTACCCCGCCGCCTCTCCGAGGATCAGCACCTGACTCCCTGCCTTGCTCGCTATCATCGGCCTCGATGACCCAGTCCAGGAACGTTCGATGGATGCCGTGGGCGGTCGGGCTCCTCGCACTGGTCGTCGGCGGGTGGGAGTCGTGGCGACCGGGGCCTTGGCACGATGAGATCGCCACACTGACCGCGGCAGAGCGGTCGTGGGGGGCGCTCTTCACCATGCTGCACCACGTTGACGCGGTGCACGGCCTCTACTACGTCATCGCGAAGTCGTGGGGCATCCTCTGGGGCCCGTCCGTCGACAGCCTGCGAGTCCTGTCTGTCCTCGCTGTGGCGGCCACGTCGGTGCTTCTCACCAGGTTGGCCGCGAGCCTGTGGACGCCGGTGGCGGGGCTGGTCGCGGGGGTCGGGTTCGTCCTGCTCCCCCGGGCTCAGTGGTCGGCCACGGAAGCGCGCTCCTACGCGCTCTCTGCCCTTCTGGTCACGATCGTCGTCGTCTGCCTCGTCCGCACGCTCGAACGGGGCGGCCGGTGGTGGGCCGGCTACGGGCTCGCGCTCTGGGCCGCCGGCGCCCTTTTCGTCTACAGCATGCTGATGCTGCCGGTGCTCGTCGCTGTCGTCGTGCTTCAGCGCCCGCCCGCGAGGTGGATGCAGAGGTTCTGGGCCGTGACGACGGGCGCGTTGCTCGGCGTGGCACCGATCGCGCTGCTGACGATGGGCCAGCGGAGCCAGGTGGCCTGGCTGCAGCGAGTGACGTCATGGAAGACCGCCCTCGCCGGCCCTGCCGCCGTCTTCTTCGACCACACCCGGCCGGTCGGCCTCGTCGTCTGGGGCCTGCTGCTCCTGGCCGGGCTCGTCGTCCTGGTGTGGAACACTCGGCGTCCGCTGTCCGAAGGGACGGGCCTGCTCAGACCGGCGGCCGTGCTCACCCTCGTCCTCGGCTGGAGCGTCGTCCCGCTCGCGACCCTCGAACTGGTCAGCACGGAGTACGCGCTCTTCTACCCGAGATACCTGACGCTGTCCGGACCGGGGGTCGCGCTCCTTCTCGGCGCGTGCGCCGTCGGCCCCGCTGCACGGTGGCGCGCCGCGGTCGCTCTGGGGCTCGTGGCCGCCGTGGCATATGGGCCGTGGAAGGACGCTCGGCGCTGGGACTCCAAGGATGTGCTGCCCCAGGTCGCTGCCACCGTCTCCTCCGATCGCAAGCCGGGCGACGATGTCCTGTTTCCCGCACCCAAGCGTTCGGACCGCACGCCACGGATCGCGATGTACGCATATCCCGAGGCGTTCTCCGGGATGACGGACCTGACGCTCAAGGACTCGTTCGAGACGAGTGGTCAGCTCTGGGAGACCAACCTACCTCTGGCGTCGGTCGCCTCCCGGCTCGCGACCGCGCGACGGATCATCCGGGTCGGCTACGGGACCGTCCAGGGCCTCTCGCCCGAGGAGCAGCGCCTCCTGCGCGCTGCCGGACTTCGCTTGACCCGACAAGACCGGATGGGTGGCTGGTCGGTCATGGTCTTCGATCGGAAGCCACAGTGACCGCCGGGCCCCTGGCGGACACTGCACAGACCTCATGCCGACAGCCGATGGCGTGATCAGCCGGCTCGACGCTCGGACTCTGTGGTCGATAGTTCCCCCTGTGCCCGGAGTGGCCCGGGTCAGGTTCGCGCCGTGCTGGCGAGCGCGATTGATCGTGGAGCCCACGCTCACGACCAGTCGATCCCGTCGAGCACGTCGGCGTGCGTCAGCAACGCGTGTGTACCGGGTTCCAAGTGCCGTCGCCCGAGAACCGGCGGTGCCGCTTCGACACCGCCGGGCACGGCCCGAACCGCTCGGGCAGGTCGCGTCAGGCGATCCCGGGCCGGAACTGAGACCCGATGATCTCCACGATCGTGCGGTGGTCGCGCGACCGGTCGCCCCGCTTGCCGTCCGAGGACGGCATCAAGGGCTCGATCAGCTTCCACCTGGCATCCGTCACCACGGCAGAACGCGACACGGCTAACCATCACAGCCGAGGACACACACATTCGGGAGACAGGGCCCAGTTGTCCTACGGAATCTGAGGAGTAAAGACAATCCTGCCGAGCAGCGTGATGCTGTAGCCGATTCGGTATATCCAGGCATCTGAATCGCGTACAGCCACGTCGACGTCGATCCCGCCGAAGATGTTGCCGACCACCTGCCCGGTCACCGCGTCGCCCACCTCGGTGAAGGAGGTCGGGCGCCACACGTCGACGGCGAAGCCGGCGTTGTCCGACGGGCCCGCGTCGAAGATCGAGCTCAGAGATGCGAAGGGAGCCCACTGGTCGACGGAAAACGCCAGGGACCCCGAAGTCGCAGGCCTAGGAATGCCGTAGTGGTCGATTGCATAGTTGAGGGGCGAAATCGTATCCGGCAGGAATGACACTGTGTCGTGTAGCCACTGGTGAGGGCTGTTACCTTGGATGCTCGCATCCACCACGCCGGTCAGGACGAGCAGCCATCTCTGTTCGTAGACGTCGGGTGGTTGCTCGTTGACGGCGAGCGCAGCCGGAGTGATGAGCCAATTCTGGCCCCAATAGCGTGAGAGTACGTGCATGGGTAATCTCCGAGCCTGGGCGTCAGAGAGATACCGAAATTGGTCCCGGACGGGATCGTCGGGCCACCCAAACGCTGTTATCCGGAGTAGCGGAACAGCGTCACCGCTGTCAAGTGGTTTCACGCCGTCGGTTTGCCTTGCATCGGCCGTACCGACGCGTATTTTCGCCCTGAGGTGTGTGGAATGGCCTGTGGCGCCTTGGAACCCGATTTGGGCTGCATCCGCCCCAACCTGCCCCTTACCTGCAGGGTCCCCGGCACAACGACCTGACTCCGCGATCAAGGCGGCCGGAAGAAGGACCCGGAGTGGGCCACGCAAGGAGCCAACTGCCTCGCCGAGACCATTGGGGCCTGGCAGCCTCGAACCTGCTTCTGCGATTTCCCTCTGACACTCACAAGGCGAGAGCCCGTGCTCAGAGGAAGTGGGGCCGGGCTCTGCCGTTTCTGAACTGCGCGCGTAGGCGCGAGCTCGGCTCCCCGGGCAGGAGTCGAACCTGCGTCGCTTGTCCTGATTCAAAGTCAGGCGGGCCCTGCCGACAGACCAACCGGGGAAGGTCCCCCGCCGGACGGCCGGGGACGACCACAGGGTAGTGCAGACCACGCCGTGGCTCGTGCGCCCCCGGTCCGGCCCGACCTCGGCACAATGTGACGGTGAGCGCCGACCGATCCGACCGTGACCGTTCCGAACGAGAGCGACCCGGGCGTGAGCGGGCCGATCGCTCCGACCGCTCCTCGCGGGAGGCGCCGCGGTCGCGCATGACCGGGCCGCAGCGGCGCGAGCAGCTCGTCCAGGTCGGCCGCAAGCTCTTCGCCGAGAAGGGCTTCGAGGCGACCAGCGTCGAGGAGATCGCCTCGCAGGCGAAGGTCTCCAAGCCGGTCGTCTACGAGCACTTCGGCGGGAAGGAGGGGCTCTATGCCGTCGTCGTCGACCGCGAGATCCAGGCCCTCCTCGGCGGCATCTCCGAGGCTCTCGACGAGGGGCAGGGCGCCCGGGTCCTGCTCGAACGGGCGACGCTCGCCCTGCTCGACTACATCGAGAGCGACACCGACGGCTTCCGGATCCTCGTGCGCGACTCGCCGGCAGGGCAGTCGACGGGCTCGTTCGCGAGCGTCCTCGGTGACGTCGCCTCCCAGGTCGAGCACCTCCTCGCGGCCGAGTTCAAGGCGCGTGGGCTCGATCCGAAGTCGGCGCCGATCCACGCCCAGATGCTCGTGGGCATGGTCGCCCTCACGGGCCAGTGGTGGCTCGACCGGCGCAAGTTCAAGAAGGACCAGGTCGCGGCGCATCTCGTCAACCTCGCGTGGAACGGCCTCGCCGGGCTCGACCCGAACCCGCGCCTCGTGACCCAGCGCCGGGGCTGACCCAGCGCCGGGGCTGACCCGGCGCCGGGGCTGACCCGGCGCCTACCCGACCTGGGCGACGGCGAAGGTCCTCGTGAAGGGGAAGAGCACCCCGAAGGAGCGGCGGGGATAGGCGAGCTCCAGCTCCGCCGCATAGTCCGCGAGGAAGGCCTCCCGCTCTGCCTCGTCGGTGAGGACGCCGAGGACCGGACGCAGCCCGGTCCCGAGGACCCACTCGAGCACCGGATGCCGCTCGCCCTCGGGCGCCGGGAGCACGTGCTCGTAGGTGGTCTGCCACACGTCGACCGCGTCGAGAGCCGGGCTGACGAGGTCGAGGAGGAGGGCGGCATACGTCTCGGGGAGGGCGACGGCCTGCGCCCGCTCGAGCCCGGGGCGGAGCTCCTCGGCCCGCGGATGCCGGGCCGCGACCTCGCGCATCAGCCGGTGCGAGGGTGCGTCGAAGTTCGCCGGCACCTGCATCGCGAACGAGCCGCCGGGAGCGAGCGCCGCGACCCAGGTCGGGATGAGGCGGAGGTGGCTCGGCACCCACTGGAGGGTCGCGTTGGTGACGAGGACGTCGACCGGCGCCACAAGCGAGGCGGGGCCCCAGGTCTCGGCCGCCGCCTCGACCCACTCGACTCGACCCGCGCCGTCGGTCTCGCGGGCGCGGGCGAGCATCTCGGGAGAGCTGTCGATCCCGACGACCCGAGCGTCGGGCCAGCGCTCGGCGAGTGTCAGCGTCAGGTCCCCGGCCCCGCAGCCGAGGTCGACGACGACCTTCGGGTCGGCGGTCGGCACCTGGGCGACGAGGTCGCGGAACGGCCGCCCGCGGTGGTCGCCGAAGCGGGCGTACTGCCGTGGGTCCCAGGCGGAGGCCCTGGAGCCTGGATCGGCGGGCGCGAGGTTCTCGGACTCGGCCATGACGGTCTCACTTTCCTTCGATGTCAAGAGTCTTGATGCGGACTAGAGTTGACCCATGAGCTCCGAGCGACCCGGCGTCGACCGACCACGCGTCGACGACGTCGACGAGATCGTCGCCGCGTGGCGGCGCGAGCGACCGGACCTCGACGTGACACCCCTCGAGGTGCTGTCGCGCGTCTCGCGGCTCGCCCGGCGCCTCGACCTCGCGCGCGGCTCGGCCTTCTCCGAGCACCTGCTCGACGGCTGGGCCTTCGACGTCCTCTCCGCGCTCCGCCGCGCCGGCGCGCCGTACGAGCTCTCTCCCGGCCAGCTCGTCCAGCAGACGCTGGTCACGTCGGGGACGATGACCAACCGGGTCGACCGCCTCGAGCGGAGCGGCTTCGTCGAGCGCCGCCCCGACCCGGGCGACCGCCGTGGCGTCCTCGTCCGGCTGACGCGGGCGGGCCGTGACGTCGTCGACTCGGCGATGGCCGACCTCATCGAGCAGGAGAAGTCGCTCCTGTCCGAGCTCTCCCCCGCCGAGCAGGCCCAGCTCGCCATGCTGCTCCGCACCATGCTCGCCCCCCTCGAGACGCGCGAGGCCTGACCGGCGGCCCGGCGGCGGGTCGCGGTCACTCCCCCGCGGCCTGCTGGAGCTCGAGGCGGTTGCCGACCGGGTCGCTCGTGTGGAAGCGCCGTAGGCCCGGGATCGCGTCGTCCCAGGCGACCGGCGCTCCCGCCGCCTCGACGCGGGCTGCGAGGGCCGCGACGTCGCGGACGGCGAGCCCCGGGTGCGCCTTGCGGGCGGGCGCGAACGGGTCCTCGATGCCCACGTGGATCTCGGCGGCCCCGGCTCGGAACCAGGCCCCACCGCGGGCCCGGAGCGCCTTGGGCTTGTCGACCTCGGTCATGCCGAGGACGTCGACGTAGAACTCGCGCATCCGGTCCTCGCAACCGGGAGGACCGGACACCTGGACGTGGTGCAGGAACATCTCCATGGGCCCAAAGTATCTTGATATCAAGATACTTTCAAGGGTTCAGCCGACGACCTCCGCCGCTTCGAGCCACTCGAGCTCGAGCTCCTCGCGCTCGGCCACGACGGCCTGCAGCTTGGCGTTGAGGTCGGCCAGGGCCACCGGGTCGGTCGCTTTCGTGGCCATCTCACCGTGGAGGCGCTCCTCGCGGTCCGCCAGCCGGCTCAGCTGCTTCTCGACGCGGGCCATCGTCTTGCGGGCCTCGCGCACCTCCGCCGGGCTCGACGTGGGCTCCGACGCAGGCGTCGAGGGTATGCCGCTGGGCCGGCTCCCCGCCGAACGCGCGGGCGCGCTCGTGGCGGCGGCCCGCAGGCGGAGGTACTCCTCCACGCCTCCGGGCAGGTCGCGGACCTTGCCGTCACCGAGGAGGGCGAGCTGCTTGTCGGCGACCCGTTCGAGCAGGTATCGGTCGTGCGAGACGACGATGAGGGTTCCGGCCCAGCCGTCGAGGACGTCCTCGAGGGACGTCAGCGTCTCGATGTCGAGGTCGTTGGTCGGCTCGTCGAGAATGAGGACGTTGGGCTCGGTGAGCAGGAGCCGGGTCAGCTGGAGCCGCCGCCGCTCGCCGCCGCTGAGATCGCCCACGCGCGACTGCTGCCGGCCCCCGGGGAAGCCCAGACGCGTCGCGAGCTGGCCGGCGCTGATCTCCTTGCCGCCGAGGGTCGTCCACTGCCTGACGTCCTCGATGGCCTCGATGACACGCCACTGCTCGAACCGTTCGAGCTCACGGACCTCCTGGGTCAGGTGCGCGATCGCGACGGTCTTGCCGACCTTGCGGCGCCCGCTCGTCAGCGGGATCTCACCCGTGAGGGCCCGAAGCAGGGTCGACTTGCCGGCGCCGTTGACCCCGACGATGCCGACGCGCTCACCGGGCGCGAGGCGCCACGTGACGTGGTCGAGGATCCTCCGGTCCCCGAGCACGACCGTCGCGTCCTCGAGGTCGAGGACGTCCTTGCCCAGCCGGCGCGACGCGAACGAGGCGAGCTCGACGCTGTTGCGCGGCGCCGGCTCGTCGGCGATGAGGGCGTTGGCGGCGTCGATGCGGAACTTCGGCTTGCTCGTGCGCGCCGGAGCGCCGCGGCGCAGCCAGGCGAGCTCCTTGCGCATGAGGTTGGCGCGCCGGTCGGCGACGACCCCGGCGACGCGGTCGCGCTCGGCCTTGGCGAGGACGTAGGCGGCATACCCTCCCTCGAAGGCGGACACGGCACCGCCCTCGACCTCCCAGGTCAGCGTCGCGTAGGCGTCGAGGAACCATCGGTCGTGCGTGATCGCGACGGTCGCGTTGCCCGGCCGGGGGCGTTTCGTCGCGAGGTGCTCGGCGAGCCAGGCGACCCCCTCGACGTCGAGGTGGTTGGTGGGCTCGTCGAGCAGGAGCAGCTCGGGGTCCTCGACGAGGAGCCGCGCGAGGGCGAGGCGCCGGCGCTCACCACCGGACTTCGGGCCGACGCGGCTCTCGAGCCCGCCCATCGCCTCGGCACCGATGCCACCGAGCAACCCGGTCAGCACGTCACGGATCCGCGCGTCGCCGGCCCACACGTGCTCGGGCCGGTCACCGAGGACCGCCTCACGGACGGTCCAGACGGGGTCGAGGGCGTCCTCCTGCGCGAGCATCCCGATCCGTATGCCGTCGGCGCCGCCCTGCTTGGAGATGCGGCCCGAGTCGGGCTCCTGCAGGCCCGCCATGACGCGGAGCAGGGTCGACTTGCCGCCCCCGTTGACACCGACGACGCCGATGCGGTCACCGGTCAGGACCCCGACGGAGACGTCGTCGAGGACGTGGGTCGTGCCGAACACGAGCGAGACGAGCTCGAGGGAGATGAGGTTGGCCATGCGTGCTTTCTTGCAGGAGTCGTACGGGTTCGGCCGGTCAGGCCCGGTCGGAGGTGGTTCAGTCGCCCCGCGGGCTCGTGATGACATGGGCGCCGTGGACGGGGCCCTTCGCGCGCCGGAGGTCGCGGCAGAGGTCCGCGGCCGCGAGCGACACGGACAGGTCGAGCGAGGCCTCGTGGCTCTCGGTGAGGAAGGCGACCGTGGGGCCGGACCCCGACACGACCCCGCCGAGAGCCCCGAACTCGACGCCCGCGTCGCGCAGCTCACGCAGGTCCGGGCGCAGCGAGAAGGCTGCCGGCTCGAGGTCGTTGTGGAGGGCCCGCCCGAGCTCGCGGGCATCGCCCCGGCGCAGCGCCCCCATCATCTCGGCGCTGACGCGGGGCTCGGGCACGGACGCGTCGCCGCCCTCGGCCTCCCGCAGGCGGTCGCACTCGGCGTACACGGCCGGCGTCGACAGGCCCTGGTCGCTGACCGCGAAGACCCAGTGGAACGTGCCGCGGGCGAGGACCGGCGCGAGCTGCTCACCGCGGCCGGAGCCCATCGCGTTGCCCCCGGCGAGCGGGAACGGCACGTCGCTGCCCAGCTGGGCCGCGAGGTCGGAGAGCTCGTCGCGGTCGAGGCCGAGCCCCCAGAGCTCGTCACACGCGAGGAGGGCGGCGGCCGCGTCGGCGGAGCCACCGGCCATGCCACCGGCCACTGGGATGTCCTTGTCGATCCGGATCGAGAGCGTCTCGTCGATGCCGTAGCGCTGGGCGAGGAGCTGGGCCGCGCGGACGACGAGGTTGTCGGGTCCGGTCGGGATGAGGTCGGCATACGTCCCCGCGGCCACGACCTGCCAGTCGTCCCAGCGGGCGACCGAGACCTCGTCGTGGAGGGACACGGCCTGGAAGACGGTGGCGAGGTCGTGGTAGCCGTCGGCCCGCCGCGGACCCACCCGCAGCTCGAGGTTGACCTTGGCGGGAGCGCGCACGGTCACGGTCCCGGGCAGGGTCGGGGCGACAGTCATGGACTCACCCTATTGAGTGCCTCGGCGATGCGCGCGAACGCCGTGATGTCCAGCTGCTCGCCCCGGGTCTTCGGGTCGACCCCGGCCGCGCGGAGGGCGGCCTCGGACCGGTCCACCGAGCCGGCCCACGATGCGAGCGCGCCGCGCAGGGCCTTGCGCCGCTGGAGGAAGGCAGCGTCGATGCAGCGGAACACCTCCTCGCGGGTCGCCGTCGTCTCCGGCGGGTCCCGGCGCACGAGGGAGACCAGGCCCGAGTCGACGTTGGGGGCGGGCCAGAAGACGTTGCGACCGACCCTTCCGGCGAGCTCGACGTCGGCGTACCAGGCCGCCTTGAGGCTCGGCACGCCGTAGATCTTGCTCCCGGGCCTCGCCGCGAGCCGCTCGGCGACCTCGAGCTGGACCATGACCAGGACGCGCCGGATCGACGGAAAGTGCTGCAGGAAGCTCAGCACGACGGGGACGGAGATGTTGTAGGGCAGGTTGGCGACGAGGGCCGTCGGTTTCGGTCCGGGCAGGCTCGTCACCGTCAGCGCGTCGGCTGCGACGAGGCGCAGCTTGTCCGCGTTGCCGGGCTGCAGCGCGCGCACCGTGTCCTCGAGGGCGCCGGCGAGCCGCGGGTCGACCTCGACCGCCGTCACGCGCCGGACCACGGGCAGCAGGGCGAGCGTCAGGGACCCGAGGCCCGGGCCGACCTCGACGACCGTGTCGTCGGGCCCGACCCCGGCGACGCGGACGATCTTGCGGACCGTGTTGGCATCGACGACGAAGTTCTGGCCCCACTGCTTCGTCGGACGCACCTCGAGCCGCTCGGCGAGCGCACGGATCTGCGCCGGTCCGAGGAGGGCCGCGTCGTCGACGATCGCCCCGGCGGCAGCGTCCGCCCCGGCACCCTTGTCGGGACCCCCGTCGGGCGTCGCGGTGGACCCGGGCTCTGCGGAACTCATGGATTCACCCTAGGGCCAGCCCAGCGGCATACGTGACCGTTGCGAGGTTCGTGGCGCGGGTGGCGGACCCTGGGGTCGCCGCCGAGCCCCGGCCTTCGACGCACCGGAGCCCCCGACCTCGTGGGTCGGGGGCCCCGGCAGGGAGCCGTGTGCGTGCACACGTCGAGGGGGGCGTCAGCCCTTGCAGCCCCACTGGGCGAGGCCGTTGTCCGCGTAGACGCGGTTGGCCACGGTGATCTGCTGCTCGCGGCTCGCGAGGTCAGCGCGCGAGGCGAACTGGCCACCGCCGTACGCGAGCCACGTGGACGCCGAGAACTGCAGGCCACCGTAGTAGCCGTTGCCGGTGTTGATGTGCCAGTTGCCGCCCGACTCGCACGAGGCGACGCGGTCCCACATCGCCGCGTTGGCGAGGTTGAGGGAGCCACCCGAGGCGGTCGAGGTGCTCGACGTGGTGGACGTCGTCGCCGGGCGGGCCTTCGTCCCCACGAGGACGACCTGGGTCACCGGCGCCTTCGTCACCGTCGAGGCGACATCTGTCGTCGAGACGACCTTGCCGTCCACGACGGTGGTGCGGACCGTGACGGCGCGGACGCCGGCGACGCCTGCCGTCTTGATCTTGGTCTGGCCCTTGTAGAGCGTGGAGGTCTCGGTGCGCACCGTCGGGAACGGGATGGCGCGCGTGACCTTTGCGTCCTTCGTCGCGACGCGCTGGACGACGATCCGGGTGCCGGCCGTGAGGGGCGCCGTCGCGGCGGGCGAGACCTTGTCGCTCGCCCCGACCTGGACACGCAGCTGCGTCAGGGCCTCGCCCACGGTCGCGGCGGTGAGGGTCTTGGTGGTCGTCTTGCCGTCGGCGACGACCGTGACGCTCTTGGGGGTCACGATCGAGAGCGACAGGCCCTGACGGCCGATCGTCTGGGAGCGGGAGACGGAGATGCGGTCGCCGTCGCCTCGCAGGCCGAGGGCGAGCAGGGCGCCGTCGACCGTGGTCTCGGTGGTGCGGATCTGGCGGACCTTGCCATCGATGGTGACGGTCAGGGTGCGGGCGTACTTGACGGTGACCGTCTCGCCGTCGCTCAGTGCGTCGTCGACGGCCGGGATGACGACGTCGCCGCTGTGCACCGAGATCCCCTGGCTGTCGAGGAGGTCCCCGACCGTGCTCCCGAAGACGTGGGCGTCGGACGCCTTTCCGTCGACGGACAGGTGAACGGACTTGTCGAGCTGGGCTGCCGTGACGCCACCCGCGGTGAGGACGAGGGCCGCGCCGGCCACGGACATGACCTTGAGGTTGCGAGTAATCAAAACTCTCCGAACGTCGAACCATCCGGGTGCAACGCGCTCTCGGTCCGCTCCGTCCGGGCCCTGGAAGGGTCCCGTCAGGGGCGGCGATGCGGGGCAGCAACCGGCCAACGGTCAACCACAGTGACCGATCGGCCTCGGATAGGTCAAATTTCGGTAACGGCGACCGTCTCAGCGCGCGGACTCGCGCTGGGCCTGCTATGCGCTCTTTGTCCCGTTCGCCCGGAGGGGGCCGCTCGGCGTCCCCGGGACCACCCGACCACGAGTTCGCCTCACTCCCAAGGGCCGTAGACCCGCTCGGAGTTGTCGGAGACAGCGCGGCACAGGGACGGAACGTCGACGTTGAGGACCCCCGCCATGGCGCGGATCGTCAACGGGACGAGGAAGGAGGCGTTCGTCGCCCCGCGGTGCGGACTCGGTGTCAGGTAGGGAGCGTCGGTCTCGACGAGAAGGCGGTCGAGCGGCGTCGCCGTGAGGGCGTCGCGCAGCCCGCGAGCGTTCTTGAACGTCACCGTCCCCGCGAAGCTGAGGTAGTACCCGCGCTCGGCGCACTCCCGCGCCATCGCGAGGTCAGCGGAGAAGCAGTGCAGGACGGTGTGCTCGGGCGCCCCCTCCTCCTCGAGAATGCGCAGGACGTCCTCGTGCGCGTCGCGGTCGTGGATCTGCAGGGCCTTGCCGAGGCGCTTGGCCAGGTCGATGTGCCAGCGGAACCCGTCCTGCTGCACGGCGACACCCTCGGGACCCGTCCGGAAGTAGTCGAGCCCCGTCTCGCCGATGGCACGGATCCGCTCGTGTGCGGCCGACCGCTCGACCTCGGCATACGCCTCGTCCAGCCGACCGGCGGCTGCGAGCCGAGGAACCTCGTTGGGGTGCAGGGCGATCGCGCCCACGACTTCGGTATGCCGCTCGATGGCGTCCATCGTGAAGCGCACCCCGGCGAGGTCGCACCCGACCTGGACGAGACGCGTCACCCCGACCGAGCGGGCGCGGGCGATCGCCTCGGCGACGTCGAGCGGCGCGTCCCCCTCACGGGTGATGTCGAGGTGGACATGGTTGTCGACGACGTCGATGGGCAGCGGGTCGGGAGCGACCTCGGGCAGCCCGCGGTGCCCCGACCCGGAGCTCATGCCGTCGTGCCCGCGTCGTCGCCCGCGTCACCCGTCGCCTGCGCCGTCCCCTCGTCGACCCCGTTGCCCTCGCCGCTCTGAGTGACCTCCGGGCGACCCTCGTGCTTCGGCTTGCCCATCTTCGGTGCCGCGAGCGGGTCCGTGTGGTGGCGGGTTCTGCCGGGGGCGGCGTCACCGAGGCGCGCGCGCTCGTCGGCGATGACCTGCTCGGGGTCGAGCTTGGTGAAGACCCCGGTCGGCTTGGCGATCGGCGTGCCGACGAGGACCGGACGCGACTCCCACCGCGGTGTCATGGAGTAGTCGCCGGTGATCACCGGGTAGGACCGCGACCCGTCGTCGAGGTCGGCGACGACATCGAGGCGCGGCATCGGCATGAAGACGCCCTCGCCGCCGAGGACGGCGTGGACCCGGTTGGCGGCGTGCGGCAGGAACGGCGCGATCAGCGTGTTGATGTCGGACACGGCCTGGACGAGCGTGTGGAGCACCGTCGCGAGGCGCTCCCGCTCGTCGTCGCCCTTGAGCTTGAACGGCTCGGTCTTCGAGACGTAGGCGTTGGCCTCGCCGACGATTCGCATGACCTCGGCGAGCGCCGCCTTCTGACGATGCCGTTCGAGGAAGCCGCCCACGGCCTCGAACCCGGCCGAGACGGTAGCGAGGAGCTCCTCGTCGACGGGCTCGACGGCATACGACGGGGGGATCTCGCCGAAGTTCTTGGCGATCATGGCCGCCGTCCGGTTGACGAGGTTGCCCCAGCCGGCGACGAGCTCGCTGTTGTTGCGCTGGACGAACTCGGCCCAGCTGAAGTCGGCGTCCTGGTTCTCGGGGCCGGCCGCGCAGATGAAGTAGCGGATGGGGTCGGGGCCGTAGCGGGCGACGATGTCCTTGACGTAGATGACGTGCTTGCGGCTCGTCGAGAACTGCTTGCCCTCGAGCGTCATGAACTCCGAGGCGACGACCTCGGTCGGCAGGTTGAGCACACCGTAGGGACCGGGCTCGCCGCCCTTGTCGCCGCGGCCGGCGTAGCCGAGCAGCTCGGCCGGCCAGATCTGGCTGTGGAAGGTGATGTTGTCCTTGCCCTGGAAGTAGTAGGACACGGCCTCGGGCTCGTTCCACCACTCCCGCCAGCGCTCGGGGTCACCCTGGCGACGCGCCCACTCGATCGAGGCGGAGAGGTAGCCGATGACGGCATCGAACCAGACGTAGAGGCGCTTGGTCGGGTTGTCCTCCCAGCCCTCGAGCGGGATCGGGATCCCCCAGTCGATGTCGCGGGTCATCGCGCGCGGCCGGACGTCCTTGAGGAGGTTCTTGCTGAACTTGATGACGTTGGGGCGCCACGTGCCCGACGCCTCGCGCTCGTCGAGCCACACGCCGAGCGCGTCGGCGAGGGCCGGCAGGTCGAGGAAGAAGTGCTGCGTCTCGATGAACTCGGGGGTCTCGCCGTTGATCTTGCTGCGGGGGTTGATGAGCTCGTCGGCGTCGAGCTGGTTGCCGCAGTTGTCGCACTGGTCGCCGCGGGCCTCGGGGAACCCGCAGATCGGGCAGGTGCCCTCGATGTAGCGGTCGGGCAGCGTGCGGCCGGTCGACGGGCTGATCGCGCCCTTGGTCGTCTGCTCGATCATGTAGCCGTTGGCGTGGACCTGGCGGAACATCTCCTGCACGACGGCGTAGTGGTTGCGCGTCGTCGTGCGCGTGAAGAGGTCGTAGGAGAGGCCGAGGTCGGTCAGGTCGCGCGCGATGACCTCGTTGTACTTGTCGACGAGCTCCTGCGGGGTGAGGCCCTCCTCCTCGGCGAGGACGAGGATCGGCGTGCCGTGCTCGTCGGTGCCGGAGACCATGAGCACGTCGTGTCCGGCCATCCGCATGTACCGACTGAAGACGTCGGAGGGCACACCGAACCCGGCCACATGGCCGATGTGGCGCGGGCCGTTGGTGTACGGCCAGGCGACAGCAGACAGGACTTTGCTCATGCGCTGAATCCTAGGGTCCGCCCGGAGCAGGCCGCGCCTGGGTTCTCGGCGCTGCGGCAGGCAGAGCGCCTCGGGTGGGTACGACTTCCTCATGACAGATCACGTGGCACGAGCAGAGGTCATGGTCGACGCGGCGCCGGACACGGTCTGGGGCGCGCTGACCGAGCCGGATCAGGTGAGGTCGTGGATGGTCGGCACCGAGCTGTCGACGGACTGGCGGGTGGGCAGCCCCATCACGTGGCGCGGCGAGATGAACGGCAGCCCCTACGAGGACAAGGGGGAGGTGCTCGAGAACGACGAGCCGAGACACCTCTCGTTCTCGCACTACAGCCCGCTCATGGGCCAGGAGGACCGGCCGGAGAACTACCACACGGTGACGTACGACCTGGCGCCTACGGCCGATGGCGAGCGCACGACCGTCACTCTCACCCAGGACGGCAACGAGTCGGCGGAGCAGGCAAGGCAGTTCAGCGAGAACTGGCAGTCCATGCTCGACGCCCTCAAGCGGACCGTCGAAGCCTGAGCGCTCAGGCCGCCCAACGGCGTCCACACTGAAGCCGAGCGCGGCGGGCGCCCGAGGGCACCCGCCGCGCTGGGCTCTGGACAGTCAGACGGTCACACGCTCACTGGATCATTCCGCGAGGTGCGCCTCGAGGGTGATCGGGACGGCCGCGAGCGCCTGGCTGACGGGGCAGCCGGCCTTGGCCCCCTCGGCGGCGGCCTGGAACTGCTCGGCGCTGAGGCCCGGGACGGCTCCGGTCACCTTGAGGGCGATCCCGGTGATGCCCGTGCCCGGCTTGAAGTCGACGGCTGCCGTCGTGTCGAGCGTCGTCGCCGGCGTCCCGGCCTGGGCGAGGGCGTGCGAGAGGGCCATCGAGAAGCACGTCGAGTGGGCCGCCGCGATGAGCTCCTCGGGGCTCGTGCGACCACCCGACTTCTCCTCGGAGCGTGAGGCCCACGTGACGTCGTAGGTGCCGATGCCGGACGAGTCGAAGGTGACCGTGCCGGCGCCCTCCATGAGGGAGCCTTCCCAGTGGGCGGTTGCGTTGCGAACGATTGCCATGTGCACTCCTGGTCTGCGTCGTGCCGTCCTCGTGGTCGCCGGACGGTCGGTCGCGTCCAGCCTTTCGCGACGAGGCCGTCGGGGCAAGGGCCGACCGGCGGGGCATCGGAGCCGCTGGTCAGGCCTCGGCGATCGCCGTGTCGTAGAGAGCCTTCTTGGACAGCCCGGTCTGTGCGGCGACCTCGGCGCAGACGTCCTTGAGCCGCTCCCCCGCAGCCACCCGCGCCCGTATGCCGCTGACCGCCTCCTCGAGGGACGCGACCTTGCGCTCGGCGCCCGCGACGACGATGGTGATCTCCCCCTTGACCCCGTCGGCGGCCCAGTCGGCGAGCTCGGCGAGGGTCCCGCGGCGGACCTCCTCGTACGTCTTGGTCAGCTCGCGGCACACGGCTGCCCTGCGGTCCGCGCCGAACGCGTCGCGCATGGCCGCGAGCGTCTCGGCGAGGCGGTGCGGGGCCTCGAAGAAGACGATGGTGCGGCGTTCGTCTGCGACCTCGGCGAGCACCCTGGCCCGCTCCCCCGCCTTGCGCGGGAGGAACCCGTCGAAACAGAACCGGTCGACGGGCAGCCCCGACACGGCGAGCGCCATGAGCACCGCGCTCGGTCCGGGGACGCACGTGACGCGGACCCCGGACTCGACCGCGGCGGCGACGAGGCGGTATCCGGGGTCGGAGACGGACGGCATACCGGCGTCGGTGACGACGACGACCCGGTCGCCGGCGACGAGCCGCTCGACGAGCTCGGGGGTGCGGCTCGCCTCGTTGTGCTCGTGGTAGCTGAGGATGCGGCCGGTCGGGGCGACGCCGAGGTCGGTCAGCAGGCGCTTGAGCCGGCGCGTGTCCTCGGCCGCGACGACGTCGGCGGTCGCGAGCTCCTCGCCGAGGCGCGGGGCGGCGTCGCGCGGGTCGCCGATCGGGGTCGCGGCGAGGACGAGGGTGCCGGTGGTCATGTCCCCATCCTTGCAGCGTGGGTGCGACGGTCCGTCGACGACAGGCCCGCGGCCGCGCGGGCGAGACGCTCGGCCTGCCGGAGCATCGCCTCGCGGAGCTCGGGCGGGTCGAGCAGCTCGAGCTCCCACGGGAGCGCGCCGATGTGCATCGCCATCGCATCGAGGTCGTTGCCGCCCGCCTCGAAGATGCAGTGGTCGGGACCGTCCGCGGTGACAGTCCCGACCGAGCTCGGGATCCGCTGGACGACAACGGACCTCGGCGCGGCGATGCGGACGCGGGCGACGTGGTCGTAGGCCGACTGGCTGATCGCGCGGCGCACGAACTCGGCGGCGTCGGGGGCCTCGCGCTGGCGGAACCGCCAGCCTCGCCCGCGTGCGCGCTCGATCCGGTCGAGCCGGAAGGTGCGCCAGTCGTCGCGGTCGCGGTCGAACGCGACGAGGTACCAGCGCCGACCGGTCGCGACGAGGCGGTACGGCTCGACCCGGCGTTCGCTGGGACCGCGCGGTCCGGCATACCCGAAGGCGACCTGCTCGGTCGCACGGCACGCACGGGCGAGCAGGAGCAGGGTGCGCGCGTCGACGATGGGACCGCTCGAGTCCAGGGTGACCGTCGCCTCGTGGATCGCCTCGACCTGGGCGCGAAGTCGTCCGGGGAGGACCTGGTCGAGCTTGGCGAGGGTCCGCACGGCCGCCTCGCCGAGCCCCTCGACCGTGCCGCCCGCGGCGAGGCGCAGGCACACGGCGACGGCAACGGCCTCGTCGTCGTCGAGCAGGAGCGGCGGTAGGCGCCTTCCCGCGCCGAGCTGGTATCCCCCGCCGGCGCCGTGCTCGGCGTTGAGGGGGTAGCCGAGGTCACGGAGCCGCTCGACGTCGCGCCGGACGCTGCGCGTCGTGACGCCGAGCCGCTCGGCGAGCTCGGTGCCGCTCCAGACGGGCCGTGACTGGAGCAGGTCGAGCAGGCGCAGCACCCGGGCCGTTGTCCCGCCGGCGCTCTCGGATGACTCGCTCATGGCTCGAGTCTCGCAGGCTCTGCGGACAAGATCTGTCCTATTTCCCCAGCAAGGTGGAGTCATGACGACGACAACGGCGATCGACCTCAACCACCTGCTGCTCGACCAGATCGAGTTCCACTGGACCAACCAGCTGCGGCCGCGCCTCGCCGGGCTCACCGACGACGAGTACCTCTGGGAGCCGGTCCCCGGCGCGTGGAGCCTGCACCCGCGCGGGCAGGGGCGGACCGAGATCCAGGGCGGGTCAGGCGCGCTCACCATCGACTTCGCCTACCCCGAGCCGGTCCCCGCGCCGGTGACGACCATCGCCTGG
The DNA here is from genome assembly GCF_000576595.1 of Intrasporangium oryzae NRRL B-24470. Taxonomy (GTDB): domain Bacteria; phylum Actinomycetota; class Actinomycetes; order Actinomycetales; family Dermatophilaceae; genus Intrasporangium_C; species Intrasporangium_C oryzae. The sequence goes on along the minus strand of NZ_AWSA01000020.1, from coordinate 45,620 downwards.
CGCCTGGCCCACATCATCGTCGGCGTCCTCGGCGCGCGGGTCCACGGCCACTTCGGCGGCCCGGAGGCCGACTACGTCACTTTCGACTACGCCGCGACCGCAGAGGGGGCGCTCGCCCAGCTCGACGAGGCGTATGCCGCGTGGCTGGCCGGCGTGCGCGGCTGGGGTGACGCCGAGCTGGCGCAGCCGTGCGGCCCGAGCGAGGGACCGTGGGCGTCGCACCCGCGGGCCGAGCTCGTGCTCCACATCAACCGCGAGCTGATCCACCACGGCGCCGAGATCGCGCTCCTGCGCGACCTGTGGGCGCACCGCGCCGACTGACCGGCCCTATCGACGCACCCTCCACGCGGTGTCCTCCCGAAGCCATCGCCTCGGGGCCCGCACAGCACAGCGTTCCCAGCACGGCACGACAACCCGCACGACACGACATCCCAGCACGGCATGACCCTCCGAACCGACCACAGGAGCAGAGATGGCAGCACACGTCCCACCCGTCCGCGACGAGCGTGAGAACCTCATCGCCTACATCGAACAGCAGCGCGACGCGTTCGCCACCGTGGCCTTCGGGCTGACCGAGGAGCAGATCCGGCTCGCGCCCACGGCCGGAACCCTGACGATCGGCGGCCTGATCAAGCACGTCACGACGTGCGAGCGCGGCTGGGTCGACCGCATCGCTGCGGCGCCAAACCCGCCACCCCCGCCGAAGGAGTCGTTCGAGGAGCGGGTCGCGGCCTACGGCCAGGATTTCGTCGTGACCGACGACGACACGCTCGAGTCGCTCCTCGCCGCGCTCGCTGCGGAGGGCGTGCGAACGCGTGAGGTGCTCGGAAGCGCCGACCTCGACGCCCCGGTGCCGGTCCCCCGCGACGCCCCGTGGTTCCCGAGGGACGTCGACGCGTGGTCCGTGCGCTGGGTCGCCGGGCACCTCGTCGAGGAGCTCGCCCGGCACGCGGGGCACGCCGACATCGTCCGCGAGTCCATCGACGGCGCCACGATGTACGCGCTCCTCGCGGCACGGGAGGGCTGGCCCGAGACGCCGTGGCTGAGGCCCTGGCGTCCGGCGGGTCACGCCGAGCCGGCCGGAACCGCCGCGAGCGGCGCCTGACGACGGGACGGTGTCCCACCCTCCGCGAGGAGGGGTGGGACACCGTCACCGACCGGCCGACCGCCAGGGGTCGGCCCACCTGCTCACCTACTGGTTGACGGTCACCTGCATGAAGTCCCCGAGCGTCGACGTGCTGACGACGCGGATCTTCGTGCCGGTGTTCGGGACCTGGACGCTGGCCCAGCCCAGGTGGCCGATCGACGGGTTCGGCGCGACCCAGTAGCTCTTCGAGTCGTCGAAGACCGGGTTGGCCGGCAGGTTGCCGTAGCACTGCTCGACGCTGTTGGCGTGCAGGCAGATCCGGTCCGTCTTCTCGAGACCGAAGGTCGAGTCGTAGGACTGGATCCGCGGGCGCCAGACCTTGCCGTTGTCAGGTCGGGTCAGCAGGGCCGGGTGGGCATCCACCGGGAGGTAGAGGCCACCACAACGACCGGCGGCACAGTAGTCGCCGACGTTGTTGTCCGCGAAGGACGTGTCGTAGTACCAGACGAGCAGGCCGTCCTGGTACGGGAACCGCTCCGCCCAGTTCTGCAGGTTGGGGTTGTCGAGGAACCCGAAGTTGTACGGGCTCGTCTTCAGCCCCGCGTCGTAGCCGCGGTAGTTTCGGAACTCGGCGAAGTAGGCGTTGAAGTACGACTTGCTGACGGTCCCCGTGGTCGAGGAGAAGCCGGTGAAGGTCCAGCCCGCGTCGGACTCGGCACCGTCCGTCGGCTGGCCGGTGACGGCGATCTCGTCGACCGAGAACCCGGCCTCGGCGACCGCGCCGTCGGTCCAGTACCGGAAGCCGAGCGTCACGGTCTGCCCGGCATACGCGGAGAGGTCGGCCGTGAGGTCGACCCAGGCGCCGCCACTGCTGCCCGTGATGCCGTTGCCGAAGTTCTGGCCGTTGGGGTTCGTCGCGGTCGAGAGGCTGGTCGGGACGGCGGTGCCGTTGACCGTGAGGTAGGCGTAGTCCCAGTCCTGCTCGATGGCGTAGCGGACCTTCGCCGAGAGGCTCACCGAACCGGCCGGCAGGGTCACCGACCTGGTCATGGCGTTTTCGAGGTCGTTGCCCGAGCCCGAGTAGTAGAACCGGTCACCGGCATACGGGGAGCCGATGACGGTGTCGACCTTCTTGTCGGGCAGGAGGGCGACGAGCTGCTGGGCCTGCTTCGTGTTGGCCGAGGCCGGGCCGAGCTTGACCGCGGCCTTCTGGCCGTAGCCGACGACCTGGTAGTTGGACCAGCCGAGGAAGATCTTCTCGTAGGCGGACATGGGGATCGGCTTCGTGCCAATGCCGTCCTCCGGCTTGCCGGAGTTGCCGTAGGAGCCCGACGAGTAGAGCGTCCAGAAGCCGGTGGAGTTCTCGGCGCCGCCGGTGTTGCCCGACGTGTCGTAGAGGTCGGGCAGGCCGAGGTCGTGGCCGTACTCGTGCGAGAAGACGCCGACGCCGCCGTTCTCGGGCTCGACGGTGTAGTCGCCGATCCAGAGGTTCGTGCCGCCGATCTTGATCCCGCCGAGCTTGTTGAACGCGGGGCCGGTGGCGCCGATGTTGTTGTAGAAGGCGTACCAGCGGTGCGACCAGATCGCGTCGGTGCCCTGGGCGCCGCCGCCGGTCTCCTCGCCCTCACCGGCGTGCACCGACTGGAAGTGGTCGATGTAGCCGTCGGGCTCGTTGAAGTTGCCGTCACCGTCGTAGTCGTAGCGGTCCCAGACGTCGAACTTCGCGACGTCCGCCTCGATCTCGGCCGCCGTCTTGCCCGCGGCGAGCTGGGCGTTGTACCAGGCATTGACCGAGTCACGGACGAAGAGCCACGTGCGGGCACAGACGATGCCGCCGCAGTAGTTCGAGCCGTAGTAGGCCTCGTTGAACGGCACGTTGACCCAGTCGGTCACCTCGCCGTTGACGGTGTAGCGGTTGGACGACTGCTCCTTGTAGAAGTTGCGCATCGAGACCGCGCCTGGCGCGTCGGAGAACAGCAGGTTCTCGAAGTACGGCTTCGAGAAGTCCGGCGCCCAGATCGTCGTGTTGTCGACCTTCCGGTCAGGTTGCGGGATCTGGTTGCGCTGCGGACCCGGGGTGCCGCCGTATGTCGTGCTGATCGAGTTGCCGAACTGGCCGAGGACGGTCCAGATGGAGTCCTCGCCCTCGCGGGCGAGCTCGACGTACTGGCCCTTGCCGACCTTGGCGACCTTGACGTCGGCCTTGATCTTGCCCTGCAGCTGCTGCTTCTTGCCCTCGGCGCGAAGCGCGGCCTGCTTCTTCCCGAGCGGGTGCTCGAGATCGTCCTTGCCTGTGGTGACCTGGTCCTTGCCTGCGGCTGCCGTGTCGGCCGTGGCCGTGGTCAGACCCGCGCTGAGCGGAAGGACGAGTGCCACCGAGCCGGCCACCAGGGCCAAACCCAACTTCCTCATGAATGCTCCCTCACACGATGAAGCCCCCGAGCCAACGGACGGTGTCCGCCGTCACACATTAAGGGCGCGCGGAGACTTCTTCCAGGGAAACCTCAGGAATCCATGCTACGAGCAGCGAGTCTTTCGGTGAGGAAGCCGACGACCCGCTCCACGGCGTCGGGGTGTCTGTGGTCGGTCAGGGTGGAGTGCCCATGCCCCTCGAGCTCGACGCGGATGAAGGCGTCGCCCAGTGCCTTGCTCAGCGTGTCGAACCGGGTCCCGGTCACCCAGTCGTGGCGGTAGCGGACGCCGAGCACGGGGCACCCCTCCCTCGCGCGCCTCGCGACCACCGCGAGGTCGTCCGGCGTGAGGTTGACGTCGGCGGCGCGCCGCGGGCCGAGCGGGATGGGTGCCGCGGGCTGGGCGACGACGGGTGCGATGACGACCGGGTCGAGCATCATCGCGAGGGCGAAGCCGCCCGTGACGCACATCCCGACCGCGCCTACCCCAGGTCCGCCGACGTGGGCGTGGAGCTCCCGCGCCAGGCTGCGCAGCCACTCGGCGAGCGGGGCCGTGCGACCGGTCCCGAGCATCGTGAACTCCCGCGTGACGCACAGCCGCGGGATGACGCGGGCGCCCTCCCACGTTCGCGGGGGCGCGTGCGAGCTCCCGAAGAGGTGCGGCATGACGACCGTGAAGCCGTGGCCGACGAGCTCATCACCGAAGGCGATGACCTCGGGCGTCAGGCCCGGGCTCTCGTGCATGACGACGACGCCGGGACCGGAGCCGCGACGATACGTCGGATAGGTCAACCCGTCCGCCGAGTGCGTTCCCGCCTCCCACTCTGCGAGGAGGCTCACGCGGACACGTCCCTGGTCATGAACCGACCCTAGGGGTCCGGGGGCCGTCGCGCCCGAGGCGCCGCGGAAAGTGGGGGCGCGAAAGTACAGTGGCGCCATGTCGCCCATCCCGGAGAGCCCACCACGCCGGTGGTATGCCGCTGGGCTCGCCCCGTCGGACCGTGACCCGATTGCGGTGGCGGGCGAGACGCACCGGCGCGGCCTGCGGACCGAGACGCTTCTCGTGCTCGGCGTCAGCCTCGGCGCATCCGCGGTGTGGGCGGTCCTCAGCATCATCGAGAAGCTGACCCGGCCCATTCCGCTCTCGAAGCAGACGACGGCGATGAACCAGTCGGCGACGCCCGACCGCCCGTGGCTCGACCTCGCTTACCAGCTCGCCGGCATCGCCCTGCCGCTCGTGGCGGTCCTCCTTGCCCTCTACCTGCTCAACCGGATCCACCGGCCGAGCGTCGAGCTGCGCGCGGCGCGGTTCATCGGGTTCGACCGGAGCGAGCCCGGCCGCGACGCGCTGCGCGGGCTCGGGCTCGCCGCCCTCATCGGCATCCCGGGCCTCGCCTTCTACTTCCTCGCCAAGGCGATCGGCATCAACACCCAGGTGTCGGCGGCCAACCTGACCGCCGTCTGGTGGTCCGGGCCCGTCCTCGTCCTGGCGGCGATCGAGAACGCCCTGCTCGAAGAGGTCATCATGGTCGGCTACCTCTTCACGCGCTGGCGCCAGATCGGGTGGTCCTGGCCGCTCGTCATGGGCGTGTCGGCGGTGATCCGCGGCAGCTACCACCTCTACCAGGGGTTCGGGGGGTTCGCAGGCAACATCGTCATGGGTCTCGTGCTCGGCCTCGTCTTCATCCGGACCCGCCGGGTGATGCCGCTCGTCGTCTGCCATGCGGTCCTCGACACCGTCGCCTTCGTCGGCTACTCGGTGCTGCGGGCCCGCGGCGTCAGCATCTGACCCGGCCCAGCGGCATACGGGCGGGTCGTGCATCTCGCAACTCAGGGGACGAACACGGACACGACCACCCAGTTCCGCTGCATACGATGTCGCCCATGAACTCGGCCCCGCAGGTGCGCGCTCGCCTGCTCGGGGACCCGAGGGAGGACTTCCGGGCGACCCGTCGCGGGGCCTGGCTGGGGTGGGTCGGCCCGCTCTTCTTCACTGCCGTCGGCGGCTTCATGCGCTTCTGGCACGTGGGGGCGCCGCACCAGCTCGTGTTCGACGAGACGTACTACGTCAAGCAGGGCTGGTCGATGGTCCTCTACTGGTTCGAGATGAAGGTCGACCCGGTCCTCGAGAACGCTAAGCAGGTCGACCAGCACTTCACGGCCAACGACCCGTTCGTGTGGGGCACCGAGGGCGACTTCGTCGTCCACCCGCCCGTCGGGAAGTGGCTCATCGGGTGGGGCGAGACTCCGTTCGGGATCCTCAACTCGTTCGGGTGGCGCTTCGCCGTCGCGCTCGCGGGGACGATCTCGATCTTCATGCTCGGACGGGTCGCGCGCCGGCTCTTCCGCTCCGACCTCATGGGGACCGTCGCCGCGGCCCTACTCGCCTTCGAGGGGCACCACTTCGTCCACTCGCGCACGGGCCTGCTCGACATCTTCGTCATGTTCTTCGGGCTCGCCGCGTTCGGCGCCCTGCTCATCGACCGCGACAAGGCCCGCGAGGTCATGGTCCGGGCGGTCGCCGGGCGCTCCCGCGCCGACCTCTCGTGGTTCGGTCCCTGGCTCGGCTGGCGGCCCTGGCGGTGGGTCGCCGGGATCATGCTCGGCCTCTCCGCCGGCGTGAAGTGGTCGGGCCTCTACTTCCTCGTCTTCTTCGGCCTGCTCACCGTCTTCTGGGACATCGGCGCGCGGCGGGCCGCGGGCGTGCGCGGCTGGGCGGCCGGCGGGCTCCTCAAGGACGGCCCGTATGCCGCCCTGCAGGTCATCGGGGCGGCCTTCGTCACCTATGTGGCGAGCTGGACGGGCTGGATCCTGACGAAGGGCGGGTCGTTCCGCACCTGGGCGGAGACGAACCCGTCGAAGGACTACGGGTGGCTCCCCGACTGGTGGCGCTCGCTGTGGGCCTACCACCAGCAGATGTACGCCTCGACCCAGTCGATCAACTCGCCGCACCCCTACCAGACGAGCCCGTGGTCGTGGCTCATCCAGGGGCGGCCCACCTCCTTCTTCTACGAGGGGCCGAAGAAGGGCGCCGACGGCTGCCTGGTCGACCAGTGCAGCAAGGCGATCACCTCGATCGGCACGGTGTCGATCTGGTGGGGCGCGACCCTCGCGATCTTCGTCCTGCTCTTCATGTGGGCGCTGCGGCGCGACTGGCGGGCCGGCGCGATCCTCTGCGGCCTGTTCGCCGGCTACCTGCCGTGGTTCTTCCTCGCGAACCGGACGATCTACTCGTTCTACGAGGTGGCTTTCGTGCCGTGGGTCGTGCTCGCCTGCGTCTACGCCCTCGGCATGATCCTCGGGGGGCGGGACGTCTCGCCGACCCGCCGCCGCGTGGGCCTTGCAGTGATCGGTGGCTTCGTTCTGCTGACGATGGCACTGTTCGCGTTCTTCCATCCGATCTACGTCGCCGACGTCATCCCGCTGCAGGAGTGGCAGCGCCGAATGTGGTTCCCCAGCTGGGTCTGACGGGCCTCGCTCACGGGGCTCCTCGAGGTGCCGTCGGTGGGTGCGCAGGTCCCCCTCGCCCCGGTTTTCACCTCGGGCTGGGGTGGTGTTAGAGTCCTGCTGCACAAGGGGCTGTGGCGCAGTTGGTAGCGCGTCTCGTTCGCAATGAGAAGGTCAGGGGTTCGAATCCCCTCAGCTCCACCAACGTGCAGAAGGACCGGACACGCTTTTCGTCCGGTCCTTCTGCACGTTCCGGATGTGTATGGGGGGATTCGGGAGGAGGAGCGAGGAACGAGCGACGACGGCTCCCCTCAGCTCCACCGACGCTAGTGAGGACCAGGCACGCTTTTCGTCCGGTCCTTCTTCACGTTGGTGGATGTGTACGGGGGGATTCGGGAGGCGGAGGGTCACCTTCGGCGCTATGTCCGAGTGCCCGGCCGCGGCAACCCGACGCAGCCGGCAGTCGTGTCACGAGCTGAGCGCCGACATGAGAGCCTTCACCGCCAGGACGACTGGGGCGCCGACACCTCCGACGAGTGACGCCACCCCCGCAATGGCGTTCAGCGCGCTCCGTGCAATGGAGCGGTCCGAGCCTGCCGCCTTCACGGTCGCGACGTTCTGGTCGACGATCGCCTGGTCCTCCCGCGACAACAGGCCTCGCAGTTGCGCGACGGCGATCTCAAGGTCGCGTACGGCAGCCGCCGGCAGGACCGCGGACTGGGTCGTGGCATCCCGGATCGTCACCTTGTTCCGACCGCCCCTCTGGCCGATGGTCGCGCCGGCGCCAATGGTCGCGCCTGCAAAGTTGAACGTGGTGTCGTCGTCGGTACTCATATGGTCACCTTGTTTCGTCCGCCGCTCTGGCCGATGTTGGCGCCCGCGCCGATGGTTGCCCCCGCGAAGCTGAAGGTCGTGAGGTGCTGCTCGAACTTCTGCTTCGGGTTCTGGATCGCGGCCACCACGTCGTTGACGAGGCCGTCGATCTTGCGCCGGTCCGGGTTGACCACGGCCGCCTGCGCGCTCCCTGATGTGTCGAGGAGCATGGCCCAATGCTTGCGGGCGAAGAGCACAGGCAAGAGGAACAGGGTCCGCAGACACAGGAGGCCCAGGACGACATAGCCGACGAGCCGTGTCATCTCGCTGTGACTTATCCCGTCGAGGCGCACGTCGTCCTTGACGACATACGCCGCAGCGGCCAGTGCGGCGATGAGCATGCAGTGCACGAGCCACCTCATGACGGCACTGCCCTTGCGCCAGTGGATCTCCACGGTCTCAGCGCGTGCGATGTTGCGCAGCGGGTACGCCGCCTTCCCGATCCACAGAATGCCGTCGTCCACCCTGACGACGATGTCCTTTCCCGTTCCGACCACTCGAACCGCCTCCTCCCGTGAGGCTTGAGGACTGGTACGTGGAGGCAGAGCCGCGCGAGAGGTGCTGTGATACGACGGTTCACCGTGGCGTCGGCCGCCCTTCGGGAACCGGTGATGACGCGGAAATCCTCGACGGCTCCCGTGGACCGGCCGTAGTCGTCCCGCCCTCAACTCCCGATCGTTCGCCTGACAGCATGGCCTCACCCGCTGGCGTCACGGCACGAGAATCGTGGCCGCACGCCACGCCAGGTTGGACACCTAGCACGGTCTCAAGCCCAGCGACCCTTGTTCCGCGCGTGCTTTGATCCCGGTGAGCATTCCGGTCTCCATGTAGTGGTGCAGAAGGTCACCGACGAAGAAGTCCAGCGCCCGGGCGGCGAGGTCGACGCCGGGGACACGCAGGAACGCAAGCCGGACGAGCCGGGGCACTGGTCCGGCATCCGGTCTGATGGCATGCGCCGCCGGGGAAAGGAAGCCCATGCCGCGGTAACGGGTGATCAGCCGCGTCCTGCCTCCGGGCAGCGGCCGCAGCACGAAGGTCTCCTGTGCGACCAAGTACTCGTGCGGTTTGACCTCCGAGACGGGCGCGAACGCACCGGCGCCCATCGGCACGGTGTCTCCGACCTTCAGCGACGCCACCTCCGGGTGGATCCGGGTCGCCGAATGGCGCCCTTCGATGTAGCGAGCGCGGAACATCAGCCGCTCCAGCCAGTCATGGCTGTAGAACCCGCCGCGGCCGATGCCCATCTGCATCAGCCAGGGCCAAACCTGCTCAGGGGGCGCCTCGATCGTGATCGCCCGCGTGCTCTGCACTCGTGGGTTCGGGGTGTGCTCGTCCCCGGGTAGCGTCTCGCTCGCCTCGACGCTGGTCGCGCCCCACAGCAGCATCCTGGGTCTCCAAAGAAGGTAGGCCCCGATCTCCGCGGCGAGCGCACCCCCTGCCAACCAGTACACCTGTCGGCGACTCATCGAGAGCACCTCACTTCGGGAACAGGTCCAACCTTCCACCTGATTGTCCGCGCGGCTGCTCTGGTCGCTAGGGCCGAAGGTCCGGTCAGAGGTAGTCGTTCTTGCGCAGCCAGAAGATGGCCGGGTAGCCCCAGACCGGCGGCAGGTATGCCGTGATGAGTCGGTAGGCGAAGGTGGCGGGCACGGCCTGCTCCTGCGGGACGCCAGCGGCCATGAGTCCGGTGATGATCGCGCCCTCCATGACGCCCATGCCACCGGGAATGGGCGCGAGCCCGCCGAGTAGCGACGCGGCGGTGTTGACCAGGATCAGCACCCAGACGGAGACGGAGGCTCCGTATGCGTGCAGGCACAGACCGAGGCTCCACGCGAAGAGGATCTGGCTGCACAGGTTCGCACCGAACAGCCGCTGCAGCTTGTTGGGCCGGCTCGCGATGTCGCGCAGGTTGTCGCGCACGACCTCGTACTGTGGCTTGGCCTTGTCGACCACCTGCCGACGGAACCGGGGACGCAGCGCCAACAGCCCGGCGACGACTCCGGCGAGCACGAGGGCGCCGAGCAGCACCCAGAGCAGCGTGCCGTTCCCACCGCTGGTGCCCGCAGTGCCGCCCGAGCTGGCCTGGAGGTTCTCGAGGGAGAACGAGCCCCATGCGAAAAGCGCCGCGATCAGCGAGAGCACGATCTGCACGGCAAAGCCTGCCAGGCTGCACAGCACCCCGGAGCTGACCGCGACGGAGGCGCCGAGGCCCTCCTTTTGGAAGTAGCGCACCGAGGCCGCGGTGATCGCCACCGTGCCACCGACGAGCCCGAAGAAGCCGTCAGCCAGCCGGAGCAGGACCAGCGGTCGGATGCGCAACATCGCGGCGACGGCACCGCTCATCGCGATGGCCTGGGTGAAGTTGGGAGTGACCCCGACGATGAAGGCCCCCACGATCCAGCCCCAGCTCGCCGACAGGACCGTCTGCCAGAGGTCCTCGAAACCCGAGAACTGCCCGATGAGCAGCCAGAGGCCCAGCAAGGTGCCGGCCGCCATGAGCACGCTGCTGGCCTTGATCCGGCGAACCTCGGCAAGCTCGGCCGACTCGATGTCGAGGGCGCTGGTCAGCCGCTGACGGAGGTCCTTGAGCAGAGAGGACTTGCGCCCCGGCCGAGCGCCCGAGGGCAACGCGGCCGGCTGGACCATCGACAGGACCTCTCCGAGCTGCTCGTCGTCCAGGACTCGGCGACACGACGCGACGGCACGGTCGGCACCGACAACCTGTGCGCTCACCACGAGGCAGGCGGCCCGGTCGGCCGCCAGATCGCGAGCGGTCGAGACGACCGAGCCGCCCGGCAGGTTGCGCAACGTCCACGAGACGCCGTCGGTGGCCACCGAGTCGGCCGTGATCGCGCCGTGGGAGACGCCCGCCAGTCCGAATCTGACCAGGAGCCGCCACAGGTCGTCGAGCAAAGGGTCGTCGACCTCGTCTCCGACGAGATCGACAAGCGTCCGACCTGGGTCGAGGGTGGTCACGACGACGGCGTCTTCGGCGCTCCCGGCCAGCCCGGCAGCCACGATGGTCGCGGAGGATGCACCCACCTCGCTTGCCCGCATCGTGACGGCGAGGTGATGCTCGAGGTTCTGCAAACGGGTGAGCGGCACCGGCATCCGTGAGCTGCGGTACCAGAGGAACCGCAACAACCGCGACAGCACCTGCGCATCGACCGTGCTGCGCTGGTAAACCCAGATCTCCACGCTCCCCGAGTCGGACTGTGCGTGAAACCGTTCAGCCATGCCGTTGCGTGGCGACCGGGCATGCTTCGCGCCCGTGACCGCCACCCCCAGCTCGCGCGCGAGGGCCGCAGCCTCGTCGGGGGTGACGGTCGGGATGTCACGGCCGACGACCAACCGCCAGGCGCAGCCTGTCGCGTAGCCGATCGCCGCGGTCACGATGAGCGACGGGACGGGAATCGTCGTGAAGAGCAGCAGGTACACGGCGGCCGTCAGCTCGCCGAGGGCGAGAGCCCGGTGCAGCGGCCCCAGGCCGGCCGGCCAGAGAGCGGCGGTCGCCGCGATCCCCGTCATCCATCCGATGGCGGCCATCGTGTCCGCGTCTGACGCCGTTCCGATGACGACCAGTGCCGCAGCCACGGCCCCGAGCCCGGCGGACAGCCCCAGAAGCCAGCGCCCCTGCCGAATGGCCAGAACCACCAGGGCGACCCCCGTACCGGTGAGCGTCAACAGCAGCGTCGCAGCGAGCAGGGTCCCGACCCATACCCCCGACAGCGACCAACCCGAGCCGCCGAGGTCCCCGATCGCCCACCATGTCAGGGCCGCGCCCAACAGCGCTACGACACAGCGGACGCCGTCGAGGGGCGAGCGGAACACACCACGAGAAGGGGCGCCGCTTCGCAGAACTGCGCCCGCCCACCGGTCGAGCACACGCGGCCGACCCGGTTGGCCATCCGCCGACACTGCCATCGCGCCCATGCTCGACACCGCCTTTCCCAAGGATTATGGCGATGGGACCACCCACGCGGCAGGCGACTCGCCCACTCCGGCCGCAACGCGCTTCGACGCGCCGGTCACAGCGCCGCCGAACTCAGACGGCGCTCCCCCGTCGCGCTCCGAGGTAGAGGACGGCTGCGACGAGGACTGCGGTCCCAACGACGGCAGCGCGACCTGTTGCCACGGGCTCACGTGGTGGTGTCGGAGATGAGCGCGGCCAGTGACGACATGGCCGATGGGCTCGATCGGTAGTAGACCCAGACGCCACGCTTCTCGCGCTCGAGCAGGCCCGCCCCGTGCAGCACCTTGAGGTGGTGGCTGATCGTCGGCTGCGAGAGCTCGAACGCGTCGTTGAGGTCGCACACGCAGGCTTCGCCACCCTCGTGGGAGGCGACCAGTGAGAGTAGCCGAAGGCGCACGGGGTCGGCCAGGGCCTTGAGCATCGGCACGATCCGCTCTGCCGCCTCCTGGCTCAGGGGCTCTCGGTTCAACGGGAGACAGCACGCGACGGCCTCGACGGGGGTGAGGGCCATGATCGAAGAGTTCGACACACGTCGATATTGACAGGTGTCGATGGCTATGGCAACGTCGGCCTGAGAAGACTTCGACAACCATCGATATATTCCGAAGGAGACTCTCATGAGCCGCGTCCAGCTCGCCCTCAACGTCGACGACCTCGACCAGTCGATCGCGTTCTACTCCGTCCTGTTCGGCACCGAGCCGGCCAAGGTGCGTCCGGGCTACGCCAACTTCGCCGTGGCCGAGCCGCCCCTCAAGCTCGTGCTCATCGAGAACCCGGGCCACGGCGGCACCATCAACCACCTCGGTGTCGAGGTCGCAGACGTCGACTCCGTCGACGCGGAGCAGACACGACTGGCCACGCATGGGATGGCCACCATCGATGAGCGAGGCACGACGTGCTGCTACGCCAAGCAGGACAAGTTCTGGGTCCAGGGCGCGCCCGACGCCGAACGGTGGGAGGTCTACACCGTCCTCGCGGACAGCCCCACCTTCCGTGCCGAGCCCACCAACGAGACCAGCGCATGCTGCATCGCGAATGCGACCCAGACGCAGCCGTGACCCTCGGCGCCGCGCCCAGCTCCTGCTGCTGACGCTGCGAGCGAGCGTCGTGCCACGGTCCCGCCTCATCCCTGAGGGGGCACGCTCGGTCTACGCTGCCGAGGATGAGCCGAATCTTCACGACCAGTTTCGCCTCGGTGTATCCCCACTACGTGACCAAGGTGGAGAAGAAGGGCCGTACGAAGGACGAGCTGGATGCGGTCATCGAATGGCTTACCGGCTTCGACGAGTCGGCGTTGGCCGCCCACCTCGACGCCGGGACGACCTTCGAGGACTTCTTCGACGAGGCACACCTCAACCCGCGCGCGTCATTGATCACCGGCGTGGTGTGCGGCGTGCGCGTCGAGGAGGTCGAGGACCCGCTGATGCAGAAGATCCGCTACCTCGACAAGCTCGTCGACGAGCTCGCCAAGGGCAAGTCGCTGGAGAAGGTCCTGCGCACGTGACACCTGACGGAGTCGAGGCGTTGGAGCGCCGCGGTATCGAGATTTACGGCACGATGCTCGCCATGACCGAGACGACCGGCACGTTCGACGCGAAGGATATGACCGAGGCACTCCAGGAGGGCGTCAGGCGCCGTGATCGGCACTACCTCGACGCCGTCGTGAGCGATCGGATGATCTGGGTGATGCCGCTCGCGGACAACGAGCGATCCAAGCAGGAGTGGATCGAGGCGAGCTGCTCGGTCACCTGGAACTGGTTCGAGGTCGACACCCGGCGCGTTCTCGAGATCGGCGACGACGGCCGTCTCGTCGAGTCGTGGATCAGGCAGTCCCGGGAGCCCGTTGACGGCGAGGAGGCCACCAGTCCCGTCACGGCGACCGGAGTCGTCGTGGACGTCTGGGCGCGTGAGAACGGCACATGGCGGCTCGTCGCGCGGCACCCCCAGCGCGCGGACTCCGTGACGTCCTGAGCGCTCGACGGTGGGCGGTCCCTCGGCCGCGGGCGGGCCAGGCCTCGAGGGAGCCGCGGAATGGCCGTCAGGCGTCGGCGGGCCAGTGCGTCGCGGCATACGCCAGCGCGCGCTCGCCGAGCGTCTCGACGAGCCGCTCGAACAGCTCCCCCGCGGCGGGCGCGGACCAGTCCGGGGGAAGGACCTCCGGTGGGAGCCCGGGATCGCGGAAGGGCAGACGGCGCCACTCGTCGATGAGCCCGAGGTAGGCGACGAACGCCTGCGCGCCGTCGAGGCACTGGCCGCCGTCCAGCGCCGCGCGGACGCCGGAGTGGCGCGCGATGAACTCCCGATACCTGGCGTCGATGTCCTCGAGGTCCCAGCTCTGCGCGAGCAGCCGCATGAGGTCCTGGCCACCGGCGTAGTCCCCGACGAAGAGCGCGCACCGCTGCGTCAGACCCAGCTCGTCGATCGCCTGCACCGCGGCGTCTCGCATCCGCGCGGGCGCGATCCAGACGCCCGCCCCGGCGTTGCCGAAGCCGAGCGACGTCAGGTGCGATCTCAGCTGGTGGCGCTTGGTGCGGGCTGACTCGGGCACGGAGAAGGTGAAGATGCACCACCCGTCACTAAGATCGGCGGGCTGCCTTGCGTGCCAGACGATCTCGTCGCCGGCGCTCAACGCCTTCAGCGCGGTCTGCGTCAGGGCATATCCCCGTATGCCGTCCCGAGCCTCCGACTCCAGCCACCCTCGGCGGGTGAGCCGGAACACCGCCGTCCGGACGCTGGGGGCGTCGAGGCCGAGCTGCGTGACGAGGTCGACGGCGCCGCCGATCGGCATCCAGCTGCCCATCGGGCGCACGATCGCACCGAGGAAGCTGACCACGACCGTGCGCGACCGCTGCGCCGGCGCGGCGGGCCCCTCGTCGTGGTGGTCGCTCATCCGGGTGATTGTGCCGGATCGGGGCCGGGCTCCTCGGACGCGTCCGTCAGCGCCGCCACCCAGGCGGCCGGCCAGGGAGCGCTGCGGAGGTCAGCGTCGGGCTGTCCCGTGACGTGCACGGTGACGTAGCGGCCGTGGGCCGCGCGCACCCGTGGTCTTCCCCCGAACGGATCCCCCCAGATCTCGAAGTGGAAGGTCATCGAGCGCTCTCCGAGCTCGGCGAGCTCGACGACAGCGGTGATGTCCTGGCCGAAGCGCAGGGGAGCGTCGAAGCTGGCCTCGTAGCGCACTCTCGGGGCCACCGGGAAGTAGCCGTCGATCCCTCGGTCGGCGAACAGTGCTGCCTCCGCCGCCTCGACGAACCGCGCGACCGTCGTGTTGTGATAGATCCCGGAGGCATCGGTGTCGATCCACTGGACCTTGGTGCGGAGGACCCCCGTCGCCACGGCAGAAGGACCCGCCACCGGCTCGCCGGGGGTGCTGCCGACGGCCGGCCCGTCGGGAGCGGACCGGCCGCCGATGCTCACACCGCCACCTGGTCGCGGTGCGGCTGCCAGCGCACGTGCACCCGGTCGGCCGCCCCTTCGCGGAGCAGCGACAGCCGGGGCGGGATCTTCTCGGTGCGCGACGTCGGCGGCCGCCGTCTGCCGGCTCGCCACTGGACGGGCCAGTCGGCGGCGGCTCCGAGGTACTCCTGCTCCGCCGCCGCGTGGAGGGTCCAGTTCGGGTCGTAGAGGTGGGTCCGGCCGAGCGCACACAGGTCTGCACGCCCCGCGAGCAGGATCGAGTTCACGTCGTCGTACGACGAGATGGCGCCGACTGCGATCACCGCCACGTCCGCCTCGGCCGCGACCTCGTGCCTGATCCGGTCGGCGAACGGCGTCTGGTACGAGCGTCCGAACGCCGGCTGCTCGTCCTTGGTCACCTGTCCGGTCGAGACGTCGATGGCGGCCGCGCCGTGGGCGATGAACGCGCGGGCGATCCCGACGGCGTCGTCGGCGGTGTTGCCGTCCGGCACCCAGTCGGTCGCCGAGATGCGAACCGTCACTGGGATGGTCGCCGGGACGACCTCGCGGACGGCGTCGAAGACCTCGAGCGGGAAGCGGAGCCGGTTCTCCAGGCTGCCGCCGAGCTCGTCCGTGCGCTGGTTGGACACGGGCGACAGGAAGGAGGACAGGAGGTAACCGTGCGCCGCGTGGATCTCCACGAGGTCGAAGCCGGCCTCGACGCCCCGGCGCGCCGCCCCGACGAAGTCGGCGACGACCTGGTCGAGGTCGGCCCGGGTGGCCTCGGCGGGCAGGTGGGAGCCCTCGCCGTACGGCAGGGCCGACGGGCCGATGACATCCCAGTTGCCTGACTCCAGGGGCTCGTCCATGCCCTCCCACATGAGCTTCGTCGAGCCCTTGCGCCCCGAGTGGCCCAGCTGGAGGCCGATCTTGGCGGTGGTCTGGCCGTGCACGAAGTCGACGACCCGCGTCCAGGCCTCCCGCTGCTCGTCGTTCCACAGTCCCGGGCAGCCGAGCGTGATCCTCCCCTCCGGCGACACGCACGTCATCTCGGTCATGACGAGGCCCGCTCCGCCCAGCGCCTTCGAGCCGAGGTGCACGAGGTGGAACTCCCCGGGGACACCGTCGACCGCGCAGTACATGTCCATCGGCGACACGATGATCCGGTTCTTCAGCTCCAGGGGCCCGATCCGTGCGGGCTGGAACATCGCCGGAGTGACTTGAGTCGAGCCCTGCTGGCGCGCGAACTCCGCCTCCATCCGCGCCGCGAACTCCTCGTCGCGCTCCTTGAGGTTCTCGAAGGTGATCCGGCGCGACCGCGTCAGGAGGTTGAAGACGAACTGCGAAGGGTCCTGACCGGCATACATCCCGATGTTCTCGAACCACTCGAGGGACGCCTGCGCGGCGCGCTGCGTGGACTCGACGACGGGACGGCGCTCCGTCTCGTATGCCGTGAGGGCGGCCTCGACGCTGCCGTGCTCGTGGAGGCACGCCGCGAGCGCCAGCGCGTCCTCCATGGCGAGCTTGGTGCCCGAGCCGATCGAGAAGTGCGCCGTGTGGGCGGCGTCACCGAGCAGCACGACGTTGCCGCTGTGCCAGCGCTCGTTGCGCACGGTGTGGAAGCTCAGCCACTTGGAGTTGTTGGTCAGGACCTGGTGCCCCTTGAGCTCGTCGCGGAAGATCTCCCTGACTCGCTCGACGGCATACTCGTCCGAGACCCCCGGTGGGAAGGCGTCATGCTCCGTCGTGTCGAAACCGGCACGACGCCAGACGTCCTCGTGCATCTCGACGATGAAGGTCGAGCCCTGGTCCGAGTAGGGGTAGCCGTGGATCTGCATCGTCCCCCACTCCGTGTTGCGGACGATGAACTGGAACGCCTCGAAGACCAGGTCGGTGCCGAACCAGATGTACTTGTTGTGCCGGCGGTCGAGCGTCGGCCGGAAGACGTCGGCGCACGCGGTGCGGATCACCGAGTTCAGGCCGTCGGCCGCGATGACGAGGTCGTACCCGTTGCGCAGCTCCTCGACGTCCGGCGCCACCGTGCGGTAGTGGACGGTGACCCCGAGCTGGGCCGCGCGCTGCTGGAGGATCTGGAGGAGCTCCTTGCGGCTCATCGCCGCGAACCCCTGTCCGCCGATGGTGAACTCGTGGCCGTCGACGTCGACGTCGATGTCGGTCCAGCGAGCGAACCGGCGCTCCATGCGGCTGTAGATCTCGGTGTCTGCGCTCTCGATCCCCCCGAGGGTCTCGTCGGAGAACACGACGCCGAAGCCGAACGTGTCGTCCGGTGCGTTGCGCTCCCACACGGTCACGTCGTGGGACGGGTCGAGCTGCTTCATCAGCGCGGCGAAGTACAGGCCGCCCGGGCCTCCGCCCGCGATCGCGATCCTCATGAGCGGGCCGCCTCGTACTCGGCCTGGACCTGTCGTCGCAGCTGGTAGTGCTGGAGCTTGCCGCTCGTGTTCCGCGGGAGGGACTCGGTGAACCGGACGTCCCGGGGGTACTTGTAGGGGGCGATCTGCTGCTTGACGAAGTCCTGGATGTCCTTGGCCTTGGCGGCGTCTCCGGTGACGCCGTCCTTGAGCACGACGAAGGCGCAGACCACGGTCCCTCGCTCCGCGTCGGGGCGCGCGACGACGGCGCACTCCGCGACGTCGGGGTGACGGTCGATCGCCGCCTCGACCTCGGGCGCGGCGATGTTGTATCCGGACGACACGATCATGTTGTCCGTGCGGGCCCGGTAGTAGAAGTAGCCGTCCTCGTCGCGGACGAACGTGTCTCCGGTGACGTTCCAGCCGCCGACCACGTAGTCGAGCTGGCGCTCGTCGTCGAGGTAGCGGCAGCCGACGGGCCCGATCACGGCGAGACGGCCCTCGACGCCCGGAGGCACCTCGGCGCCGTCGTCGTCGAGGATGGTGGCGCGGTAGCCGGGCACCGCCTTACCGGTCGCGCCTGGCCGGATGTCCGCGCCGGCGGCGGAGATGAAGATGTGCAGCAGCTCGGTGGCGCCGATCCCGTCGATGACGGCGAGGCCGATCTCGTCCCGCAGCTGGCGCCACGTCTGCTCGGAGATGTGCTCCCCCGCGCTCACGGCGGAGCGGAGCCCGGCCAGCTGCCCGGCCTTTCCGACCGCGATGATCCGCTTGTATGCCGTCGGGGCCGTCGCGAGGACCGTCACGCCGTGCTCGGCGACGAGGTCGGCGAGCCCGTCCGGGGTGACCTGCTCGGCGAGCAGCGAGCTGGCGCCCGCGAGGAGGGGGAAGACGACGAGCATCCCGAGCCCGAACGTGAAGGCGAAGGGGGCGGAGCAGGCGACGACGTCGTCGGGCTGGAGCCGAAGGACGTTGCGGCCGAAGGTGTTGTCGATCGAGAGGATGTCGCGGTGGAAGTGCGTCGTGATCTTGGGGACGCCCGTGCTCCCCGAGGTGGGGCCGAAGAGCGCGACGTCGTCGGCGGCGGTCTCCACGTTGGTGAACTCCCCCGACTTGCCCGATGCGAGGGTCACGAGGTCGTCCGCGTCACCGGAACCGATCGACACGACACGCAGGTCCGGAGCGGACGTCTCGCGCACCTCCACCACGTCGGCGAGCGACCGGTGGTCGACGAGCGCGACGCTCGGGCGGCACTTGGCGACGACCGGGGCCAGCTCGCCGGCGCGGAGCGCGGCGAACGTCGCGGTGACGATCCCGCCGGCCTTGAGGATGCCGAGCCAGGCGGCGACGGTCCAGGGCGCGTTGGGCGCCCGCAGGAGCACCCGGTTGCCCGGGACCACGCCGAGGTCCTCGACGAGGACCTGGGCCACCTGGTTCGCCCGACGCAACAGGTCGCCGTAGGTCCACGTTGTCCCGTCGGGCGTGCGCAGCGCCGCGCGGTCGGCACCGAGCCGCGCCACCTGGTCGTCGATGAGGGCGGTCGCCGCGTTGAGACGGTCGGGGTACTGCAGCTCCTCGGTGGTGAACTCGAGGACCGGCCACCGGTCCGCGGGCGGCAGGTGGTCGCGCGCGAAGGTGTCGAGGTGGGCCGACGGGGTCAGTGCGGGTGCAACGGCGCTCATGACTGCCCTCCTTGGGCGAGGCGGATCATGCCCTCCTGGGCGACGGTGGCGAGGTGGGTGCCGTCGGATCCGAAGAGCCGGCCGGTGGCCAGGCCGCGGCCGTTCTCGGCGGCCTGCGCCTCCTGCGTGTAGAGGATCCAGCCGTCGACCGGTCCGGTCCGGTGGAACCACATCGCGTGGTCGAGGCTCGCCGTGACCAGGCCCGGGTCGGCCCACGCATGGCCCAGGACCCGGAGCAACGGCTCGAGGATCGTGTAGTCGCAGACGTAGGCGAGCGCCGCCTGGTCGCGCCCGGCGTCGCTGAGGCCGTCGACGGGGCGGAGCGCGTCGAACGGCCTCAGCCACACGGCCTGGTGAGCCTGCCGGTGCCCTTCGACGGTCAGGTACACCGGCCCCGGCACGTGGCGCATGTCGAAGCTGCGCCCCCCGCTCCAGTACGCCTTCGACGTGTCGGTCATCGTGCCGCCGGAACGCCCCTCGAGGTATGCCGCACTGCTCGGCAGGTCGTCAGGGCGCGGTAGCGCGTCAGGGAGCGGGACGGCATACGACCCTCCGGGCTCGCCGGCGGCGAAGTTCGCGAGGCACACGTAGACGGGTTTGCCGTTCTGGAAGCCGCGGACGTGCCGAGTGCTGTAGCCCCGGCCGTCGCGGAGCAGCTCGACCTCGTAGCGGACCTCCGCGCCGATGTCGATCGGCCGCAGGAAGTAGGAGTGCATCGAGTGCAGGCTCTTGCCATCGGTGACCGAGCGGATCGCGGCGACGGCAGCCTGCGCGACGGGGTCGCCTCCGTACGCCTTCGGCCACGGGCACTCCTGGGTCGTCGCCGAGAAGGCCAGGTCGTAGTGCTGCGCCTCGACCGGCGTGAGCGTCGCGGCAGCGGCGAACAGGGCCGGGGTGGGCATGGTCGCGACGGTCATGGACGGTCCACCCAGTCGCGCAGGTCGGTGTCGGCCACCTGCGGCAGGTTGACGACGATGTTCTCGGGCGTGCGCGCGGTCATCCACGTCAACGGCCGGTTGCGGTCGATGTTGCACTCGACGTGCGGCAGGAACGGCGGGACGAAGACCCAGTCGCCCTCCTCCATGTCGATGTAGTCCTCGAACAGCTCGCCGAAGTAGATCCGGGCCCGCCCGGACAGGACGTAGCCGCCTGTCTCCGCCTCACCGTGGTGGTGCGGGACCGACCGGTAGCCGGCCTCGTTGCTGACCTTGCCGAACCACAGCCTCGTCGCCGGCGTGTGCTGGATGCTGACGCCGGAGATGCGCGTCGCGCCGGCGGACTGCCCCGTGTCACCGGGCTCCTGGCCGGCGCGTGTGACGACGGGAACGACGAGACCGCTCGGCGCGGCATACATCGAGTTGTCGCCGACGAGGACGTACTTGCTGAGGTCCGGTTCCATGAGGGCTCCTCGCTGGGGTCGTGATGGGGTTCGGTGTGCTTGAGGTCGGTTCAGGCGGGGGTGGGGCTGTCGGCCGCGAAGCGGATCGTGGTGCGCAGCAGGCCGATCCCGGCCACCTCCGTCTCGACGACGTCGCCGTCCTCGAGGAAGCGTTGCGGATCCCTGGCGACGCCGACCCCGCCGGGCGTGCCGGTGAGGACCACGTCGCCCGGGCGCAGCGTGGTGAAGGTCGAGATGTAGGCAAGCGTCGTCGCAGCGTCGAAGACGAGGGTCGCGGTGGAGTCGCGCTGAACCTCCTCGCCGTTGATGCGACAGGTAATGTCGAGACCCGCAGCCGGGTCGACCTCGTCGGGCGTCACTACGACCGGGCCGACCGGGGTCGTGCGGTCCCAGGCCTTGCCCTGGAACCACTGGAGCGTGCGGTACTGCCAGTCGCGGACGCTCACGTCGTTGGCGACGGTGTACCCGGCGATCGCGCCGCGAGCGGTGTCGATGTCGGCTCCGCGCAGGGGCGCACCGACGACCACGGCGAGCTCTGCCTCCCAGTCGACCTGCAGGCCGGGCGGCAGGACGACGTCGTCGGAAGGCCCCGAGAGGGTGTCGGCGAACTTCGCGAAGAGCGTCGGGAACCGAGGCAGCTCACGTCCGGTCTCGAGGATGTGGTCGGCGTAGTTGAGGCCGCAGCAGATCACCTTCGTCGGCGAGGGCAGCGGGAGGACGGGGTGATGGTCCTCGAGCGCGGGGCCGGCCTGCCCTGCCGCCTGGGCGAGCGGCATACGCGCGAGCAGGGAGGACAGGTCCGTCGCGGGAAGAGCGCGCCAGCGGTCTCCGTCGAGGACTGCGGCCGTGGTCGAGCCCGAGGCGTCAGCGAGGGTGGCAAAGCGCATCCTGGCTCCTTCCGGACGACGTGCGCTCCTTCGCGCGATATTCGTCGATCGTAACGATCGTTGAGGGAGTGTCAATAGATTGCTACGGTGGGCGACGACAGCCCGCCGCCCTCCCGACCTGCCGTCCCGACCTGCCGTCCCGACCTGCCGTTCCCACTCGCTCGAGGAGCCTCGATGACCGCCGACCTGACGCCCGTCGCCGTCAACCCCGCGTCCCTGCCCGCCCCTCGCGGGTACTCGCACGGGACGCTGAGCGGCAACACGCTCTACCTCGGTGGGCAGACGGCCCTCGACGGGCAGATGAGGATCGTCCCGGGCGGCATCGTCGAGCAGTTCCGCCAGGCGTTCTCCAACGTGCTGGCGACGCTGTCGGAGGCCGGCGGCATCCCGTCCGACCTCGTCAGCATCACGATCTACCTCACCGACATCCCCGACTACCAGGCCCACGGCACGGAGATCGGCGAGGTCTGGCGTGAGCTCGCGGGACCGGTCTATCCCGCGATGGCCGGCATCGGCACGACGGCCCTGTGGCAGCCCGAGGCCATGATCGAGATCCTCGGCGTCGCCGTCATCCCCGACGAGCGGCTGGTTCGCCCGGGCGCCTGAGCGGCCGACGTGTCACTAGTGCACCGGCAGTGCACTATGCTGCACTCATGGATCAGGAGACAGCCGACCTCGCAGCGGCGATCGGAGCTCGGGTCCGGCAGGAGCGTCAGGCGCGGCGATGGACGCTCGACCAGCTGGCAGAGACGGCCGGGGTCAGTCGCCGGATGGTGGTCAACGTGGAGCAGGGGGCCGCGAACCCGAGCGTCGGAACGCTGCTGAGGATCAGCGACGCGCTCGGCGTGGGTCTCCCGTCACTCGTCGAGCGACCCCAGCCCAGGCCGGTCAGGGTCACCCGGCACGGTGCAGGTGCCGTCCTGTGGAGCGGCGAGCACGGCGGGCGCGGAGTGCTCGTCGCCGGAACCGAGCCGCCCGACGTGGTCGAGCTCTGGGACTGGACCCTGGGCGTCGGCGACGCGCACCTGAGCGAGGCCCACACGGCGGGGACGAAAGAGCTCATCCAGGTCCAGCAGGGCAGCGTCACCGTCGAGGTGGCAGACCAGTCGGTGACCCTCACCGAGGGCGATGCGATCACCTTCGCGGGCGACCTGCCCCACTCGTACGCCAATCAGGGGACGCAGCCGGCGAGGTTCTCCCTGGCTGTCTTCGAGCCGGGCGTGGGGACCGGTCCCCGGTCGGAGGTGCACGGTGGCTGAGGGCCGACCACTGGACGACGTCCTCGCCGGAGCCTCGGTCGACCGCGACGTGTTCCTGCTGCGGCCCGACTACCGAGCCATGCTGGTGGCGGTCGACGGGCTCACCCCGGGCCGGGGCGACGAGGCGAGCGACACGCTGTTGCGGGCGGCGGAGGCCGCTGCTCGCGTGGCGCTGGACGGCACAGCCGTCGAGGAGGTCCCGCACGTGGCCGCGTGGCGAGAGGCGTACCGGGCGTTCGGCGCGAAACCCCAACGGACCCGCAACAGCCTCGAGGCCCTCCTCCGGCGTGCCGGGGACGGGCTGCCGCGCTTGAACCCGCTCACCGACATCTACAACGCGGTGTCGGTGCTGCACCAGGTCCCGGTCGGCGGGGAGGACCTGGCCCGCTACACCGGTTACCCGCGCCTGGTCCGGGCCACCGGCGCCGAACCCTTCGACACGGCCGCAGCTGGCGCCCCCGTGGTCGAGCACCCGGATGCCGGCGAGGTCGTGTGGTGCGACGACGCGGGCGTGACGTGCCGCCGATGGAACTGGCGCCAGGCCCGACGCACGCAGCTGAGAGAGGACACCACTTCGGCGCTGTTCATCATCGACGCACTCGACCCGATGACCACCGAAGCACTCCAGGCCGCCACCGACGACCTGGTCACCCACCTGAGCCTGCTCGGACCCGAGGTCCGGGTCGCCCGTCGCCTCCTCGCCGCCGACGCGATCGCGTCAGGGGGACACTGACGTGCCACCGTGGGGACTGGCCCTGGCGGCGATGCTGTCGGTGCAGCTCGGCTCTGCCCTGTCGGTGCCGGTGATCGACACCGTGGGACCCGCTGGGACGGCGTGGCTCCGACTCAGCATGGGTACAGTCGTCTTCATGGCACTGTCCCGTCCCCCGCTGCGTTCGGTCAGGCGTGCTGACCTGCCGACGCTGCTCGGCCTGGGCGTCACGACCGGCCTCGTCACCATCGCGTTCCTCGCCGCCATCGAGCGGATCCCCCTGGGCACGGCCGTGGCCGTCGAGTTCCTCGGCCCGCTCACCGTCGCGGCCGTGCGCAGCCACAGCAGGCGGGCGCTCGTCTGGCCGGCTCTCGCCCTGCTCGGCGTGGTCCTGCTCACCGAGCCCTGGCACGGCGACGTCAACCCCGCGGGCCTCGCCTTCGCCGGCGTCGCCGCCGTCGGGTGGGCCACGTACATCCTGCTCACCCAACGGATCGGCGACCGGTTCTCCGGCATCGGCGGCCTCTCGATGACGGTGCCCGTCGCTGCTCTCACCGCGGCCGTCGTCGGAATCCCGCAGAGCACCGGGCACCTCAGCCCGTCAGTGCTCGCGGCCGCCGCCGGCCTGGCCGTCCTCCTCCCGGTCCTCCCGTTCGCCCTCGAGCTGCTCGCGCTGCGTCGCCTGACGACGAGCGCATTCGGGACGCTCATGGCTCTCGAACCCGCCATCGGCGTGCTCCTCGGGCTGCTCGTCCTGAACCAGCGGCCCGCACCGCTCCAGGTGGGGGGCATCCTCCTCGTCGTGCTCGCCGGCGCAGGTGCCCAA
The DNA here is from genome assembly GCF_000576595.1 of Intrasporangium oryzae NRRL B-24470. Lineage (GTDB taxonomy): Bacteria > Actinomycetota > Actinomycetes > Actinomycetales > Dermatophilaceae > Intrasporangium_C > Intrasporangium_C oryzae. Next base: position 21,296 of record NZ_AWSA01000020.1, on the reverse strand, counting down.
CGCGGCGGGGGGCGCCGTCCCGACGCCGCGAGCGCCAGGGTCCACTCCGAGCCCGACCTCGTCGGCTGACCTTCGGCTCAGGGGATCTCGATGCGCATCACGCAGTTCTTCAGGCCCTTGGGCCGGACGTAGCTGAATCCGGTCCGCTCGAAGAGCGTCCGAGTGCCGTTGTAGAGGACCGAGACCGTCTTGCCCTCGGTGTCGTGCGGGTACCCCTCCACCACTCCCCCGCCGGCCTGTGCGATCAGGTCGAGAGCCCCACGGAGGGCGAGCGCCATCATCCCCTGACGTCGGTACTTCTTGTCCACGAACATGCAGGTGATCCGGTAGTCGGGCAGCCGGTCGAGCTCGGCGTCGTACTGCTTGCGGTGGTAGATGTTCGGCAGCTCCTCGGGGCTGCCGTACTCGCACCAGGCCACGGCCTCGTCCGCGTCGAACACCAGCGCAGCGTGGGCACGGCCCTCGTGGACCAACCGCTCCTTGAGGGCGCGGTTACCCTCCGCGGTGAACGTCTTCTCCGCACTGAAGGTGTGGAACCACGTGCACCAACAGCCGCCGAAGACCCCGTTGTGCCGCTCGACGAGACGGGCGAACGCATCCCAGGTGTCGGGATCGAGTGGCTTGACCGTGTACTCGCTCATGAACCCGCTCCGTTCCGTCGGTCGACACCCACTAAACCAGTGGCCGCCGACGTCGCTCCAGTACGAGGCTGCCGTCATGACGAGCAGCGACTACTGGGATGCCGAGACTGCCGAGCGCTACGACGAGAGCTCGGCCTTCATGTTCGCGCCGGAGGTGCTCGACCCCGCGGTCGACGTCCTGGCCGATCTCGCCGGCGACGGACCTGCTCTCGAGCTGGCGATCGGGACCGGACGGGTGGCCATCCCCCTGACGGAGCGCGGCGTCCCGGTCAGCGGCATAGAGCTCTCGCAGCCGATGGTCGACCAGCTCCACCGGAAGCGGGCCGACATCCCCGTCGTCGTGGGCGACATGGCAACGAGCAGTGTGCCGGGGAGGTTCTCCCTCGTCTACGTCGTCTGGAACAGCATCGGCAACCTGCGCACCCAGGCCGAGCAGGTCGCCTGCTTCCGCAACGCGGCCCGCCACCTTTCACCTGGTGGGCGGTTCGTCGTCGAGCTGTGGGTCCCGGGAATCCGACGCTTCACGCCCGGCCAGGCCGCGGTCCCCTTCCACGTCGGGCGCCACCACGTCGGCTTCGACACCTACGACCTCACCACCCAGCAGGGCACGTCGCACCACTACCGGCGCCACCCGGACGGCAGCGTGACCTACGGCGCCAGCAACTTCCGCTACATCTGGCCCGCCGAGTGCGACCTCATGGCGCAGCTCGCAGGGATGGACCTCGAGCGCCGCACCGCCGACTGGCAGGGCAGCCCGTTCACCAACGACAGCGAGAGTCACGTCTCGGTCTGGCGCAAGCCCGCCTGACCTCCCACGTCTGGTCACGCCCCAGCACGTATGCCGTCCACGACCGTCCGCAGTCTCAGCAGGACCTCGAGGGCGTCCTCGGCCCGGGAGCCGAGCCTCTCTGCAACCTCCGTGCGGAGAGGCGCGAACAGTGCGCCGGCCGCGCGGTGCGCTCGACGCCCCTTGGGTGTCAGGCGGATCCGGTAGGACCGCCGGTCATCCGGGTTCGGCTCGCGGGTCACGTGCCCGCGGGCCTCGAACCGCTTGACGTAGCTCGACACCGTCGTGGCGGGGGCCGCCAGCCACCGGGCCAGCTCGGTCGGCGTGATGGTCGGTGCCGCGCTGAGCACCGAGTAGATCGCATACTCGTCCCCGGTCAGGCCCGAGGGCGCGAGGGCGCTGTCGAGCAGGTCCTCGGTGGACCGCGCCACGAGCCAGACGAGGAACAGCGCGTCCACCCCTTCGACCTGCACCTCGGCGGGCGAAAGCGCCTTGACAGATGTACTGCGAGATCGCACCATGTGGGAATGGTAATACGAAATCGCAGTGAACTGCAGGAGGTGCATGCCGGCCTGCTCGACGCTGTCACCAGCCTGAGGCGCCGCGCACACGTCCCCGGCCTGTCACTCGCCGTCGTCGACCGCGACCGGCTTGTCTTCGCCGGCGGCTTCGGTGCTGCCGACCTCGCCGGCGGCAGGCCCGCGACGCCGTCGACGGCATACCTCTGGTTCTCCTTGTCGAAGCTCGTCACGGCCACGGCCGCGCTCCGGCTCGCCGAGGAGGGGCGGCTCGATCTCGACGCACCGGTCGGCACGTACGTCGACCACCTGACTGCCCCGGGGCCGCGCCAGCCGACGGTCCGGCAGCTGCTCGACCACACCGCCGGGCTCGCGAACCCCCTCCCCATCCGGTGGGCCCATGCGGCCGGCGACGGCGCGCCCGACCCCGCAGCGCTGCTGCGACGGGTGATGTCCCGGAGGAGGGCCTACCGCTACCCCGTCGGCGAGTCCGCCCGCTACACGAACCTCGGCTACCTCGCGGCCGGGGAGGTCATCAGCACGGCCGCGGGCCGGCCGTTCGAGGAGTACGTCCGGCAGGCAGTCCTCGGACCGGCGGGCATGCACCGCACGGGCTTCGCCTATCGGCCCGACGCTAACGCGGCGACCGGCTACGTCCGTGCACCGAGGGCGGCCGACCCGGTCCTGCGTCGCCTCCTGCCCGCGGGGGTCGCCGGCCCGCGCCACGCCGGCCACCTCGCCCTCAACCGGTTCCACGTCGACGGCCCCGCCTACGGTGGCCTCGTCGGAGACGTCCTCGATGCCGGTCGCTTCCTCAGGCTGCACCTCGGCGACGGTGAGATCGACGGGACCCGCATCCTGCGGCCGGAGACGACGCGCGCGATGCGCGAGCTGAACCGCAAGGGCAAGCCGTTCGACCACGGCGTCGGCTGGTTCAGACGCCCCACCCGTGGGCGAGGCGACTGGGTCGAGCACCTCGGCACCGGCGCCGGGTTCTGGAACATCATGCGCCTCTACCCCGACCGGGGACTGGGCGTCGTGGTCATGACCAACAGCACGAGCGGCTTCGACGTGGAGCCCCTGTTCGAGCTCCTCGTCGAGGCCCCCTGGTCGTGACCCGTCCGCTCAACGGCCGCCGAACGTCTGGAGCAGGACGGTGCGCTCGGCATCGGTGAGGTTGGTCTCGATCAGCTTCTTCGGCATCGTCTTGAAACGGTCGCCCAGCCGGTCGAGGTCGCCCTCGTCGGTGACCATGAAGAGGGCCGAGCTGCCCTCCGTGACCTCCGTGCGGATGCGCTCGAGCTGCTCCTTCGTGATGCCCGTCCCCTCGGTCGCCTTGCTGATGGCGCCGATCGCGGCTCCGGCGACACCCCCGATGACGGGAACGAAGAACAACGCCCCGGCGACCATGCCCCACAGGGCACCCCAGCCGCCACCGCGCACGGTCGCGTCGTGGCTGTGCTTCGTCGTCGGCTTCGGATCGCCCTGGGGCCACGACACGACGGCATGGTCGAGGACCTTCACCAGCCCCTCCGACTCTGCCTGCTTGAGCAGGTGCGAGGCCTGCTCGGCGCCGGCCGGGTCCTCGAACTTCCACACGGTGAAGGCGGTCATCTGGCACTCCTCAGGTCGGGCCCCTGGCAGGGGCGCCCGCCCCGTGCCGGCCGCCTCCGAGGCTACTCCGGCACCCCGGCCCATTCCGTCGTTCGGGTGGGACGTCTGGCCCTGCCCCGCGGGGAGGTCGGCGGGGCACCCGCGGGCCCAGCGGCATACGTCCGCCGATCCGCACGCGCCGGGGCGGGGCCGGGACGGACACGATAGGTTCGACCCGTGAGCCGTAGCGTCTACGTCGCTTCACCGGAGGGCCTCACGGGCAAGTCCGCCGTCGCCCTCGGGCTGCTCGATGCGCTGATCCGCGAGGTGGGTTCCGTCGGAGTCTTCCGGCCGCTCACGACCCTCGAGGGGGCGGACCCCGACGGCGTCGACCACGTCCTCGACATGCTCGTCAGCCAGCCGGGCGTCGCCCAGACCTACGACGAGGCCCTGGGCGTCACGTACGCCGAGGCCCGGCGCGACCCCGACGAGGCGCTGCACGTCATCGTCGAGCGCTTCGGCCACCTGAGCAGCCGCTTTGACGTCGTCCTCGTCCTCGGCTCCGACTACACGGACGTCTCGACCGGGACCGAGCTGTCCTTCAACGCCCGCGTGGCCGCCAACCTCGGCTCCCCCGTCGTCCTCGTCGTGCACGGCCGCGACCGGACCCCCGAGCAGGTCCGCGTGGCCGCCGAGGGGGCGATCGCCGAGCTGCGCGCCAACCACGCCCACGCCGTCGCCGTCATCGCCAACCGCGTCGACCCCGAGCTCACCGAGCCGACCCGGGCCGCCCTCGAGGAGCTCGGGTTCGCCGTCACGGCAGCGCTGCCCGAGAGCCCGCTCCTGTCCGCCCCCAGCTTCCGGGCGCTCGTCGAGGCCGCGGAAGGCTCGCTCGTCCTCGGCAACGAGACGTGGCTCGACCGCGACAGTCTCGGGCTCCTCGTCGCCGCCATGAGCCTGCCCAACGTCCTCTCGCGCCTGCGCACCGACGTCACCGTCATCGCCCCGAGCGACCGCACCGACCTCATCCCCGGGCTCATGCTCGCGCACCAGTCGGGCACCTTCCCGACGCTCGCCGGCATCGTCCTGACGGGCGGCTACCAGATCCCCGACACGATCCGGCGCCTGTCGGCCGGCGTCCAGCAGGACCTGCCCATCGCCCTGACCGACCACGACACGTTCTGGACCGCAGAGCACCTCGCCCAGCTCCACGGCTCGATCCACAAGGACTCGACCAACAAGATCGAGACCGCACGGCGCCTCTTCGCCGAGCGGGTCGACCAGGCGGCCCTGCTCACAGCCATCGACGTCTCGGCCTCCGACGTGCGCACCCCGCTCATGTTCGAGTTCCAGCTCATGCAGCGGGCCCGCGCCGACCGGAAGCACATCGTCCTGCCAGAGAGCCAGGACGACCGCATCCTCGAGGCCGCCTCGATCCTGCTCCGCCGCGGCGTCGCCGACCTCACCCTCCTCGGCGAGGAGACGGTGGTCCGGGCGCGGGCCTCGGCGCTCGGACTCGACATCGACGACGCGACGGTCGTGTCGCCGAAGGACCCCGAGCTCGTCGAGCGCTTCGCGCAGGAGTACACCCGCCTGCGCGCCCACAAGGGGATGGAGCTCGGGCGGGCCCGCACGATCGTCCAGGACATCTCCTACTTCGGCACGATGATGGTCCACCTCGGCCTCGCCGACGGGATGGTGTCGGGCGCCGTGAACACGACCGCCCACACGATCCGCCCCGCCCTCGAGTTCATCAAGACCAGGGACGGCGTGCGGACCGTGTCGAGTGTCTTCCTCATGTGTCTCGAGGACCGGGTCCTCGTGTACGGCGACTGTGCCGTCATCCCCGACCCGACGACCGAGCAGCTCGCCGACATCGCCCTGTCGTCGGCCGAGACCGCCCGCCAGTTCGGCATCGACCCCCGCGTCGCGATGCTGTCCTACTCCACGGGCGACTCGGGCTCGGGCGCCGAGGTCGAGAAGGTGCGGGCCGCGACGGCTCTGGTCGCCGAGCGGGCGCCCGACCTGCTCCTCGAGGGACCGATCCAGTACGACGCCGCCGTCGACCCCACGGTCGGGCGCACCAAGCTGCCCGGCTCCGACGTCGCGGGCCGAGCCACGGTGTTCGTCTTCCCCGACCTCAACACCGGCAACAACACCTACAAGGCCGTCCAGCGCAGCGCCCACGCCGTCGCCATCGGCCCGGTCCTGCAGGGCCTGCGCCGTCCCGTCAACGACCTGTCGCGAGGAGCGCTCGTGGAGGACATCGTCAACACGGTGGCGATCACCGCCATCCAGGCCCAGTCGACCGTCGCCACGGCACCGACCGCGGCCGCCGCGGCGTCGACGACGGACGCCCGATGAGCGGGCACCTCGCGGGGACGGACGCCGGCCTGCCCGTCCTCGTCCTCAACGCCGGCTCGTCGTCGCTCAAGTACCAGCTGCTCGTCCCCGAGACCTCGCACGTCCAGGCGAGCGGCATCGTCGAACGCATCGGCGAGCCCGGGAGCGACGTCCCCGACCACCGGGCCGCGATCACCGTCATGTCCGAGCGGCTCCGCGAGGAGGGCATCGACGTCGACGCGCTGAAACCCCGGGCCGTGGGCCACCGGGTCGTCCACGGCGGCTCCACCTTCTCCGACCCAGTCGTCATCGACGACGACGTCGTGGCTCGGATCCGCGAGCTCGTGCCCCTCGCGCCGCTGCACAACCCCGGGGCCGTGACGGGGATCGAGGCCGCCCGGGCGCGCTTCGACGTGCCGCACGTCGCCGTCTTCGACACGGCCTTCTTCGCGACGCTCCCGGCCGAGGCGGCCACCTACGCGATCCCCCGCGACCTCGCCCGTCAGCACCGGATCCGGCGCTACGGCTTCCACGGCACCTCGCACCACTTCGTCTCCCGCGCCGCCGCCGAGCTCGTCGCGCGTCCCGTCGAGGAGCTCAACCAGGTCGTCCTGCACCTCGGTAACGGGTGCTCCGCCTCCGCCATCCGCGGCGGGCGGGCCGTCGAGACGTCGATGGGGATGACCCCGCTCGAGGGCCTCGTCATGGGAACGCGGTCAGGCGATGTCGATCCCGGCCTGCACGCCTTCCTCCACCGCGAGCTCGGGATGTCACTCGTCGAGATCGACCGGCTCCTCAACTCCGAGTCGGGCCTGCGGGGGCTCGCCGGCGTCAACGACTTCCGGGCCATCGAGGAACGCATCGAGCAGGGCGACGCCGACGCACAGCAGGCCTTCGACGTCTTCGTCCACCGGCTGCGCCACTACGTCGGGGCCTACATGGCCCAGCTCGGCCGCCTCGACGTGCTGTCCTTCACCGCCGGGATCGGCCAGCACAGCGCCCGCGTCCGCGCGGCGGTCGTCGGCGGCCTCGAGCACTTCGGCCTGTCGATCGACCCGCAGCGCAACGCGACCCGTTCGTCCGACGCACGAGTCATCTCGCCCGAGGGCTCGCCGGTGACGGTCGCGGTGGTCCCGACCAACGAGGAGCTCTCGATCGCACGCCAGGCCGCCGCCCTCTGCCGGGAGACCGAGCCCGCCTGAGCACGGCACCGCGGTGAGCGGCATACGTCAGTGGTGGCCTGCTTGCGACTCGAGGTACTCCCTCAGGGAGACGGGACGCCGGCCCGTGAGCCGTTCGACGTCGTCGCTGACGCCGTCCAGCTCTCCGGCCGCGATCGCGGTGTACGTGGAGACCCACGCGTCGACCTGCCAATCGGGGGCGCCGTATGCCGCTCGCGACGCATACGCCTCGGGGAGCGTCTCGTCGTGGAACGTCACATGCCGGCCCTGGACCTCGCCGATGGTTCTGGCCATCTCGGCCAGGGTGAGGGCCTCGGGTCCGGTGAGGTCGTAGGTCGCCCCGCGGTACTCGGCCGGGGAGAGGAGCACCGCGACGGCGGCCCGGGCGATGTCGTCGTGGGACACGACCGCCGCACGCCCCTCCCCCGCCGGGCCACGGATGACGCCGTCCTCGCCGACCATCTGGTCGATGAACTCGAGGTAGAGGTTGTCGCGGAGGAAGGTCCAGGCCATCCCGGAGGCCTTGACGTGCTCCTCCGTCGCCCAGTGGTCGCGGGCCAGCGTGAAGGTGGCATCGGGCGCGGCGCCGAAGAAGCTGACGTAGACGATGTGCCCGACGCCGGCGGCCGCCGCGGCGTCGACGAAGGCACGGTGCTCGTCGAGGCGGTCGGCGTTCTCGGCCGCCGACACCATGAAGAGCGTCGTCACCCCCGCGAGCGCCGCCTCGGCCGTCGACCGGTCCCGGTAGGCGCTCTGCACGGCGACGGCCCCGGGCAGGACCGGGGCGCGACCCGGGTCGCGGACGAGGAGCCGCTGGGCCACACCACGGGCCGCGAGGTCACTCGCGACGAGGCCACCGAGCCAGCCCGTCGACCCGGTCACGGCCAGCTGCAGATCCGCCATCCCCCGAGCCTAGGCGCATGAGTGCGCCCTTGTCGGATCGGTGCACCCTGCAGCCCGCACCGATCCGACGACCGCGCACCGATCTGTCACGGCCCGGCCACATCCAGAGCGGGGGTGCGGCGTGGACGGGGCCCGGCAGCATACGGTGTGGTCGTGACCGACAACCCGATGTCCCCCGCCGAACCGGGCCCCAGCGCCGTGCCCGAGGGCGTGCGTGTCGCGAGCGAGTGGTCCTGGCGGCTGCTCCTCATCGCGGGCGCCGTCTTCGCCCTCGCTCTCGGCCTGCGCTCGATCTCCGAGATCGTCGTGCCGATCGCCGTCGCCGTGCTCATGGCGGCGCTCCTCGCGCCGGTCGCGGGCCGTCTGCGGCGGCGGCTGCCGGCGGGTGCCGCGGCAGGGATCACCCTCGCGAGCACGATCATCATCGTCGGCGGGCTGCTCACCGTCGTCGGGACGCAGTTCAAGAGCGGCCTCGCGGACCTGACGAGCCAGGTCGCCGCCGGGCTCGGCCAGGTCCGCGACTGGGTCCGCGACACGTTCCACATCACCGACTCGCAGTTCAACCAGTACTTCGAGGACTTCAAGAACAAGGTCGGCAACTCCGGCAACCTCGGCGACACGGCCGCCTCGGTGGGGCTCACGGCGACGCACTTCGTCGCGGGCCTCTTCATCGCGCTCTTCGCCCTGTTCTTCTTCCTCTACGAGGGCCGCACGATCTGGGCGTGGATCGTGCGGCTCTTCCCGAGGGCGGCCCGCGACAAGGTCGACTCGTCGGGTCTCATCGCCTGGGACCAGCTCTCGGCCTTCGTCCGCGCGACGATGATCGTCGCCTTCGTCGACGCGGTCGGCATCTCGCTCGGGGCCGCGATCCTCAAGGTCCCCTTCGCCTTCGCCATCGGCGTGCTCGTCTTCCTCGGCGCGTTCATCCCGATCGTCGGCGCGCTGCTGTCGGGTGTCGTCGCCGTGCTCCTCGCGCTCGTCTCCCACGGCCCCGGGGTCGCGCTCATCATGCTCGCCGTCGTCATCGGCGTGCAGCAGCTCGAGTCGCACGTCCTCCAGCCGTTCCTGCTCGGCAAGGCCGTCGACGTCCACCCGCTCGCCGTCATCCTCGCCATCGCGGCGGGCTCGATCATCGCGGGGATCGTCGGCGCGCTCGTCGCGGTGCCGTTCGCGGCCGTCTCCAACGCCGTCGGCAAGCACCTGTTGTCGGGCGAGTCGGAGGCCGAGCTCGAGGGTGAGCTCGAGGAGAACGCCGAGGAGGGTGGGGAGCCGGCCCGCGTGTGAGGGCGTGCTCCCGACCCTCCGAAACCGACCCGCGGTCGAGTCGAGTGGTTCAGGCGGCGGGTCAGCAGGCGGGTCAGCCGGAGACGGCGCGCCGGGCGAACAGCGCCCGGTCGTCGAGCTCGTCGGCCTCGTCGGCGAACTCGGGCGTCTCGAAGACGTCGGCCGGGATCCCGCTCTCGGTGAGGCGCGGCTGGGCCTTCGCCTTCATCGCGTAGGTGGGGGTCGGCACGGGGACGGGGCTCCACGTGCCGTCGGCGTGCAGGCCGGGCGCATCGACCGCGGCCTGCTGCTCGAGCGCGACCTCCACGACGCCGGCCTGGACGTCGAACACGTCGTATGCCGTTGAGCCGGCCCGGGCGACCGCCCCCGCTGCCGCGGTGGCCGGGTGGGCGACCGAGCCCGGGACGAGATCGGGGTCGGCGAGGGAGGCCACGACCTCCTCGGGGCGGATGACCTGGGTGTCGTCGCTCGAGAGGACGGGGGCCTGCGCAGGACGGCGCACCCGCTCCTGGACGCGGCGGCGAGCCCGGCGCAGGCGGTCGGCCTGGACCTCGGTGCGCAGCCAGACGAGGACGGCCACGACGGTGAGCGCCGCGAACGGGACGGAGATCCAGCGGATGACCTGGGCGAGGGCCAGGCCGACCGAGACCGGCAGCCAGAGCAGCGACAGCAGGAGGAGGACGGCCCGGAGGCGGCGCTGGGCCATCGACACGACCGGGGCCGGCGTCGGGGTCGTCTCGACCTCATGGTGCACCGGGACGTCGGCAGCCCCGGGACGGCCCAGGAGCGGCGCGTGCCCGTGCGGGGGCCCGGCCGGCACGGATCGCCTCGCGTCGACGGTCGGTCGGACGACGCGGGCCGGTGCCACGGAGTGCGCGTGCCCGCGAGCGGGGGCTGGCTCCTCGGTCGGGGCTCCGGCGTGCGTCTCCAGGACGCGCATCCCGTCGGAGAAGCCGTCCATCGTCCGTGCGGCGGCGGCGTTGTCGCGGCGGCGCGCGAAGTGCTGGACGAGATAGGCAGCCCAGATCGCCACGATGACGACGAAGATCAGGCTGCTGGCAGGCACGTGACCCACGGTAGGGTGCGCCCTCGGTCAGGGCATGCATATTCCGCGCGTGTCGCGCAAGAGGCTGGTGTTACACCTGAGACAGACGTGACATGAGCGTCGAGCCCTCGAGCTCCTCCTGCGTGATGGCGAAGCTGCGGTGGTCGCGCCAGGCGCCGTCGATGTGGAGGAAACGCCTGCGGATCCCCTCCTCGCGCAGGCCGAGCCGCTCCACGAGGGCGAGCGACCGGGTGTTCTCGAGGCGGATGTTGACCTCGACCCGGTGCAGCCCGGCCGGCCCGAGGGCGTGGTCGATCGCCAGGGCGACCGCCCGCGTGGCGACTCCATGGCCGGTCATGGTCTCGGCGAGCCAGTATCCGATCGCCCCGGAGAGCTGTGCCGCCCGGACGATCCCGAAGACGTGGACCTGCCCGACGATCTGGCCTCCGACCTCGATGCACCACGGCAGGGCACGGTCGGCCCGCGCCTCCTGGTCGAGCTCGCGGACGAAGTTGCGGAAGGTGACCGGCGCTCTGGAGGCTTCCCCGGGAGGCAGGGTCGGCTCCCACGGCTGGACGTGGGCGGCGTTGTCGCGGCGCACCTGCTGCCATTCGCGCTCGTCGCTCTGGCGGAGCGGGCGCAGCACGATCGTCGGGGTTGCCGCCGTGTCGCGCAGGACGACCGGCCACGGGGCGCGGCCGTCACGCTCGGGCCGCCAGGGCATCCTCATGCGCTCGTCCTCATGCTCCCGCCCTCGCGCTCTCGTCCTCGCGGCGTCGGACTCGTGGTGTCCCCATGGACGTCAGTGGTCGCTTCCGGGGACCTGGTCGAGGGCGTGGCCGAGCACGGGTTCGAGGACGTCGAGCGCATCGGAGACCCCGCCGCTCGAGCCGGGCAGGTTGGCCACGAAGGTGTGCCCGGCCAGGCCGACGAGCCCGCGCGACAGCATGGCGGTCGGGACGCCCCTGGCGACGCCGGCGGCCCGGATCGCCTCGGCGACGCCGGGCACGAGCCGGTCGAGGAGCGGCGCGGTCTGCTCGGGGGTCACGTCGGTGGGGGTCAGTCCCGTGCCGCCGGTCGTGAGGACGAGCTCGGGCTCGCTCGCCAGGACGTCGCGCAGGGCGTAACCGAACGCGTCGCCGTCAGCGACGACGACGGGGTGCCCGACCTCGAACCCCCAAGCGCGCAGGCGCTCGACGATGACCGGCCCCGACCGGTCGGGGTAGACCCCGTCGGCGGCCCGGGTCGAGGCGGTGACGACGACGGCGCGGCGGCCGTGGCCGAAGGGTCGGCCGTGGGTCTGCTGCTCACTCATGCCAGTCCCCCGAGCGGCCGCCGGACTTCGCCGTGACCCTGACGTCGGTGATCCTCGCGTGCTTGTCGACGGCCTTGACCATGTCGACCAGGGCGAGCGCGGCGACCGTCACCGCGGTCAGGGCCTCCATCTCGATGCCGGTGCGGTCGGCGGTGCGGACCGTGGCGCTGATCTCGGCCCCGCTGTCGACGACGGCGAGCTCGACGCTCACGGCGTGGACGGCGATCGGGTGGGCGAGCGGGATGAGCTCGGGCGTGCGCTTGACCGCCTGGATGCCGGCGATCCGCGCGACGGCGAGCGCGTCGCCCTTGGGCACCGTGCCGGTGCGGAGCGCCTCGACGGCCGCGTGGCTGAGCAGGACCCGCCCCGCCGCGCTCGCCTCCCGGGCGGTGACGGCCTTTGCCGACACGTCGACCATGTGGGCGGTGCCGTCGGCCCGCACGTGGGTCAGTCCGGAGGTGTCGTCAGCCACGCGGCCATCATGTCACCGGTCGCCCGCGGGTATGCCGGATGGTCTCGACTCGACGTGAGTCCGCCCGGCGTGCCGGACCGCCCGACTCGGTCACGGACCGCCCGACTCGCTCAGTCGTCGAGGAGGATCGCGTCGACGACCTCGCCCGCACCGACCTCGGTCGTGTCCTCCGCGATGACGAGCAGCGCGTTGGCCCGGGACAGGTCGGCGACGAAGTGCGACCCCTGGCCGGCGACGGGCTCGGCGACGAGCGTGCCGTCGGCCCCGGTCGTCACGACCGCCCGGGCGAGCTGGCGTCGCCCGGCGACCGAACGCAGGCCGCTCGTCAGCACGGCGCGACGCGTCGGTCGGACGGGGTCGGCGTGACCCATGAGCCGGCGCAGCGCGGGTCGGACGAACACCTCGAAGGAGACGTAGGAGGAGACGGGGTTCCCGGGCAGCGCGAAGAGCGGGACCGCCCGGCCGCCCGGCCCGGCGAGGAAGCCGAACCCCTGGGGCTTGCCCGGCTGCATCGCCACCTGGACGAAGTCGACGCCCTCCGAGCGGAGCGCGCTCTTGACGACGTCGTAGGCGCCCATCGACACCCCGCCGCTCGTCACGACGGCGTCGGCGACCCCGACGACCTCGTCGACGACGGCGAGCAGCTCCTCGTCGGTGTCGCCCACAGCGGAGCGGATCTCGGCCGTCGCGCCGGCCCGGGTCGCTGCGGCCCACAGCATCGAGGAGTTGGAGTCGTGGATCTGACCCGGCCCGAGCGGCTGCCCGGGCTCGACGAGCTCGGCGCCCGTCGAGAGGACGACGACGTGCGGCCGCGGGACGACATCCACGGTCGCGTGACCGCTCGCGGCGAGCAGCGCGACGGTCCGCGGCCCGACGACGTCGCCCGCGCGCACGACGACCGAGCCGGCGGCGACGTCCTCCCCCCGGCGACGGACGAACCGGCCCACCGGCGCCTCGGCGCGGCACTCGACGCTCCCCGTCGCGGCTCCGTCGGTGTCCTCGACGGCGATGACCGCGTCGGCACCCTCCGGCATCGGTGCGCCCGTCATGATCCGGACGGCCTCGCCCTTGCCCACCGAGACCGTCGGCGCGTCACCGGCCGCGACCTCGCCGACGAGGCTCAGGGTCACCGGGCGGGCAGCCGCGCCTGCGAGCGAGACGGACTGGACGGCATACCCGTCCATCGACGAGTTGTCGAAGCCCGGCAGGTCGACGCGAGCCACGACGTCGCCCGCGACGACGAGCCCGAGCGACTCGGCGAGCGAGACGGTCTGCGATGCCGCAGGCGTCAGCGACGACAGGATCGCCGCGAGGTGCTCGTCGACGCTACGCACGTCAGCTGCCGAACGGGGGGCGGTCACCGAGGACGGCACCGTCGTGGATGTGGCGCAGGCCGTCGACGAGGACGTCACCGACGCAGACGACGTCCTTGCCGAAGACGGGGTCGCCGATGACGCGCAGGCTCGTGCACTCGATCATCGACGGCGCACCGTAGGGGAAGCGCTTCTCGAAGCCGGGGACGAAGCGGTAGGCCGAGTCGAGGTCGACGTAGGGCTCGGGGCCCGGCCGCGCCGCCACGACGTGGTAGCTCTCGTCGAGCGTGAAGAAGTCGGAGCGGATGACGAGCAGGTCATTCGTCGTCTTGACCGGGCGGAACCGGGTCCGGGGCACGAGGATCGCCTCGGACCCCTCGAAGACCTCGATGGCCGTGCCCATCGCCGACTCGAGCTGGATGACGACCGGTGAGTCCGGCTGCGCCGGGTCGACGGTCTTGCGGTTGATGATGATCGGCAGCCCGAGGACACCCTCGTGGGCCAGCATCCGCTCGCGCAGGACCTCGAGGTTGACCCAGACGTTGTTGGCGTTGAACGTGCTGTGCCGCGCGATGTCGCGGAAGTAGCTCTCCTCGCCGTCCGCCACCATGGCCGTGTCACGCAGGATGAGCCGCCCGTCGGACTTGCGCACCGCGAGGTGGCCGCCCTTGCGGTCGCTCTTGGTCCGCTCGCACACCTCCGCGACGAACGGCAGGTCGTGCTCGACCATCCACGCGGCGACGTCCGGGTCGCACGTCGCACCGAGGTTGTCGGAGTTGGACAGGAACGCGAAGCGGATGCCCTTGGCGAGGAGCGCGTCGAGCACCCCCGAGGTCATGAGCGAGACGAAGATGTCGCCGTGGCCGGGCGGGCACCACTCGAGCTCGGGGTCCTCGGGCCAGTCGACCGGCATGAGGTCGTCGGGGCGCAGCTTGGGCTCGGCGTTCTGGATGAAGTCGAGCGGGAGCCCGTCGACGCGCAGGGTCGGGTACTTGTCGAGGATCCGGAGCGACTCCTCCGAGGTCCGGAACGAGTTCATGAGGACGAGGGGCAGCTCGACGCCCCACCGCTCGCGCAGGTCGAGGACCTGCAGGGCGATGATGTCGAGGAAGGTCAGGCCGTCCTTGACCTCGAGTGCCGACTTGGCGCCGGACATGCCCATGCCGGTGCCGAGGCCGCCGTTGAGCTTGATGACTGCGGTCTGCGAGAGGGCGCCGCGGGCCTGCTCGTCGCTGACCTGGACCTCGCCCAGCGCCTGGATCTCGCCGAGCGGCTCGATCGTGCTCTCGGGGATCGTCCCCATGGCTCCGTGCTCGAGCTGGTCGTAGTAGTACGCGAAGACGCGGATGGCCTCGGGGCCGAGGCCGCGGCGGCGCATTCGTTCCACAGACGCGGCGAGACCCTCGTGACTCATGGTCATCACCCTACGATGAGCCTCATGACGGTCAGGCCACTCCGACGGAGACGCCGAGCATGACCAGCCCCACGAAGCGTGATGTACGTCACGCGGCGCGGGCCCTTCGCGCCCGCCTGGCTGCCGCGCTCGACGCCGAACCGGGCCGCCGGGAGGCCGCAGCCGAGGCGATCGCGGCGACGGTCCTCGGGTTCGTCCCCGACCGGGCGCGCGTCGCGGCCTACGTCTCCCTGCCCGACGAGCCGCCCACGGACCGCCTCGTCGAGGCGCTCCTCGAGGCGGGACACGAGGTCATCGTGCCCGTCGTCCTCGACGACTACTCCCTCGAGTGGACGTATGCCGCTCCCGGCGCCGTCGGCGACCGCGCGACGGTCACGCGCCGTCCCCGCGACACCCACGACGGGTCCGAGGCGGGCTGGCTGGGACTCGACGCCCTGTCGACCTGCGACCTCGTCGTCACGCCCGGCCTGTCGGTCGACCGGCACGGCACGCGGCTCGGCCAGGGCGGCGGGTGCTACGACCGTGCGCTGGTCCACCGCGACCCGGCGGCGCCCGTCATCACCCTGCTCCACGAGGGGGAGTCGAGCGAGGCCGACCTGCCGCGCGACGACTACGACCTCCCGGTCGACGGCTGGGTCACGACGACAGGTCGCCTCGTCAGGGTCACGCCACGGGTCACTGCCCCGGGCTCGTCGGGCTGAGGGACCCACTCGGGCCGGTCGGGGTGACCGGGTCGAGCGTGAGCTCGTCGGCCGAGGCCTCCTTGACCGCCTGATCCGTGAACGGCCACGGGAACGGCTCGTTGGCGACCCAGGCGTCGATCTGGTCGGTGTAGTGGGGGTCGTAGGCGTGCCCCGACTGACCGGTCGAGTTGACCCAGAGGGACCGGTCGAGGTCGGAGAGGTCGACGACCATCCGCATCGACGGGCCGGACGTGACGTCGTAGCCCGGGTCGGAGGCCTTCCACGAGTTGGCGTTGACGATGGCGTTGCCGCCGCCGAGCTCGATCCCGCCCCGGTCGAAGAGGCTGCGCACGACCTCGGGGACCGACGGGTCGCCCATGACCGGGTGCTTGAGGTCGAGCTGGTGCAGGCGCCCCCACCGCCACGTGGCGGGGACCTTGCCGAGCTTGCGGGCGAGGTCGAGACGGGCGTCGACGAGGGCGCGCTTGAGGATCTCGCCCGACCCCTCGGTCACGCCCGGCGTGGTCTTGTCGTCCCACCAGTCGTTCTTCGGGTCCTTGAGCAGCTGCTCGATGACGATCATCCAGCGACTTCCGCCGTCGGGCGCCATGTCCGGCGGCAGCTCGTCGAAGGTGTACTCGAGCAGGTGCTTCCACACGGCGTTGTAGTACGCCGCCGCGGCCGCGTCACGGCTCTTGTCGCCGGGCTGGCTGCCGTCCCAGTCGCGGAGCAGTCGCTGCGCCTGGGCCGTGAAGTCGTCGACCTGGACGGCGAGGAGGCGCTCGACGAGCGTCGGTGCGTACGTGTTGCGGACGTCACCCTGGATCTGCGACATGACCTGCGGCGACACCTTCGGGGTCGACGCGAGGAGCGTGCGGATGCGCTGGGCGCGGAAGCCGTAGTCCCACTCCGTCGTGAGGAACGGGGTCGGGCTCGCCGTCACGGCCTGGTTGGCCGTGACGATGTAGCCCTCGCTCGGGTCGTACGTGTGCGGCAGGTCGTCGAAGGGCACGTAGCCCTTCCAGTCCCACTGGCTGTCCCAGCCCGGCGCGGGCCAGAAGCCCGGCGGCTCGTCGGGCGTCGCGGAGCGCCGGATCGGGATGCGGCCCGGGGCCTGGTAGCCGATGTGGCCCTCGGTGTCGGCGTAGACGAGGTTCTGGGAGGGGACGGCGAAGAGCTCGGCCGCCGCCCGGAACTCCTTCCAGTTGCGGGCCCGGTCGAGGGCGAAGATCGCGTCGCCGGTCGTCGAGGGGGTGAGGGCCGTCCAGGCCAGCGACACGGCATACCGGTTGGTCTGCTGCGCCCCACGGACGACGACGCGGTCGCCCGCCTCGTCCACGCCTGGGACGGCGTCGGAGAGGATCGGGCCGTGGACGGTGCTCCGCACCGTGAACGTGACGTCCGACCCGCCGGCCACCTTGATCGTCTCGGTCCGCTTCCTGACGGGGACCTGCACGCCGTCGCGGAGGTAGGTGTCTCCCGTGACCTGCTCGAGGTAGAAGTCGGTCACGTCGGGGTTGAGGTTGGTGAACCCCCACGCGATCGAGTCGTTGTGCCCGATGACGACGCCGGGCAGCCCGGAGAAGGTGAACCCCGAGACCCGGAACGGGCAGTCGGCGCTGACAGTGCGGCACTGGAGGTTGACCTGGGTCCAGATGCCGGGGATCGACAGGGACAGGTGCGGGTCGTTGGCGAGGAGGGGCTTGCCCGTCGTCGTGCGCGACCCGGAGACGACCCACGAGTTGGAGCCGATGTCGCGTCCGGCGCCGAGCTCGCTCGGAACCGCGTCGACGGCCCGTGCCGCGGCATCGAGGGCCGCGGCGCCGTCAGCGGTGCGGAAGGCTGCCGGGACGGCGCTTGCCGCCTGCGAGGAGTCCGCTGATGCGGACGGCTTCCAGTCGTCGGCCGAGAGGATCGGCAGGTTCCGCTCATAGGGGTACGGCGGGTAGAGCAGCTTGATCTGCTTGATCGACGTCGTGCGCCGCGAGAGGCGCGCGCGGGCGAGCTCGTCGTTGTAGTCGCCGCGGAGGTCCCAGGCCATGGCCTTGAGCCAGGCGAGCGAGTCGACCGGCGTCCACGGCTCGACCCGGTAGTCGGGGTTGGTCCGGCTGAGGAAGGTGTACTCGAGCGACATCTTCTCGGGGGATCCGGCCCGGCTGATGTAGGCGTTGACGCCGTCGGCGTAGGCCTGGAGGTACTGGCGTGTCTCGGGGGCGAGCTTGGGCAGCTCGGCCTCGGCGACGCGCCGCCAGCCCATCGTGCGGATGACGCGGTCCTTGTCGATGCCGCTCGACCCGACGAGCTCGGAGAGCCGCCCTGCGGTGATGTGGCGGCGCAGGTCCATCTCGAAGAAGCGGTCCTGAGCAGTGACGAAGCCCTGCGCGCGGAAGAGGTCGGCCGCGTTGTCGGCGTAGATCGTCGGCACGCCGCGGTCGTCGCGGATGACCTGGACCGAGCTCGTCAGGCCCTCGATCTTCAGCTCGCCCGTCGTCTGCGGGAACGTCTGGCGGACCGTCGAGATGGCGAGGATCACGACGCCAACGAGCGCCATGAGGAGCACGACGACGACGAGCAGGACGGCACCACGAGCACGCTTCAACCGAGACACGCCCCGAGCCTAGGCCACGGGTCGAGCCGCCCGAAGCGGCCCGCCGAGCGACCCGCTCGACGAGCCCACCGGGTATGCCGCTGACCCGCGGTCCCAGCCCCGCGCGGGCCGCGCTGGGGCAGGGTGCGCGCCGCCCGGCATACGCGGGGGCGTATGGGCCCCCCGGGCGGGTGGTTGGATGGGGGCCACCGACCCGAGGAGCTGCCGGTGACCGCGCTCGTGTCCTTCACGTCGTCGGGCATGACGCTCGACGACCTCACGCGTGTGCTGCTCATCGGCTCGGTCGTCCTGCTCGTGTCCGTCGCCGCCGTCCGGCTCTCGGTCCGCTCGGGCCTCCCGTCGCTGCTCATCTACCTCGGCATCGGGCTCGCGCTCGGCAACGCGGGTGCGGGCATCCAGTTCGACTCGGCGTCGATCACCCGCGTGCTCGGCTATGCGGCGCTCGTGCTCATCCTCGCCGAGGGCGGTCTGACGACGAAGTGGTCGAACATCCGCGAGTCGGTCGCCCCGGCGGCGGTCCTCTCGACGGTCGGCGTCGTCGTCTCCGTGCTCGTCGTCGCGGTCGGGGCGCACACGCTCCTCCCCCTGTCGTGGACGATCTCGCTGCTCATGGGCGCGATCGTCACGTCCACCGACGCCGCGGCCGTCTTCGCCGTGCTGCGCAACGTGCCGCTGCCCAAGCGCCTCTCCGGCATGCTCGAGGCGGAGTCGGGCTTCAACGACGCCCCGGTCGTCATCCTCGTCGTCGCGTTCGCCGCGCAGGGGATTCCGGGCGGCGAGACGCAGGCCTGGTACATCCTGCTCGGGCACGCGGCGCTGGAGCTGGCCGGCGGGGCTGTCGTCGGGGTGGCCGTCGGCTGGCTCGGCGGCGAGCTGCTGCGCCGGGTGGCCGGCACCTCGTCCGCCCTCTTCTCCATCGGGGTCCTGGCCCTCACCGTCCTCGCGTATGCCGCCGGTGCGGCGCTCCACGTCTCCGGCTTCCTCGCCACCTACCTGTCCGCGCTCGTCCTCGGCAACCGCGGGCTGCCCAACCGGACCTCGTTCCAGAGCTTCGCGACTGCACTCGGGTGGCTCGCGCAGATCGGCCTCTTCGTCCTGCTCGGGCTCCTCGCCGACCCGACCCGGCTCGGCGAGCAGCTCACCTCCGCCATCGTCATCGGCCTCGTCCTCCTGCTCGCGGCCCGGCCGCTCTCGGTCGTCCTGTCGACGGTGTGGTTCCGGGTCTCGTGGCGCGACCAGGTCTTCCTGTCGTGGGCGGGCCTGCGCGGCGCCGTCCCCGTCGTCCTCGCGACCGTGCCGCTGACGATGGGCACGCCCGACACGGAGTGGATCTTCGACCTCGTCTTCGTCCTCGTCGTCGTCTTCACCATCGTCCAGGCCCCGACGCTCGGCTGGGTGGCCCGCCGGCTCGGCGTGACGGAGCAGGTCCACTCGGTCGACGTCGACCTCGAGAGCACCTCGCTCATCGAGATCGGCGCCGACGTCATCCAGGTCAGCGTGGGCCAGGACTCCCACCTCCACGGGGTGGCGGTCTTCGAGCTGAGGCTGCCGAGGGGGGCCAACGTGACCCTCGTGGTGCGCGAGGGTGAGGGGTTCGTGCCCCAGCCCCACACGACGTTCCGCCACGGTGACCGGCTCCTCGTCGTCACGACCTCGAAGGTCCGCGCGCGCACCGAGCAGCGCATCCGCGAGGTGAGCCGGGACGGGCGACTCGCCGGCTGGACGTAGAATCGGGCCCAGGTCCCATCCCCGAGAAGCCCGAGGTCAGCCCGTGCCCACCTACTCGTATGCCTGCACCTCCTGCGGTCACGCCTTCGACATCCGCCAGTCGTTCTCCGACGACGCCCTGACGGTGTGCCCGGAGTGCACCGAGAAGGCGCTGCGCAAGGTCATCCACCCGGTGGGCATCGCCTTCAAGGGGTCGGGCTTCTACAAGACCGACTCGCGCGCCTCCGGCGGCAAGGGCTCGTCGGCCACGGCTCCCGCATCGGCCGCGACGGGTTCGTCCGACTCGTCGGCGTCCTCCAGCTCGTCCGAGTCCACGTCGTCCACGTCGTCCTCCTCCTCTGCCACTTCGTCGTCGACCGCCGCGCCCGCGGCCGCCTCGTCGTCCACAGCCTCCTGAGCCGCACGGGGGTCGTCCCCAGCCTCGCCGTATGCCGTCGGGCGCGCTGAGCCGCGCCCCTAGGCTGCGGTCATGACCTCTCCGAGCACGGGACCCAGCAGCTCCGCCCCCGCCGCGCGCGCCGAGATCGGCGTGATCGGCGGCTCCGGCCTCTACGACTTCCTCGACGACTACGAGACCGTCGACCTCGACACCCCGTTCGGCCGCCCGAGCGACCCGCTCGTGATCGGCGAGGTCGAGGGCCGGTCCGTCGCCTTCGTGGCCCGCCACGGCAAGGGCCATCGGTTCCCCCCGCACCGGGTCAACTACCGCGCCAACGTCTGGGCGCTCCGGGCCGTCGGCGTGCGCCAGATCCTCTCGCCGTGCGCGGTCGGTTCGCTCCAGGTCGACAACGGGCCCGGCACGGTCGTCGTGCCCGACCAGGTCGTCGACCGCACCTGGGGGCGCGGCCACACGATCTTCGAGGGCGAGGGTCCGGTCGTGCACATCGGGTTCGCCGACCCCTTCTGCCCCAACGGCCGGCAGGTGGCCGTCGACGCGGCGCGCCTCGCCGGTCTCGACGCCGTCTCCGAGGGCACCCTCGTCGTCGTCAACGGCCCCCGCTTCTCGTCGCGGGCTGAGTCCCTCATGCACCAGCAGGCGGGCTGGTCGATCGTCGGGATGACGGCGATGCCCGAGGCCACTCTCGCCCGCGAGCTCGCCATGTGTTTCACGACGATCGCCATGGTGACCGACCTCGACGCGGGGGTCGAGGGGGGCGACGCGGTCAGCCACGAGGAGGTGCTGCGCGTCTTCGCGGCCAACGTCGAGCGGCTCAAGGGCCTGCTTCGCGACGCGATCGGACAGATGCCGGCCCACGAGGACGACGCCACGGCGACCTGCCCGTGCCGCCGCAGCCTCGACGGCATCGAGCTGCCCTTCCAGCTCCCCTGATGCTCGGCCGGCGGCGGGCTGTCGCGCCGGGCGGTTCGTGGGCCGGAGCGCAGCCCGGGTCGGGCGCCGCGCGACCGGGTCCCGCCGGGTCTGGTGCAACCGGCTCCAGGCGACGACGGGGTGGGCGACGTCGCGTCG